>CAINGU010000056.1 GCA_903848645.1 uncultured cyanobacterium | reverse complement strand
TTGCCACACACTTGTTTAGTAATCTCATCGTGAGCTATAGCAGCATTAAAGCCGTTGTATAGACAACAATTAGTAAAACTAGCGTGGGCATCTTTTAGGAAGCTCCTAGACTCTATCCATGTCTTCCTATCTGTGATACTTTCCTCTTCATATTGCTCAGTGGACTTAGCAACATCAAAAGCATTATCACACCTGCGTTTAAGTGCCTCTTGCACACAAGCAAATACTAAACTTTGTGCTAGTTTGTTTCCCTTAAATGCCTGTTCAGTCCAGAATTCAGAAGCTAGATTGATAGGCATAGGTTTTATTCTGCTTTGACCGCGTTTGCCCTGTTTATTTGGTTCAATTTCAGTGGAAATGACGAGCGTATAACCATTACCTAGCTTACCTTCTAGCTGTTTTTGTCCCAAAAACTGTCGAACTGATTTTTCGTAAGTTTCAATGGCATGAGCTACTTGAGATTGACTCATTACGTAGTCACTATCGTTGCCATTGTTAGCTACTCTAAATACCTCTAATTCAATCCCAGATAGCTGGATAGTGGTTCTGATTGCCTTGTTCATAAGTTTAGTTACCCAAAGTATTCCAAATTTTTAATCTGTGCTTGCAAGCTATCCTCTATACGAGTCAACAACTTTAATTCCTTGTCAGTTGCAACCTCAAATAAGTAAACGCTGTGCATTCTTTTTAGCTTTTGAAGTGTTGCAATAAAAGCTTCTGCTTCACTTTTTGGCAGTGAAATAATAACTTGATGGCTATGCACGATATGTTCCTTGGTTAAAGTTATTAAACAAGTTATTAAACAAATTACTGAATAGCTATACTCTCATCCAGCCTTGTGGCTTGAGAACATAACCAAGTTTTCCCATCACGGTCTTACAGCTTCTAGCTTCAATGACATCTATTCTGCTTTGAGTGACTAGACTTTTGATGTAATCACTGACAACCATTGGCTGCAAATACTTGATATTCATTGCATCAAGTTTCACAAATTCAAGAGTCATGAATTGCTCCAAAAACACCTCTAGATTTGGTTTACCGTGTGTCTTAGAATCAAGTTCTGTCCAGTAGCTAGAAAGCAAAGATATAGACTCATCAGTTGACACTTGATAAATTAAACTGTGAATCGTAGCTAAGTCGATACTCACTGTTTTCCTGGT
Source organism: uncultured cyanobacterium (assembly GCA_903848645.1). Lineage (GTDB taxonomy): Bacteria > Cyanobacteriota > Cyanobacteriia > Cyanobacteriales > Nostocaceae > Dolichospermum. The sequence goes on along the minus strand of CAINGU010000056.1, from coordinate 1,020 downwards.
TTCTGAGATACTCCATTTACGTCTGCTTATTGAAGTTCTCGTAGCAACATAAGTGAGACAATTTTGCTTATAATGCCAGAAATCAAAAAACAACTTAGGAAAATTACTAAAGTCATAATCGCTCAAACTTTCTAGTTGTGCATCTTCATTTTTTTGATGATGGATAACTAGAAAACGCCTATGCAGTTCTTGGAATTCTGGGTCAAGATGCAATGGTTCAACCGATGACAATATCTTTGGGCAAAATACATGAAATACTTTGTTAGTACCGTCACTATTAGCAATCATCATTTTGTCGGTATTCCTGTTATACCCAAATAGCAACAATTGATATAAACGAGGGTCACGTCTGAGGGTATCAGCACCTAAGTTATCCCAGCAAAGAATAGCTCCATCACGCTCGTATTCTTTACCCTCGTCAAGCCACCTCAAAGTATCAAGTGCATTTCTGATACTAGGGAAAGTATCGCTACTCGAAAATGTGTATTCTTGATTGTGCAGGTATGCAGCGAGTATAGATAAAGTAGATTTACCAGTACCAGGAAGACCGTAACAAAAGAGTACAGGACACACCTTAGACCACTTCTGACTGAGCATCATATAGCTAGTGATAATCGGGTATAGACTGTCCTCACGTAAATAAACAAAACTTCTGATTAAGGACTCTAGCTGCTTACCTGCAGGTGCATTCTCATCAAGTATCAAGGTGCTGTAATGAGGCAATAAGTCCGACACAAAATCCTTGGGGTTAACGTACTCATCGGGTGTGTAATTTTCTGCCATCATTGAATATCCTGTTACATTTACTTTTATTAAATAAGTTGTTTAATAACTTATTTAATAAATTGATTTGTGGGTTTACCTAGTCAGCTTATCCAGCCACTCAAGATTGCTTTTCCACATCTCAGGTTCACTGTCTGCTAAACCCATAAATGTCTTAAAGTCAGGTATTTCAGTACCACAAACTAAACTGAGTTGCTGTAGTTTAAACGCCATTTTTTCAGTCATTTTTTCTGATTC
>CAINGU010000055.1 GCA_903848645.1 uncultured cyanobacterium | reverse complement strand
TCACATATCGCCATATATCCATTTTTTTCCGGAATATCACATAGAACCCTAGAAGAGTTAATAAGTAGATGCACCCTGATAACTAACTTCCCCTAGCTGTCTAACACCACTGGGGGTTTTTTCTTTTTGTAGTTAGCACCACATCACATATCGCCATATATCCATTTTTTCCGGAATATCACATAGAACCCTAGAAGAGTTAATAAGTAGATGCACCCTGATAACTAACTTCCCCTAGCTGGCTAACACCACTGGGGGTTTTTTCTTTTTTGTAGTTAGCACCACATCACATATCGCCATATATCCATTTTTTTCCGGAATATCACATAGAACCGTAGAAGACTTAACAAGTAGATGCACCCTGATAACTAACTTCCCTAGCTGGCTAACTTCCAGTTGGGGATTTTTTTGTTTCTAGCACCCTTATGGGTGTAGATTTTAGAGAAAATATTCTATTAGCTATCCGGAACTTGTCAGTTAACACTAGAATACTAAACTGGTAGATGCACCCTGATAACTAAACTCCCCTAGCTGGCTAACATCCTCTGGGGGTTTTTTCTTTTCTCACAACAAACTTGCTAAAAATAAATTTATCCGGAGGATCGTTATGCACTGGAGAACATTTTATTGGTAGATGCACCCTGATAACTAAACTCCCCTAGCTGGCTAACATCCTCTGGGGGTTTTTTCTCAAAAACAGAAGCTCAACTCACCCTACCATCAAAACAAGTCTCTGGCAATATCCTTACTCAAGAATTTTCCGGTTATTTTCACCCACCCACAGACTGCAACATTGAACTTACACAATGGTAAACTGGTCGTTTATTGTACCGTTATACCACGATATATAGCTAGTTATTGCTTATACTCAACACGGCTTAATTATTTGATTCTGTGGGTAGGGGTTTAGCAGTGCTAAACCCCTACAAATCTAGGTTTTTGGTAATTTCGTAAAAGTCCATCTCCCAACCGTGTTTAGTATAATGACCAGACTTGTGAATGTGCCAAGCTGAAAAATTTCTGTGAATCACTTTCATTCTATTGTGATCCTTAGCTCTAACTCCAGAATGATTACTGCGATAGATAACAGCACTCTTAATTATTTCTTTATAATTTTTGGCACTAAGAGCTATTTCGTAACCTGTCATTATTCTATAACATATCCTAGATGTATCGGCTCAATTTTTGAATAAATTTGAGTAAGCTTATTGGTTAGGGAACTTTCTAACAGGGAACAGGTAAGGATTTTACGAATTACCCATTACCCATTACCCATTACCCATTACCAACCTTGTTTGGTTAAAAATCCCTTTTAGCCCAACTACCTCGTCGGTCATCCTCTCGTGGTTTTGCTTTATTAACTCTCAGTTGACGACCCATCCACTCTGCACCATCTAATTCTGTGATAGCTTTGTCTTCTGCACTATCTTGTATCATATCAACAAAAGCAAAGCCGCGCAGCCTTCCGGTTTCGCGGTCTGTGGGTAAAACAACTCTTTTGACTTCACCATATTCAGCAAATACAGCTTTTAAGTCTTCTTCGGTGGCTTGGTAGGAGAGATTTCCAACGTAAATAGTCATTATGTATCACGTAATTTTCAACAAAGGGCGAATAATTCAGGTGCAAAACCGAAACTTTGCAAATCTGATTTAGAGACAACAAGAATTGCAGGGTATAAACCTTGATGGATACCTGATCTACAATTGAAGATGCCACTAGCCTGAACATACGCATATCCCTAATATAATAACTGATTGTTACATTTTTCACTGTATGCTATTTTACAATATCTGATTAGCTGCTCTTATAGATTGCATGATTTAAAACAATTTAATTTTATATGAGGCGATAATTGACAATTGCCAATTATCAATTACCAGCCTCAACTTAGATAACTAACAACTTAAGTGATTTAGTCAATTGTAATTTGTTGTGGTCCATTAGCTTTGCCGTTTTGTGCCTCTGTGCTAAGGCTGCTAGAACTATTTCCACAACATTTTTTGTCTAGCCAACTTTTGACAGGATCTTCCGTTAGGTTAAGTCGGAGGACACCAGAAACGAACCCACCCAAAAATGAAACTGGATGCTGGGCAAGTTCTTGAAATAGAGGCGATAATTCAGTAATAAACATTAGACTCTCCAAGTATTGGCCTTAAAAATTATTAATTCTTCATTAATCTTAACAGATACTAGCTAAGAAGCAACTACTGGCTGGATGATAGTTATTATTGGTTAAATTATCACTGACATCATTAACCTTGATTTCCTGTCAGTATTTAACTAAAATAAGCTATTTAAATTAAAAATTAAATTATGGCAAGCAACTGGGAAAACTTTCTCAAAAATTTAGGTGAATGGCGTGGGTCATTTACTAGAATATCCCCCGAAGGTGAAATATTAGGTTCTACTCCGAGTATTCTAAATTTAGAAGCTTATGATCATGATCAAGCCGTACTTTTTAGATTACGTCGTTTTGATTCTAGTGGTTATGATAGTTCTCCCATTCAGGATTATCAACAAGAATATCGTTCTTTAGGAAGACAGAATATCTTTTTTGCCACAGGAGCTTTTTCTAAAGGAACATTGCAATTAGCACCTTTTTCAGAATTTGGTGCGGAATATGGCTTTGTTGATGATGATCGTCGGTTGCGTTTAGTACAATTATATGATCAACAAGGCAACTTTACTAATTTAACTCTGATTCGGGAATTTCGCAGTGCTACAGATGCTTACGAACGTCCCCAACTGACGGTAGAACAGTTAATTGGTAATTGGCAAGGAAAAGCTCATACAGTTTATTCAGACTTGAGACCATCGGAAACTTATGCTACTTCTTTAGAAATTCAAAAAATAGGTGATGGATATTTAGAACAAAAATTATCTTTTCAATCTCAAATTATTACGGCAAAAGCTAGGATAGAAGGTAATAAAATCATCTCAGAGACAGAGGGAATTACTCGACAGATTTTATTATTACCTGATGGAACTTCTAGTAATGTGCCTTTGCAATTGCAATTGAGAAAACCTTTTTTTGTGGAAGCTGGTTGGTTAGTCAGAGAAAATGAACGTCAACGGTTAATTCGCAGCTATAGCGACAAAGGGGAATGGATTAGCTCCACTCATGTGATTGAATCTAAAATTTAGAACATATAGCAGGTAAGAACCCCAACCCCCTCCAATATCAAAAGTTTATCCTTTTCTTCCCCCCGTTACGGGGGGAGTGAGGGGGCTTTGAAAACGGATTTTATGATGTGGGTGGCTGTTCTGGGAACATACACTTATCAGAGTCACAACCACTAGGACCTGCTTCTGCTAGTTCTCCCAAATCGTAACGACTTAGCGCCCCACAGAAATCATCTGTTCTGCGTCTGACTTTGACTTCCTTCGATAAGCGTTCATAAGTGGCTTTATCTATGGGTTCAAAGGGTAAACGGGGGAATGATTGCAAATCGTCAAACCGGGCTAACAGTGCAGCAGAAATATATCCTTCATCATTTTGGATAGCTTCATAGATGCGTGTTCCCAATAATTCAACTTCCTCTGAACGAAGTTCTAGGGTTGCTGAGGTGTTATGGGTGACGTAATGACTTTGGACTTGCATCACAAAATCTAATTGGGCTAAGACGGAAAACTGAGATACATCAATGATATCAGCACCGGGTAAATCAGCCCAAGATACAGCAACGGGGATTTCTACTAACCATTCTGTACACCGAGGATCAAAAGGATCATTAAGTAAGTTGCCGTTTTTATCTTTGTCAGATTGGGACGGGATGACGTTGTAACCATAGTCTATACAGGCTAGGGCTACAGGGTCATTTTTACCGAAGGTAATCCGACGGATGAATCTTTGGGCTTTGGGAGGATGCCAACCAGGAGATGCTCCTGTTAAGAGGGATTTGGTGCCGGCTGGCTGAACTGTGGTACAACGATTGGGGCGTTTGATGTGATGGCGATCGCAATATTCCCACACTACTTTTTGGACGACATCTTTCCAGAAGTTGAGATATTTTTGTTCACCACGTTTGAATATCAGTCCTTGGGGGGTTTCTGGTCTTCCTGCTTCCCACCAGCGTAACCAATCTGTACCAAAAGCATGAACAAAGAAGTCAAATAAACCAGTGAAGGATACACCAACAATGGGATCTAATTCCCGGCTGTATTGATAGCGGGGTTCGAGGAATTGGTGATTTAACAGCGCGACGACGGAAAGCGCACCAGCGGTAAATGCCTCTTCTTGTTCTTTGTAGTTGTCAGGGTCGAGTTGGTTTAAGTGTACCTCCGATAAATTACAGTGGAAGTCAGCACCAATAATCTCCAGTTTTGTTATCCTAAAGGCTTTTTATCCTCTAGTTCTTGATTTTCGAGGTTGTCACAAGTTGTAACAACTTAATTCAATCAAGCTCGGCGTACATTTTCGCTTTGTAGCGTCAGGCACTCTTGGGGGAGTTATTGCTTCCTTATCGCTCATCCCCTACGCTCTACGGTGCTGGTGGTATCCAGTTACCTCGGTATTAGCAAGTAAATCTTGTTATATCAGTTTGGAGAAAACTTACAACTTTATATAAAAGACGACTTTATTCTCAGCTTTCACCGATTTTGCCTGATTTTTTACGTGAGGCAAGTATTATAAAATACCACACGGGTTTAATCCATATCTACCTAAACGATGTTCTACTTCATCAGCATCAATATCTGGATGGTATTTTTTTATCCATTGCTCGGCTTTTCCTTGCTCGTAAGCTTGTAAAAAGTCTTTTTTGAGTTCTGGTGTATTTAATAAATCAGCATTAGCTCTAGCAACTGCTTCACCAGCCCATTGAATTGCCCCTTCACCGCTATAGTATTGTTTACGTACAGCAGCAATGGATTCTTCTAAGGTTGGTTTGCGGTGAAATACTCTTGTATGGTTAGCCATTCGCAAAGAATCGCGTTCTGGATCTATACGCCAGTTACCTTCTGCGTCTTGTTGCCAGAGGTTATCTTTAGCAGTTGCGCCTTGTTCATCTTCAGAAACGAATTGTCTCATGCCCGCGCTTCTACGGATATTGCCTGCTACAATTGTTACGGCCGCCTCATCAATTAATAAACAGCATTCAACTGAGTTTAATTGTCTGCCTATTGCCTTATTGAGAATCGAGGCGCAACGCTGATATAATCCTGGCAACTTCACAGGATTAGCCATACCGCCAAAGCCTTTGAGAGTTTCCCCAGATTGGCGCACATCGCTAATATCAACAATTACCTGAATGTCACCTGTGAAGCGTTCATCCGTAGAAAGTTCTAAAAGGGTTTGATAGGATTTTACCCAACCTTCCCGGCTGTCTCCAACGTGGATAATAGCGGTGTTAGCTTCTATATGGGTTTGTGTAAATTCACGACGCTGTTCTTGGGGTGTGCTGCCAATTTCACCTTTAATGGTGATATTTAGGCGATTACGGATAGGGGGAAGTTGATTAATATACTGTGGTTCGATGATAGCACCCGTACCACAGCCCATCATGGCTAGATCCATCATCAACCCAAAAGCACTCCAATCTATAAGGTTGGTAGAAGTACAGTTATAAGCACCGGAGAAGTTTTTGGGTTTGGTTAACCAATCTGTGCCACCAACCCACATCCAGCGCCCACTGGGGAGGGATTTCATGTTCCGCTGCATCTTGTCTAAAATAGCAGCTTCTTCACGGGTGAGTTTTCCCAGTTCCACTAAACCGCGTAAAGTGCGATCGCATACTTGGTCCCATGTTTCTCTTAAAAGAGCCTCTGTCCGGCGGCTGTAGGTTCTAAAAAACACTGGATTGGCGGCTGGAGCGGATTCTGGAAAAGTTGCACCCTGACGTTGACGTTCAAGTTCTCGAACCATGATAAAGTATGATTGCTTATGGACAAACTATGACTATACGCCAAGTAGATTTAAGATTAAAGATTGAAAATTTTACCACTTTGCGCTATAGCTTAGTCTGTGTCAATTATAACTATATTTTTGTTTTTTGTTTAAGTATAAAACCCCGACAGTGCATTATCATAGGTAGTAGAATCTCAAAGTTTTACTTGTCAGTTTTCGTAGAATAGGCTATCTGTGTAATACTGGTGTTTGTGTAATTTTTGCGTTGACTATCCATCAAGCAGAGATAGCAAGTAAAGATGCCAGTTCATTTGTATTAGTTACAACTTGATTTAATTGCTCACTGAAATAGATAACTTCATAATTAGGTGCAAGTTCTTTTTGCAGTTGTTTCCACAAACTAATCCCTTCTTGTTCAAAAGCTGCTGCTGCTTCTGGACTCAAATCTGGTGAATTACCAGGATCTTGCCAATTTAATGTGGCATTATAAGCAGTTGCCCATTTTCTCAAATGGTTAATGGTTTCTTGGCTGAGGGGCAGTTTTGCTGGGTCAATGTTACCAACTTTGTCAGCATCTGCCCACCATAAAGGGTCGCACCCATAATCAGCCATTAGTTTAATTTTTATTGCCATAGCTACTACGGTGGAATTATGGTAATGAGGCTGGATTAGCTCCAACTATATAACCATTATCGCCTACTGTCACTGCTATAGACTGTTTTTTTCCATTAAAAGTTACTTCATAAATTTTTCTTCGAGGTTCTACTGTTCCTTGATAACCAAGAAACATTCCACTCGTTGCAGCAGCCATAACAACATCGGCGATTTCATCTTCAGAAATTCCACGTCTAGCAAAGTCTTCTTGATGTTTCTCCAAAATGTGTAATAGTCCACTTCCTCTTTTACCAGGTTTTCCCTCTTCTAAAAAGACGATTTTGCCGTCAGCTTGTTTAGCAATCTTGACTATTTTTTCAGGGGTATGCTTAATGCCAAGTTGGGTAAGTTCGGAAATCAAGGCTGATTTTTCATCACTATCCATTTTTTTCTCCTTAAATTGGGGGGAAGTTCTGTTTTGTTGTTGACATACCCAACGTAGAAGTGTAATTTTAGTAGACCAAGAATTTTTAGGTGCGGATTACCGTACATCGTTGAAAATATTAACTAAAACGTAAATAAAAATGTCCCTACCACCTTGGCGAAGTCTTATTACCCGCGCCCTACATCAAAACCGCAGCCTCGTTTATGCCCGCTATGTGCAACTAGCAACAATGCGAGAAAATGGTTTTCCTGCTAATCGTACCGTCGTCTTTCGCGGCTTTCTAGACGATACCAATCAGCTAAAATTTATTACCGATATTCGTAGTGAAAAAGCTGAACAAATATCCAAACAATCCGCAGCGGAAATTTGCTGGTATTTTCCTAACACCAGAGAACAATTTCGGATTACTGGAGAATTAATATTAGTAAATGCTGATTCTCACCCACATTTACAACCTGCAAGAATCAAAATGTGGCAAGAATTAAGTGATGCGGCTAGGTTACAATTTGCTTGGCCTATTCCTGGTAAACAAAGGGTGACAAAATCAGAAGCTTTTACACCACCAGCACCAGACAATATTCAACCATTAGAACATTTTTGTTTATTATTACTTGAACCAGTAAAAGTAGATCATTTAGAATTGCGGGGTGAACCACAAAATAGATGGGTTTATCACCGCAATGAAAACCAAGAATGGTTAACTGAAGCAATAAACCCGTAATGTTAATTTTTGGTGTTTAACTTCCTAAATTCCTGCACCATCAAAGAATTCCTGAATCTGTTTATCTCTGATATTACAAAAATTGTGTTCTTTTGGTAATTCATCTTCTGGAAGGAATTTACCAACTAAAACCGGAGTTTTGGCGGGAGTTTGCAAAGCTTGAATTTGTTCTTCTAAGGCTTCAATGCGGTCAACTAAGGTGCGAATTACTTGGGCTTCTGAGTCTGGTAAATTGCTGTGTTCTAGAGGTGCAACCCGCACACCTGAACGGTAGATAATGCGACCAGGGACACCGACAACGGTACAACTAGACGGTACATCTCTCAATACCACCGAACCTGCACCAATGCGGACATTATCGCCAATTTCGATATTTCCTAAAACTTTTGCACCAGCACCAACAACGACATTTTCGCCTAATGTGGGGTGACGTTTGCCGCTTTCTTTACCTGTTCCCCCCAAGGTAACGCCTTGATAAATCAGCGCGTAGTTGCCAATAATGGCTGTTTCCCCAATGACTACTCCCATTCCATGGTCAATAAATACACCTTCACCAATGACAGCCCCTGGGTGAATTTCAATACCAGTTAAAAACCGCGCAGTATGAGAAATCAAGCGGGGGAAAAAGGGAATACCCATACTATACCACCAGTGAGCAAAGCGGTGGCAAACTAGGGCTTGCAAACCTGGATAGCAAAACAAAACCTCCAACCAATTCCGGGCTGCGGGGTCACGTTCAAAAATGATACGAAAATCGGTACGGAGTCTAGAGAACATTGAGATAGTACCCTTGATAGCACAACAAGCTACTTTCCCATATTATCGTGACTTGGTGATTGGGTAGTAATTACGAATTAGGAATTGTCTATTGCTGCACTGTTAATTTGTAATTAAGTTTTACGCCTGGATTAAAGGTGCCTACCCAAATTTTATATGTGCCTTCTTTCCATTGTCTGTCGCTTATACTTGCATCTTTGCTTTTACCAGTATCATCACCACAACGCACTGTTTCCTCATCCGGTCCTTGAATGAGTAAAGTTGTGTCACTACCACCAGTGTTCACTAATATTTTTAAACTGGTAAAATATTTCTCTAAAATGAGAATATGATCGGGAGTAGGATCAGCAAAACCAATACAAGCTTTTTTATCCCGATCACGATTTTTGATAGCGGATACTGAATAAGTACCACCTGTATAGCCAGAAGTTATTCCTTCGGCTGGTTCAAAACCTGGTGACAACTTCAAAGTAGCAAAATTTGCCGTTTGTGCTGATGCTGATGTAGCAATAATCGGTATAATTAAAGCCGAAAGCCATCCTAATTGAGACTGAAACTGAAAACGACGATTTTTCATATTAGCCCCCCACAGGCAATAAAAGTGAGATATGTACTAAATTATATGGGAAAAATCGTTATTTAGTGGTATCTATGCCACAGGAAAATGTGACACAGATAACAGTTTTTTCAGCCTGAATATGATATTCGCCAATATTTGATTTTTTAATTTTAATGCAGTTGCCAGAATACTCCACCTTTGAGTGTTCCAGATTCGGTACTATAACTGCTAACTGTCAGCGACTGCAAATTATCAAAAAGTGGCTTACCTAAAACTTCCACAAATTTAAGCAAAGGTAATTGCTGCTTGAGAATATTTTGACTGTTTTCCCAGTCTAAATAAATATACCCTTGGTTGGGTTGGGGAATCGCAGCTATAGCATTGTTAAATTTGGGATTTTCCAGTAAGGATTTTTGCTTTTGACTCAAAACTGCTTTTAGCGTTTTTAAATCGGAAGTAAAAATCTCATAATTATCTAAAGTTGTATGCACTCCCTTAACTTTTAAATCAACATTAATAGCTGTGTTGTTTGCAGTTGTGGCTATAATTTGTGTCCAACCTGATACTTTTTGTTTATCTAAAGTCAGTGAACTAATATTAAAACCGCTGGTACTGGCAATATTATCTAAACGGGCTATACCTGCTGCTAACTGCGGCGTTTTTTCTACGACAAATACCCAATTAGGAATTGCATTTTCTGAATTAGGTAATAAAGCTATAGCATATTCTCCCAGTACCGAACTGAAAATATCCTCACTAAAGTTTAAACCCAAGTTTTGCTGAATTTTTACTAAAGGTTGTAGAAGTCGAGAAGTACCATCTTCACTAGAACCGTAGATAGTTGCTGTTCCTTGTTTCCACAGTTTTGCTAAATCACTATTACCTAAATTACTCAAATTTGCTCCAGCAATTGCTAAAGCTGTGGATTCGGGAATATACTGTAATACACCTAGCGGTTGAGATAGTGGCAAAGATGGAGGTACAACTTGAGAATTTGTTAAAAATGTACTTTCTGTTAATAAGCCTTGGGGATTTAAAACTAAAGAGAGAATTTGGCTATGATAAGTTGATTCTGCTAATTCTAATCCTTGCCATTTACCAACTTGGGGCAAATTTAAGAAAGTTACAGCTACAGTATTTTTAGGGATTTCTTGAGTAGCTTTATGATATTCAAGAGAACTAATTAAATTTAAATCCGGTGCTTGTAAATTATTAATTGCTTCTTTGATCACTTGAGGATGATTTGCCAGCAAAACAAAATTATTAACAACTGCACCAGCTAAATTATTTTGGATTTTGGATTTTGGATTTTGGATTTTTTCTCCTGGTAAATATTCTTGGTGATCATAAATAACCTTGACACCTTTGTATCTTTCAATCCCTAAATCAGCCCCTGTAAAAGCCCGTTTAGAAAATAACAACTCCAAAAACTCGCGGCTTTTATCGGGTTTTGCAGTTGCAAGTGCCATTAAATACCCTGTTTGTAGTCCATTCTCTGGATCACGGTCTATATCTATGCTATTTATAGCTAAGGTAATTTCATTACCCAGCCAGGGTTTGATATCATCTTGATAATCTATATTACTTTTTGCCAATAGACTATTTTTGAGTTGAGAAAATTCTCCTTTTGGTGCTATTTTCTGAAAAGCGTCGGGATTTACCAACAATGATACCATTGCTGGTGAGGACTTGGAGACAAATATAGCCGCAGCGGGCTGAGAGTTCCGAAATACAATACTGACTAGATTTTTCCCGGAAAACCAGTAAAAGCCAGTAAAACCAATCAATAGTAGGGTGATGACACCAAATACAAAGAAACCCAAAAATGAGCGTTTATTGTTCACATTAGTTATATTTTCTAGCTTTTCTGTCAACATGAATAGTATAGGATTTTTTAGAAAAACTGCATGACAAATACATCATTTAGTCAACCCTTTGCCGAAATCACTGTCAAGGAACTAGCACAACGTCTTTCTAGTGATGAAGGAACGCTTCAGTTAATAGATGTGCGTGAACCCCAAGAACTGGCATTATCACGGATAGATGGATTTGTCAATCTTCCTTTGAGTGAATACGAGCAATGGAGTGGGCAAGTCCCTACCCGCTTTGATCCCCATGAAGAAACTCTTGTTCTCTGTCATCATGGTATGCGCTCTGCCCAGATGTGTCAGTGGTTAGTGAGTCAAGGATTTACAAATGTTAAAAATATTACAGGAGGTATTTCCGCTTACTCTATCTTAGTTGATCCTTCAGTGCCGCAATATTAGGGAACAGGAGTAGGAGTCAGAAAATTCCGCTCCTGCTCCCTCAGTTTGCAGATTGACAAATAGAAAGTAATATTTTGTAACTAAAACCACAGCTTATGTTAAGTTACTATGAGATAATACGGAAAAAGCTAGGAATTCATCCTCTTTTTTGTTTTCAGATATGTAGTAATGACAAATACAGCAAATAAATGCTGAAGGTAAATTTTGTGTTTAATTAATACCTAACAAGTATATAATTTGCTATCTTACATTAATTAATAATTAATTCTTTTTGTACTTTGGTGGTGAAAACCACAGATTTTTTCAATTTTTGCTTAAAATTTGCCTTCAGTAAAAAATCACTTATGCAAGTCCATCTGACTAATCGGCAACAGAATATACTTTACGCAACTGTACGTCATTATATTGCGACAGCAGAGCCTGTAGGATCTAAAGCTCTAATTGAGGGTTTTGATTTAGGAATTAGCTCGGCTACTATTCGCAATGTGATGGGTGTTTTGGAAAAATCGGGTTTACTTTACCAACCACATACTTCTGCGGGAAGAATTCCTTCTGATTCTGGCTATCGTATTTATGTTGATCAACTAATTACACCGTCAGAGACTTTAGCTAAAGAGGTAGAAACAACATTACAAAAACATCTGCATTGGGAAGATTGGAGTTTAGAGGCTTTGTTACAAGGTGCTGCCCAAATTTTAGCAACATTAAGCGGCTGTATTACCTTGATTACTATGCCGCAAACCACAACAGCAAAATTACGACATTTGCAATTGGTGCAAATTGAATCGGGGAGGATTATGTTGATTGTGGTGACGGATAGTTATGAAACCCATTCTAAGGTGATGGATTTATTTCTAGGATCATCGGAAACTAAACCGAACGACGAGGTAATTGATCATCAATTGCAGATTGTTTCTAACTTTTTGAATAGTCACTTACGAGGACGAAGTTTATTAGAAATAGGCTATCTTGATTGGAGTGAATTGGATCAGGAGTTTCGAGTTTATGGCGAATTATTGAAAAGTTCTTTGGTAGAATTGACTCATCGCGCTCTTGCACCAACAACTACACAAATTATGGTGCGGGGGATTGGAGAGGTTTTACGACAACCTGAGTTTTCCCAGGTACAGCAGGTACAGACAATTATGCAATTGTTGGAAGAGGAACAAGACCAACTTTGGCGTTTAATTTGTGAAGAAGCAGAAATGGATGATACAAATAAGTCTAAGGTAACGGTGCGGATTGGTACAGAAAATCCTCTTGAACCGATTCGGACTTGTACTTTGATTTCTGCTATTTATCGTCGGGGTTCTGTGCCTGTAGGCAGTGTGGGGGTTTTGGGTCCAACTAGGTTAGACTATGAGAGTGCGATCGCTGTAGTCGCAGCAGCAGCAGATTATCTCTCGGAAGCTTTTAGTTAATTTCCATAAATTCATCATGAGAAAAATCACTTTTGGTCTATTATGGCTAGGATTTATTTCCTATGCCTTTTTCTTTGCTCCTCCCGAACAACCTGATACTTTTGAGTTAATCAAAAATCTTTCTACAGGCAATTGGCAAGGCATTAATCCTCTGATTATATCTTTATTTAATATCATGGGAATTTGGCCTTTTATATATAGTGCAGTAGTTTTTTTTGATGGCAGAGGTCAAAAAATATCTGCTTGGCCGTTTGCTACTGGTTCTTTTGCTTTAGGTGCATTTGCACTTTTACCATATTTGGCTTTACGAGAACCTAATCAAAATTTTGTTGGTGAAAAAAATTTATTTCTGAAAATATTAGATTCCCGCATTTTGGGAATTTTATTAACTATAGGTGCAGTGGTTTTATTTGTATTTAGTTTACAAGGAGCTTGGGGGAATTTTGTCCAACAGTGGCAAAGTAGCCGGTTTATTCATGTGATGAGTTTAGATTTTGTCATGTTGAGTCTATTATTTCCCACGTTATTAGGAGATGATATGACGCGACGAGGTTGGCAAAATAATCAGTTATTTTGGTTATTTTCGATGCCTTTATTTGGAGCTTTGATTTATTTGTGTGTACGTCCACCTGTGGAAATAGAAATTAAAAAGGGAAGTATCCAGTTGTGAACATTTTATAGCCAGAGGTAATGCAAATTAATGATAAGAAAAATTGCCATAAACTGGTAGGACTAAGAATTGCGCGACTACTCATAAATACTGCAATAATACCCAATACAGCACTTTTCGGTGTTATGAGGTACATATATAGCGGGCAAGATGCCCGCACTACAAGAGTTTCATAATTCAAGTTTGTACCTCATTAGAGCGAAATCTGCTGTAATATTCATAAATACGTTGTAAGCAGCAATACTTGGTAAATACAATAAAAACTATAGGAGTCATAAATGATATTTGATAGCTTGCGTGGCGTAGCCATAAAATTTTAAGTAGTGTAGGCAATGTCCACCAAAACCCCCTACGGTGGGCATTGCCCACCCTACGTATATTTCAAAAATCAAATAGGATTGCTATAGATAGTTGCTCAGTTTTATGAATAAACATTTAAATGACCACATCAAAAATAACACTAATGAGCTAACTTTCCCAGCCAGACAAGAAAAGTTACTGTTAGATATGGTGCTGCGTATTGGCGCATCTTGGAGATTGGAAACAATTCTTAATACTGCGTTACAAGAAATTCGCCAGTTTTTACAAGCAGATCGGGTGATGATTTACAAATTAGATGCCAATTGCAATGGGAAAGTTGTGTTTGAGTCTGTTACTCAATCAGCGCAGTCTATTTTACATCAGCAAATTTGGGATGAGTGCTTTGAGCAAAGTTGGCTGGAATCTATTCAACAAAGTTTAATGCCAAAGGCGATCGCTAATATTTATTATACTGGGTTAAATAATTCTGCTGTTAAGGCTAATTTAGTTGTTCCTATTCATGTCAGTAATCAAATCTGGGGATTTTTAATTGCTGATCATTGTCAAAGTGATTGGGAATGGCAACCATCAGAGGTAAGTTTTTTAGAGCAGTTATCAGTTCATATAGCGGTAGCTGTGCTGGCCGAAGACAAAGGCATTGAGCAAGCTACCCTCCTAGAACAAGTCCAACAAAGCAAGGAAGAGTTAGAAGTTTATGTCAAGGAGAGAACAGCATTACTAGAAGAAGCCAATATCCAATTACAGCAGGAATTAGTGGAAAGAAAAAGAGTTGAAGCTGAGTTAAAAAAAACCCAGACTAAACTCGCAGGTATTTTAGATGTAGCGAATGATGCCATTATTTGTGTAGATAGATCACAAACAATTACTTTATTTAATCAGGGGGCAACCAATATTTTTGGCTTTAGCGCCCAAGAAGTAATTGGCCAGCCTTTAGATATTCTTCTCCCTCAGCGATTTGCTCTTATTCACTGTGAGCATATTAAACACTTTATATCCTCTGCTGACATTGCTCGGCCCATGGGATATCGGACTCGGGATCTATTTGCTGTGCGTAAAGATGGGACAGAATTTCCTGCTGATGCGTCTATATCTAAATGGAAGACAGATGATGAAATTACTCTTACTGTCATTCTCCGAGATATTACTGAGGAAAAACGAATTGAGGCTGAGTTAAAAGATAATCAAGAACGTTGGGAATTAGCTTCACGGGGTAGTAATGATGGGATTTGGGACTGGAACATGAGAACAAATCAGGTATTTTTCTCAGATCGTTGGAAAGAAATGCGAGGATATGCGGCAGACGAAATCAGCAATGATCTGAGTCATTGGTCTAATAGCATTCATCCAGAGGATTTTGAGCAGGTTCAAACAAGACTACAAGACCACTTAGGAGGAAAAACTCCATTTTTTAGTGTCGAGTATCGAGTTAGACGTAAAGACGGTACGTATATGTGGATTTTAGATTGTGGTCAAGCCCTTTGGGATCAAAATGGTCACGTCATCCGCATGGCTGGTTCAGAAACGGATATTACTAAACGCAAGCAGTCAGAAACAGAACTGCGTAAAAGTCAAAGTTTATTAGCAGAAGCCCAACGGGTAGCTCGAATTGGTAGTTGGGATTTTAACTTGATTACTCAAAAAATTACTTGGACAGAAGAGTTATTCCATATTTTCAACCGTGATTCTACATTACCAGAACCCAATTATGAGGAAAATTTAGAGATATATCATGTTGATGATCGGCAAAAATTACACGAAGCTGCTCAAAGAGCAATGATCACAGGTGAATCTTACCATTTAACTCTTCGAGTTCCTTTAATTGATGGTTCTCTGCTTTACATAGAAGCCATTGGCCAGGCGAAAATAATAGATGGAAAAGTTGTCCGGTTATATGGAACTTGCCAAGATATTACAGAGCGTATTCAAGTTGATATGGCTCTGAAAAGAGAACTGAATAAAGCCTTACTACTAAAAAATTTAACAGATAAAATCCGTCAAACTTTAAATCCTCATGAAGTTTTGCAAACCGCAGTCCAACAAATTAGTCAAGCATTTGGGGTTAATCGTTGTTTGATTCACGCTTATATAACTGAACCATTCATAAGCGTGCCAATAGTAGCGGAATATTTATCTGGCAACTATGAATCTATGTTGCACGTCCACATACCAGCGATTGGTAATCCGCATATAGAAAGTTTATTAGCAGAAGAAGTTGCAATTGCCTCTCATAATGTTTATGCCGATCCTTTATTAAAGTCTGCTGCATCTATTTGCCATCAGGTGAGTTTGAAATCAATGTTAGCAGTTGGTACTTTCTACCAAGGTAAACCTAATGGTATCATTGGTTTGCACCAGTGCGATCGCTATCGCAATTGGACAAAGGAAGAAATAGAAATGATTGAAACTGTCGCGGCTCAATTAGGAATTGCGATCGCTCAAGCTCAACTATTAGAACGAGAAAAAAACCGTCGTAAAGAATTAGCTCGTCAAAATATTGCTCTGGCTCGTTCTCAACAGGAAGCAGAAGCCGCAAGTAAAGCCAAAAGTGAATTTCTC
The DNA here is from genome assembly GCA_903848645.1 of uncultured cyanobacterium. Lineage (GTDB taxonomy): Bacteria > Cyanobacteriota > Cyanobacteriia > Cyanobacteriales > Nostocaceae > Dolichospermum. The sequence goes on along the minus strand of CAINGU010000055.1, from coordinate 6,448 downwards.
GCTAATATGAGCCATGAAATTCGTACACCCATGAATGCCGTTTTAGGGTTTACTGAGCTACTAGAGCCTATAATTACTGATAGTCCAGCCAAAGAATATATAGAGGCAATATCCTCTAGTGGAAAAACTTTATTAGCTTTGATTAATGACATTCTTGATCTCTCAAAAATTGAAGCTGGTAAACTACAAATATATTTTGAACCTGTTGATTTACAATTATTGATCCGGGAAATTGAAATGATTTTTTCCCATAAAGCTATAAGTAAAGGACTAAAACTAGAAACTAAAATTGATAGTCGAGTTCCCGCAGCTATCCAAATTGATGAAGTGCGTCTACGACAGATTCTTCTGAATATTGTTGGTAATGCCATTAAATTTACCGATCAAGGATATGTTAAAATCAGGGTTCATTTATGCCCATACAGAATTGCTGGACTAGAAAAAACCTGCCTAGAAATTGTGGTTGAAGATACTGGTATTGGTATTGATCCTAGTGATCAAGAGAGGATTTTTGCTGCCTTTACCCAAAGTAACAGTCAGAGTAATCGCAAATATGGAGGTACAGGATTAGGACTGACAATTACACAACGATTAGTAGAGATGATGGGAGGAACAATTGAATTACAAAGTCAATTGGGCAAAGGTAGTAAATTTTGCTTCCGCTTTTGCCAATTAGAAACAATAGATAATCTCCCAGTAGATTTACCAGTAATTGATCAAGATGATAATTTAGAGCAGTTACTAAAAGCCACCATTTTAGTAGTAGATGATGTGCCATCAAATTTAGACTTAATTGCCGGTTATTTTGTCCAAACATCCCATCAAATAATATTTGCACAAGATGGTAATCAAGCCATACCACTAGCAGAAACTTACCTACCTGATGTAATTTTACTCGATTTACGAATGCCCAACATGGATGGACAAGAAACAGCCCAAATTCTCAAACAGAATCCAAAACTGCAAGATATTCCTATCATCGTCATGACTGCTTCATCCCTACAAAGTGACGAAATAGAATTACAGCAATTGTGTCAAGGTTTCTTGCGTAAACCTGTTTCCCGTCGAGAGCTAGTAATAGCACTGAAAAAAGTGTTAAAATTAGTGCCTAATACTCCCAACAACCAAAGCAATGATCAGGATAACCTAGTATTAGAACCAAATCCCAGGAATCTGACATCTTTTGGCCAACATCAAGACACAGTGATGATCTTGGACTTAGTGATAAAAATCCGCACAGAAGCAGATACTAACTGGAATAAATTGCGGAAAACCCTAACGATACGCGACTTAGAACTATTTATTGAACGTCTTAACAATTGGGGTCAAGAGCATCAATGTCAATTATTGTTAGACTATGCGAATACTATTAGCAAGCATCTTGATAACTTTGATTGGGAGCAGATACCTATTGCTGTTGAACATTTTGCAGTTATTCAAACTGAAATCGAGGGTTATTTGGCAGTATAAATTATGGTGCAACAGTCAGTTCCTCCCCAGAATTTTTTCATTTTAGTAGTAGATGATGTAGCTCTCAACCTCAAAATTTTGCGGGCTATTTTAGAACCCATTGGTTATGAAGTTAGCTTTGCCACAAGCGGCAAACAAGCATTAGCAAGAATTGCATCTGCTAAACCAGATATTATTCTTCTAGATTTGATGATGCCGGATATGGATGGTTTAGAAGTTTGTCAAGTGATCAAAAGTGATCCAGAATTAGCAGAAATTCCCATTATCTTTCTCACAGCTAGTCAGGAGAAAGAACATTTACTGCAAGCTTTTGAACTAGGTGCTGTTGATTATTTAACTAAACCTTTTAATAAGTTAGAGTTATTAGCTAGAATCAATACCCATTTAACTCTAAAACATTATCAAAATTGTTTACAAAAACAAGCTGAACAAGAACGACTCAGAAACAAAATTATTTATAGTATTCGTTGTTCTTTAGATTTAAATCACATTTTGCAAACGGCTGTTTCCGAAATTTGCTATTTTTTAAAGGTAGACAAAGTAACAATTTTTAACTTTACAAATTTATGCCAAGGAAAATTTTTAGCAGAATCTACACCGACAATGTGTCAAATTTTTATAGATGAAAATATTCACAATCTCAGTTGGATATATCAAAATTTTCATTTCTCCAACTCTTCAAGATTTCAGGTAATAGATAACATTAATGATGCTAATATTTCTCCATTACATTTAGATTTTCTTATGAGTGAGGGAGTAAAATCAGAAGTAATAGTTCCTATATATCAGCAAGAATATCTTTGGGGAGGTTTAATTGTTCATCATTGCCAAAATAACCATAGTTGGTCAATAGATGAAATTAAGTTATTATCTGAGTTGGTGGAACAATTAGAAGTTGCTATCCAACAATCTCAACTCTATCAAAAATTAGATCATGCCTATCAAGAGTTACAACGTCTAGCCCATACTGATAGTCTCACTAATGTTGCCAATCGTCGTCAATTTGATCAACATATTAGTCAGGAATGGTTAAGGCTAAAACGTGAGCAAAAGTATTTATCTTTGATTATGTGTGACGTGGACTACTTTAAACTTTATAATGATTGTTATGGACATCCATCAGGTGATGTTTGTCTTCAGAAAGTTGCCAAGATATTATCTGAGTCAATTAAACGCCCCGCAGATTTAGTTGCTCGTTATGGAGGAGAAGAATTTGCAATTATTCTGCCCCAAACTAATACGGAAGGTGCTATAAATGTTGCTCAACAAATCCAGCAAGCTATTGATGATTTAAAAATACCTCATATTAAATCCCAAGTTAAACAATATATTACTTTAAGTATGGGTATCGCTACTATTATGCCTCATGACAATCTGACAACAGATGACTTAATTGCAGCGGCAGATAAGGAACTATATACAGCTAAAGCTAATGGACGCAATCAATATTGTCAGGGAGTTATCTTAGGAGTTAGGAATAACTAAGCGGCAAAAGGCAAAAGCTAAGAGTTTTTTAAATTATACTGAACAAATGACCGGGAATTTTAGATTTTAGATTTTAGATTAAAAAAATTTGGTACAGAATCTAAATGTAAAGCCATACACTAAGCCAGTTTTACTCCTGAATCCTGACTCCTGACTTCTGAATTCTGCTGTATTATCTTAATATTTACCAATCCATCATGACGAGCGAACTGGAGCGATACTACAGAATCTTGGAATTAGAGCCGGGGGCCACACTCGAAGAGATAAACCAGGCTTATAAAGATTTAGTGTTTGTTTGGCATCCGGACCGCCTCCCTAAAGACAACCTCCGCTTACAAAACAAAGCCCAGGAAAAGCTAAAATCATTTAATCAGGCTCGTGATAAATTGCGGTCTTCACGGGATAAACAGCCAACTCCCTCTGACTCTCCACCATCTCAACCACCATCTACCTATTCTTACTCACCACAAACAACCTATCAACAACCACAGGCAAATTCAGATTTAAGTGGTAAAGATTTTAGTCGCGCTAACTTGAGTAATCGGGACTTATCAGGACGAAACTTGAGTTATGCTAATTTAAGCGGTTCTAATCTTAGTGATACTTTTATGCACAAAGTGATTCTCAGAGGTGCGGATTTGTCAGAAGCGAATTTATTTAGAGCTAACTTACTTTTAGCCGATTTAAGGGATGCCAATTTACGCTCGGCAAATTTGATTGGTGCGGATCTTAGCGGTGCTGACTTGCGGGGTGCTGACTTGACGGGAGCAAGGATTCGTTCAGGCGATCGCCTGCTGGTAAAATTGATTGGTGCTAACTTAGCTGGAGCTATCATGCCTGATGGTATAATTCATACCTAAAATCAAATCTATTAGGTAAAAAGCCAAACAAGCAAGTTTACATTACTTGTAATATAATAAACTTAGTAATATCGCTTGCTAAATAGACTACCAGTGAGTAACCGTTAATAGCCAGTAAATTAATCATATAGCCATGCTCCATGATCTGTGAGAGAATCTACTTCCTGCACCTTGACCGAAAAATTTTAGATTTTGGATTTTAGATTTTGGACCCTAGAATTTTCGGTACAAGCCCCGCTCCTTCAGGGCGGAATTAATCCACAATACTCGCTGCGCTGCGTACGCTTCGCTAACGCCAATCTAAAATCAGAGAAGCTCCACACTTGTTTGGTGGAGTCAATCCAAAATCCAAAATCCGTTGACTCCATCAGTCAAGTTTACATACAAAATAGGAATGCTATGTTAACAAAATTTAATTATTAATGTGGCTTCCTCCTAGTGTTATATAGCTAAATAGGCAGAAACAACAAGTTAAACTAATACCTATTAGTCAAAAAATCTGTATTCCTGTACTATTGATGATTGAGCGGTAATTGTTAAAAATACAATAATTTATTTTTGTTAAAAATTATCATGAACATTGCAATTATTGGTTGTGGCTATGTAGGTTATGCAGTTAGCAAATATTGGCAGTCAAACAGTAATTTTATGGTGACTGCAACTACAACTACTTCAGAACGTATACCTACTTTAGAAGCAGTAGCACAAAGAATTATCGTCACCCCAGGTAATAATTTAGAAGGTTTGAAAACTGTATTAAAAAATCAAGAAGTTGTCTTATTAAGTATTGGCGCAAAAACTGCTGATTCCTATGAAGAAACTTATGTAGAATCTGCCAAAACTCTAGTTTCTCTCCTTCCCCAATTTCCTAATATTCATCAAGTAATATATACAGGTAGTTATTCAATTTATGGTGATAGAAATGGTGTATGGGTAGACGAAGAAAGCCCACCAGCACCAGCTAATCGCAATTCTCAACTATTACGAAAAACCGAGGATATATTATTATCAGCAAATAATGACAATACCCGCGTTTGTATTTTACGGTTGGGAGGTATTTATGGACCGGGTAGAGAACTGGCAAAAATATTTGGCAGAGCCGCAGGAACAACCCGCCCTGGTAATGGGGAAGATATCACCAATTGGATTCACCTTGATGATATTGTTAGCGCGATAGAATTTGCCCGTGAACATCGCTTACAAGGTATTTATAATCTTGTAGATGATAGTCATCTCACAAATAAAGAATTACTTGATCATGTGACGAAAAAAAATAATTTACCTAATGTTATTTGGGATGCAAATAATAAAAATACCCGCCCATATAATGCCTGGGTGTCTAATCAAAAACTGAAAGATGCGGGATATAAATTTATTCATCCTCGCATAATTTTTTAGCCCAGATTCAAAATTATCATCATGTCATCATCTACAATCAAAAATACAACAGCATCTCCAAGCCACTATTATAACTGGGAAGGCTACCGCTGTGCTTACGAAATTCATCAACCTCTCAATTCTCCGGCAAAGGGCATTCCTTTACTGTTAATTCATCCCATTGGTGTAGGATTATCTCGGCAATTTTGGCAGCGATTTTGCCGAGAATGGTATGATAAAAATCACCAAAATCCTATTTACAATCCCGACTTATTAGGATGTGGTGAAAGTGATATGCCAGCTTTAGCACATACACCAATTAACTGGGCAAAACAGTTACAATATTTCTTACAAACTGTAGTTAAAAAACCTGTTATCATAGTAGTACAAGGAGCTTTATTACCAGTTGCCATTGAATTAGTGAAACTGGAAAAATACTTAATTTCCGGGTTAGTATTATCTGATCCTACATCTCGTCCCGTTATTACTAAAAATGCCCCTAAATGGCAACAAAAAATACTTTGGAGTATTTTCACATCTCCCATAGGTAATGCTTTTTTCCGCTATGCCCGTACCCGCAGATTTTTGTATTCTTTCTCGGTTGAAAAATTATTTGCTGTCAGTGAAAATGTTGATGATGAATGGTTAAATACTCTCATAGCAGATGCTAAAAATATGAATGGGCGTTATGCAGTATTTGCCTTTTTAGCGAGATTTTGGCAAAGAGATTACAGTAGTGATATTGCCTCAATTCCCCAGCAAACATTATTAGTTGTGGGAGAACAAGCTCGCGGTATTAGTAAAGAAAGTAAACCAGAAGCTCCCGATGAAAGATTAGCATATTATCTGAATTGTTTACCTCAAAGTCAGGGAGTAAAAATCATTGGTAAAAATGTCATGCCCTATGAATATACTCAGGCATTTGTTGAGGCAGTATCACCATTTATCGCTGCTATTTCCGATAATTAAGATGAGTTTTTTAATGGACAGACATCAGATAATCCCCGCACGGAAGACCCAGCAAGGATAGTTTCCGCATACCTAATCCCCGCAAGGGGACTGAAACACGACAAATCAATTATTCTTGACACTCTGCGGTCTAAAGACACGCAGACTATTTAAGACGCGCTTAAAAAGGATAGTCAATTATCCTCCTAGACGCTCAAGGCAACTACCAGTACGACAGATATTGCAATTGCGCTTACTTTTGATTTTTTTCGCTGCTTTTGTGAGTCCATCAATTTTTAATGTTAAAC
>CAINGU010000054.1 GCA_903848645.1 uncultured cyanobacterium | reverse complement strand
GGCTTGACCTCTATTCAATTTTGTTATTGTTGATTCTCGTTCTTTTTGCAGTCTTCAGGGCTTCTGTAAGAGGCAGGGGAGCAGGGAGCAGGGAGTAAGGGAGACAAAGATTCTTCTTTCCCCCTGCCCCCCGCACCCTGCCCCCCTCCAGTCTTTCCTGGTGTCTATGGCGCGGTGGAACCACACTGATCCCTTCCCGAACTCAGAGGTGAAACGCTGCTGCGGCGACGATAGTTTGGGGGTAGCCCCACGTGAAAATAGCTCGATGCCAGGTTTATTCTTCCAGACAACAATCCCCCCTCTATTTATTTAGTGGGGGTTTTGTTTTTGGGTTCAATTTTTTAGCGTTTATCTCCAGGTGTGTCAAAAAGTTAATTTAACAATTAAATTATGAGTAGAAAAATGTAATACTACTGTAAGTATAGTATCATTAAAGGCATTCTATTATGGCTAATCGTCCTACAGGTGTAAAACTAAATTTAGCTAAAGAGCGTGATCGTTAATTATCATTAATTCATGAATAAATTTATATCCAGAATTGTCCCTTATATGGAGATAATTTCAGAGACAGAGAAAAAAGTTGAAGAACTTGTTGCTAAAGCAAAAAAGAAGCAGAAGATAAAGCCTTCGTTGGGTGTAACGGTTTTTAAATAACTTTTTATCCCTAAAGTAACATAAGGAAAGACACCTATGCCTATAGCGAGATATCTAGAATTTTAAGATTTATCAAAATAGAAAGTACATAAGTCGTGACCCAGGATAAAAATATGAAGCATTTAGTATCAGTAACTCTATTAGCATTTTTAGGAACTGCTGCTTTGTTTGCAATACCCAAAAATTCTCAGGCTATAACGACACCACAAAATCTATTTGCTGAACAAATCTCGACTACACTCACACCTAATTCTACTCAGATATCTCAACGTCATAAACCTAAACCTAAACGTCCTCGTAGACATAGGTTCTAGGATAATCGGTAGAGTGTTCGATAACATTAAGTAGGCAAAAATAATTAAATTTAAAATACAGGGTGTATATCATATCGCAAGTTAATAGATTTCCCACAGGATTTGCTTTCTTAGTGTAATCACTTGGATCACTGTAGTGACGCTTAAACCCTAAAGCGGCACTACAAATTTACAAAGCAAAGTTTAATTTTTGGAAAAAAATTCTCTCAATCCTAGCGTAAAGTCCGAAATATTACCCTTCCTGGATACTGTTGCTGGTTAATTCGGGCATAGACGCGCAAACAAGTTAATACTTCACCAGGATTACCACCACAGTCTAATTGCAAGTCATCTTTAGAAAATTCACAAACATCAGCATACAGTCCTGATAACTGTTTGAGTCGCACTTCATTACCTGCTTTAATAGCTTTGTCAGCGGCTTTTCTGAGGAGACGACGGGATTCTTTTTGTAATTTTCCCCACCAGGAATAACGTTCAGCCGGGGGGATAAATACTAAAGAATGAATGGCTTCATCCATGTCAATCCAAGCACATAAATTTATAACTGTATCAGTATTTTCTTCTGATTTTTGAATGCGGTGAAAGCGATCGCTTAATGCGTCAATATATTGATGGCGTTGTTCTGATTTAGAATGTAAAGAAACTACATCAAAGCTAAAAACACTTTTCAAAGCATGATGTAAGTCTGTATCTATTTCAATAAATTTAATATATAAAAGCAAAAATCCAGCGATTAAATGTAAATTTTCAGAAAGATGAGTTTGGGCAATTCCTGAATTTACTAAGGCTGTTTGAGATAAACATAGTCCTTTGGCTTTAACTGTACCACTTAACCCCGGATAAATAATTTCATCACGCACAAAAGGCAATTTCTCAAGATTTCTATGATCTACAACTGCACCTACTTCCTGTGCTAATTTTAAAGCTATTTGTCGCCAAGATGTCGCTAAATCTTCAGGAACTTGCAATAGTTTTTGATGAATTTTATTCCATATTTCTGCATCAGTTTGGCTTTGTATAGAAGAATTACCTAGATAAAAATTTAATTCTGAATCACAATTAAAAGCTTCTTGTAATTTCAATAATTTTAATTCATTTGTTAACTGAGGTAGTTCCTCTATAACTGGTGCAGGTTGTAATAAATAATTAAGTTCTTGGAGGATTTCTTCTGATATCTGAAATCCGGTATCAAGCGGATATTCTTGATTTGCTTTTGTTAAAGTTGCGGCTAATCCATATAAGTTAAACCGTAATATTTTGGCTAATTCTGAGTTTTCTGTATTTAGTAGTTTATGTAAATTCTGCATGATTTTGTCAGGATAAAAATAGCAAAAAGTAGCTTGAGTTAAGCGACAGCGCAACCCAACAAAGGGCAAGGATTAATATAGCGGTTATTGGTTGAGTGAAATATAAAAACCCCACCCCCAACCCCCTCCAATATCAAAAGTTTATCCTTTTCTTCCCCCCGCTGCGGGGGGATTGAGGGGGTGTGAGGTTCAAGTGCATACCGCTATAATGTTGGGTTTTCTTGCGTCAAGCCAACCTACGGAATTAAAGCTAATGAATACCGCAAAAAGGATCACGTTCTTTATCAACTTCGTTAGGTTGTAATTCCAATTCTGCCCGATAAACACATCCTTCTTGTTCTAGACATTCTTGATTATTAGATGTCCAATAAGGAACTGCACCGGCGTGCATTCTTAATATGCCTGTATTATCAAGAGTTACATGATATTGACAAGGATAATCTGTGATAATATCCGGTTTATTTAGTGTACCAATCCGTAGCCATTTTTTAGTATTTGTCTCACTATCAGTTTGATAAATATAGAAGGTATGTTGACCACTTTGGGGAAATGGTGGCAAGGGTTGACTAATTAATCCTGTTCCTGGTTGCTTTACACCGTCTTGTAAATAATGAAATGTTTCCATAATTTTACTATGATTATTATCAACTGCAAATACTAAATGATAAGCATGAGGTTGATCAACTGTGGCTGATTCTAAAACATTGACAGCAATATCACCATGATTTAAGTTATGTTGATGATTTTCAACAGCGATATTCCATTTCAAATTGTCATCACTAAATAAGGTACTTTCAGCAGATTTAGATATAACTGAATTTATATCAATACCAGTTACATCTATTAAATAATGGGGATTACCTCGACATAGCAAAACGCTAAATTGTAAAGCTTGGTCAATCTCAAATTGCACTTTAATTTTTTTGAGAAATTCCTGTTCTTCCATGCCTAATTTATCCATCAATACTTTACCATCGAAACTACCCCAGAGGCGAAAAGTTCCGTTTTCATAATCTTGACGATGGATAATATTAGTTAATTGTATCCCCTGCCAAGGTGTCCGCACTTTAGCCACAGTGTCCCAAGGTGCAAGTTGATATAGTTCTTGTCCCGCACTAAAAATGGCTAATGGTTCGTTACTTTGGGTTTTGCGTTTGAAGTTACAAGGAAGATAATAAAACAGGTTTTTGACATCAATTTCTAATTGATTTGCACCCTTGCGTAACAGATTTTTAGATTCTTCTGGATCAAATCGAAAGCGCCGCAGTTTTTCGGCATAACAAGCACCTGCGGAAGTGGCAATTTTTGTAAATTCTAAAACAAAGGTAATCCGTTCAGGATTCCAAACAAAATAAGGTGATTGACTAAATTCTTCGTAAATTTGTTGTTGAACAAGATCAAGATTACAAGTTTTCCCAGAAAGAATTAACCAATCTACTTTTTGATTAGTTTCCGAACTGAGACGGCTTTCCATTAAACCTTTAGCAATACCAATTGCTTCTTTAATGGAAGACATGGCAGCCCGATCAAATTGCTGATTAACTAAAGTTAGAGAAATAGATTCAGAACTTCTAACTTGAAATTTAACGGAACTTTGGGCAAGAAGTTCGCCAATTTGTTGTTCATTTAAAGTGAAGGTTAATAAAGAAGTATCTGTGGGTAATTTTTGTCCTAATTTGAGTTTAGCAGCTTCGGCATGATCCCACAATGTGTAAAAGGTTTGCAGGCGTTGGGTTGCTTGTTGCCAACGAGTTGGTAAGACTTTTTCGGCTGTATCTAGGGCATCTTTAAAGGCAACATCACCTTCGGGATTTTCTTTATCTATACATTTTAACAAACTACCAGTTTTAAATTTTCCATCTTCTAAAAAACGTTCATTTAATTCAGAGCTAATTAAGTCTTCTAACTTGTCACTTTCGATGTCACCTGTAGTCACTGCGGTGAGAAGAAAATCAGAAATAGCCACTTTTAACAGGCGGAAAATTCGTAAAGTAATTAATTCACCACCTAATTGTAAATGTCCAGAAGAACCTAATAATTTAGGGGTAAGTTTATAGTAACGTCCTCCTAAACCTCGATCTTCATTATCTGCAAAGAAGGGGGTTTTATCTTCGAGAGTAAGTTCAATTAAAGCTAAATCGGTTGTGCCGCCACCAATATCTAAAACTAGAACATTTTGTGACCATTTATTACCATTTTGACGACAACGAGTTTTAAAAGATTCAATCCCAATATTGAGATTTCCGCCAAATTCTCGCCACAGGAAAAATATAGCTACAGAAACCGCTTCGTCATAAGCCGTTTGCACATCATCAATGCCTAATTCCTCTACTAATTGCCTGATTTCTTTGCGAACTATGGGAGGGGCAACGGTGGGATAGGTAACAACTGCTGTTAAAAAATCGCCTTCCGAAAATCTCCGTCTAGCCCGTTGCCGATAATCTTCTGTTAATTCAATTAATTGCGCCCAAGCTGCTTGAATGAGGCGATTAACTTGAATATTTTCTTCATCTTCTTCTAAGATAATGGGGAAAGATCGATCTTGTCCAAAATAGCGTTTGGGTGAATGGTGAAATCTGCTAATAATTTCTTTGACTGAAACAGTTGTTCCTTGGGCTATGGCTTTTTTTCTATTATCTCTAGCATCTCTACCCATGCGTAGTTTTAAGGGGATTAATTGCGATACTTCCATTTCACTGGGAATTTCTGTATTGCGCCTATCAATATCTAAAACTACGGGAATTAAATTTTGTGATTCTAATGTGGGAACACGGAAAACTTCGTGATATATCGCATAAAGTTTTTTACTAACAGCCCGCCGAAATCTATCACTTGTTCCTAAACATAATTCAATTTGCCGAATTGCTTCTAAAAATAATTCTTTGTTATCACTTTCAAAAATTTCACTTAATTCATGTGATTCTATTTCTAAGTTTTTGCTAATATCAGCCAGAAATTTGTCCCATTCGCCGCCACTCACATCTGGTAAGGCTAAATCAGAAGAAGAATTTAACCATTCCGCCATGCGTTCTCTTAATCTCAGTTCTTGTTCTCTGGGTAAAACTTCGGCAATGGGGACTTCTATGGGGTCAAAAAGTGTCACTGTAGAGTTAGAAGTACCAAAATCTAAAGCTAACCAACCAGGAAATCTTTTTCTTTGTTTTTCATTGAGTTTTTCACTGAGTTGTTGACTTAAATTATGCAGGTAGTGGTCAAATTGCGAATTGTTCATGGCCGGATGATTTTCTGTAGGTGGATTTGATGATTCTTGTAAATTGGGTATAAACCAAAGATCACATTCAGCACATACATGATTAGATATAGACAGATTGGGTTTTCCCCCAGCGTCGGAATCAAAATATTCCACAATTACCTTTAAAGTACAATCAACTATGGTGATTAAAGGTAAATCTAATTGACATAAATCTTGTCCTAATTGACAAATATTAGTAATTTGTTTTGGTGTGGCTGAGTGAAATTGTCTATAGGTTCTTTGAATTTGTGCTGCTAATTCATTTGGTGTGCCTCTAACTATGCAGTTAATCCGAGAAATGTGCGGAATGTTGCTGTTAATAGGGACAATTTGGATGGAGGGTAGATGCAACTGTGCATTTTCTTTTACACCTAATTTAAAGCTAGGTAGAAGCCGAATTTCCACAGGCATTTTTGATGTTCCTTATCTAATTTAATGACAAATAATTCATTGATAGTAAAAGCCCCTAATTTTATCTATGAAGTCAATCCAAAATCCAAAATTGTTTGATGACTGAATATTCACCGATTAAATACAGGTAAATAATTCAGCTTCATTAATTGCGGCAATATCTGCTAAAATTTCCAACCAAGAGGGAATAGCTAATTCAGTTTGTGAATCTCTCGCAGCAATATACCTGAGTAGTGCTTCTTTTTTGGAAAGGTTTTGTAAACTGGGAATAATTTGATCTAAAATCCCATTGATTTCTATATTTACGTGCTGATTGCTTTCGCTGACATATTGCACAAGGTGAAGACTAGCACTAGCAGTAATTTCATCTCGTAGTCGTAAAACGAAAAGTTGATGATTCGTGCTTCTAGATGGGTTTTGATTCCTTTCTGGGGACCAATCAAAAATTTGTCCTACACTGTGTTTTTCATCTTGTCTAGCTAGGGGAAAAATATTTTCTGGTTTGATAGTTTGATCATGGTTATTGATTTCGGCAATAATGGCTTCTTTCCATTGACGAGGATCACATCCTAATAAAAGTTTATAAAATAAATCGGCTTCTTCAAGTCCAAATTTCTCTTCAATTTCTAGTTCCATTTCTGGGAGAAGAATGGCTTGCAGTTTTTCCCGTTCTAAGGTGATTTGATGTGCCAAGGAGCTTAATAAGTCTATCACGGCTTGACGAATGCGATCGCAGGCAAAGTTCTCCAGTTCTTTAACTGTTTTTTCAAAGGCTGGATAAAAGTCATCACTTTTAGTTGGTAGAGAAGTATTTACGCGATTTCCTCTATCAAATAATTTCCCGGCTGCACCTTTAAATTCAGCTAAGGTAATTGTGCCATTTTGGACTTTATTAAATAGTAATGTCCACTGACTCCAATTCAAAATTCTCAAAGTTAGTTCATCTTTAATAACATCACTAACTACAATTCCTCTCCGATCTTTCAGTTGTTCTTTACCTAAATTTTTTTGGAAGTTTCTGTAGATTTTATCTAAACTTTCTATGGCTGTTCTCAATTCCATTAAAGCCGGAGTATCAACTGTGGGTATGCCTTGTTCGTGAATTTCGGCAATAATTTCTTTGAGATATTCTTGTTGTTGACGGATACCATCAGCAGCCCGACGGGTATCTTCATACAATTGCTTTAATCCATGATTAGCAACATGAGTTTGAATTAATTCTCTCAATTTACTAATCCCACCATCTTGAGCAAAATAACCTAATTGTTTACCTAATTGATTCCTCCCATCTACTGCTAATAAAGCCTCACTTAAATCACCCCATTTCTGTTGTAACTTTTTCGGTCTTTCCAGATAATCAGGATAATCTAAATTAGCGAGAAATTCCTCTGAACCTGCTTTTACTTGACTAGAACGTTTAGCAAATTCAGCTAATCCTAACAGTGGTGATAATAAAACAATTCTGTCTTTTTGAGTAGTAAACGCCTCAGCCCCATCAATAATGGTTTTGAGAACTTTCAATTTTTGGAAAACTGTATTGGTTTGTAACGGTTGAGAATTAGATTGATTAGCAATTAATAAATCTAGTTCCCTCTCCCCACCTTCACTTTCTAAAGGTAGTTGATCAAAACGTCCCACACCGACAAGAATTAAATCCTTCAGGTCTTGTCCTGGGCGTTGTTGCTGCATCATTGTGAAAATTTTATTGGCGCGATCACTTCCTGGCGATTTACCATTAAGTAAGACTAAAATTGTCTGTACCTGTGCCAATTCTCGCAAGGATAAAAATGTATCTCTAGTCCCAGAATTGGCTGCACCCAAACCCGGAAAATCTAACAGGACAAATTCTTCTGCACCTGTAACATCCCAAATTTCTCGTGATATTTTCACTTCAATATCAACGCGACGAATTAAAGGAAAACTGTTTTGTAATAATTGCGTTCCTAATCTTTGGGGCGCATTTGGTAAGCGAATATGCGCTGCTGGTAAATCCTCAAATTTGAGAGATTGAATCGCCATGGGCATTTCTGCCAGTTGTAAACCTTCATGGGCGGTGATACCATCAATTTGGTAAAAACGACCGCATAAAGCCTCACCATAAGCCTGATAAGCCCGCAAAAATGACAATAACTCCCGCACCAAATAACGCAATTCTAAGTTATTTGAACTTTTCCAAACTTCCTCACACCAGATACTAATATCCTTACCGGTTTTAATTTTAGCTACTTGTAAAGGTGTCACTCCAGCAGCAGTGGCGCGACGGTTTGCTTCTTTGAGCATGAAGTGTAAGCACTCATTTACCCCTTCATGGGATAAATATTCCACCGTGTAATTATCTACTTGGGTAGTTGCAAAACCATCCTGGGGTTTAATATGAATAGCGGTGACATTACCTGTTGTCGGATTTTCACTTACGGGTAAAGCGTCTGCGTAACCAATGAGACTTCCTAGCAGCAAACTTTTCCCGCTACTAAATTCCCCCATTACGCCGATTTTCACCGGTGAATTGGCCAATTCTACAGTTTTCTCCGCCGCCTCTCGCAGTCGCAGCAGACAATCATCAAGGCTAGTGGGAACCCAATCTTCCTCTTGGGAAGGGCGTTGGGGTACTGAGTCAATTTTGCGGAGGATAAATTCACCGTACTCTTTCAATCGTGCCAGCTTATCTGGTTCCATAGAGTAGTCTTTCGTTTGAGTTCATTTTCACAACTGCGTTATAACACAAAACTCAAAACCACCACTATTGTTGCAACGCGTCCGGGGTAGAAGCAGGGGAGAAATACAGCACTTCCCGGTGTTATGAGGTACATATCTAGCGGGCAAGATGCCCGCACTACAAGAGTTTCATGATTCAACTTTGTACCTCATAAGAGCGGAAACCGCTGTATTTTTAATTTTTAATTGGTATAGCTCCTGACTCCTGCTGTAATTCTGCCCCATAATCAGCTTGACAATGATATTGTGCCAATTCTCTCCAGTTAAGTACAGCTTCTAATAAGTCTTGATAACCCAGGGTGTTGGGGTGCAGTCCGTCACTGGTAATGCGATCGCTTCTCCATGCTTGACTGCGTTGCATCCATTGATCAAAAATATCTAAATAGGGAATTTGTCTTTGTTCACAAGCTTGCCGTGTTGCTTCTTTGTAACGGTATTGGTCGGTGTGATTGTAGAATAAACAATCAAGGAAAGGCATTTTGGTTTCGTCTACGGGAACCATCCCCACAAACAGCACGGGACAGAGTTGTTGGGCTTGCTCTAGTAACGTGGCGATTTCTGATTCAAATTGACTAAAATCTGTGTAATTTCTGCCGTTGGGACTTCTTAATCGGGGTGTATCGTTGACACCGACAGATAAAATAATCAAGTCAGGGACACGATTGCGGATTTCTCCCCGGTGACGAAATTCTCCTTCTAATCGTTGGGCAATTTGCTGTGTGCGATCGCCCCTGACTCCCAAATTATAAAGTACATGACCCACGCTATCCGGTAACATCCACCACCGTCGCAGTTGTTCCACCCAACCGCCTTTCTCTGGATCACCGTATCCATATACTAAGCTATCTCCCAAGGCGATGATCTTTAAAGGTTGACAGAGTTTTGGCGATACAGATAGTTGCATGGATTTATAAGGCTGAAAACTTGGCATTTTAAACAGCAATGTAATGGATATTTGGAAAATATTCTATATATTTTTACACTATTATATGGTATATTTATGATCTTTTTACGGAATCATTCCCCAGCTACCTTGTTAAAATTTATGATTAAAGAGCCGCAGGTATAAACCACAAGACTTAGATCCTCGACTTATTTTTTGATCTTGTTAATAAATTATGAATTGATACAAGAAGTTAGGGATATTATTTTATTCAAGAATTTATTTTGATGATCATTTAGTAAAAAAAATGCAGTTCAGGCACTACTTATGATTAAATACGTCAAAGATATTTAATTCTAGCAAATCTCATTAGAATATTATCAAGTTAAAATGAAATTCAATTTCCATAAGTTCTTTTACCAGAAATTACTTAAACAGCTATTTCTGCCTTTGTTTTTAATTTCCTTACTCACAGTCTTTTGGGGAAATATTTTCACACCCGCTATTGCTCAAGTACCACGTCAAGAAATTCGTGGTGTGTGGATAACAAATAATGATCTGAACATTCTCAGAGATAAAACTAAAGTTCAGGAAGCAGTAACACAACTGCAAAAACTCAATTTTAACACTATTTATCCTGTGGTTTGGAATTCTGGTTATGTGATGTATCCTAGCCAAGTAGCTAAGAATTTAGATATTCAACCTTTTGTATTTGAAGGATTAGATGGTCATGATATTCTCGCCGATTTAATTGAAAAATCTCACCGGAAAAACTTACTGGTAATTCCTTGGTTTGAATTTGGGTTTATGGCTCCTCCCACTTCAGAATTAGCCATGAATAAACCAGAATGGTTCACGCAAAAACAGGATGGTAGTAAAACATCTATTAGTGCTGCTGGCGAAGTTGCATGGCTAAATCCATTTCGTCCTGAAGTCCAAAAGTTTATTAGTGATTTACTCGTAGAACTTACCAATAAATATAATCTTGATGGGATTCAATTTGATGATCATACCAGTTTACCCTATGAATTTGGCTATGATAAATATACAGTTGCCTTGTATAAAAAAGAAACAAAAAAAAATCCACCAACTGATCCTCAAAATCCAGAATGGGTAAATTGGCGAGCAAATAAGATTACAGATTTCATGGTGAAACTTAACCAAACAGTTAAGCAGATAAAACCTAAAATGATTTTCTCTGTCTCTCCTAATTACTATGATTTTGCTTACAAATTTCAACTACAAGATTGGTTAAATTGGGTAAGATTAAACATAGTAGATGAGTTAATTGTGCAAGTTTATAGAGAGAATTTAGAGCATTTTACCGCTAAACTTTCCCGTCCAGAAATGGAAGAAGTCAAACAAATAATTCCTACTGGAATTGGCATTATGGCAGGTTTAAGAACTAAACCCGTCACAATTCAACAAATTCAAGCTCAAGTCCGAGCCGCCCAACAGCGGGGACTTGGTGTAGCTTTTTTCTATTATGAAAGTCTTTGGAATGCTGCACCAGAACCATTAAAAGAACGCTTGGCTGGATTTCAAACTTTATTTCCATATCCGGCATCACGAACGGCATTAGAATAAATTGTGATTCATGATGGTGACTTACCCAAAAGATGCTAACTCAACAACTAAGAGAACTGAAAGCAGACGGGATTATACACCGAGAAATTTACCCACAAATTCCCCCTAAAGTAGAATATTCACTCACACCTTTAGGGGAAAGTTTGAAACCTATTCTTTATGCAATGCACGAATTGGCAATTAATCATTTACAAAATAATTCAGAAATCAGGAGTAAATTGAGAGTTAGGAATTAGTTTGTAAATAATCAATTGCGGCTGCTAATTTGTCAGGATAACCTTCAGCAAATCTTTCAAACCATAATCCTTCTGATGACAATGGATCTAATTTAGCTAACCATGCTTTGGCAGGTTTTTGTAAAGCTGCTTTTCGTTTAGCTTTCAGTTTTTCTTGACGAATTTTCTCCTGTACTAATTCTTCCTGTTTTCTTAGTTCTTCAGCAGCATCTTTTTCCAAAAAATCAGCTTGTACATCTGCTAATAAGTTATCTATAAATCCATCTGACTTAGTAGCAGGTGATTGTACAAATTGAATTGGGGATAAATTGTTTGTAGGTTTATATTGGGTATATTCAGGTTTGTTTTCGGCAAAATCAGCTTGTACTTCTGATAATAATTTATCTATTAATACATCTGATTTAGTAGTAGGGTAAACCACATCAATAGGAGGCAAATTAACCTGTGTTGCTGTGGTTTTGGGTTCTGTATATTCAGTTTTTATTTCCGCTAATAGCTTATCAATGGAATCCATATTTGTAATTCCTTGAGCATATATTGCTAGTCATTAATGGCATTGAGAAGAACTTCTGATAAACTCATATCTTCCATATCATCCATTGTGATAGTGTCGCAAATATCAAATTTAGCCCCTGCACTTTGCAGTTCATCATCCAAGATTTTCAAAAAGCGGGTAGCTTGAGCATCATTACCGACTTGAATAAAGGAAATAGCTAATTCTTCATCTCTATCTAGACGACGAGAAGCTTCAATAATTACCTTCATTACGGCTTTACGATCATCCGGTTCACCATCAGTAACTACTAAAATTGTTTCCCCATTAGGTTTAGTTGTACCGGCGGCTTTGCGTTGCAGATAATCATCGGTAGCGTGTTTTAAAACTCCTGCTAAATCTGTTGTTCCCGACGGATCATTTTCTCTGAAAATTTGTGAGACTTTGGCTGATGTGACATTTTCATAACGTTTGAATTTTCCAGAAAACAAGTAAATAGTAATGCCATCTGGATCATATTGTTCGCATTTACTTGCTAATGCTAAAGTAGATTCTTGTGCTGCTACCCATCTAGTTCTACCACCTTTTTGATCTGGGGTAGCCATGCTACCGCTTTTATCAATAATTAAGGTGTAATCACGGTTTTCTAGCATGACTAAACTCTCCAAATATTAGTAATTTTTCTTAATTAATCAGTGATGGCATTCATTAAAACATCAGCCAAACTCATATCTTCTAAATCATCTAAAGTTATGGTATCGCAAATATCAAATTTAGCGCCAACACTTTGCAATTGATCATCTAGGGCTTTGAGAAATTTGGTTGCTTGAGCATCTGAACCGACTTGAATCATAGAAATTCCTAATTCTTCATCTCGTTCCATTTGTCGGGTAGCACTGATAATCACTTCAAATACGGCTTTGCGATCATCTGGTTCACCGTCAGTAATGACTAAAATAGTTTCTCCATTAGGCTTACTTTGACCGGCTGCTTTGCGTTGAAAGTAATTATTCAGGGCATCTTGCAAGACACTGGCTAAGTTAGTTGTACCCGCGGGATCATTTTCCTGAAATATTTGGGCAACTTTAGCAGATGTAACATCATCGTAACGTTTAAATTTGCCAGCAAAAACGTAAACTGTGATGCCATCAGGATCAAACTGTTCACACTTTCTCGCTAAAGCAATAGTAGATTCTTGGGCTATTTCCCATCTACTTCTCCCACCCACTTGGTCAGGGGTAGACATACTGCCACTTTTGTCAATAATTAAGGTATAGTCACGATCCGTCATCATAATCTTCCTTCTGTTATTTGCTTATCTCTAGTGTAACTGTTAAGCATGAATACAGGGTCATAAATAGTAATATTTTTTAAAGGTAAAAGGCAAACGGTAAGACAGAGTAATTAATTATGAATTACCAGCTTTCGACTTAGGGTAAGCAATCCGTTTATGATGGAATTGTTGCCAAACATCCACAAATATTTGGGCAATTTTTGGCATTTCTTCTTTTGTCAATCCTGAATCTATTAATTGTTCATCTTGCCATTTTCCTCGCAAAATATTATTCAGCATATTTAATGCTTTTTCTGGAGTTGCATCTTTAAGACTACGTAATGCAGCTTCACAAGAATCTGCTAACATGACGATTCCTGTCTCCCGTGATTGGGGTATGGGTCCATCGTAGCAAAAATCTGCTTTATTTACGATTATACTCGGATTTTCCAGGGCTATTTGTTGGGCTTGGTGATAAAAATAAGCGATCGCCATTGTTCCCTGATGTTCGGGAATAAAAGCCTGAATTGCTGTGGGTAAACTGTGTTTTTTTGCCATTACCAATCCTTCAGTAACGTGCTTTTTAATCAGTTTTGCACTTTTCCAAGGATCTTTAATTTCTGTTTCATGTTTATTGGGACTCCCAATTTGATTTTCAATAAATCCCAAGGGATCGTGCATTTTACCAATATCATGATATAAAGTTCCAGCCCTAACTAATTCCACATTACAACCCAATTGTTTAGCCGCAGCTTCGGCTAAGGTAGCTACTAATAAAGTATGCTGAAAAGTTCCTGGTGTTTCTGTGGCTAATCGCTTTAATAATGGGCGGTTAGGATTAGCTAATTCTGCCAAGCGGATGGGGGTAATGACATCAAATAGCGTCTCTAAATAAGGACTTAAACCCAAAGCCACAATACTCCAAGCCCAACCAGATAAAGCAAATAAACCTGCCTCTTGGAAAATATACCAACCTGAACCAAATACTGCACCAATGAGTATTTTGAATAATAGATAAATACCCCCTTGCGTTAAGGCAGTAATCACACCTAGTAATGCTAGTTCTTCACGCGATCGCAATCTATGGGCTACATAACTACTTAACATTCCTCCCACAGCCCCAGCCAGTAGCAGCAGAATATTTGTATCTACGGTAATTGGTAGTATTAAAGATAGTAAGCCTACCACGGTTATTCCTACTGTTGGTCCATAGAAACTGCCTAACAATAAACCAATGGCACTCCAAGTAGTATAGGGTAAACTCATTGCTAATACGCCAGGAACAGTGAGAGTAAGTAGTAAAACTAATAGGCGATCCCGTTGCCGCAAATAATTATGACTTTTTCTTTCTAACCACACAAAAATACGAATAGCTATAGTAATAACTACGGCTACAACTATTAATCCTAGCCAATTCACCTGGCGGCCAATTAGATGATAATGTTCTAATACCTGAAATTTCCATTTTGTAATTTTTTCTCCTTTACTAACAATTAGTTCTCCTTTTTTCACCGGAATTATTACAGATGGTATTTCTTTTGCTACCAATCGAGCTTGTTGTTTAGTTTGTTCTGTATCTTGTTTGAGATTTGGTTGCAGTACGGCTAATAATACTTTAGTGGCTAAAGATTCAGCTTCACTAGGTACAGATAATTTTACCTGTAAACTAACTGCATTATTCAAAATTCTTTTGGGTAATCCAGCCGATATACCTTGGGCAAGAATTATCTCTGCACTTTTACGAATTCCAACCTGTGTTTTGAACCAATCATTATCAGATAACTCTAAAATCAGGGGTTCTGTATAAATTTGTTTGAGTTCTCCAGTTTCTACTTGTGATGCTTTTTCAATCGCTTGATTATATTTTTGTCTGACTTGAGATATTTGAGTAATTAGGGCTGAAAAATTATTTTCTAATGCAGTAAATTGATAAGCTTCTAGTTCTGACAATGATTGAATAAATGCAGCTTCATCACTATATTGACCATAACTAAGCGTCGGATGAGAAAATGGTAAGGTTGGTGAAGATGAATTAGATATTTTTTTGCCATCTGGTAACAAAAATCTTGAGTTTTGTTTTTTAAAATTTTGTTTTCTATTATTTGCTAAATTTACTTTGAGCTTTTGCCATTCTGATTCAGGAAAAGTCCGAAGATAACGCTGAGTAGAAATTGATAAAACTGAAATATCAAAAAAAGGAAAAATGCCAACTATTCCGCGAATTTCATTACTTGTATCTAAGATTTTTTCTAACTGCTGATTAATTTGCTCATTTATCTGATTATCAATCATCAACACTGGCGCAGACTTATCTATAGCTACTTTGCGTTGCAGTTCTGTCTCTTGCTGATCTTCAATATTATCCGTAGAGGGAGCAGTCAATGTTTGTAAGGCAATATTACCAACTTTGATTCTAGGTTGGTTATATAAATCATGCCCCATGACACTTGTTAGTAATAATATTGCCAACATCAAAATTATTGAGGAGCGTTTTTGATGTACCCATCTAAAAATAACTTTATCAATACCAGCGTTTTTTTTAACTAATTTCGCAGTTAATTCTTGTGTCTGTTTCTGTTTGCCCTGTTTTCCTTGATGGCTATTTGCTGATAAATACAGCAGTAAATTTTTGAAAAAATTCCTATGCAGTTTATGTTGATGCTTTCCTTGACGGAATAGCACTTTATACTGTCGTTGCCATTGCCTTAATTGCTGACTCAAGGACTGCAAAAATTGCTGCGTTTTCATCTTTCCTTCCGCGAAATACCCCAAGTATGGCTGATGCCTCCGGCTCCCGAATAGATACGCTACCCAAGCTGTAAACAACTTAGGGAGGGATAGCAGTTCGCATTTAATCCCATTCAGAGTTAAATACGACAGTCTCCAAGTTTACTACACAATTAATTTCGTGCTTCGCCAAAATCATATCATTTTAACGTCTACGCATAATATGAGGAGCAGCAAAGATAGTAGATCCTGTATCTACAAATTCGCCAAAATCATCGTTCAATTCATACACTCCAGACCACACCGCCATCATTGTATCGGCTAATTTCAATATCTGGGCAAAACTGTACACTGAATTAGTGGGTGAAGCGGAAATTTGCCAATTTACAGGTATACCAACTATACTGTTATATGCCCCTGATAATCCTCCAGCAATTGCACCTGTAACATCTTGATTCGCAAAATCGTGATTTTGATTAGCTCGTAATACGGTCAGGGGAAAGTCTTCTAAGGTACTCAGAAAGCAGTAAAAAGCTAAACTAATATTGCTGGTTAATTTTTCTGGACTGCTCAATTCCCTTTGTGCAGTTGCTAATGTCGCCTTTTTTTCTAATAAAGTATTGACTTTTATTAATTTTTGTGGTAGGAAAGTCGCTGTTTTACCTAAAAAACTCACTGTTTCTGGAATCAGATTGAGGGGGTTAAGTCTTTCATTCAGGGATTGAGCGATCGCATATCCTATGATTAAACTAGCATCTTTTACAACTGGCTCATATTGCCAATTGAATATTTTTAACAGTTCTAAAATATTTTCTCGCATTTTCACAGGATTTTCATGAAAAAAAATCACCACTGGTAATGTAGCGAGAATTATTTGTCCCCAGGAGTTAATATTTGTGTCTAATTCAATACCTGCTTTTTCTTGACGTTTTAACCAATCATCTACATCTAACTTACCCAAACTGATTAAACTTTCCGTCCCCAAAACCGCAATTTTACCCAAATTACAAATCTTGGGGTTAGATAAACTCTCTCCTAAGAAAGCTCCCAAAAAAGCACCCCTAACCCGATTAACAAGAGAATAACGCATAATTTCAATTGGTAATAGGTAATAGGTGATTGGTTATTGGTTATTGGTGATTGGTAATAGGAATTACTCTCTCTTGCCTATTGCTTATTGCCTTTTGCCTATTCCCTTTTACTGCCTTAAATAATACACCAGTGCTTGCAAGCCTAATAAATAGCTTTGAGCGCCAAAGCCACTGATTTGACCAATTACCACTGGTGCGATATAAGAGTGGTGGCGGAAATCTTCCCGACGATAAATATTACTTAGATGTACTTCGACAGTAGGTAAATTAACAGCAGCGATCGCATCTCGCAAAGCTACACTAGTATGAGTGTAAGCCCCAGCATTAATAACAATCCCCTGATGTTTTCCTAATGCCCCGTGAATAGCATCTACTAAAACCCCTTCATGATTGGACTGCACAGGCAATATTTCAGCTTGTAATTCCATTGCTTTGAACTCTAACAAGCGATTAATTTCTGCCAAAGTTAAAGAACCATAAATTCCGGGTTCTCTGAGTCCTAGCAAATTTAGATTTGGCCCGTGCAGCACAAGAATACTTAAAGCTGGCAAATTCAACCC
The DNA here is from genome assembly GCA_903848645.1 of uncultured cyanobacterium. Classification (GTDB taxonomy): domain Bacteria; phylum Cyanobacteriota; class Cyanobacteriia; order Cyanobacteriales; family Nostocaceae; genus Dolichospermum. The sequence goes on along the minus strand of CAINGU010000054.1, from coordinate 7,944 downwards.
TCACACCTTCAGAATTTTAGCGACGGCGCATAGAACGTTCATGTACAGGAATCGGAATCAGTTCCGGTTCCGGTTCAGCCTCCGGACCTAGCAGGCTATCAATTAACTTCCGCGCTAATTCTTTCAGCTTTTCCAGCACCTTTTCTATATAATCCATTAAACTGACCCCTCCTGGGATACGACCTCAATTTTATTTAACAGGTTCGCAGAAACTGGCGTATTATCGCACCTTTAGCCCTTAACAAGGTTGACACATTTCCATAAGCATGGTATCAACTACCAGGAAATTTAATTTTGTGTTCTTCCTTACTTATTAGATTATCACATCCATAATTAGTAATGGGTAATTGGTGATAAGGAATAGAAGTCAGAAGCTAGGGGCGCAGGGTCTGCGCCCATAAGTTTAACTTGCTGGGTCTTTCTTTTTGCCTCTAGTAGTTGTTGATTTAGTAGTTGTTTTTGATTTAGTAGTTGTTGATTTAGTAGTTTTGCGTGAAGATTTTGTAGATGCTTTGGCTGACAGTAATTCAATAGCTGTAGATAACGTTATATTTTCTACTGATTCACCTTCAGGAAGACTGGCATTAGTTTTCCCGTGTTTAATGTAAAGACCATAGGGGCCATCATAGATATTGATTGGTGCATCATCTTCTGGATGTGTACCCAACTCCCGTAAAGCTTCTTTTGACTTACTCTTAGCAGCAGCCCGTCCTTTTTTGGGTTCTGCCAATAATTCTAAAGCACGATTCAAGGAAATTGTCAAGACATTATCCGTGGATTTTAGAGAACGGTAGTCTTTCCCCTCTTTCCCTTGGTCATGAACCACATAGGGACCAAATCTTCCCAAACTAGCTTGGATTTTCCCCCCAGTTTCTGGGTGAGTTCCCAAAGCCCGGGGGAGGGATAATAAACCCACAGCCATATCTAAAGTGACGGTTTCCGGTGTCACACCTTTGAGTAAAGAAGCTTGTTTAGGTTTAGGATTTTCCTCAGTCTTATCGCCTAATTGAACGTAGGGACCATAAGTACCAAGTTTGATATAAATTGGTTCTCCAGTTTCCGGGTGACGACCCAGTTGGTCAGGGCCTACGGTTTTTTGTTTGAGGAGGATTTCCACCTGTTTGGGGTTCAGGTCAGCCGGGGTGAGGTTTTTGGGAATAGAAGCGGTAATTACTTCCTCACCATTGGTAACTTCAATGTAAGGCCCATATTTACCAATGCGGACTTTAGCATCTAAATTTTCTAATTGTACAGTTCTAGCTTTACTGGCATCAATTTCGGTTTCTTGTTCCCGCACCAAAGTTTCTAAACCTTGTTCACCAAGATAAAATTTCTTTAAGTAGGGTAGCCATTGAGCTTCACCTGTGGAAATTTCATCCAAGGTTTGCTCCATTTTAGAAGTAAAACTAGGATCAACAATATCTGGAAAATGTTTTTCCAATAAATCAGTGACAGCAAAAGCCGTAAAAGTAGGAATTAGGGCATTATTCACCAATTGGGCATAATCTTTATCAATGATTGTGCCAATAATACTGGCGTAGGTACTAGGACGACCAATACCTTCACTTTCTAAGGTTTTGACAAGAGTTGCTTCAGTGTAACGAGCAGGAGGTTGGGTTTCATGGTCTACGGCTTCGAGTTCATTACATTTAGGATGATCACCAACTTTAAGAGCAGGTAGAATTACTTCTTGGTCTTCTAAAGCGGCTTCAGGATCATCAGAACCTTCGACATAGGCGCGGAGGTAGCCGGGAAAATCTATGCGCTTACCAGAGGAACGAAAACCAGCGTCTTCAACTTGGATTTGCACAGTAACTTGAGTTTGGCGAGAATCAGCCATTTGACAGGCGACGGTGCGCTTCCAAATCAAATCATAAACAGCAAATTCTCGTCCACCTAAGCCGGTTTCTTGGGGTGTGCGGAAACTGCTACCAGCGGGACGAATGGCTTCGTGAGCTTCTTGTGCGCCTTTAGATTTAGTTGTGTATTGTCGCGGTTGGGGACTAAGGTATTGTTTCCCATATTTTTGTTCTACACAACTGCGGGCGGCGGTAATCGCTTGGTCGGATAAATGTACCGAATCTGTCCGCATATAGGTAATGTAACCTTGCTCATACAAATTTTGAGCAACCCGCATGGTATCCCGTGCTGACAAGCGCAATTTGCGGTTAGATTCTTGTTGCAGTGTGGAAGTTGTGAATGGTGGCGCTGGTTTGCGGGTGACAGGACGTTCTTCCATATCCGACACTGTCCAAGTTTTCCCTTCTAGCCGTGCCTTGAGGGCTTCCGCTTGTTCCTCGTTGAGTAATACGACATTGCGACCAGCGGTAATTCTCCCCGTTGTCGAGTCAAAATCGCTGCCTGTGGCAACTTTCGTGCCGCCAATAGTCACTAGGACTGCGTTAAATGGACTTTTTTCCTGTTCTAAACTGGCTTTTAAATCCCAGTATGTGCCTTCATGGAAAGCTCGACGTTGACGTTCTCTAGTTACTAATAAGCGTACTGCTACAGATTGTACTCGCCCAGCGGATAAACCCCAGGCAATTTTTTTCCACAGTAGCGGCGATAGGGTATATCCTACTAATCGGTCTAAAATTCGTCGGGTTTCTTGGGCGCGAACTACCTGCTCATCAATATTACGACAGTCTTTCAAAGCTTTTTGAATAGCTTCTTTGGTAATTTCATGAAATACCATGCGCTTTGTCGGCACTTTGGGCTTGAGCAATTGGTATAAATGCCAACTAATACTTTCCCCTTCCCGGTCTTCGTCTGTGGCCAAAATCAGTTCAGTTACGCCTTTAAGGGCTTCTTTAAGCTGAGTGACAATTTTCTTTTTGTCTTTGGGAACGACATAAATCGGTTCAAAGTCGGCTTCTACATTGACCCCAAGCTGCGCCCATTTTTCCCCTTTGACGGCTGCGGGAATTTCACTGGCCGACTGGGGAAGGTCACGGACATGACCCATTGAAGCTTCTACCACATAGTCTTTTGGTAGGTAGTTGCGAATGGTACGCGCTTTTGTGGGAGATTCGACGATAACGAGAGTTGACATGGAAATTTAAAAAGAATAATAGCTATGCAGCTAAATAGTTAAGTTGGGTTAATTTTTGCGAAATGTCAAGATGAAATATCACGCCTAAGCAGTGATTGTATACTTACACAAACTGCCTAACAGGGGGAAAATTCTTCGACTCTTAGGTGCAGTGATTATGCATAAGAATTCCAGAAGCAATCTTTGAGAGTCAATTGTCAGTTATTTTCATCTTTAACTCATCTAGTGCATATTTGGCGACTATAGTTTGTAAAATATCCCTGGAATTTAATAGTACAAGACTCACAGTTGTTAAGGATTGGGAAAATAAATAATTTAAAATTAGCTTAATTTTCTTAATTTGCCATTTTTTATAGGTGTCGTATCAAAATTCACTTATACATGAAGAAGTGCTAGAATTATATAAATTACAACTACAAGCTTGATTATGAGCGTCTTAATACCTGATGATATTCTCCGAGCCAGCAAAAGATTATAGGTAGCTTATTCCCATTGCTGGAGTTCCTCTTCCGGTAGTGGTTCAAAAAAAGCTTCGCTGAGTTTTCCTTTTAATAACCCAGGGGTTCGGGGTTGTCTACGTTCTTGATTTAAACTTGGTCGAAAGTAGTGAATGATATTGTATAGTTGGGCTAATTTCTCTTCGGGTATATCTTGCAGTTCTTCAACTATCTTCTGGATTAGCATAAGTCAAACTTTTTGGTAGTTGGTAGTTTATAGAGTTTTGGCTTCATTTATTATGGCTCATCTTTGGAGTATAGTAGTTAGCGACGGACTGTAGTGATCGCTCATTTCCTTTTTCTTGGTTGTCAAACATAGCGATCGCCCTCAGTAAATATTTCACAGATAGATAATTGAAGCGATTCCTACGGAGCGCTTCGCTATCGCCTAAAAATCACAACTCACGGGAATAGCTATCGCAATACACCCCCTTTAAGTTTATTGCGATCGCAAAGCGCGACCTAGTAATCGCTTTTCTCAAAGATGAAAAACTCCCCTGCCGTTGATGTGATGTACGAGGATATGATCCAACAGAAGGGAGTTGATGGATTTATGGCGAGTAGTATGCGATCTCGAAGAAACTTGATGTTATGGATAACAAATTGGGTTAAATTAAAAAAGTAAATATTATACAAAAAAGAAAATGCTATGGCTTGGCTACAAAGACTTTTCGGCATAGAAAAACCAGAAGATGCTCAGGTAAATCCAGAACCAGCCGCATCGGAAGATACATCAGAATCTACTGACACAGAGTCTGTTCCTCCAGAGCGTCAGGGGTTAAATGGGGAATATGACCAAAATGGTTTAGCGAAAAGAGTTGCTCTAGCTTTTGACGAAGATGGACGCTTTGATGAAATTGATAGCATCTATGTTGCTCAATTAGGAGGTACCGTAGTTTTGAAAGGTGAAGTTCTCAGTCAAGAGATTCTAGATGAATTGGTAGATACTGCTAGAGGAGTAAGTGGGGCTACTGATGTATTGTCAGATGAAGTAACAGTAGGCTAAAAGTTTAGTTTTTAGACGTTAGCCAACATAGCCAATCGTATTTTTTTACTGCGATTGTAATCTAACCAGTGCGATAGCGAAGCGCTCCCTAGGAATCGCTAATCTTGTAGGGTGCGTTGCTTAACGCGCCTTTTTGCTTTTAATTATGATGAATTTGTAATATTTATGCGTTATGCAAACATATCCTACTGTTGCTGATTTACATATTCTATCTGTCTAAAAATTAACATTTTAAAGGTACTTTTCAGTAAACATCATCTCTAACAAAATCCGATGGACTTAAAATTGGTAATATTCCACGATAAGGATGAAGAATCAACAAATCTTGATCATCTGTAATTAAGACATTTGCTGAACCATTAATTGCTACATCTAAATATTTATTATCCTTTGTATCTCGACAATCATTAATTAACTCAAGAATCGAGACTAACTCGGCTGCTGCCCTAAATTACGCTAAAAGTTTTTGACGACGTGCTACAGAAATATAACGATCAAACTTAGAACGAAATATCACACTTTCGCACTCTGCAAAAGTTTCAACTGAAATCAATAAAATGCCAGTGTCAAGAGCTTTTTGGTAAGCTAGATTAGGAGTAGAACCAGGAGATAAAACAGCACTAACTAAGACATTAGCATCCAAAACATAGCGATTAAGCATCACTGTTAAGTATCTCGTTTAACAGTTCTAAGGTTAGTCCATTTGCCTGAGCTTCCGCCCCTAAATCCGCCGATATATTTTTTAAACGGAGATTTTTAATCTTTACCAAATCCTCATAATCATTCATCGAAATAATAGCCACATAATTGCGGTCATGTTCCTTAACAAGAATGGGTTCTTGTTGGGCGCTATCCATAATGTAAGCAAGATCTTCCTTTACTTCTGAAACTGAAACTTGTCTCATTACATTGTGTTTGAGAAATAACTCTGCTCATTGTAACATACCCTGTAGGGCGATAGGGAAGCACTGCTGCAAGCAGATCGCCGCTTCCATCGTTGATGTATATCTTGTAGGGTGCGTTACTTAACGTATCTTTTTGCTTTTAATTATGATTAGTTTGTAATTATTATGCGCTACGCTAATACATCTTTGCAAGAGACATTGAAACCTGGAGTGAATCATGAAAGCAATTATTGAAGTAGCAAAGCGTGGTTCTGCAATCCGAGCCGCTCGTCAACAAATTAAAGACTCCGAAATTGGAAAGCCAGTAAATTTTAGACTTTCATTTGAATCTGCAAAATCACTTTTTGGCGAGCTAACGCCTGCTCGACTTGATTTGCTTGATACTTTAAGCAAAACAGGCCCATGCAGTATTTATGCGCTGGCAAAAACAGCCGAAAGAAACTATTCAAACGTAGACACAGACGTAAATCGTCTGGAAGAACTCGGATTAATTGAACGGACAGAAGAAGACAAAATATCTGTACCGTTTGAAGCCGTTGAAATATTCATGCCACTAGCGAAAGCAGTGTGAGAATTTAAAAAAAACGGCATTAACTCTTTCAGGAAAATCATCCCACTTTGAACAGTTCAGTTATGTACTCGACTGTTTATTTTGAGTTATTGCGGTACATTTACCGATAGCCAAAATCAAATATATAAATTTCCAACTGTTAAAGATAGAAAGATCAATGCAACTTTAGTCAAGAAGTATAGATAGAATGAACTTGTGCCAGCCCTAATGTTTAATCGCTAAAACCTATATATCTCATGGATTTTGCTAATTTTGCATCCCAGTTAAATGCTGGAACGATTTTACCAGAGGGAATCGTCATGATCACCCTTTTGGGGGTTTTGATTGTTGATTTGATCTTGGGACGGACATCTGCGCGCTGGATTGCATATCTAGCGATCGCTGGTTTAACAGCCGCGATTATTGCTCTATACTTCCAATGGGACACAACTAACCCCATTGCCTTTACTGGTAGCTTTAATGGTGATGACCTGAGTATTGTCTTTCGGGGGATTATCGCCCTGTCAGCAATGTCAACAATATTAATGTCAATTCGCTACGTTGAACAAAGTGGCACGGCTTTAGCCGAATTTATCGCTATTTTGATGACTGCGACTTTGGGAGGAATGTTTTTATCCGGTGCTAATGAGTTGGTGATGATTTTCATCTCCCTAGAAGCCCTGAGTATTTCCTCTTATTTGTTGACAGGTTATACAAAACGTGACCCCCGTTCCAATGAAGCAGCATTAAAATACCTGTTAATTGGTGCTTCCAGTACAGCGGTATTTTTGTATGGTGTCTCCCTGCTGTATGGTTTATCCGGTGGACAAACAGAACTAAGTGCGATCGCTCAAGGTATCGCCACAGCAAATGTTGGTCAATCCCTAGGTTTAGTAATTGCCCTCGTTTTCGTAATTGCGGGTATTGGTTTCAAGATTTCCGCCGCCCCCTTTCACCAATGGGCCCCAGACGTTTATGAAGGCGCACCAACTCCAGTTATCGCCTTTTTATCCGTCGGTTCTAAAGCTGCCGGATTTGCCCTTGCTATCCGCCTCTTAACCACCGTATTCCCTATCGTGGCAGATGAGTGGAGATTTGTTTTTACCGCCCTTGCAGTGCTGAGTATGGTGTTGGGTAACGTTGTCGCCCTAGCCCAAACCAGCATGAAACGGATGTTAGCTTATTCATCTATTGCTCAAGCTGGGTTTGTGATGATTGGCTTAATTGCGGGAACTGATGCCGGCTATTCCAGTATGATTTTCTATCTACTGGTATACCTGTTTATGAACCTCTGCGGCTTTACCTGTGTGGTATTGTTCTCTCTGCGAACAGGAACAGACCAAATTTCTGAATACTCTGGCTTGTATCAAAAAGATCCTCTCCTCACATTAGGTTTGAGCATCTCCCTATTATCCTTGGGTGGTATTCCCCCATTAGCTGGATTTTTCGGGAAGATTTACCTATTTTGGGCAGGTTGGCAAGCTGGTCTTTACTGGTTAGTTTTACTTGGTTTAGTGACCAGTGTGGTTTCCATCTATTACTACATTCGTGTAGTCAAAATGATGGTAGTCAAAGAACCCCAAGAAATGTCCGACGTGGTGAAGAATTATCCCCAAGTTCGTTGGGATTTACCAGGACTTAGACCTTTACAAGTGGGTTTGATAGTAACTTTAATAGCTACTACTATCTCTGGAATTTTATCCAATCCCTTGTTTACTTTAGCTAACAATTCTGTTGCTAATACTCCTATGTTACAAGCAGCAAAAGTTGCCAGTACACAAGCTAGTGTGATTACAAATCAACAGCTACAGGAATTTTAGTTTATTCCTAACTAATGGGTAATGGGTAATGGGTAATGGGTGATTGGTAATGGGTGATTGGTAATTGGTAATTGGTAATTGGTAATTGGTAATTGGTAATTGGTAATTGGTAAT
>CAINGU010000053.1 GCA_903848645.1 uncultured cyanobacterium | reverse complement strand
CTGCATTTTGTAATTCTCCCAGTTGTTGAGAAAATTCAATTTCTAACTTTTGCAAATTTTCCAGAACAGTAATTTGCTGGTTTTGCACGTCAGTTTGTAAACCGGAAAACTGAGATGTAAATTCTCCCCCAGATTTTTCTAAATTCTGAATAATTTGCTGTTGTCGCTGTTGAGCAGTATTTTGTAATTCTTCCAGTTGTTGAGAAAATTCAACTTCTAAATTTTGCAAATTTTCGAGAATAGTAATTTGCTGGTTTTGCACATCATTTTGTAAACCGGAAAACTGAGATGTAAATTCTCTCCCAGATTTTTCTAAATTCTCAATAATTTGCTGTTGTCGTTGTTGAGCATTATTTTGTAATTCTTCCAGTTGCTGAGAAAATTCGCTTTTCAATGTAGCTAAATCCTCAAGCAATTGATATTTTTGAACTTGCGTATCAGTTTTTAACTCAGTAACTTCCGATTTAAATAGATTATTAATGTTTTCGATATTCTCTATAACTATATCTTTTTGATTTTTAATATCTAACTGAAATTGAGATAATTCATTAGTAAATTCTGATTGTAATTTTCCTAAATTCTCAACAGCATGATATTTTTGTTGTTGAGTTTCCGACTCTACTACCTGAAATTGAGATATTAAATCAGCGCGAGATTGTTCAATATCACTAACAGCAATATCTTTTTGATTTTCCACTTCTGATTTAAGTTGAGTAAATTGAGAAAATAACTCAAATTCTAACTTTTTGATATTATCAATGGTAATTTTTTGCTGTTGAGCAGATAAATTTAATTGTTCTAATTGAGTATTTAATCTAAACTCTAAATTACTGATATTTTCTTGAGCCGATTTAACTTCAATTTCCAAAGCTGTTAAAAACTCTTGTTTTGATTTGGGTAAATCTGATAAAAGAATAGATAAATTTTCTTCTTCACCTTGAATCTTTTGTTTAAGAGTATTAACTTCTTGTGCTAATTCTTGACTAGTATTTTTAGATGCTTGAATCAGTTTTTTTGCTTCTGCTTGAACTGTAGTTAATTGAGTTTGCAAATTTTCAATTCCTTGAATTTGTTGCATTGCTCGTTCGACAATTTCCCGAATTACGGCTCGACGAAAAAACCATAATATGGCAATTAAAGCTACAGGAAATAAACTTAAAATAGTCAACCAGATATTGAGCAAGGTATTCGTGCGAGTAAAAGCCCGTTCAAAATCAGATTGGACTTGTTTTTGAGTTCTGGTTTCTTGTCGCAGTCGCGCTAACTCTTCCCGTTCCTGATTTGATAGTACCTGAGCCGTAGCAGATGGTACAGGATACCCACTGATAAAAGCTGTTGATAGCAGTAAGGGTGACAGGAAAATGGCACTTTTTAAAGCTAAATTTGAGCATAAGGGGTTTTTGTTCTTCATGACTATTTTCCCTATCCGGTGGTTATTTTTTACAGCGGTGTGCTTATATGCCATCTATGATAGATGATTGTTGTAGGGTTGCTGGATTTTTAGGGGTTTTTTCGATATTAACAGATTTGGGGAGAGCTATTCGCTATTCGAGGATGGAATTATGGATAAATCAAAGAGAGAAAGTCTAGAAGCTAAAGGTTGGAAACACTTACAAATTTTATGAAATAAAGGTCAATTTTAGTGCATCATTTGTTTCTGACACCACTTTTTTCAACTAATTCTGGAATAATGACTCGGATATCTTGAGCTAATTTATCAACATCATTCTGACTAGCTGTAAAGTAGCGATTATGTGCTGATTTATCTCCTATTTCTTTTAACTTACGCAAATTGTTTTTTGTATCACGGGATAGATTAAATTTAGGTTCATTTGTAAAACTTGTAATGATTGCATCGAGATTTAGATACTGATTATTACTATCTTTTATATTTTGTTGAATACCCTCTTTTTCATAACATTCAATAATTAATGTTTCTATTAATCGTCTTAGCATGACTGCACAGGCATCATAACAACCATTGGTGTAGCAAATATTTACTTGTTTAGCAATACGAGATACATAATCTCTGGTATCTTGTACTATTTCCATTGGAAAGAGAAGATGTGAAGGTTTATCTTCACAATTCAAGTTATTTAAGAATGCTAAAAGTATGGTTTTGGCAGAATTTTTTTGAGCAGTAGGTATTGTCATAGGCATAAGAACATTATCAAAAGGAGATGTCCAATTAGCTTTAAGTGATTCTTCCCATATATTGTATTGATCTTCCATATTAGCAGCTTTAAGAATAAGAGAACCTTGTTTTAACCAAGCTTTAAAATGTTGTAAAGTTGTGCGATAAGACTCTTTTTCTATATTAGATAATTGCTCAATTAAATCTTTTATAATCTCTTGTTTATAGTTCATGATTAAGTGCTTTTATAATTTATGCCTAATAAATAGCCTAATTTGCTACTTACATATAATAACTGCGATCGCCTATGAATGGTGATACACCTACCCCAAACTTCCTAATTTTAAGCCAAAACAGCCTAAAATAACCTTGCAAAGAACCTTTCCCCAATGCTACCGTCTACAATTTGATGTAGTAGTGTACAGAGTGCAGAAACCATGAAACAGAGATCCAAAAAAGGCTTGCAATCATTCATCAGCTTCACATTATTTACCACCTTCCTCACCCCCTATGCCGTTACCGCTACCCCACCACGTACCCCAGATAAAACCGTCAACTGTGAGCTTCTCGTTGTGGGTGGTGGACTTTCTGGAGTAGCCACAGCTTATGAAAGCTTACTCGCTGGAAGAACAGTTTGTTTAACAGAAATAACCGACTGGTTAGGGGGACAAATCTCCTCTCAAGGAACATCTGCATTAGACGAAAGACCAACCCAAAGAGCTAAACAATTCTATTCTCGCGGATATTTGGAATTGCGCGATCGCATTCAACGCAAATATGGTAAACTCAACCCTGGTGACTGTTGGGTAAGTGATTCCTGTTTTCTTCCTCGTGATGCTCACAACATTCTTTCCCAAATGCTCAAAGATGCAGAAAAACGGGGTAAAGGAAAATTACAATGGTTTCCAAATACGGTAATTAAAGATTTAGAAATTAGTAAAAATGGCAAAATTATTAATAACGCCATAGCAATTCAACATCAACCAGCAAAAAATCAACCACCTCTAAATACTAATCCTTTATCTCAAACCATTGAAGATGCTTATAGTTATGAAAACTCATCTCAATTGAGTAAAACTATCATTCGTTTTCTTCCCAAACAATCTCAAAATACCCCAGGAAAATGGTACGTTATAGATACAAGTGAAACCGGAGAAATTATCGCTTTAGCAGATGTTCCTTATCGTCTAGGAATTGATGCCCGTTCCTATCTTGAACCTTCATCTTCTAGCACTACAAATGATCCTTATTGTCCTCAAGGTTTCACTTACACTTTTGCAATGGAGGCTACAAAAGAACCACAACAAAAAACAATGCCGCCATTTTATTTACAATATGCACCATATTTTAGTTATGAATTAAAGCGATTAGCAAACTTTGATTTAGTCTTTACCTATCGGCGGATTTGGAGTCCAGAAAAAGGACAACCAACTACATTTAATGGGGTGAAATTTACCGCACCCACACCAGGAGATATTTCCATGCAAAACTGGACTTGGGGAAATGATTACCGTCCGGGAACAGCCACAGATAATCTCATTTACAGTCGTCAACAATTAGAAAATTCTGGACAGTTAAAACCAGGAGGTTGGCAAGGAGGACTACGCACAGAAACTCTTCGTAAAGCTGAAGAAAAAGCATTTTCCTATTTTTATTGGTTGTATGGGGGAACTACAGATTCTCAATTAGGAGAAGGTGTCAAACAACCGCAAACAAATATCCGTTTCTTAACAGGTTTAGATTCGCCAATGGGGACAATTCATGGTTTATCTAAATACCCCTATATAAGAGAAGGAAGACGCATTATTGGCCGTCCTAGCTGGGGACAACCAGAAGGTTTTGGAATTTGGGAAGTTGATATTTCTCGTCGTAATTATAATGATGAATATTATCGGAAAACTCTACCAGCAAATATGTATCGCAGTTTAAAAGCAACTGTATCAGGTTTGGAAGCAACATCTGTAATTAAGGGGGAAATTTCTCCAGAAAAAGCTATGCGAAGAACTCGTTCGACAATTTACCCTGACGCTGTGGGTATTGGTCATTATGCCATAGATTTTCATCCTTGCATGACAAAAAGTCCAGTGGAAACACCTGGTAATACTGAACGTGCGGGAGAAAGACGAGGTGCAGGACAAGCTTATCCTTTTCAAATTGCGTTACGGGCAATGATTCCCCAAAAAATTGATAATTTATTGGTAGGGGGAAAAAGTATTGCTACTAGTCATATTGCTGCTGCTGCTTATCGGGTTCATTCCTTTGAATGGTCTTCTGGTGCTGCTGCGGGAACTGTGGCTAGTTTTGCACTAAAACAAGGAATTGCACCCTATCAATTAGTTGATAATTTGCCTAAACAAGAACCGCAATTACAAATTTTAAGAAAGCTGTTGGAAGCAAATGGGAATCCTACGGCTTTTCCTGATACTTCTATCTTTAACGAAAATTGGGATGATTGGCGGTAAGTTTAGTATCTTTGGGGTTTATGATGTAAACTGTAAACCCTGATTATTATTTTTAATTGGGATCAGATTTTTCAACTTTTAACTGGAAAGTAAAAAAGTAAACTTGTAGCTTATTATATTAATCGAGTCTATGGCTATCTAATTTTTGAGAAATTGTATATAAAACGAGTTTACCAAATAATTATCATCTTACTATGTCGCAACAAAAAAAAGAACCAAATGGATGTGGATGTGCAAATATTCCATTTTCTCTAATTATAGTTATTTTTGGCGGTGGTTATTGGTGGTTTAGCCAGAAAGGAAATTTAGATATCAGCAAATTTTTACCTCAGATGCAACAAATGACTATTCCTATTTTAAATCCTACGCCAATTGCTTCTGTAATTCCGACTTCTTATCCATCAAAACCTGTCAATATCTCTCCTAATAATCAGCAAGCTACAATCAAAACAATTATATCTCAAAAAACAGGAATACTTGCAAATCCTTGGCAGAAAAAAGTAATTAGAGGCATTTATTTAAGTCGCTACCAAATCACTAATAATGCTGATGAAAAAACCATTCGTGAGAGAGTTCGTTACTATCACTCCCAGGGATTTAATACTATTATTCACGGGGTTTGGGGTAATGGTTGTACGATGTACAATAGTAAGGTTATGCAGCAAACTCTAGGTTATAAAAGTTGTCCAAATCTGTTTCAAGATCAATGGCTAGATTGGTTAATTGATGAGGCACATAAACAAGGTATGCAAGTCCACGCTTATTTTGAAAAAGGAATCAAAATAGATAAAAATAGCCCCATTTTTGATTTAGCAATTTCTCAAAAATGGGTTGTTCCCGGTGTAGATAAAACCTATCCGGGTATTGATCATTATGTTCTGGATGTAGAAATTCCTGAAGTTGCTAATTTCTTCAAAAATATCTTAGTAGAATTTGTCCAAAGGTATCCCAAAATTGATGCTGTCCAATGGGATGATTATTTAGGTTATCATGCTGAATTACCAGGAAAAGTAGATCGCACTGCTAAGTTAACTACTTTTGTCCAGCAAATGATCATGGGAATGAAACAAGCTAACTCAACTGTTAGTTTTGATATTTGCCATCATAATCCTTATTGGGCTAAACGATATTTTGCGGCTGATTGGCAAAAATGGAATGTAGATAGAGTATTTATCCAGGCTTATAATGATGCTAATTTTCAAGAAGAATTAAATTATGTGAAAAATTCGGCGGGAGTTGCTATTAGTGAGAAACAATTCCATCGTTTAAAAGAATTAGTAGATAATCCTGATGTCAAGAGTGTTTTAATTTTTCCAGCATCTGGAAAACCAGAAGAAACAGCTTCTACCTTAAACAGCTTTATCATCAAGCCAGGTGGTTTACCTTAACCAAATATTAATCTGGTAGAAATTCAGAATTGAGGGTTTGTTCGCAAGTGTATGGACATATTTCGGGAAATATCTGTTGATATAGAAGGGTTGAATATAGCTTTATTTTTTTGTTTTACAGGTTACATTTAATGCTAATTCTTCCAGAGATAACGCCGTAGGTGTGTGAAATGTAAGACGAGAATTACTATTAGTATATCTATTTAAAGAGATAAGCTCATTATTTTCATCGTAATTCTCCTCCTGAATTATGCCTGACATCTGATAGATATCACAACCAGCTATATAGGTTTTTATTGTCCGACTTATATTCCGGTGATAAGGTTGGAGAGAAGATGGATAATAATCAATAATCTGAAAGGTTCTTGGTTTAGTATTAGGGTTTCCTGTATTTACATAAATTATCTTTGTATATGAACTCTCTTTTATTGTTCGTAATCGAATTTGTCCAGCATTCACAGATAGAGGAATATTGACTATAGTTAAAATAGACATTATTGCCAATAAATTAAAATATTTCGGCATTGCTTAATTTTCCTTACAATCGTTTTAGATTAGGTAATAGCTGTAGTTTTTTCCAATAGGCTAGACTTTGCCAAATTGGGAGTCTTTTCCGTTAAGACAACCTGGTAACATAATACATAATAATCATATTCAAGTCTAGTTGTAAATACTTTCTTAGTTTAGTTTGATTGCTAATTAGATAAACACTGTAGCCGGGTAGTTTAGTTATATTCAGCTTCCATCTGACTACTAACCCAGCCAGCAATGGATTAAACTAGTTATTTGTAATGTCAGTTTGTACAACGTCGTTTTTGGCTCATTTTTCTATGGTGACAAGACTTGCAGATGTGTACAGTATGGCCTCAGCCCCAACTGTGACACCTGACCGAGTTAATCAAGTGACTCGGAAAACCTATCCTAATTATAAGGTGATTGTATTGAATGATGATTTCAATACTTTCCAGCACGTAGCTGAGTGTTTAATGAAGTATATTCCGGGAATGTCGGGGGATCTCGCTTGGGATCTCACTAATCAGGTACACTATGAAGGACAAGCAATTGTCTGGACTGGACCCCAAGAACAAGCAGAATTATACCACCAACAACTACGTCGGGCTGGGTTGACAATGGCTCCCCTGGAAGCAGCCTAATCATTATGTCAAAACCCACTGATGGTAGGCTAGTTTGGAATCATTCTACCCATATTCCCGGTCTAATTCCTATTTTAGAACGTTTGTGTCAACAGCATGGTATTGGGACTGTCACACCTGCGGTCATTGGTAGAGCCAGAGGTCATGCACCAAAAATGCAGTTGCGTGTCTCCGTACCTATTCGCGGTGGTTATAAAATCATTGCTCGTCAGGGTAAGACTGTACAAGAGGTATTTATCCTCACGACTTTACTACAGGATGAACTCGAAGGTGCGATCGCTATTGCTATGAGAATTGCCTAAATTATGAATTTACAAATAGCAAGGTTGGAGCTAAATATAGTTCTAACCTTGACTTTTGATTATTCTTCAATTTTATGAACTGCAAATTTATGTAACGGTAAACTGAGAATACAAGAAAATGTTAAGAAATATGACAAAGCTGTAGTAATTCTCAAAGTTATAATTACAGCTTCCCAATTGAATAAAAATACTTTTTCAATGCCAAAAGCGATGCAATACACTAACCAATAAGCAAAGCTCATTGTTAAGAGACTTTGTTCTGTTTCTTGAAAATCATCTATAGCTTGATT
Source organism: uncultured cyanobacterium (assembly GCA_903848645.1). Lineage (GTDB taxonomy): Bacteria > Cyanobacteriota > Cyanobacteriia > Cyanobacteriales > Nostocaceae > Dolichospermum. The sequence continues at coordinate 4,236 of CAINGU010000053.1, read as the reverse complement.
GTGATCCTTGAGTAACCATAGACCGACAATACAAGCGACCGAGGAAATAGCAACTACAAACTCATGGCAACATAAATTTACCGTAGGCATTTGTCCTTGTCTCCATTTTCAATGTTAGATATTTCTATGGAAACCTAGTCTAAAGGAATATGCCAGAGAGTTATCCAAAATAGTTACAAACTGCAAACGATCAACAACTTTCTTCACATACCCCAATACTAACCCAGGAACTAGAACCATCTTCCCAATGTTCCTTTTTCCAAATCGGCGCGTTATGTTTGAGTGTATCAATAGCATACTCACAAGCGGCAAAAGCCTCACTACGATGGGGACAACCTACAGCCACAACCACACTAATTTCCCCAACCGACAATCTCCCAACTCGGTGATATATCACTACCCGACTCACATCAGTCCATTGATGCCGAATATCATGGGCAATTTGATAAAATACCTGTAACGCCATCGGTTCATAAGCCTGATACTCTAACGCTACCACAGGCTTACCATCGGTTTGATTACGAACCATGCCACTCATTACCACCACAGCACCGTTAGCAGGATTATCTGCTTTACTGTAGACTTCTTCTACAGATAATGGTGCTAATGTAATCCCAAAACTATCTTCAATTCTTGGTTTAGTTGTGATCATTCACCATATCCTCCTAACACCCATTTTATGTGAATCCGTACAGAATCATCCATTTTTATCCGCGTTCATCTGCGTTCATCTGCGTTTGATTACTCCAAATATCTTATATAACCGTAAATTCCATTCACCAGGACTGTAAAATCAGGTAAAATAACTTTTCCATCTATTCACCACAACCAGCCCATGCAAGTGCAACTCAGTGGATCTAAAAATCCCCTAGCGTATCTACTATTAATTGCTCCTTTTTTCCTCTGGGGTACAGCAATGGTAGCCATGAAAGGCGTAATTCCCCATACTACACCCCTATTTATGGCGGGATTCAGATTAATACCTGCGGGGGTGTTAATTCTCATGGTGGCTGCATTTATGGGTAAACCCCAACCTAAAAGTTGGTTAGCATGGTTATGGATTATTATATTTGCTTTAGTTGATGGGACTTTATTTCAAGGGTTTTTAGCAGAAGGTTTAGTCAGAACCAATGCCGGTTTAGGTTCAGTAATGATAGACTCCCAACCTCTAGCAGTAGCTTTACTTTCCCTCTGGTTATTTCAAGAACATATTGGGTTCTGGGGATGGTTGGGGTTAGGTTTGGGAATCACAGGGATTAGTCTGATTGGCTTACCAGAAGAATGGATTTTCCATTTTCTTGATTCAGGAGTGATTATCACCACAGACAATTGGCAGCAGTTATTTAATAGTGGTGAATGGTTAATGTTACTGGCAGCTTTATCAATGGCTGTGGGGACTGTGATGATTCGGTTTGTCTGCCGATACGTAGATCCAGTAATGGCTACAGGATGGCACATGATTATTGGTGGCTTGCCTTTGTGGGGAATTTCTTCAGTATTAGAATCCCAACAGTGGCAAAATCTTGTACCATTGGACTGGATAGCCTTAAGTTATGCTACTGTGTTTGGCAGTGCGATCGCTTATGGGTTATTTTTCTACTTTGCTTCTAGTGGAGATCTCACCAGTTTAAGTTCTCTAACTTTTCTTACACCCATTTTCGCCTTAATATTTGGTTATATTTTTCTTTCAGAAGTCCTCACCACTATCCAATGGTTAGGAGTTTTTCTGACCTTAATCAGTATTTATTTAATTAACCAGCGGGAAAACATTGGAGGAACAAATCAGACAACTAGGATTACTGACACAAATACCACAGAACAACCATTAGTTTTAGAAGTATCTAGTTTTGAAAAACAAGAAATTCAAAAGTAACAAATAAAAAAGTTAGCCATCCTAAAAAAGTCACCCAAGTATGAGGAACATGAGGGATAACTACCAATTACCCATTACCCGTTCTATCCTAATATTAACATCTTGTATTTGTCTGAGTTTATTCCCCAGCCGCACCATTGCAGCTAAAACTAACCCAGCACCTAGCCAAGCAACAATTCTCACTCCTGGAACGAAAGATCCAGAAGTCCAAGTTATCCAAGTGCAACTAAAAGCATTAGGTTATTACAATGGTGCGATAGATGGAGAATACAACCGCAGCACCCGAAAAGCTGTAACTCGGTTTCAGCAAGAAAAAGGGTTGAAAAGAGTAGATGGTATTGCTGATTGGGCTACCAGACAGGATCTCAAAGATGTTTTAAGAGAGAAAATTAACTGCGACAGTTCTTCTACTGATAGAAAACCAAAAAATACTCAATCACAATCCCAACCAGAGTATACATTATCGTTGAGGCTCATCAGTTTGGGAATTTTAGGAAGTCTAGTTATATGTTATTACCTGGCTCAGAAGTTAGGGGATAGCAAACCACTTCTAAAGTCTAAAAATTTAGAAAAACCACTTTTGAGTGCATCTAGTCAAGATAGTCCCAAATTTTTTTTAAACCCTGCACCGACAATTCCTTCCTTGCATTCTCTCAATTCCGCAGAATTATTACTATCTCAGCAAAACTCTCTTTTACCTACAATTCCTCTCTTTGATAAATTCATGGAAGAGTTACAAAGTGATGATACGACAAAACGACGGAAAGCCATTTGGAATATAGGTCAAAAAGGTGATTCACGAGCAGTGCAACCCCTAGTAGAATTGTTGATGAATGCAGATTCTCAACAAAATAGTTTAATTTTGTCAGCTTTGGCAGAAATTGGTATCCGCACACTCAAACCTATGAACCGGGCTTTGGCTATATCTATCCAAAGTGAAAATCCCCAAGTTCGCCAAAATGCTATTCGTGATTTAGTCCGGCTTTATGACATCATGGCACAGATGAGTCAAATTTTACGCCATGCTTTAGAAGATACAGACCCGGAAGTACAAGCCACCGCTAGATATGCTTTAAATCAAATCAACCGTCTGCGTGTTGTTCCGGACCAGCAGAGATTTACGGAAAATTAACAGCAAAAATAGCTACTATACTATAAGTTTAGATGATCACCATTACTTACATTTTCTGTTGATGTCAGCCCTGATCTTACCCCCACCCCTTAAACCAGGTGATTTACTGCGCGTCATTGCCCCTAGTGGTGCATTACGAGAATTTGAGGATTTTCATCAAGGTGTGGAAATTTGGCGATCGCACGGCTACCGCATCGAAATCAGCGATAACATAGATGATAGACATGGTTATCTGGCTGGTACAGATGCTCACCGTCGTCAACAATTAGCCACAGCATGGCAAGATCCTGAATGTCAGGGTATCCTCTGCGCGAGAGGTGGTTTTGGTAGTACCCGCATTTTAGAAGATTGGACTTGGCAAGAAAATACTATCCAGCCTAAATGGTTAATAGGCTTTTCTGATATCACAGCCCTGCTTTGGAGTCTCTACAACGCCAATATTTCCGGTATACATGGTCCAGTGATCACCACCCTCTCCAATGAGCCAGAATGGTCAATACAGAGGCTATTTGATATGGTAGAAGGTCGTGCGATCGCACCTTTAAAAGGTTGTGGTTGGGGTGGTGGTACAACTACGGGAATTTTGCTTCCCGGTAATCTGACAGTGGCAACTCATCTGTTAGGAACACCGATTTTTCCAAACCTTGATGGTGTAATCTTAGCCTTGGAAGATGTCACAGAAACACCTTATCGGATAGATAGGATGTTAACTCAGTGGCGTTTGAGTGGGGTTTTATCCAAAATTCGTGGTATTGCTTTAGGAGGGTTTACTAAATGTGAAGCACCACCTAATGTACCTAGTTTTACTGTAGAGGAAGTTTTACGCGATTGTTTGGGTGATTTGGGTATTCCCATAGTTTCTGATCTCCGCTTTGGTCATGATAGCCCGAATGCTGCTTTACCTGTCGGAGTTATGGCAACATTAGATGCAGATCAAGGGATCTTAGAAATGAAAACCACGCCAAGCTAAAATTCCAAGCTGCAAAACCACGTACAGTATTGGTACAACTCGAGTGCTAGATAGGGCTTGTACCAAAACATTCTCTCAAAACAAAACCCCCACTAAATGAATAGAGGGGGTTTTGTTATAAATAATAAACCTGGCATCGAGCTATTTTCACGTGGGGCTACCCCCAAACTATCGTCGCCGCAGCAGCGTTTCACCTCTGAGTTCGGGAAGGGATCAGTGTGGTTCCACCGCGCCATAGACACCAGGAAAGACTGGAGGGGG
>CAINGU010000052.1 GCA_903848645.1 uncultured cyanobacterium | reverse complement strand
TCGCTGAATGGTATCGGAAATAGATTTACCTTGAAGTGGTTCTTCCTCTTCTACACGCTGAATGGTATCGGAAATAGATTTACCTTGAAGTGGTTCTTCCTCTTCCACGCGCTGAATGGTATTGGAAATAGATTTACCTTGAAGTGGTTCTTCCTCTTCTACACGCTGAATGGTATTGGAAATAGATTTACCTTGAAGTGGTTCTTCCTCTTCTACACGCTGAATGGTATCGGAAATAGATTTACCTTGAACTTTTTCTTCCTCTTCTACACGCTGAATGGTATCGGAAATAGATTTACCTTGAACTTTTTCTTCCTCTTCCGGTGCAGCTTCCTGACGTTGCACTGTTTGACCTTGAGCCGACTGATCAGATACAGGAGAATTAATCTGCTGTACTACCTCAGATGCTACCTGATCTGCTTCTTGCTCATATTTATCACCAGGTTGACCGATGGTTAACTTCGTTTGAATCGGTGGTGGTGGCTCTGTACCGGGAGCATTAACGGGGATATTCAGTAAATTATGTCCCAAATGCTGAGACTGTTCGGATTGTTCGTCTAAATTTACATTTCCCTGTTGAGATGAGGGATGGGACGGTTTTTGCTGAATACCAAAGGAGCGAGTCTGGTAAAGATTCTGGACTGGGATATAAGTAGACTGAGATGGAAGTTTCTTCTGAATACGTAGTCGAGTGTTCATCGCCTAAACCTCATAGCTCAACAGGTGATTTAATAAAATTATATTTTATTAATTGGTCTTTATGGTCAAAAAATAGATAATTTGTTAGGTTTCCATGCACTAAGTAGGTGAGCGTTAAAAATTGTCGTTGGGATAAGGCAGGGGAGCAGGGGGAAAGAGTTTGAGCTTGCTTTGCTTTTCTTCACATACCTTGAATTTTTTCTGTCAACCTACTTAAAACTGACGGTAGAAGATGTTTTTACAGGGAAGATTTAGCGATCGCATTCAAAATCCTATCATTCCACAAAACGCGATTCCTAGGTCGCGCTTCGCTATCGCATTTTTCCGCGATGAGCTAACAATCAAAAACAACGATCTTATTTTTATAAATTGTCGTACTTTCAAACAAATCCAGTAGCACAGATAAGAAATATAAACATGGTGCGTTACATTTCATTAACGAACCCTATGAGATTGGCGATTCCTACTTACAAATCATGAGCCTTAAAATAAACTACAGGGTTGGGACTAGAAATATCAACCATGATCTCACTAGCCCATTTTTGAGTATTCAAAAATCCTCCCATAACTTCTTTTGCATCATCGGGATTCCACCAAGCAATATTTTTAAACTCTTCGGAAGTAAAGGGACGAAATCCCTGTTTTAATGGTTTTATATATCCAGCATTGTTTAAAAAAGAATTTAGCTCCTTTCTATTCAAAACTAATCGAATAAGAATCAGTTTGTCAATACCAGATTCAGTATGAACTTGAATATTTTGACTACTTGCAGGTAACTTAATACGAGCTAAACTTTCAATTTCGGATGTTTCCAACTTAGCCTCCTTTTGCTGACATCAATCATTCCCGATAGCATTTCTGGGAAAGTTTGAGAAGTCTGGGGAAAATTCACCAATAAACCTTCAGTTTTTTTGACTAAGTTAGTCATATCCCAATAAAGCTCTTGCAAGTGAAAACGTAGTTCCTGCAAAAGTTCTGTATTAGAAAAATCAGGTGAAATTGACTCGAACATAAAGATAAGAATTATAGATTGACAGAATCAAGTCACTCTTTAAGAATAGTCAAAATATCTTCTAACCATTGTCGATAAGTTAGCCCCAGTCCAGGAGCGTAAATACAAGACCAAAGTTCACGAGTTACTATTTCACCCAAATCCCAATCATCTTCTAATGTCAGATGATCTGCGATGAATTGTGCCAATTCTTGAGTTACCCGGGCAACAATTGCTTGAGAATTATTAGTCTTAAAGTCACGCACAACAACCTGAAATGATGGCGGCTCTCCATGCCAGTCATAGATATAAGTCCAATCTTGGTGGAAGTAGCCACCGAAAAATTGTTTTAGTTCTGGATAAAGCTTTTCGTACTTATCTTCGTCCCAATCCATCTACTTACTCTCCTTTGGTGCTATGTTTAATCCAGCTATTTAATGGGGAATGACGTTAGAATGTGCCAGCCCTGAGCTGAACTGTCGCGCACTATAACTACCTGCGCTCTCGTCGTTTCCACTGCCGGTTGGAAAGCCCCGTTCCTACCCCGCTCAACCACAATACCAACTAATTCACCCATATCAAAATCCTTCGCAAACGGTTTTCTTTGCTTACTTTTTAGCCATACTTCTATCTCTTCGCGAAACTGCTTAACAAATTTCCCCTGGGTGCGATTGGCAATCGTCTCATTACGAAAAGAAGATGCCATAGGTGTATTAGGTTCATTCTGAAGTCGATTACGCAGCCAATTTTATGATTTACCAACGTGTCTTTCTTCCGTGTGACCTCCTTCATTTTCATGAGATTCAAGATCACGCCGTTCTCCCTCTTCTTTGTTGCTTGTACTAAAATAGATATTGGCCATCTGTAACGCTTTGGTTACAGGCCATCCCATTCTTTTCGCAACTTCTGCTGCTATTTTTAACTTCAGTGAATCAGGAGTAGCAGCCCAGACAACTACTGCACCTGAATGAGAAGCTCTTAGTGCAAGTCCACCACCACCAGCCCCAGGTGCAGTTGCAAATATTAAATCTATAGCAATAAAAAGATTATTGACAAAACGTTTAAAGTCTTTTTCTTGTCCTTCTTTGTATCCTAATTCAATATAAATGCGTTCTGCTACATCAATAGTAAGTCCAATGTAATCTAACCAATCTGTGGGTAGAAACCAACATTGAATACGCGGAGAAATTACATTTTCCTGTACCAGTGATGTCAATTTTTGTTGGTTCTGACCTCGCTGAATAGCTCCTGTTTGCTGAACAACATGAGTTAACTCATGGGCAATCAACTCCTGTCCTCCTCGACTACCAGGATTATATTCCCCACCTCTAAAGAACAAATCCTGCCCTGATTCAGATACAGGAGAATTAATCTGCTGTACTACCTGAGATGCTACCTGATCTGCTTCTTGCTCATATTTATCACCAGGTTGACCGATAGTTAACTTCGTTTGAATCGGTGGTGGTGGCTCTGTACCGGGAGCATTAACGGGGATATTCAGTAAGCTCACCAACCACGTCAGATATCAACAATCTGTTTATTTGCGGAATTCATGTAGTTTAACGCACCCTACAACTATGATGACGGCTGCTGCTGCTATAAATCCAGTGAGTAATTTTGGCTTGAATTTCGCACACCTCTGTTTAGCTCAAACTCATATTTTACAGAGATTTTCTGATGAAATCCGACTATTCAGACTCATATAAACAGTAGTAATCAACATCAATTTCTGCATTTAACTCAAAAACAGATTTGAGAATTTCTTTATCAAAATGAATTGCTTCCCCTTGTGATTCAACAGAATATATTACGCAAGAAATCTCTGAATCGTATTTAGAACAAAGTTCTACTACTTTTTGCCAGCTAGGCTGAAGTCTTGCCAGTACATCTTTAATATGACTTTCTAGGTCAGCGTTTTTTTGAAGTTGAGATTTTAATACCCAAGCATTTTCTTTACGATGTAAAATAGTTCTTCCAATTAAATCTCCTACTATCCAGGTTTTTGTGGGTAAGATTCCCAAAATTTTAGTAATTTCTTCGGGATCACAGTCAAACCCAGTGAGTGTCAAAGCTGCTGAAATTTTAAGTTCCATATAAACGCACTAGAAATCATTAATATTTAATCCTGTTTCTTCCCCTAAACCTCTTCCACCCTTTGGCTTAACATAAATATTACCATCTGCATCCTTATACAAGTCTCTGCGAGATGCATTCTTTCCTCCTTTTATCTCATGTACATCTTCACCTCCGTCCTCTAACCTTTTAATTTCACCGGGAGTGAGCATTTTGTCACTAGCTGGGTTACGCTCGTCACCACTATTTTTCTTTGCTTGGAATATATTACTAACAACGCCTTTTATTGAATCACGTAAGAAGCTAGCTGATTCATGAATATTTTTAAGTTTAGCAACAATTCTATCTGTTACTGAATCAACTGTATCACTTAACCAGTCAACAATAACTCTAAGAACTTCTTCTCTATCCTGCTCTGTGCGCTGCAAGTAAACAACAAATGCTCCTGCTGTGAAAACTACAACGAATCCACCACCAATAACAATTGCTGGAGCAAAAGCATACAAGTCTCTTTGAACGCTTGCTAAAGAAATTTCCTGAATCATTTTGGATTCAAAATCCTGCCAAATTAATTTTTCTTCGTAATCATTTTCCACAAGAAATGCTATTTCACCATCAAAGCATTCAGAAAATAAACTTCCTCAGCATCATTAGGTAGTATTGAAGTTTTAGAGCCACCACCTCTAAAATTCTTAGATGGATCATGATGTCCAGGATTTTCATATTTGGGTTTAGTTCCATGAAAAGCTCCTTCTTTCCAAGGTTTTAGATCAGTATTACCAACAGTTTTCTTAGTTTTCTTAACTGTTTGCTGAAAGACAGTTTTGATATCTTGTAAAACAACCTCTTTAGTTTTTTCTGCTTGTTTAATTGCTTGAGAATCAATTTTCTTAATGATCTGGATTAATTCAGCAATTTCTTTTCTGAGTTTTTTTATTTGTCTGGTAAAAATGGCAGTGGAATTAATCTAAATTGTCAATTTTATAACTGCATATTGAGATTTTTGTCTATTGCTTATACCAATTTTTTATGGAAAACTAACTTGGCTCTCAATTCTTCAATCTCTACTAATAATTCTACTTCTTTATTACCAATTAGTGCATCAGTTGGTAATTCTTGTAATCGCTGCTCAACACTATTAAATAATGTTTGTAAATCGGAAATGGCTTTTAAATCTGGGGAATTTATGGGCTGTTCTTTATGCTCTTGACTCCAATTTTTCAATTGTGCTAATAGTGACTGTATTCTTCCCGCTATTCCTGAATATCTTTGAATCAGTTTCAGATTTTTCGCGGGAATTTTTACTTCTCTAAAAAAGATGTTTGCTTGAATAAATATTGTTTCTCCTAATTCCCCATATCTGGAAATAAGTTCTTTTTTTTGTTTCTCTAATATAGCATTAGCTTGTTTATGTTGATAAGGAGGCATTACTTGTAAGGCATGATGAAATTGAGCAATTTCTTCTGGTGTTAATATCGTTAGTATATATGGATTTCTCTCTGGGGTTTTAAGATGCTCTTTTTGTGCATCAACGGCTATAATTAATGGCAACTGTTCAATTTGATCTGATGATTGGTTAATCTCTTGATTTTGTTCTATTTTATTAATAGCTAACTCAGGAGAAATATCACTTTCAATTACGGCAATAATCCCTGGTAGGTATTCATCCATCATTGTTACATTGGCATAAACTAAATGTTTAATCAGAGCAAAAGTGAGGCTCGTTTCTTCTACATTAATACTGGTTTTGTAGCGAATTTCTCCATTATTAAAATCGAGTTCAAAGTTGCCAATAATCATGCCATAATTTGCCCTGGCTATAAATTCAGATACAGATTGTTTTTTGTGTTCTGGAGCATTGATTGGAGAAACAGAGTAGAAAACAAATTGTTGTGCTGTTTCTCTAGCTTTAGCGTAACAATTACATCTACCATTTTTACCAGCAAATGCCATTTGTAATGTTGGTTCACCTTGAATCTTTGTATATTGCCAGTCATCTGTTGTGAAGAATTTCACCATTGCTTCAAATATATTTTGACTATCAATATCTTCTTCATCAAGGTCAGATTCACTAAAATCAATTAAACCTTCAAAAGCATTGGCAATTTCTTGAACTGCTTGAGTTAAGTGATCTGATGTGATGCCTGCTGTACTACTATCAATCCATTCTTCTAGTCCTTGATTGATTTGTAATAGTGCTTGAGAAATAGCATCATTAGCAATTGGTTCAAGATTAGCTTCTGTCCAACTTTCAAAAAAGCTAATGAGGGCGTTGCTAATTTGTTCGCTATCAGTGTTTTCGTCACTAATGTCCCTAAAATTTAGATGATTCCAAAAGGTACTATAACCTGTGGTAATTGGTAAGCGTTGTTGATTGACTTCTAAACCTAACCAACTTTCTGTAGATAATAAGAGATTATTGGGATCTTCTTGACTGAGTTTTTGCAAATAATCAGGAAAATAATTTAGGTGTGGGGTAAGATTTGGTAGTAAATTAGGTTTTAAACTAGCTGTAATTTCGATGTTGGTTTCGCTGTCAAATTCCCCGTTGGTTAACTTACCACGTAATTCAGGTTTTAGATTAAATAATGCTTGGTTATGAATATGTTGGTATAGTTCGGGGTTGACTTGGAAGGTGAGACGGGACTCAATTAGGGTGTTATCTTGGGTGGTGAAGGTGAGTGCTTTAGTGTGGATGGTTAGGGGAAATTGTTCAGAATTGTAAAGGGTTAATTCGGTATTTATTTGATGGATTTGAGTGTCAGTGGTCATCTAAATGAATTTTTGGTCAGTTTAAAGAGAGGTGATAATGCTGCTAATTATATATCTACCTTTCACAAAAAGTGGATAAATCGCTAATTCTTCCGAAGTAAAACTTGAGGACTTTGAAAATGCGATCACTTCTGTAGAAATTATGATGTTGAACACCCTAATTTTTGACTAAAAAATCAGCATTAAGGAAGCATCTACTATTTTTGATTAGTTTTTCTAGAAGATTCCAGGCTGTAATTTATATTACCTTACCTCGTTTTTTTAATTAATTCCGTTTTGTTCATAAGCTGCTGCTAAATAACCTGCGTCTTCACGCACCGCTTCATCAGGATCTGAGTTAGCTAGATGCTCTAGAGTTTCTTTAAACTCACGCCATGAGGCATAACCGATGCACCAAACTGCTGTTCTACGTACTTCTGGATCGGGATCAGAGAATGCTGCTTGTAGTAATTCAAAAAATTTGGGATCAAACTCCTGTGGTGATGCTACACCCAAATGTGCAACGGCTTTCATTTTTTCACTTCGGCTATTAGCGGCTATAAATATTTTAAAAAGCTCTTCAGGCGAATATATTTCTATCTGGGAACGAATTTCTGATACTGCTTCTTCTACATCTTTTCCTTTGACAACTATATAAGGAAACTTCACTAATTCATCTTCTACATAGTGAATTGTCGTTTCTTCATCTGAAGTTGTCCATATTAGCCTAAAAGGTATATTGTTATCAGGATCACGGTTTACCTTTTCTGATAAGAACCAAGGATTAAATTCTACTAAATCATGCATTTTTGATTCAGTAAAGGGTGGTTTGGGAATTACGCGTTGGGTTTTGTGCATTATTTTTGTAATCTTCTTTGACAAGCTTCCACTGATTTACTTGTCATTTCCTGTACTTCTGGACTAGGGTCATTTTCACTCATAGAAATAAAATCTGGTAAAAACTCATCTGTTTGTGAGAAAAAAGATGTTATTCTCTTTGATTTTGTGCTTGGTTGAGAATAGTTTGAGCAAACTGTCGCACATCGCTATCAGAATCTTCCTGTGCTACTTTCTCTAACAGAGGTAAACTTTCAGTCCAGAGACGATAAGCAATAGCTTGAACTGTAGCTTTACGTAAAATTGTATCTGAACTGGTCAGATAGACCTCAAACACTTGCATGGCGTTAGCATCAAAGCGGGGAAAACCTACAGCAATCTTAAATATAGCGTCAACTGCCGCATCATGGTCTTCAGCATTTACAGCCATCTCAATTAACTCATCATCTGGATAGGATGGTAGCCTACGTGCAATTTCAAATTGCAACTCTTCAACTTTAGTACCACGTATCCAAATAAACTCAGTTATTACCACATGATCTTTTATGTAGTGAATAGCGCTGTCACGCTCGGTTGTTGTCCATACTTCTTCAAAGGTTGTTGTTTCTCCATCTCCTTCGTAAGTTTTGTATTTAATCCAACCTTTTTCTGTAGCTACACGTAGAAAATCTTCGTAGCCGATATACTCTTCTAAAACTAGGACTGACCCTTCAACTCCATTCATAAAAAGATATTCCCTTATAGCTCACATAATTAATTTAAGTTGTTTTTTCTGATCCTGTCAGGTATTCCTGTAACTTCTGTTTCACAAACTTTTTGACATCATCAAGCGTTGGCTCTTTATCAAATACGAAGTCCTGAGCGTGCCGTTGAAACCAGGCTTTAATAGTTGCTTTTTCACGTTTGTAACGTTCATTTCGATTTTGACGAGCTTTTGTACCCTCAGTAGGAAGTGGAGAACTTGAATCGAGTATCTCACTAGTGACACTTCTAGCCCCTGCTTGCGCTCCTCCAAATGCCGCTGGATGCAAATCTATTGCTTGAGATACATTCAAATGTTCTTTCCCCTTCTCAGGTGTCATTAAATTACTGAGCATGACAGAGTAAACAAGATCCCGTCGATGTTCATATGTGTATTTACCATTCCTCTTTGGATGACTCGGTTCTTTGGCGTAAAAGAGACCAAACAATTCATTAATTGCATCTCCTTGTTCTTTTGGAAGGTTTGGTATGGGTTTTTTATGTAATATTTTAGTGAATATATCACCCACATCAACACCATTAAGCTTGGCTTTCAATTCAGGGTAAGCACGAGCTCGGTTAGAATCTGGAGATTTGATTCCTGTCCAATTTAAAAATGTCTTTTCATATTTATAAGCTAAAGGATCTTTATTTTCGTTTTTTCCAAATTTATATTCTCGACCAGGTACTAGATTAAGAGTTGGGTTTGCTACATGGGTTAAATCTAAAGAGAATGGACTTTGAGTTTCTTGTTGAGTAGTAGATGCGTTTCCTTGGGATGCTCTTGCATCTTCAATGTACTCCGCCGCAATTTCATCGAGAACACGGAATATATCTGTTGATTTCAATGTCCACCCATTGCCCAAATCAATTGTGGGATTAACTTGGGCAATGATTTTGAACTTGTCTTTAGTACCTTCTAGTTCAAGACGGCGTAACTGATAAGCCACACGCCACAAGGCAAACTGAGCAAGAACTCGCAATTTGGATGGGTTTTTTGCCAGAAGATTGTGGATTTTCGGCGGTAGTTCCCGCTTAACCTTTTCAACACGCTGCTTAATTTGCTGCTGTTTTGCTTCTTCTTTACTAACCTTTTGTTTCTTGTCTTTTTTACCCTTCTTACCAAAGAACTTATCCTTAACTTTACCTAATTTCCGTTTCAGCTTCTTAAATGTCTTCTTCAGTTTCTTACCAATCTTCTTGGCAATCTCCCGCACCTTACCAGCCACCTTACTAGCCGCACTTCCCAATTTCTTCAGCAACCAATTGGAAACAAAATCAATCAACACCACACCAGCAGCAGCCAACATTTCTGCAAACTGTGGTCCTGATTGTCCTGATTTCACAGCTTTCAAGAAAGTGACAAATTTCTCCATCGCTTGCAAGATGCGCCCCACCGTTCCCCAAGCAGCTTGTAATCCCTCGATGATTACCATTATCATCCCTGCTCCTGGGATAATCATCATGACCAGTTTCTCAATCAAAAGCTGAATCAGTGCAGGTGGAATGGCTGATTTAATCCCTTCCCATGCCATTGTCCCCACTTCTTCAAGTTTGATACCTCCTTGACTGAGAACATTCCAAACTGTTAATCCTAATCCTAGAACTTCTTCTACTTTGTCATTAAACCATGCCTTAACTGCTGTTTGGAATGCTCCCCAGAGATGATTCTGAACACCATCTTTTGCCCCTGCTCCTAAATTACTTAACCATTGACCAGGACTAGCCGCAATATCTTTAATGAGAACAGCAAATGTTCCTAATGTATCAATTGCCGCTTTAGCCGCAGATATAGCTCCCTGCACGGCTTTGCTGGCAATATCCACTGCTAATAAATAGCCTTTTTCTAGCAATCCTAAAGCCGCATCTAGTCCCTTTCCTAAGAGGTTGAGGGCGGTTTGAACTTCTTTTTTGAGGTTTTCCGCCAGGGCGTTGACTGCTGTTTCTGCGGCTTTAACTGTGGCTTTAATCGCATTACGGAAGCGATCGCGCATTTCTGGGAATGCTGATAATAATACATCCCCAAGAGCGATTAAAGCATCTCCCACCCGTTTGATGACGCTAACAATTGCCTGACGGGCTGTTTCAATTACTGCTGTCGCTAGTTTTTGTGCGGTATCAATAGCAAATTTTACTGCGGTACGGGCAGCTTCAAAGGCTTTTTGAATTGCTTGTTTGATGCCATCAAAAAAGGCTTTGGCTTTGTCTGCAAACCACCCCAAAATCCCACCTGAATCTTTTTCTCCTTTGCCACGTTCTTTTTCGGCTTCTTTCTCACCTTCAAGACGTGCTTTTTCTGCTTCAGTATTACCTTTGGTTATTTCCTCAGATGCCTTAGTTTCTGCTTGGGTTTGCTCTTTTTCAACATCTTTGTTGCCTTTAGCTATCTCTTCATCTGCCTTAGTGCGAGATTTGGCAACTAAATCTGTTTGTTCTTTATTCCAATCTTCTTTTTGTTTTTGGACTTCGGTTTGGGCTTTAGAACGTTCTGCTGATTGCTGTGCCGTATTATCTGACTGTAATTTAGCAATTTCTTGCTGATTATTCGCTTTTTCTTGGGCGACTTGGGCTGTATGTTCTTGTTGTTTCGCTGCCATTTGCCCCTGTGCTTGGGCTACGGCTGACTGAATTTCTGCCCCATGTTCTTGTTGAGCAATGATTGATACTCCATCATCGCCTACTACTCCTGCAATAGCTGGGGCTTCAGGAGCGGCTGCCTTGCCTTCTATACCCTCAGCCTTTAAGGTTTCTGGGGCAACTTGGGGATAAATTTCATTTTCCCCCATTGGTTGGGCTAGTTCTTGTTGTCCTTGGGTATGAGCTTCTGTAACACCTTGCTCTAATTTGGCTTTTTGCTCCTGGGCTTGTTGGGGATCGGCATTGCCTGTTAGTTCTAAGGGGGGCGGTGTACCTGCCTTGACTTGTAAATTTGGGTCACTGGTGGGCATTTGCCGCAAGGATGCTTTCATCGCTTCGGCATCACCAGCAGAAAGTTTACCCTCTGCATCTCCTTTAACTGCTGGTGCTACAGCTTTGATGGTTGGGGCTGGAGGGAGCGTTACTGCTTTAGGTTGGGGAACTGGTTTAGCTTGACCTTCTGGGGCTTTTTCTACAGGTTTTGCGGTTGCTGCTTGTGGATTGGGGCGATAGCTTCGCTCGCCGTAGGCATCGCCTGCTGCACCTTCTTTTGGTGGTGCGCCTGTTGGTTTCTCCATTTGGGGAGGACTTGCAGCTAATTCGGCGCGTTGTTTGCCTACTGTATTACCAACGGCAGAATTTACTCCACCCAATGCCCCCAAAAGTTGTACTGGAGGTAAGTTACCAATAGAGGCTAAAGCCTGAGACGGATCAGATTGAGAAACATCTGGAACTGGTGGCGCTGGTTTATCAGCAATCGCAGCACCACCACCGCCACCACCACCTACTGATGCTTCACCACCACCTTTAGAGACTTCTGCCAATGAACCCATGACTTCAGTGCGATCGCTTGATTCTAATTGCACACCTTCTGTTTCCGCAGTTGCTTTCTCCAGTTCTTGATCTGCCCCTGTATCCACCGCAGCACCTTCCTCACCGCCACCACCAACGGATAGGTCTGGGGTAGCAGCACTGCCTCCCGCTTCTCCTATATCGGCTGATTGTCCTACTTGTGGGGCTGATTCGGTTGTCTGCTCAACATCTGGCAGTTTCGGGGCTAATTCTTCATTTTTACTTCCGTCTCCCTTTCCCACGTCTGCAACTGGGTTAGCCTGTTTAGCGTTTGGTGATGTTGCTTGTGGAGTAGTAGCAGGTTTTTCGGCATTTTGCTCAATCTCTGAGGGGGTTTTAGGAGATCCTTTTTCATCTAATTGCGGTGGTGAAACTTGATCTTTATTAACTGGAATTTCTGGTATTTGTCCGAAAAGATTCTTGGCTGGTAGGGAATTTTGTGCTGTTTCTACTAATTGCGGTGCGGAAACTTTATCTTTATTAACTGGAATTTCTGGTATTTGTCCGAAAAGATTCTTGGCTGGTAGGGAATTTTGTGCTGTTTCTACTAATTGCGGTGCGGAAACTTTATCTTTATTAACTGGA
>CAINGU010000051.1 GCA_903848645.1 uncultured cyanobacterium | reverse complement strand
ATGGCAATCCAAGGAACAAGTTGCTCGGCTGGTATTGGTCCAATGCTGGCTTGTTTACCTAAAATCCGGTTAACTTTGATAAATTCGGTTTGCGGATTGTTTTCCATAAATCATGATCTTGATTTTAACTTAACAGAAATACAGGTCTGAAACCCAATAAAATCCTGATGATATCAATAGGATTCAAGAGGTTTGGCGAAGGTATTAAACTTGATTTAAGTTATCAAAAAAGGCAGCTAGATAAATCCTATTTGATTGGTGCTAATGTAGGATTTTATAGAGATAACTATGCTGCCTTGTATCTTCTTTAATTGGCTATTTGACATTAACCACCTGTTGTTGTGCCATTACCAATAAAGATAAAAGTGATGACATCTATGGCAATAACAATGGCAAAAGCTAAACCAACTTGAGTTACAATTGGTCGCCAGTCGTTACCTTGTTGTGCTTGGTTATAAGCAAATAAAGAAGCAGAAGCAACCAGTAATAAAAATGCTCCTCGAATCAAGTTAAATGTTAAACCAACAACGTTGGCATCCAATGTGGTAGCACCACCTCCTGCTTGTGAACTCTGTTGGGCTAAAGTAACAAAGAAGTTTTCTAACCCACTTAAAAAAATGGCTTGGGCTGGAGTTGCCAGGGTATCAAGTAAAGCGGTAATAGTGATAATGACAGACACAATATGCCAAAAGCGAATTCTTCTGCCTAAATACTTTTCTAAAATTGGTACTGTCCGAATTACGTAACCCATACTCAAGAAAACTATGCTGGCACATCCCAAAATAGTTACAAATATGGGTTTTGTCGCTAATAAATAAATGCCAATTGCCAAAGATAGGAAAATAAAAATTAAGTCGGTGCGGTTGATTTTCAGGTTTTTCAAGTTAGTGGAAACTTTGGCAGATGGTAGTAATTTAAACTGAGAATTGGGAGATTTTAGGTTATTCATCTTGCTTTTCTCGGTAAAATTCAACTGATTAAAGTGAATCTTGCTTGGTGAATATTTGCTATTACTGCTATTAGATTGCTTACGGTAAACTTAAACTTGCATTTCTGATTTGCTGGTTTTAGTTTGCTTTTTCTGTTGTTTAGCGGTATTTTGATTAGCCTGTTGAGAACGAGTTGATTGCTGATTATCTAACAACGCTTCCATTTCTCTCAAGGGGATGCTACATTGCCTAATCTCTGGTGGTTCTCCTGGTACTAAAGCAGCATCAAGCACTTGTTCATTGTGACGATTGGGGTTAAATCCTTGAAGTATTTGTGTGCCATTAGACAGTTTCACTATTTCAAAGTCGTACTTGGCTTTACCTTTTTCAGCCCAGGTAAAGGTGGGTTCATCATCACCATTAAATTTGTGAGGTAGTTGTGTTTGAAACTCTTGAATCAATTCTTGGGTGGTAGCTTTAAGGGCATATTCTTCTTTTGACTGTGGCAATTTACAAATGCCAGTTTTTTCCTCAGCGGTAAGATTATCTTGTGTAATTCTCCACTGTCCCTGAGTGCAAGTACCCGCAAAAAGTGTTTCCCCTTGGTTATTTTCTAAAGCAATAGCTACATCCGCAGATATCCCTGTTTGTCCTGTTTGTTTACCTTGTTGTTTTACTCCTTGTTGTTTCACTGTTAAAGTTTTGTTACTGGAAATGGCAATACCATCTTCAGGTGATTGGTCTAATAACTCACTGGCAACATTAGCAAATCCAACTAAAGCCTCAGCACAAGCAATTTGTTGTTGCTTATCTTGGCGTTTTGCTAGATATCCTAAAACGTCATTTTCTGGTTGGTTATTAGGGTTAGATTGGATAGTTTCAGCGGCTGTTTCTGATCCAATTACAGAACTGTTTTGTTGTGCTGCCATTTGTTTTTCGAGGCGACTAACTACCATTTCTAAACGGTCAAGTCGCTTGGATATAACTTGCAAGTAATCTTCAATTTGCTGGAGTTGTTCGGTAATGCTGGCATCTTTATCTAACTCAAAAGGTTGCGACTGATTATTAGGATCTAATTGAGAACCCAATTTGTCTACTTTGGAGCCGATTTTCATAGTAGCTACAGCCACTGGATTATCTGCTGTGGATGCTTCAGATACAACTTGAGAATTTGGAGAAGTTGAGGAATTTAAAGAAGTTCGAGAATTGGCAGAAGTTTGAGAATTTGAAGAAGTTTGAGAATTTGAAGAAGTTTGAGAATTTGAAGAAGTTTGAGAATTTGCAGAATCTGGAAATTCCGATGAGTCAGGCTTTATTTCCTGTAAACGATTAGTGAGGTTATCAACTCGGTCATTCTGTTTTTGTAGTTGTTTAAGAATTCGTTCTAGCCGCTTTTCATCTGCTTCGGCTGCGAGTTGTTCTAAAACTCCTTGTCCGACAGCAATTCCTAAAGTTGCCAATTGTCCGGCTAATCCTCCCAAATTTACGCCGTTTACTTCTCGTCCGTTGGTGGCTGCTGTGGCACTTAAACGGGAAGCTTCGTCTAGTGGTTCT
>CAINGU010000050.1 GCA_903848645.1 uncultured cyanobacterium | reverse complement strand
TATGATTCATCTCTCTTGTGGGGAAAAGGTAGTCAAAAAATCAGATAAATCAGATAAATCACACAAATCATAGTTTAGATGAATGTGATTTTTATGATTCATCTCTCTTGTGGGGAAAAGATAGTCAAAAAATCAGATAAATCAGATAAATCACACAAATCATAGTTTAGATGAATGTGATTTTTATGATTCATATCTCTTGTGGGGAAAAGGTCGTCAAAAACTCATATAAATCAGGTAAATCACACAAATCATAGTTTAGATGAATGTGATTTTTATGATTCATCTCTCTTGTGGGGAAAAGATAGTCAAAAACTCATATAAATCAGGTAAATCACACAAATCATAGTTTAGACGTGATTATTCCCTAATTGCGCTTCTGACCAAAATTACGGTAATATCAACACCAGAGGCAATAGATTCGGGAATATTTCCTTGAATTGCTTGTTGTAATAATCCCTCACGGGAAGCGCCTAAAACAACAACATCGAAACCTTCAGTTTTCACCAATTCAATTACTCCATCTTTGACGGATTCAGCTTGTAAAGATGCAGCAAAAACGTTACTGTGTAAATTGCGGTTACGCATTAGTTGACGAGTAGATGCTTCTAAAACCGTCATATCTGGTGCAACTTCCCCTGGTTTAACTATCTGAGTTAAACGGATTTCTGTGTCATTTCCCAAAGTTACTAAAGCTGGTAATAATTTAATTGCTATGGGTGCATTCGGTCCCCCAGCCATTGGTACTAACCATCGTTGAAATTGCTGACGGGAGTGAAAATTATTACCTAATTTAACTAAGACAACATCACAGTTAGCTTGACGGATTATGGTATCAACAACATTACCAAAAATCCTACCGGGGGTAGATGTATTTCCTTTCCAACCCATGAAAATTAAATTTATATGTCGTTCATTGGTTGTTTCTAAAATCGCTTGAGCGACATCATGGGCGACCCGAATTTGGGTATGAATGGGAATGTGCAGTTTTTTGGCTAAACTTTCGGCTTGTCGGAGTAAGCGGCGACTTTTTGCCGTGTTAACTGGGGTTTCCGCTGGGGAAACATGACGGGATACTAAAATAATTTGTAAACATTCTATTTCATAATGGCGATCGCTGGCAATGGCAGCAGCCATTTCTAATAATGGAAGGGCGGTTTCTGGGTTAGCGATAGTGACTAATAATCTCCCTCTACCAATACTAGGAGAACGAGTTTGGTAAACTAGATAAGAAGGTTCTGGCTGGGGACCTGATACCCCATTTTCTCCATTCAAATGATCTGCTTCTGCCCGAATAATATCAGCACGGGTGATAATCCCAATTAATTTTTGTCCATCTACCACAGGTAATCTGCTAATTTGATATCTATCTAATAAATAGAGAACATGACTTAATCTATCTGCTGGTGATACTGTCACTGGTTTAGGTGTCATAATCTCTTTTAAAAGAGTTTCATGGGGTAAGAGATGATTACGGATTTTCTGTAAATCTGTTTGGGAAACTAATCCCACTAATTTATTATTTTCAACTACAGGAAACCCGCGATGATGAGAATGAGAAAAGGCTTGAATAACTTCATCTCCTGTCATTTCTGCCTCTAATGTTTCCACTATGCACTGCATGACATCCTGAGCAGTTAATTGTGTTAATATGCCTTCAGTTGGAGTATCTTTTCTAATAATAATGCCCTTTAATTTTAAAAGTTTGTCATAAAGTGAACCGGGAACAACTTTCTCCGCTACTAAATAAGATGTTACGGATACTATCATTAAAGGTAATACTAAATTGAAATCTGTAGTCATTTCAAAAACAATGACAATTGCAGTTATGGGAACTTTGGAAACCGCACTAAAAAATCCTCCCATTCCTGCTAATGCGTAGGTAGTCGGTGAACCAATGCCAAATATTTGCAATTCACAGACACCAATGATATGTCCTAAACAAGAACCTAAAATTAAACTCGGTGCAAATAATCCCCCAGGTGCGCCCGAACCAAAGGCAATTAATGTTAGGATGAATTGGGCAATAAAAGCAATTCCCGCTAAAGGTATATTTGGTTCACTAGCAATCATAAACTCCCGCAAACCTGTATTATCTCGAAAAGTTTCTGGAAGCAAAGACATAATTAAACCAGAAGCTAAACCGGCTAAAGCCACCCGCAAAGGTAAACTAATATGTAACCGGCGATAAGTTTGAATACTAAAAATCAATCCCTGATTAAATAAAGCCGCCAATAAACCCGCCAAAATTCCCAAAATTAATAAAGCCGGGATTTCTAATAGAGAAAAACTGCTATAATAGTTAATTAGTTTTAAGTCTAATTGCAGACTCCCACCACCTAACCACCGAGAAATTACGCCACCAATAAAAGAGGCAATAATTGCCGTTCCTAAAGTTAAGCCTGATAAATCTTGTAATAACTCTTCAATAATAAATAGTACCCCCGCTAGAGGCGCATTAAAAGCCGCTGCTAAACCAGCACCAGCCCCCGCTGCAATCATTTGACGACGATGTTCTGGAGAAGTGGGAACTAAGCGACTCATACCCGCTGCTAACCCCGCACCAACCTGGATTGTGGGACCCTGTCTTCCCAAGGTTAAGCCTGAACCCAAGGCGATAATTGCAGTGATTAACTTGACAAAAGCTATTCTCCATGATAGCTTGATTGGTACATTGGCCAAAGCAGCTTTAACTTGGGGAATCCCACTACCAGCGGCTTCTGGTGCTAATCGCTGCACTAACCACCCAGAAAGAAACCCCAAACTTACGCCAATAGCTGGTAAAGCTACATAAGCTGGAAAAATGTGAGTTGTATGCACTCGCCATGTCCCCAACCACCCTGAACCTTGTTTGAGTAACACCGCAGATAAGGCGGCTACTATTCCAATTACAGAAGCTTCTGCGATCGCTAAACCCCTTCTAGGTTGCCAAAAGTTCCGAAAATACTGGGTTAGCAACGCCAAAGAAATCATAAATTTTAAGTTTAATTTTTAATTTTAATTTAAAATTAGTGCGTTCTTGAATTTTTCAGCACTATCAAAATATATTTGTGGCTTTTCAATTAAAGCTAAATCTATCACTTCGGCTAATTTTTTGGGTATATTTCCATTACGTTGGAGAATGGGTACAGGATCATTTTCTAAGACATCCTTAAAAGGATCACTTGTAAAATTGCGGGGAAAATCTCCTGTTAACATATTATATAAACAAGCTGCACTTGCCCAAACATCAACATCAGGTTTGGATTCTTTAAATTTAAGCACCTGTTGACGGGGAATAAAACCAGGTGTTCCTCCTACCATCTTTGTGAAAGTTTGTCCACTTAACCCTGCTAAATCAAAGGATTTTGCTAAACCATAATCACCGATTTTTGCTGTTAATTTACCATTAATATTAGAGAGAAAAATATTACTTGGTTTTAAATCACGGTGAACCAAACCTTTACCTTTACCAAAGCTACCATTAGCTAATTTAACATAAGGAATTTCGGCATTATGGGTATATGTTAAACCGTCTAAAACTTGCAGAATAATTCCTAATGCTATATCTACAGGTAATTTTCCGCCAAGTTGCTGCATTAAATCTAAAACATTCCCACCTTCGTAATATTCCATGACTAGGAAAAACAGGTTTTCTGCATAACCATAATCTAATAATTCCGCTACATTGGGATGTTTCAAGGCTTTCATATTTTTGATTTCCCGAAGAAACATTTGTACACATTTATCATCTCCAGCAACCGCAGGTAACATGACTTTTAAAGCCACAAATTTACCAGTTTGGGAATGTTGTGCTAAATAAACTTCTCCAAAACCACCTTTACCGATAGATTTGATTATTTGATAATTGAGTAATGCTTTTAAATTTCTTTTTCCACCTATCGCTAGTTTGATTAATTTTTGAATGACATCGAAAAGCTTTGTTTTCGCTTTTACTTCTGGTGGTTTGACAATTTTAGGAGTTTTAATATCAGGAGGTTCATTAATTGGTTGTTTTATTTCAATGGCAATTTTTAAAACGGTATCACCTAAAGTAATATGATCACCATCTTGTAAATCGTATTCGGGAAAGTTTAATTTACCAGCTTCTTCTGCATTTTGGTGAGATTGTCTACCGCCAATTTTTGTATTATTAATATAAGTCCCGTTTAAACTTCCTAAATCTCTAATTCGGATTTCTGGAGGATTAATATCTAATAAACAATGATAGCGAGAAACCCGTTTATCAAATTCATCGGGAATTGATAAATAACAATCATCATTTCTGCCTATTAAACAAGTCGTGCGACTGTCGAATATATATTGTTTACCTGATAATTTCCCTGTGGTAATAGTTAGGGTAATGGTAGATTGCATATTTGATAATTTTTTATAGAGATATCTTATTTTACATAGTTTGGGGATTTTTGCCGAGGAGGTTGGGTAAAAGAACGGTAGAATTATTAAAAATACTCTTGACAAGTTTCCGAGTTTTGGTTATTGTTTAAGTATAGTGGGAATCTGTACGCCCATATATATAGGGTTTTGTTTTCCCAAGAATATTTTTGTCTGATAGCGAAGCGTGGCGCAAGCCATATCAGGATATCCAGGATTTGAGGATTTACAGGATAAATTCAAGATGCAATTTTTGGAATGTGGGTTATGATGATTCATTATATTGATTGAGTTAGTTTTTCAGTAAAGATAAAGTTGCAAAGGATATTCTATTATGTCATCTCCAGCAATTACTACTGTAATCAAAATGATGGAATCTTTATCTGAAGATGTACAAGACAGAGTTGCAGAACATCTGAGAGAATATTTAGAAGATTTGCAAGATGAATTAAAATGGGATAATTCATTTAAGAAAACTCAACAAAAATTAATTGTATCTGCTCAACGTGCTAAAAGAGAGATTGCAGAAGGATTAGCTAAACCGATGGATTATGATAAGTTATGAAGTCCGCAACTCTTTCTTCTTTTTGGGATGAATATAAATCTCTTGACAAGCAAGTTAGACAGAGTGCGAGAAAAGCTTATCGGTTATGGAGAGAAAATCCTTTTTATCCGTCTTTGCATTTTAAATGTATAAATAACCAGGAAAATATTTGGTCTGTGAGAATAACTCGTAATTATCGAGCAATTGGGGTTTTAGATGGTGATACAATCACATGGTTCTGGGTTGGTAGTCATGATGATTATGAGAGTTTTTTCTCATAGTTTGAATTATGATTTTTTTGTCTGAAGATTTAATTTATTTGTCTGAATCAGGATATCCAGGATTAAAGGATTTACAGGATGTTGTTGGATGATTTTTTGTGGGTAGTTGGTGATTTTTTTGTCTGAATCAGGTATCCTGATTCAGACAATGGAGATGAGATATTCAGATCCCCGATTTTTTGAAAAATAGAAATTAAGCTACTCCATAACCAGTATAAGGACGTTTGTAGGGTGGTTGTAAACCAAAAACAATATCCTCTTTTGGTACTCCCATGTTGACTAATTCTTGAGCTAAATCTGCTTCTGTGGTATTTTGTTGAATCCAGATTTTGTTATTTTTAATGTCAAAATGAATCACACTATGATAAACCCGCGTTAAACCGTTCCAACCGACGCGAAATAATTGATAATGATCATGAATGGTATCAAAAATTAATTCATTATCTATTTCATCATATTTAGGTTTAAATTGACTGTGTTCCTGGAGTATGGTTTGAATATATTGACGATAATTTTCTAAATTTGCCATTTGACAATTACCTCCATTATGGGATTATATACTATGATTTTAACTTTATGTCTTTCTACTGCTATTTTAGCAAGTCGAGTTTGAAAAAAGGATTTGTAAGTTTCTTCGGGAACTGCTAAATATAATACTCGTTGTGATTCAGTTTCTTCTAACATTATTTGATAATTGAGAAATTGTCCTAATGCTGTATGAAATTCACTTACTGCTGAGTTACTAGCAAAACTTTTAATTTCTACAGCAATCTTTTCTTCTCCTTTTTCGGCTGCAATTAATCTTTCTGCACCTAAATCAATTTTCAATGTTGTATCTTCTAATTCTACCTCCAATGGATCATCGGTAATTAACCATTGTTCTTTTTCTAGTGCTGTTCTAACTGCTTGATGAAACAAATCTCTTGCTGACATAGTTATTTTAGGATTTAGTTTATTTGTCAGAATCAGGATATCCAGGATTTGAGGATGTACAGGATGTTGTTGGATGATTTTTTGTGGGGAGTTGCTGATTTTATGTGTCTGAATCAGGATGTCCAGGATTTGAGGATGTACGGGATGTTATTGGATGATTTTTTGTGGGGAGTTGCTGATTTTATGTGTCTGAATCAGGATGTCCAGGATTTGAGGATTTTCAGGATGTTGTTGGATGATTTTTGGTGGGGAGTTGGTTTCTTTTAGGATGTTTTTGAATGATTGTTTTTGAATAATTTAAACCATCTATAAATTACTATCCTGTTAATCCTTTAATCCTGGATATCCTGATTCAGACAAATGCAATGTTCATCACCAAACAAACCATCTATAAATTACCATCCTGTACATCCTTAAATCCTGGTTATCCTGATTCAGACTTAATAATTTTCTGTAACCTTAAATGTTACAATTTACAAGTCTCGACGCGAGAGAAAAGAGCAGACCCCTCCACCTTCAAGTTGACGTAACCATCAGGACTAAAATCTTCATAACTATCATCCGTCCCACACATCTCCACCAATCCCCAATAACCTTTCAAACAATTGTATTCCCTATTATCGTTCTTGTATCTATAGATGTCAACCCATGCCGGGAGGTGGCCTTCTGATGCTTTCTTGTCAAAAGTAATATCATGGTAGTCCAACCACTCATGTTTATCAGGTTGACCAAAAACAAAACCAATCCATCCACTAATCCATCCATATTCGTCTTGTCTCCATCCTACCTTGTCTCCAAAGACCTTCCATTTACTTTTCAAGTAATCCCTTCCATCTCCGCCGAAACTTTGATAAATCCGTTTCTGCACAGAAAAACCAAACTTTCCATCACTGTATTTTACCCACAACTGGTCAATGGTACGAAGGTCTTCACAGGGAATATTATCAATTTCTAACCAACGTTCTTTTTCTGGCTTTCGTCGTAACATTAAGCGTGCTGTTTCCTTGTCTGCTTCCTTCCATTTACCTGCTGCGAGGTAGTTTTTTAGTTTTGTATAGTCTTGTCCTATGGGAAATTCAGGCAGTGTTTGAACAGGTTTTATAGTTGCTAATAATCCTACACCTGCAAAAACTAAAACTTGCAACATCCGACGACGAGATAAGTTGGTTACTGGTTGCGATTTTGGTTTTGGTGGTGATGGTTTTGGCTTTACTGGTGGAGGTTGGGTATAGGTTAACGCTTTTTTTGTTGTTGGTGAAGGCTGAGTATTATTCAAATCTGGTTGGGTAGGGGTTGGCGGTTTTGGCTGTGGTTGTTCGATACTAACTAAACCCAAATTTTCCCGAAACTCCAACACAGTCTTAGTCCGGTTTTTCGGTTCTAACTCCATACCCTGCAAAATAGCATCATTCACCCTCTGACTAATGCGAGAATTATAATGTTTTGGTTCTGGTAAAGGTTCTTTACCATATTGACGGTTGTGCGCGGGTATTGGACTAACTTCCCCCTCTTTTTTCAGTCCATCAGCCGTCAGTAGATAATATAAAGTAGCAGCTAAAGCGTAAACATCGGTATGGGGTCCAAAATTCCCTGTCCGATCATATTGTTCAATAGGTGCATAACCTGCTGTGAGTGCGTTAGTCATGTTGGTAGCAATACTGCGAGTTAAACCAAAATCAATTAAAACTGCTTCTTGTTGATTTTTTCGTAAGAGAATATTTGATGGTTTAATATCGCGGTGTATAAAATTTTTTCCTTTATCATCAACTTTTTGATGAATATGTTCTAAAGCCTGACCAATTTGATCTATATATAATAGTGCTTCGCTTTCGGCAAGTTGTCCTTTATTCTGAACATATTGAAATAAAGTTACTCCATCAATATATTCCATGACCACGCCAAAAAGCTCACCTTCTTGGATGATTTTATCAACTTTGACAATGTGCCTATGATCAAAACCTTTAATTGTCAAAGCTTCGTTAATAAACTTAACCTGTTGTTCTGCAAAATCCTCTCGCAATTGCATTTGTTGATTGAGGGTTTTAATGGCGTATAATTTACCCGTGCTAGGTTCTAAGGCTTTGTAGGTAATACCAAAACCACCGCTACCCAAGGGTTTACCTTGAATGATAAATCTACCGTTATTGATTTGCTGCCCTGGTTGCCAAATAATCATACCCTTGAGAGTAGATACGGTGGAGATGAATCTAATTATATCATTGTGTTAGATCCCCGAATTCTTGAAGAAGTCGGGGATCTGGGATGTTATAATATTAACTATTTTTCCCAGTAATTGATAGTCCTTCTACTATCAGCGATGGTGTATAACAAGAACCATTCCAATCCGCATCTCCACCTAGTTGAACCACTTGTTTTAGGGCTGTGTAGACGTTACCTGCCACCATTGTATCTTTCACTCTGCCAATGATTTGACCGTTTTTCACCCGATAGCCTAAATCCACATTGATAGAAAAATCACCAGATAATCCGCTACAACTACCTAACATTTGATCGATAATTAAGCCATCATCCATCTTCCTAATCAAGTCTAAGAGGGAAAGATCCCCAGGTTGAATTAGGAAGTTAAATAGCCCAGGAGTGGGATAACTACCTAAACCAGGACGAAAACCATTACCAGTGCTACCGATGTTTAATTGTCGTCCAGTGGTGCGATCGCTATAAAAATTCCGTAAAATCCCATTTTCGATAAATATTAATGACTGGGTAGGTTGACCTTCATCATCAAAGGGACAGCTATAGGGACCTGCCTTTGGGTTTTGGTAAAGGGTAAGGGTGGGGGCAATGACTGGTTTACCCAATCTGTCTACCCAAGGGGAAGCTTTTTCCAAGATGTGTTTACCATTCAAAGCTGATTGCACAGTTCCCCACAACATATCTGCTGCTTTGGAAGTGAACAATACAGGACAACGACCACTGGGACTAGGAATATTTTCTTTAGCCCAATTTAATCGCTGTAAAATTTGACTGGCTACTTTCTCTGGGTTGAGTTCATAGCGTTGGGTTTGGCCATCAGCAACACTGAGAAAATCATCACCTCTGACCCATTCTGCTGACATATAGCAGCTAAGAGTGGTGTCAGTGTAGTGAGAATCTAAACCTGTGCTGTTGATGAGTTTAGTGTTTTCTACATCGCATTCCCAGTCACTATGACAAAGAATATCTGGATAGACATCACGAATCAGGGCGATCGCTTCCTTACCCCAGTTAATTAACATCTCTACGGTTACAGATGTGCCTAAATTCGGGTAAGATTGCCCGGCATGAGTCCCTAATTCTACTGTTTCCGGTGGATTTAATTGACTCAGTGCCAAAGATTTATCCACCATAGATTGGGGATCAACATCGCCGTAAGCTACCGTCAAACCCGGACAACCATCTCGCCATAACCGCAGGGCTGTACCCTCAGATTGACTGGTTTCTATTTGTTTGAGACGGTTAGCTTCAAAAAAAACTGGTCGAGAAAGCGATCGTGACTGATACACTTCCGCAGCCTCAGCGCCAGACTTGAGGGCAAGTTCTAGCAGTTGTTCCGCCAGTGTATCTTGTAACAAATTTACAGAACCCATGTCCCTTTATGAATTATGGATTTTGGATATAAACCGCTTAATAGACGCAGACTATTATCCCATTAGCGTGTCATCAACAGTTACAGTTTTTTATGACAGATGGGTTTTCCATTCTCCCTGATTCCTGCCGCCGCCTGTTCCCTTATGGTAAATTGATTTCTTGTAACAGCCAAAATCCCGCAAAATCTTGGGATTGAGGATCGGACTGGACACCAATAAAATGCACTCCATTAGCCTGTTCCTTAGCCACCGCAAAGCCTTGTGCCTCCGCAAGAAGTTCGGGAGTGCGGATATTAGCCACAATCCAACTTTCCGTAGCGCCCGTTTCTAAAATCAATCTGTTTCCTTGCTTGGTGTCAAAGTGCAAATAAGCCATTTCTAAACCAGACATCCAACCCGCTATGGGTAAAGCCCTGGGTGAGAAAATCAAAATTCCCGGAATCCGAGTTTCTGGGGACAATTGCGCTAAGTCTAGGGGAAAAGCTTCACCAAAGCCAATTTCCCAATCTGGCATATCTGCTAAATCACTAGCCTCCAAGGTAACAAAAGCCCATTGTTTTCCTTCCAAAGCATCTGGTAACCGCTGGGGTAAGGGTCTATCTAAACGCACGGAAGTATTAGTCACTTCCTGATATCCTGGTTCTTGGGGATAGAATTCCTTCATCCGTTGCTGTATCCACTGATTGAGAACCAATGTCCGCCGACTTGGTACAGCGGGTATGCCCACATCTTCACAGGATTTGGTAATCATGTTGTTCATTTGGCGACGGAAAAAGCGGATTTTGGTAGGTGCTGTACCAGCTTTTTCTATAGCTTCCTGGATTGCTGTCCGCAGCCAACCAGAATTTACCTGGGTACTAGGGCAATATTTAGCATAGCGAAACAGAGAATCTGTTTGTGTACCAATATCTACGGGACTTTCGCACACCAACATTTCCCACACTTTTTTTTGATTTTCGTCCAGAATCGGACGGGAGTAAAAATCTAGTTCCCAGTTCATTTTTCTCTGGCTGCCCATGTTTTAGTGGTAAAATCTGATGACTTGATATTTTGTGATCTTCTAACTTTACCAAGTTACAGGAGTATTGGTAATTAGTAATTGGTAATTGGTAATTGGCACGTTCCTGACTCCTGCTGTAATTAATTTTTATCTTTGTTTTTTATTTCATCAAACTTGGCACGGACTAATTGTATATCTTGCCACATTAGCCATTTAGGCGCTCCCTGTTCCCGTGAAGGATTACGCAATAAGTAGGAGGGGTGAAAAATCGGCATACATAAACGTCCTTCCCACTCTAGCCATTGTCCACGAATTTTAGTAATCGGCCGTTTATCGCCAATGACTCCTTTAACGGAGGTTGCACCTGTTAATAAAATAATTTTTGGGTCAACTAGGCGAATCTGCTCGAATAAATATGGTTTACAAGCCGCTGCTTCTTCAGTGGTAGGAACACGATTCTCTGGTGGTCTACACTTACAAATATTGGCAATATATATATCTGTTTCTGTACTTAAATTTACTGATGCTAAGATATTTTCTAGTAGTTGTCCTGATCTACCCACAAATGGTAAACCTGTTTCGTCCTCATTTTTTCCCGGTGCTTCCCCGATAATCATAATTTCGGCTTGAAGATTACCACGTCCAACTACCGCATGAGTGCGGTTTTCTCCTAATGGACAACGCTGACAACTATGACAGTGTTTTGCTAATTCCCCTATATTCTCATAAGTTCCGGGAACAATGGGAATTTTTGCATTGGTAGGAATTAGCTCTCGTTGGTTCAAGCTAGAGTTATCAAAGAGACTTAGTTGAGTTTCGTGCTGCATGGAATTTGGGATAGGGTAACTGGTAAATCCAGTGTATTGAGGCAGAAGACTATTCTTTATCCTATCAATTAATTGACTTAATCATGCTGCTCATACTGCATAGCTTTGGCATAATCACCCAAAGCTATGCAAGTGACTCTCAAACTCGCTAGGGCTTTGGCGATGCTGCGACTATCTTGAATAGATTGAGCTAGAATTAATTGTTGTTCATAATAGGCGATCGCTTGATTGTATTCACCGATAGCTTCATGGGCTACTCCCAGTGTATTTAAGGACTGTTCTTCACTTTGTTTGTCGCCAATTTCTCTGGCTAGTTGTAATCTTTCTTGATAATATTGAATGGCTTTGAGATAATCGCCTAAAGCATAGCAAGCATTACCAAGATTTTTCAGCACCTGGGAAGCAGCGCGATGATTGTTTAGGGAACGTGCTAAGATCACAAATCTTTCATAGTAAGCGATCGCTTGTGGGTAATTTTCTATTGCGTAGTAAGCATTACCTAAGTTCTTCAGGACTTTTTCTTCTCCCCACTTGTCTTGCAGTGCTTGTAAAATTATCAGGCTTTGTAAATAATACTGAATTGCTCCCGTAAAATTACCACAAGCTCTGTAAACTAATCCTAAATTATTCAGTGCGGCTACTTGACCACGTTGATCTTGCAAATGTTGGGTAATTTGTAAATCTTGATTGAGATAATTAATAGCTTTATCGTATTCATCTAGATGTCGGTAAGCGTTACCCAAACAGGAAAGAGCTTGCATTTCTATCTTCTGCTCTGGGTATTCCTTAACTAATAATAAACACTGCTGACAATAATCAATAGTGTTTTCATAGTCTCCCATGCTGTAGGCTACTAACCCTAATAAAGCCAGTACCTGGGGTTGTTTTTCTCTATTGCCAATTAATTTTAACAGACTGAGTGCGTCTTTCAACGACTTCATTGCTAGGTGAAATTCACCAGATTTTTGTTCTTTAATGCCTTTTTGTATGAATTGAGATACTGCTAATAGTGATGCTTGAATATCTTCTATGAATGATGTTTCTATTGCTACATTTGTATCAAATTCATGATCAATAGTGTCATTATTTACTTTTTGTAAATATGCTGATGGTATTTCTACGTAAACATTTTCCGATGAGATATTACTCCTTGGATATTGCAACATTCGGATTTTCTCCTTTCTATTGTCTATACTTTAGTATTCCCACAATTAGAATTTATATCTCTATGTATGTAACTATTTTTTCTAATTTTTTATATTATTTATCAGTATATAGATAATAAAGAAGTTGAAAGTACAGAAATATGTAAGCTAAATTTATACAAAGTATAAATTTAGGCATTGTTAAATTATAGACTACTTGCATATAGATACATGATGGCTTAGGGCTACAGCACATTTAATCTTAGTGAAGTACACCATTAGCGGGCAAGATGCCCGCACCACAAGAGTTTTATTATTAATATCTGTAACCCATAACACCGGGAACTACTGTATTTAGCCAGTATTAACCAGTAATTTGAAGAAGGAGTCAGTAGCCAGGAGTCTTTGAATTGGATTAAATTATCTATTAATGGGAACTTTTGTTTCCCATACTTGCTCAAATTCTACTTGAGTAATTTCAAATTCTTGTATATCTAAAGTATCTATCCTTTTATCACAGAGCCTCCCATAATTATCGGAGAAGTGATTGTGATCGTAAAATAAAACATTGCCATTTTCATAAACTTCTATTTGTCTGAGAGGATATAAATCACCACTAATTTCCATGAAGTATGTACTAGTACCGCAGGGCGGAAGTCAAAAGTCAAAAGTCAAAAGTAATATACAGTAGGCTTTTTAGCGATTGAAAATGGTTTCTTTATTTACGCCGTGCTGTACTAGTACCCCAATCATCAAATTCACCGCCTAGTGATACATCCCAAACCCATTTATAATATTTTTTTGTTTCTTGTTTTAGAGACATAATAAATTTAATTCAATGAGTAATTATTATCTAACGATAAATTGTTAATACCGTAGATATCATCTCAGATAAAAATTCACAAAACATAACTATTTTACTCCAAACTTATCAATATGTAAATTAAATTAATTTTAGCTGTTGCCGTACTTCCATTAAAATTATCCCTAGCATATTTTTACCACTACCATCTGCACCACAACCCCAATAGTAATCAATAGGTGAATTTTCTACTAATTCTTCATTATCTGTAGATAGGAGAATTTCTTTAATATCTGCATGGGTAGAAAATTTGCATAATACCGCATTTCTCATAATATTATCTTTCACTTCTTCCCAATCTGGGCGCAAAGGAAGTGTTCTTTGTCTGCCCATTTTGGCAGCTTCTTTTGGTGTTTTGACTAGACGAAGTTTTTCTAAATGAGGTGTACCGACAAACTTTTGGGCTTGAAAGTAATGTTCACTAGTAGTCCAATATAATTCATCTAAAACAAACCCATGAGATGAGAAGTTAGAGAAACAGCCGTATTCCTCACGGGTACTATAAAAGTAGATGGTCATAATTAATGTTAAAGTTTATGGAAAATGTAATTGGTAATTGGTAATTGGTAATTGGTAATTAGACAACGGACAACTGACAACCGACAACTGATCAATTGAGTTTTAAGGCATTAACTGGGACATCATCCCAAGACTTAACTGTTCGTAATTGTGCAATCCAGCCGTCTGCTTTTTGTGTTTCGGTCAAATTATTCTTGTATGATTCATGACAATCTTTCGCCTGAGACTCATCACAACAGGCAATACAGGCGTGAATCATCCCAGAAGGATCAATTTGCTCATTTACCCAAATAGTCATAGATTATCTCCTAAAAATGTGGTGTTAAAACAACTAGCTCTAATTTTAGAATACTATAGCCATCATATTTGATTCATGTACGCAAGCAGAACACGACTGACAACTAACAGACTGACAACTAACAACTAAGCAGTTAAGGTTTTTGAGTAGCGTTGCCTATGGCGAGCGTAGCTATCGCTAATTTTGCTCCTTTTACCTGACGCACCCGATCCATAACCATTACTACTTGCCCATGAGTCGCACTTTGATCGGCGTTAATAATCACTACGACTTCTGTATTTTTCCCCATTAATTTCTGCACCTGTGTCGGTAAAGTATCAAGGGTTACTGGCTGACGGTTTAAACTCAGATTACCTACAGAGTCTACTGTGACAGTGATTGGTGCGGCTGATGATTGGGCTTTTGCTGTCCCTGCTTTAGGTAAATTAACTGGTAATCCTTCAGAACGATGTAAAAATAAGGTGGACATAATGAAAAATGTCAAAATTGCAAAGATGACATCAATCATCGGCACAATATTAATCTGTGCCGGTAAATCAGGTTCATCTGGTAGACGCATAGGTTTTATCCCCTCTTTCATAACGACGACGATAAAGTAATTCTAGCTGACCACCATATTCTTGAATCCACGCAATTTGCCGCAGATAAAGTCCGCGAAAAGTATTAGCAAAAAACAGGGTAATAATAGCGACAACTAATCCTGATGCGGTGGAGACTAAAGCTTCACTAATCCCAGATGTGACACCAGCGGTTTTTGTGCCACCAACATCGCCAATATTTAATGATGCAAAGGAGGCAATTAACCCCAATACTGTACCTAGCAGCCCTAACAAGGGGGCTAAACCAATAATTGTGTCAAAAATGGTTTGAAACCTTTTTAATAAAGGGATTTCCGCCTGTGCTTCACTTTCTAAAGCCAAACGGAATTCTTCTGGGTTGGCTTCTTCTAATTCTAAGGCGGCTAAAAAAATCCGCGCCATAGGTAAATCAGTGTTGTTATGAAGTGCTGTTAAGGTGCTAACTACATCACCTTGACGATAGAGTTTGAGGACACTTTGGACAATGCGGTTTTGGCGATTACTGATTTTTGCCCAAAAGATAATCCGTTCGATAATTAGCGCCACTGCTAAAACGGAAAAAAACATCAGTGGCCACATGACTACGCCACCGGCTTTGAATAAATTACTAATTTCCATTGACTATTTTATTAATCTTGCACACAGCTAGATTAACAGATTGTTGTTGAGAAACAAGCATCAGTAGGGGATGTCTGGGGTTTTGAGTGCGTTATTTTACAATCGTCTCTGTATTGCTGAGTTAATGGCTGCGAGTTTTTTTGGTAGAGATTAATTTTGGATTTATAATTAATTATGATTTTTATATTCGACCAAAATGGCAATTTATTACCAGGTATTCATTTGACTACTTGGGAGGAAATTGAAGAGTATCTAGCTCACAACACACGCCGAAAAAATCTATTATCTGGACTCAAACAAGGGTGCGAGATATTAAAGCAATGCGGTTGTCAGAGAATTTATCTTTGCGGAATTTTTGTAACTACTAAAAAACTTCCTGAGGATATTGATGTTTGTTGGGAAGACGATCAAGTAGACTTTAAACTCTTGAAAGAACTCGACCCTATAAAACACTAAGAGACTTCCAATTAAAAAAATATCCCAAAATTTCTTGTGGTGCAGGCATCTTGCCTGCTAATAATACAAGGACGGGCAAGATGCCCATCCCACAAGATTGGATAGCGAAGCGCTGCTGCAAGCAGTTCATCTTTTTTGTGGAGTTCTCTAAGATAAATTGGCATTATCTAATTAATTTTATTTAATTATTAGGTAATGCCATTCTTGAACAAATGAGTTACAGGTTAAACATTATGATTTTCAATGAATGGCATTACAATATTACTAAGGCACAGATGAAGAAATTTGAGTTAGGAATGGCTCAATATGCTAGTAAACCAGTTCCAGAAGATGAAAACCAAAAACTACGCCACCAGGCTCGTATTGATTCACTACAAAGCCAAATTGAGGAGTTTACTGAAGAGATAAAAGAGTACGAAAATCTCAAAAACAATCAAGGGAAAATTGAGAAATTGCAATATGATAGCTTAGAAAAATTACCAGAAGCCCTAATTAAAGCACGGATTATTCGCGGACACACTTAAGAGAGTTTTGCCAAACTTTTAGGAGTTAAACCTCAACAGGTGCAACGTGATGAAGCAAATGGATATGCTAGTGCTAGTTTGACAAAACTTTTGAAAATTCAACACAGTCTCAATCTGGAAATTCGGGAGGAAATTATCTTTAAATAAAGGAGGATTAATTTACTTTTACCCCAATATCTACTCCATCACTTTTCAATTGTCCATCTTCCATATAAACGATCCGATCAGCTATATCCAGAATACGGTTATCATGGGTGACTAGCAAAATAGTACAGTTTTGTTCTTTTGCCAACATTTGCATTAATTCCACCACATCGCGGCCAGATTGTTTATCTAATGAAGCTGTGGGTTCATCTGCTAATACTATTTTTGGACGACTGACTAAAGCGCGGGCGATCGCTACCCGTTGTTTTTGTCCTCCTGATAAATTCTCTGGGTAGGAATTAATATATTCTCCTAAACCAACGTGTTCTAACATCGCTATAGCTTTGGCGTTAATATCGCCTTTGAGGTAATTTTCATGCAGTTCCAAAGACATCCGCACATTTTCCTTTGCTGTCAAAAAACTCATTAAATTATGTGCTTGAAAAATATAACCAATTTGACGACGCAATTTAGTTAATTGTCCTTTATTTGCCCCGGATACTTCCTGTCCTAATATTTGCAAACTGCCATTTTGGGCAGAACGTAAACCCCCCATTAATGATAATAGGGTAGTTTTGCCCGAACCAGATGGACCAGTCATAATGACAATTTCTCCTGCATTAATCTCTAAATTAATATCAAATAAGACTTGTTTTTGCAGCGCCCCTTTACCAAAATAATGATTGAGATTAGCAACAGAAATAACTGGTTCTAAAACAGAATTAGCTGAAACAGCAATAGTTGTAAAGTCTAATGACATAATTTTTTGTGCCTTTGCATGAAACATAATAATTTTAAAAAATATCCGCAGGATCAGCAGAACGGAGTTTTCGCATCGCAATTGCTCCAGAAACAGTACACATAATTACCGTTAAGATAAAAACATTAATTGCCCGATCTAACTTCATAGCTATAGGTAAAAGAGTCGCAGCAAAAGTTAATTGATATATCCCAAAAGATAGAAAAAATGCAGGTAAATAACCCAACGCAGCTAAAAGCAATGCTTCTTGTAATAAGACTCGCAATAGATAATTATCGGTATAACCCATTGCTTTAAGAGTGGCGTATTCTGGTAAGTGATCAGAAACGTCGGAATAGAGAATTTGATAAACAATGACAATCCCCACAATGAAACCGACGATGACACCCAACCCAAAAATAAAACCAATACCTGTACCATTAGCCCAGTAACTTCTTTCTTTTTGGGCAAATGTTTCTGGAGTACCAACTTCAACAAAGGGATGTTTAGAATCTGGATTTAATCCTATTTGCAGTTCTGCTTTGACTTTTTCAATATCCGCACCGGGTTGAAGAGTAATTAACCCAACTTCAATTTGATCAGGTTTATGAGTGGGAAATAATTGTAAAAAAGTAGAATCACTAGCGACGACATTACCATCAGCAGCAAAGGAAGCACCATTTTTAAATAAACCCTTGACGCTAACATATTTTCTGTTTAATTCTGTTTCATACTTACCTGTTTCTTGAAAATAACTACTAACTTTTCCATACTCTGGACGACTAGCTTCATCAAAGAGAATTTGATTTAATTGTTTAAGATCATCTTTCTTGGCTTGCAGTTCAGGAAATTTCAAACCAGGTGCAGCCGGATCAACACCCCAAACTACAATAGCTCGATCAAGTCTTGTTTGTGGATTGCGCCACTGTCCTGTACTAATATAAATAGAACTAACTGATTTGACACCATTGTAACTTAATGCTTGATAAAGTCTTTCTCTAGAAAAGCTTTTAACAGAAAATATGGTTTGGAATTGAGGATTAATTAAGACTAAATCTGCTTGTAAATTGCGATGAGGTTTAACCGCCGCATCAAATAATGCACTTTCAAAACCCATCT
This sequence comes from uncultured cyanobacterium, assembly GCA_903848645.1. Taxonomy (GTDB): domain Bacteria; phylum Cyanobacteriota; class Cyanobacteriia; order Cyanobacteriales; family Nostocaceae; genus Dolichospermum. The sequence goes on along the minus strand of CAINGU010000050.1, from coordinate 107,567 downwards.
GAATAAATATTAGTATATCAGCAAAGGCAATTCCCGATACTGCAACCACTAGCCGCGTCTTTTCTTTCATTAATTGTCGCCAAGCTAGGGGCGTTTTCCGAAATATTTTATTAATCATTACTTTGATTTTTACCTGTTTACAGGAAATAAGTTACAATTTAATTGCTGTTTGTACTTGTAAGTTGGTTAAGCCAGAAACTCGTTTACTATCTTCAGGAATCAGGCGAATTTTTACTTCTACAATGCGACTATCTAAATTTTCTCCTGGTTGATCACTAAAAACATTTTGGCGGTTTACTTGTAAACCAATTTGCATAACTGCACCTTGTAATTCTCCGGTAAATCCTTGACTGGTAATTATGGCTTTTTGTCCTAATTTGATTTTGCTAATATCGGTTTGATAAACTTCTGCTACTGCGATCATTTTGCTAGTTTGGGCAAAATCAGCAATACCTGGTTTATCAATTTTTTCACCAACGTGGGTATGAATTTTAAGAATTTGTCCCGTCATGGGAACACGAATATAAGCTGCTTCTAGTTCAGTTTCTGCCCGTTTGAGGGTAGCGATCGCACTTTCAACTTCTGTTTGCGCTAACTCCACATCTACGGGACGAACTTCGGCAATACTATTAAGTTTGGCTTTGGCTTCACTAATTTGTTGATTGCTAGTCGTATTAATCCGATTGAGGGCAACTCTAGCTTCTGCTAGTTGTTTATTAGCTGTAGTATTAATCCGGTTGAGAATAGCTTGGGATTCACTTAATGTCTGTTTAGCAGTTTCTACATTTAACCGTTTGCTATCAATTACAGAATTGGAAATTGCCCCTTCTGAAAATAATTGTTGATAGCGTTGATATTCTGATTCTGCATTTTTGAGTTCTGCGGTTAATTTATTAATAGTTGCAGATTGAACAATTCTATCACCTTCCCATTGGGCTGATATCCGGGCAATACTTTCCGCTTGGGCTTGTTGATCTCCTGTATATTGTGCTTTAATTCTGCTAACAGTTGCTGCCTGTCCTTGAATTTCTCCTAATTTTGCCCCAGCTTTTATTTGTTGTAATTTAGCTTGGGCAACTCTTACTTGTTTCTGTGCTTGAATGACAGAATTTTTTAACAAATCACGGGATTGTAAAATAGCAATTACCCGTCCTGCATTGACTCTATCACCTTCTTTTACTAACACTTCAGCAATGCGATCGCCATCTAATGCTAAAGGTGCAGATAACTTAATTACTTCTGTTTCTGGTTGTATTCTTCCTAAAGCAGTAACTATTTGAGGAATAGGGACAATTGGTTTTGATTCAGTGACAGAATTTTTACCCATTTGCCCAAAATTAGAAATTCCATAAATGGCAATTCCTGCTGTAATTGCAGTAGCTCCAATTATTAAAGCAATTAACCCTTGATTTTTCGGTTTAAACAACATTTTATAACTCATCTAAATTCCCCAAGAAGAAAAAATAAATTTATCTGCGTTTATTGGTGGTTAAATTATTAAAAATAACCTGATACCAAATTAAGATGAAGCTGCATAGAATAAGATTTTGAAAATAATTGACCGCAGATAAAGACGGATAAATTAATTAATGGATTTCATGATTCTGTGCAGTCTCACATCAAATTGGTATGAGCTTTTCGTCATAAATATAATGTCACCAATTTTTCAGTGTTTGTCAATATATCTTTACAAATTAAATGTCCTAGTTAAAACGGTGTTTTCACCTGTAAATGTAATTTTTTTTCTACATGAGGATGCTGAAAACTCAACTCGCGTGCGTGCAGATATAATCTACGCGTATCAGCATGACAACCATAGAGTTTATCCCCCAAAATCCTTATTCCCAGTCCTCTTATATCAGCAGCATGAACCCGTAATTGATGGGTACGTCCAGTCAGAGGGATAAATTCTACACGGGTATAATTTCCTTCCTTCGCCATAATGCGGAAGTGAGTTAAACTAGGTTTACCCCTCTCAAAATCTATTTGTTGATAAGGACGATGATCAGGATTTCCCCACAAAGGTAAATTAATTTCACCTTCATTGATAGTCAGAGAACCTGCAATGATAGCTTCATAAATTTTATGAATTTGTCTTTGTTGAAATTGTTGACTTAATTGGGAATAAGTAACTGCATCTTTAGCTATTAAGAGAATCCCTGAAGTGTCTTGATCTAAACGGTGTACCGCGATTATTTCTTGATTATATAGATAACGTAAACGAGTAATTACACTATCTTGATTATGAGAATAACGACCAGGTACAGATAATAATCCTGATGGTTTATTTACAGCAATTAGCCATTCATCTTCATAAATTATCTCTAGTTTATTTGACTGTAATCCTGATAGTAAAAATCCCATTAATGGCTGACATCTTTCTAAACAAGCACCGTAAAATTCTCCCTGTATTTTATCCTCTACAGTAGAATTACCCCACCAAAATTCAGCCATTGCTAAAGGCTTTAATCCATGAGTAGCTGCATAATGTAATAATTTAGGAGCGCAACATTCTCCTGTCCCAGTCGGTGTTCCATCGGGTAATAATTGCTGTAAAGATAGAGATTGTCCAGAAAAATTAGTTAAGCTATAAGCAGCGTGCATTTGTGTTTGTAATTGCCGGGATAGCTGTTTTCTCTGTTGTTTTAGTTCTGTAATTTTCTTATCTGCGGTGGTTATAATTTGTTGTAAAGGCAGTAAAATTGCATTTTGATGACGTTTAATATTTCGGCGTTCAATCCCCTGCTGACGACTTTCTGCTGCCAATTTTTCCAGGGCAATATTCAGGGATTCTTCTGTGAGAGTTTGATACAGTTGTTGACGTTGTTTCTGTCGTTGTAGTTTGCTATGATAATGGTGTAAACTGATAGTTTCTAACTGTTGAGTATATTCAGCGGACAGAGTTTTATATTCTTCTCTTTCTGGAAGTTGCCCAAGGGTAATTATTTTTTGTTTAATGGCTTCTAAATTCGCTAAAGTCTGGCTTTCTAATAAAGCTACTTCCTTTCTTCCAGAAATAGGTGAAACCCAACCTTCAACCATACTATTACCATGCAATAACCCAGAAAATGCTTTAATAACTCGTTGTTCACCATTGGGTAATTCAACTAATAAAATACCATACATTTTTCCCTCATGGGCATAAAAGTGATTTTGCTCAAGTTGCTGCATTAGGCTATCAGCTATAGCTTCTGCCAAAGGAGTGCGGGGTAATCTTAGTATTTCACCAGTTTGGGGACATTTTCCTTCGTAGTAATAGTTTGGTGGTGAATCGGAAATGATAGAATTGGAGTTAATAAAGTCTGAAAGCGGATAAAGAAAAGGCATAAAAAATAGAGTATGATCAATTATTTTATAGTTAGCAAATTTTTGTGTAAATTGCTTATCCTGATTGGGAAGCTTTTTTTAATCTGGATGTTTGTATATTTTACAATACTTCTGATTTTTCTGACACCAGAAATTATCAATAATCCTCTTGGTAATTTTATTATTACCATAGGATTTTTGCTTTTATCATTTTTCTTCATATATTTTTTTGTAGATGAGGATATGAAAGAAGTTTCCCAGTTTATTGCTTTATTAACAAATAATCAACTTTATCACCAAAAAATTCATAAAATTATTGCTTATATAGCTAGATATTTTATTTTAACAATAATATGCTTAATCCCATTTTTATCCTTTTTATCATCATATCAAATTCAAGATTGGATTTATTGGCATCCTCAACATCATCAAGAAAATTATCATCAATTAAGCCAATACTTACAAGCTAAAAACTGGGAATCTGCTGCTGAAGAAACACAATCATTGATGTTAAAAATTACTTATAGAGAAAACAAGAAATGGCTAAGTACAAGAGCAATAGAAACTTTTCCTTGTCAGGCTTTACATAATATAGATAAATTATGGTTGAATGCTAGTCAAGATAGATTTGGCTTTAGTGTCCAAACTGAAATTTGGAAACGGGAAAATAGTGGTAAAATTAATTTTGATTATGCAATAGATCAGAAATTTAAACAAAGAGTAGGATGGAAACAAGCAGGAATAAAAAATACAGAATCTAATTTTAAATTAGGAATAGATACCCCCATAGGAAATTTACCTAAACCTGTGGGAACATCTTTGGGAAAAGCTTGTGTAGGAAGTTTAGATAGGCTTTGGTTTGGACAATCAGTTGGTTGTTATCACAAGATATTTATTCGCATGGATAATTGTCAACAGCCTGTGTTAAGATAACGATTTTTCGGAACTTTGCCAAATGCGTGATCCACAAAAGAACCACATTAAAATTGATCCAGCTACCCTGGTTTTAATTGCATCTGCTTTGATCCTATTACCACTATTACTTGCTGGTTTTTTAGGTCAATAAGCTATCTGCAAAATTAAAATATGGTTATTTCCATGGACTGAAAATAACCATAAACTAGGAGTAATTTGTTTTCGGAATATTTAAATATCAACATTGATATTTTCTATCTGTCTAGCGGCTTTATCCCACAACTTTGCGGTTTCTTCATCATTCCAATGAGTTCTCAGATTTTCTGCTTTTTTATGGCATATCCGCTCTAGCATCTCTAAAATTGCCGCTAGTGTCAACTGCTCGACTAACCCCTCTAAAGCACTCATGTATTCTTTCATAACAGATACCCCTTTAATTTCTACTGGAAATTGAGGGAATTCTTCCCACCTCCGGCGTTAAATATCAACACAAGAAGTAAAAATTCTCGTCAATTAGTTGTGACTTTTATATTATCCACCTAATGAGTTGTAAAATATTCACTTCTTCTTGATTCTCTACATTTGCAGCATTCAGCTATCCGCTAGTAAGCTAATTCTGGGTTTAAATCCCCTTTTCAACAACTCGCTGACGGCTGAATGCTGATCTGAAACCCAACTACAAACGCACTAATTATTCGATATCATTGTTCCCAGTGCAGCTATCAACTTATCCACACTATCAGGACGACTATTAAAACCCATTAAACCCACACGCCAAACCTTACCAGCAAGTTCACCCAAACCGCCACCAATCTCAATATTATGTTCAACTAACAACTGTCTGGCAATAGATTTACCATTTATCCCTTCTGGAATACAAACAGTAGTTAAAGTTGGTAATCTATACTCCTTCTCAACGTGCATTTTTAAACCAATATCTTCCAATCCTTCCCACAGATACTCGACATTTTTTTGATGACGTTGCCAACAATTTGCTAAACCCTCTTCCGCCAGTAAACGCAAAGCTTCCCGTAAACCATAATATAAATTAATCGGCGCGGTGTGGTGATATGTGCGTTCAGCCCCCCAATATTTCCCCAACAATGTCATATCTAAATACCAGTTTGCCACCTGAGATTGACGCTTGTGCAATTTCTCCATTGCCCGCGCACTCATGGTAAACGGTGACGCACCGGGAGAGCAACCCAAACCTTTTTGACTACAGCTATAAGCCAAATCAACGCCCCATTCATCTAAAAAGATGGGAACACCACCTAAACTGGTAACAGTATCCACTAATAGCAATGTTCCATGTTGACGACACAACTCACCCACCCCTTCTAAAGGTTGACGTGCGCCGGTGGAAGTTTCTGCATGAATCAAAGCTAAAATTGCGGGTTTATGGGTAGCGACGGCGGCGCTGATTTCCTCCAAATTGAAAACCTGTCCCCAGGGCTTAGTCATAGTTCGCACATCTGCGCCATATCTGCCCGCCATATCTACCAAGCGATTACCGAAATAACCAGCCACACCAATTAATACCACATCACCCGGTTCTACAGAATTAGCCAGAGTGGCTTCCATAGCGGCCGTACCCGTGCCACTGACAGCGATAGTATGGGGGTTTTCCGTTTGCCATACATAGCGTAACAGAGATTGAATCTCATCCATCAGAGTTAAAAAAGCCGGATCTAAATGCCCTACAGGTGTAGTATTCATCGCCTGTAATACCGCTGGATGGGCATTGGAGGGACCTGGACCGAGTAAGAGACGGTGGGGAACATCTAGGGGTTCGAGTCCTAGACGGTGACTGTCATTGAGAGAAAAAGCGAATGTCATAAACTTATGTGAGATTAAATTCTAATTAATCACATGATAAAGCGATAAGTAGATGGGCTGAAATAAATATCAAATAGTATTGTGGGGTGGGCTTCCGCCCATTTTAATTGTCTTTACCTACACCATATTTCCGCCCGCGCCATTCTTTGGGAGTATGGAATGCAGATAAAAAGATTCGCAGCACCGCTAAAGGGTCAGCCAAGGGGGAAAGCCAGAATAACCAACCACCATTGGCATCTTTGCGATCATAAGAGGGAGCGATCGCTAATAATAGAGCAAAACGAATCACCACCAAAAATATATTCAATCCTAAAAACAGCATTAACGGCAGTGTAAAAACCAAAGAAGGACGCAATAAATAACCCAGTAAAATCAATAACGGTAAACCCTGTACCGCAGATAATAACCATAAATCCCCCCACACCTGAGCGCGGGAAGTTGCATCTTTCAAATCTAGGCTGCGTCCCCATTCCTTCCAAGTTTCCAAAGCCCCTTCATACATCCTCACCTTTAGCACCTTAGCCCCATCCAAAAAGCCCACCTTAAAGCCCTCAGAGGCAATATTCCGCGCCAAAGTCACATCATCACAAAAAGAACCTTTCGCGCTACTATAACCATCCACGGCTCTTAATACAGACCGACGACACAAAAAACACTGGCCATTAGCCATGACCCGTTCTGGTTGTTCAGTATAAATACCTGTAGGATCAAATCTATATAGTAACGTCATCAACAAAGCTGGCTGTAACAAGCATTCTCCCGGATACTTGAGAATAAACTGTGGTGATAATGATACTAAATCATAACCTTGAGCGATCGCAGTTTTCACCAAACTTGCTACCAAACCAGGATGGGGTTGAATATCCGCGTCCATACCCAAAAACCACTCACTCCCCTCCGCAGTAAATAAAAAGCCATTATGCAACGCCCAAGGACGACCAACCCAGTCAGAAGGCAAGGGGTCATCTGTCATTACCCGAAAGCGGGGGTCGGTTACTGCTGCGGTTTTCACTAAGTCCGCAGTACCATCTTGAGACCGACTATCAACAACTATAATTTCTCGAACTTCGTAACTTTGGCGACTCAAACCAGCTAATAGCGGACTAATTCGCAATGCCTCATTTAATGTCGGTACAACCACACTCACACTTCCCAAGAGTTCCGGTGTGGGCTGTTGTGGTTTGAGGGCTGGATAACGTCTAGGACCTTTGAGCAACCGGGAAAGCAAAATCGCCGTTGCCGGTACTTGGATAAGTAGCAATAGGAGGGGAATAATATTTAGCAATTTTAACCCTGACTTTTTGTATAAACTAGCTAGTTTAGATTTTCTCGCAATTTATGTAAATTAACTTAAATTATTAGTTATCTATTTTTTCTGTAATTGGGAAAGAGGTAATTGGAAGAATTTCTTCTCCTATTCCCTCTTCCCTCTTCCCTATTTGAAAGCAACTTTCACATTAGCAACAGCAACTTCTTTAGTAGCTGCTTCAATATTCACCGTTGCAGGTGCGCTAGAACCTTTAGACCACAGCAGCACAGCCGGAGCTACACCCAAGGCCACACCTAGTAATACAGGAATAGGAAACCCAGCGGCTAAACTCATGACTGTGGCAAAACCAAAGTTACCCAAATAAACTAATAAAGGCACATTTAGTTGGTAATGGTCTAATTTAACTGGGTTTTTGCTCCATAATACAGCCGCTACAGTCATAAATAACGAACCAGTACCCATCCAACCCGCAAAGTTTTGGTAAGGCATCCCAAAGAAAGCTCCTGGTTGGTGCCAATACCAGAAGGGCAGGGACGTTTGACTCATGGCTGGGTCAAGGACAAAATCCCAAGAAGTGAGCAGTAAAGCCCCTAAACCAATAGCTCCCACGTGACGGAACAAGCTGGGTTTTTTATCTACTGCTAAACCCGCACGAGCCAACACATAAGAAACTAATCCCACATAAAACCATGAAAGGGGAATTGTAAAAGGGACTAAACCGGAAATTTTATAACCCAAGCCACTCAAATAGCTATAGTGACCAAAGGGAAAGCCTGTGCTAGTTCCTAGTAATTCACTAGTGAGGGAAATTGATAAAGATGGTATTAAAAATCCTAAAGCGCGTCCCAAACCTAAAGTTCGGTAAGCATAGAGGAACACTCCCACCGCCCCCAAAATCATATATACCACACCGCCACCCGCCATGCTCCCAGATATACTCGACTGCATGGCACTCTGTCCGACCTCTGATAAGCTGACAATTAGTTCAGCATTGGGAATAACAATCAATATCCCTACCAGTCCAAATACCATAGAAACGATATGACCAATTAGGCATACGCGCTCGACGATAACAAGTTGTCTCATGATCAATCCTTAATGATATGCCAGATGGCTACTCAACTGCTAACAGTTTACAAATATTTATGAACATATTTAACTAAATGTTGATCTTTATTCTCTTAAATTGGGAATTAGGAATGAAATTCAACATTTAGCAACCTAATGAGTTCAGTAAATTTGTGAAATAATGAATGCAACCGATACTGAAAACATCAGTATATAACGATTTGTAACTGAGTAAGGTACAGAACTTTTACATTTATCAACTTTCTCAAGCCTGTTTTATTCCTGACTCTTGCTATATGTCAATTTTGAAAAAGATTCCTTGGTTTGCTCTAACACTTGTATTACTGAGTTACAGTACATTGGGCTGGTTAATATTTGAAGAAAAAGCCCAGTGGTATGTACGGCTGATAACTGTGGTAACTATCTTGCTGTCTCTAATTTGTATCAACAACCCTTGGCTAAAACTAGATGATTATTCTCATATTTTCTTCAAGTCAAGCGCTAGGACTTTTGTTGTGGCTATCTTAGCAGCTTTCCTATTTTTTCTAATGATTGCCTGGTTTCGGGTATTTCTTGATACTTTACTAATTTTGTCAGCGACCATCTTAGCCAAAATAGACTTTCAAGGAGTTGGTTTAAAGCCAGCAGTAACTTTTGGCTGTATATCTTTTTGCTCACTACTAGGTTTAGGAATGGGCGTACTTATCAACTACTACGTTTAAAATTAGTCTCTGGTCATTAATTAGTTAATGACTAATGACCAATGACTAATAACTAACTAGCTGGCTACAGCTTCTACAAGTTCTACCGCTACTGGATAAACGCTAACTTTCTTCTGGCTTTTACCTCTTCTTTCAAAGGTAACTACACCATCAACTAGTGCGAACAAGGTATCATCACTACCAATACCAACGTTGTTACCAGGGTGAACCTTAGTACCACGTTGACGGACAAGAATATTACCTGCGCGGACAGTTTGTCCACCATAACGTTTTACACCCAGTCGTTGAGCATTCGAGTCACGACCGTTACGCGTACTACCTGTTCCCTTCTTATGAGCCATGATTCCCTCTTTTCTATTTACTTTATTTATCCCAGGATTTATCCCAGGTTGCTAGTTATCTAGTTTAGGCTGGGATAAAGGTAATTGGTAATTAAATTACGGTCTATTACCTCTTGTATGAGCGCCTATTCCCTAACTAGCAACTTAAACCTTTTTTATGATTCTTCCGATGATTCGTCAGCGGTTTCTTCTACGAAATCAGTATCAATAATAACGGGACTTTCAGCCATCGTTGGTGATTCTTCGTAAGCTAAAACTTCGCCGTTGAGATTGATAGAATTAATCAAAAATCTGGTAATTTCCTGGCGATGTCCCCGTTTTTTGCGGGTTTTCTTTTTAGGTTTCATCTTATACACCAGGACTTTGCGACCTCTAAAGTGTCGCATGATTGTCCCTTCCACTGTTGCGCCTTCTACTAAAGGTTGTCCAATGGAAACTGCGCCTTCGTGATGTACAAGTAATACTGCGTTGATAGTAACTTTTTCATCTGGTTCAGCGGTTAGTAGTTCAATGTCGTAAAAGCGACCTGCTTCTACTTTCATTTGTTTACCGCCAGTTTCAATAATCGCGTAAGTCATTAATTAAATCGTCCTTGAGGTTGCCGTACAGGTAGCTGGGTATAATCTCCTGTAGAGATGCTATTATTTATAGGTTTTGCCAGCTTTTGCAGTATGTCTACCTGATCCGAGCAGGAATTAGACAGACAATCTATTATATTACCTGATTGATAGCAAATCAGTCAACCTTTGAGAAAATATAATTTTATTTCTCGCTGATTTCCGAAAAGATAATTCTTGAGTTTGTAGTTGATCGTGACACAGACGGAAAATTTTTAACTAATCTGAGTGACTTAATAGGGCTGCTCAGATTTTTTTTGCTTATTCATTTTAATATCTAAATAGCATTTTTTTTAAAGAACCACTCCAGACACATAGGAAGACAAGAAAGAGATTTTAATATCTTCTTTAAGGATTGCTATATTGTAAATAGGTGATAATTTTATTAGATCAAGATGAAAAGAATCGAAGTTGAACAAAGAACTATTTTTGTGGGTTTAGCTGGTAGTCATGGTTATGGTTTGAATCGTCCAGAATCTGATTATGATTATCGTGGTGTATTTATTGCTCCTAAACGCTATTATTTGGGATTTGATAGTATTGAACAAAAAGATTCTGGTTGGGATGAACCGGGGATATTTCCGTTTATAGATGGTAATGAAGATACGGTTATTTATGAATTAAGGAAGGTTATTCATTTATTAGCCGGTGCAAATCCCAATGTTTTGGAATTGCTTTGGTTAACGAATTATCCTTTTTTAACAAATGTCGGACAACATTTAATTAATCACCGTCATCTATTTTTAAGTAAGAAGGTAAAGCATACTTATTCTGGTTATGCTTTTGCTCAAATCAAGAAAATGGAAACTCATCGTAAATGGTTGTTAAATCCACCTACTAAAAAACCTCTTCCTGCTGATTTTGATATTACTGATGAAATCCCTTTAAGCAAAGATGAGTTAAATGCCTTTTTAGAATATCTTTATCTTTTGATTAGGGGGAAAATTGAGTTTCTGGAAGAATCAGAACAGTTATATAAATTGCTGACTGCGGATATTGATTTTAAAGGTGTTTTGAAACAATACACTTTAGCAGATGAAACTTTAGCATATACCCAAAATTTAACTCATGGACGGAAAGATTTTATTCGCTTATTACAAAAAAGTCAAAGTTATCAAAATGCTTTGAGAGAATGGAAGGCTTATATATCTTGGCAGGAAAATAGAAATCCGGCAAGAGCAGAAATGGAGAAAAAATCAGGTTATGATTTAAAACATGGAATGCACTGTATTAGATTGTTACGCAGTGGTTTGGAAATTTTGCAGCGGGGAGAAGTGACTGTAGATAGAAATTTAGCTGGTGATATTGATGATTTAAAGGCTATTCTGCGAGGTGATTATAGTTATGAGCAGTTGATGAAAATGGCTGAAGATTTGGTTGCTGATATGGATGTTTTTTATGAGCAATCTACTTTACCACATCGTCCAGATTTGGAGCAAATTAATGATTTGTGTATGGAGTTGGTGGAAATGCAAGGTTGGTAAGTAATCAAAAATCAGAATTTATAACTTATCCAATTAATGGCAAAATTCTTTGTAATTCTCCACAAGCAGCTTTTAAAGAAGGTGGTGCATTCTCATCTAAATTACCTTGAGAACACTGGGTTACTAATTTCTCAACATAGGGTTTGCAATCAGATTGCTTTTTTAATTTTGTATATTCTGTTTCTTCATCAACATTTGTACCTTGTAAATAATGTATCCAGGTTTCAATATTTCGTTTGGGAACAAAAACTGCTATAGCTTCATTAGGTTGACGAATTGCATGAGAATTTTCTATGAGTGCATTATCTAATTGCTTTAGTCTTTCTTCTACTGTTTTTTTATCTGCATCAATTAGAACAATTAACATCCCCGAACGTTGATTTTTTTGTCTACGATACTCTACAACTTCTTTTACATACTTTTCTCTGACAAACTGTTCTCCTGCACCTTTAGGACAAATTTCCGTGCGGACATTTCTATCTAAGGTAAAACCCCGCTTTTGCAAAAAATGAAGAGCAAAAACTTCTTGTTGTTTATCCTCACATAAAATTACGATCTGCACTCTACACTGGCTCATTATAACCATCCCCGTGCAATTAGTTCTGAAATCTTTAATCCTGAATCATCAGCTTCTTCGTTACTAATTTTTCTCACTCTTACAGGTGCATTACTTTGACGTTCAAACCAATAACCAATTGGTGACGCTAAAAGGTAATTAATACATTCAGGATGATGTGAAATTAATAAGGCTTGTAACTTCCCTTCATCACACAAATCATATAGCTGTCTTAACCAAGGTTGAATTTCTGGAAGTGCTAAAAAGTTTTCTGGTTCATCTATACAAAGTGTATAATCTTCTGATTCAGTACAATATAAAAGAGTGTATAGAGCAATCAGAACTTTTTGTCCATCAGATAATTCATTTAGACGATAATCAATGATTTTGGTTTTATCTTCCTCTGAAGAAAATCTTAATTTTAAAGTTCGAGAATCTTCAATCGATTTTTCAAATTTAAAACTCACAAAACCCGATAAAACATCTTGTAAAACACTTATTAATTGAGCAGTTTTTCCCTGATCTTGTGAAACATAACGATACCAAGATACAAAATTATCTATATAATAGTTTAACTTAGGTTCTTCCTGTTTACTACTATCAACGATTTGACTAGGAACAATTTGAACAATAATTATTTTTTCCAAACTTTCCTTAAACCAAACAAGCTTACTATTATCCATCTCAGGACTTACTAAAGATAAAAAGGAATGTGGTAAAGGTAGAACAAATTCTGAAGATAACGAATAGTCATCTCTATAGAATTTGGTTTTTTGATCTTCATATATCAATAAATATTTATTATCAAACCAAAGTCGTTCATATTCAATTTTATGTTTTTGACAATGAATTGCCAATTCATATTTATAAGTGCCGTTATTACCATCAATTTCTAATTCAAATTTTTGCACTGGTTTTTTTTGCCATCGAGTACAATTGGATGATTTAAAAATTCTCTCAATCTTTTGATCACCACTTATAAAAGTCTGTATTTTTCTTAAAGCTTCAAAAACCGTTGATTTACCTGAACCGTTACCACCAAGAAACAGGTTAATTGAATCAACATTAAGCTCAAAATTTACCAAACCGCGAAAATTATCAATATAAATTCTCTTTAACATAAAACTTTTCCTTCTAAGCAAACACTATCATACAGCCCCAATTACTATAATCACATAAATCAAATTAATCAAATTAATCAAATAAATCACAGTTTAGACCGTAATATAGTACAATTGTTCTATACAGACAAAACATAATACTCGTTCTAGTCAAGTGTAATATAGAAAGACGATGATAAGTATAATCATTGTTTTAACTACTATGCTTGACTTTTCTCGTCAATTTAAATTCACCGCGAGAAAAAGTATTAAAAATCAGGAGAAATTGATGAACAGTTGTATTTTGATGGCAGAAATTTACGATAATCCCCAACTGCGTCATACACCAGACGGGTTAGAAGTTACAGAAATGATAGTTCATGTAGCTGGATCAAAGCCAGAAGATCCTTCCCACCCTTTAAAAGTCGTAGGTTGGGGAAATTTAGCCAAAGAGATTCACCAAAGTTATCATCAGGGCGATCGCGTTATTATTGAAGGGCGCTTAGGTATGAATACAATTGATCGCCCCGAAGGATTTAAGGAAAAACGCGCAGAATTAACAGTGCAAAAGATTCACGCCATTGGCCAAGCTACTTATACCAATTCACCACCAGCAGCTACGAGAACCACACCAGTCAATGAAACCCCTGTAGCGCCACCAACCTACAGCCAGACTAATTATGAATCAAACTATCCGACATCAGCCCCAATGCCCCAGGGAACAGCCCCTCAGCCGACATACCAACCCGCCCCTGTGCAGTCTCCATCCCCTGTAGGAGTTACGCCAGAACCCGATCCAGATGACATCCCGTTTTAGTCGGAAGGGGATTGGGTAGTCATTACCAACTACCCATTACCTCAACCCCCACTGACTTCACCCCATTCCCGAATTGCTGGAAATACGGATGAATAATCATCTTCTGGATAGGACATTTTCATAGTTGCGTGTAAGATTTGCCTTACACCCTCAATGCTGTTGAGATTCAAACCCAAGGATTTCGCTTCCGAGATAAATAAATCTATTTCTTTGATCAGTTGTTTTGTCGGTAAGTTAGCGTTAGTATAATTGCCATCTAACATCCGCCGCAAATTTTGATCAAATGTGGGAGCATAAAGTTTACTTTCGCGCAAGACCTGCATAAACAAATCAACATCAATGCCTTGCAACTGGATATACGCTAAACTCAGAGCAAAGCTAGTTGTCAGAGAAGCAATCAGTTGATTGAGTGCCAGAGTCAGGTTGGAGGCAGAACCCACAGCACCTATATATACAGGATTTTCTCCAAAATGTTGGAGTAACTTTAAGTGACGTTGATACTGTTCTTCCTCTCCACCCACCATGACAATTAACTTGCCAGTTTGAGCTTCGGGAATACTACCGAGGACAGGAGCTTCTATATATTCACCACCAGCCGCAACTACTGTATCTCTGATTTCTTGGCTTTCTAAGGGATTAATCGTCCCCATTTGAATGATGCTGCGTCCTGATAAAGTATGCCAAGAAGTATCTGTCAGAAGTACATGATAAATAGCTGCGGCGTTAGAAAGCATTAGCACTATACAGTCAGCAGCACGGATGGCTTCGCGGGGTTTTGTCACAATTTGCGCCCCTGCTTTCCGTAGCGGTTCTAATTTTTCTGGGGTGCGATTATAAGCAATTAGCTCTATATCGGCAGCTAATAACCTTTGAGCCATCGGTAGTCCCATCAATCCAGTTCCCAGAAATGCCACCTTCATGTTTTACGTTCCTTTGTCAGTGGTCAGTTGTCAGTTGTTAGTGGTAATGGGTAATGGGTAATGGGTAATTGGAAAGAATTTATTACCCAGTTCCCCGTCCCCAATTACCAATCACCAATCACCAATTACCATCTCTCTAACTAACAATTAAAAATTTCTAAAAAGCTTGTGTAATTTGCTTTTTTAATTTTTAATTGTTAATTTTCAATTCCGCTTTGCGGCACTAGCCTCCTGCGGCAAAAGTCACCATAATGATGACAGAAAGTAAGAGTCCGGGAGAAAGTAGAGTTACTAGCACTAACAGATCATGAGCAGTCATAATTATTCCTCTTGGGTAGATTTTTGACTTAAATGTCATCTCTGTTATGCTAGTGCAAACAAGGCTGATACAGGATTGTTAAAGAGATTTTTCACCTTTCTCCTTGATCTCTACTCTGGTATGACTAATCCCTGAAGTGGTTGTGATGCTTCTTGTTCAGTTAGTCCCTGGCTTTGGACTAAAACGCCAAAATTGCCCAATCCCCCTGGGTTAATTAGTTGGTGTAATCCTTCCCGTCGCTGTAGCAACTGTGATATTGGTTGCTGTTGAGAGGAGAGTGCAGCTAACCTTTCACCTATTCCCAATGCCATCAAGAATAAACCTTGCTGCGTCCAACCCATGTTTTTCAGTCCGCACCGTTCACCCCAAGATGATAAGGCTGTAAAGTCAACATGGGCAGTGATATCTTGTTGCCCAATATTGATATAAGGATTATCATGATGACGATGCTGGTAGTAGCACTGAAGAGTTCCCTGCGATCGCCTGGGGTTATAATAACGATGAGCGGGGTAGCCATAATCAATTGTTATCACATACCCGCGTTCCAAGCAGTCTGCCACTATACCCAACCAATTCAAAGCTGCTAAATTAATTTCACTGCGATAGCCATTTTCATAAGTATTTTGGCTTAAATCAATGCCCACTAACTTAAAATATTCTCCTAATTGTGGTGTTGATGGTTCTCCTGTTATTTCAATAAATATGGGATCACGGATGATCTGGATTTCACTGATTTCACGGTTTAACTCGGCAAGGGTGACGTAAATCTCTTGCAATTCTCCTGCTGCTAAAGTAAATTGATGGACTGGAAAAGCATCCACTAATTCATTGGAAAAGCAGCAGCCAGTAAGGGATTTGGGGGGAATTTCTTCTAAGTTACACCAATCTACAGCAAAATCTTGTAACCGTTGTTGTTGTTCTTGTTTTAAACTTTGTGATTTTTCAACAATAATATATTTAACTGCGGTAAAAAAATCTGGGTATTCTTGCTTTATATAGTTGAGAATATGGGATGCTAATATACCTTGTCCTGCTCCCATTTCTACTAAAGAAAAAGGGTTAGGTTTATCTAAAATCTCCCACATTTGGTAAAATTGCTTTGTGAGTAATTCCCCAAAGTCAGCCCCCAAACTGGCAGATGTGAAAAAATCACTCCCCCGAAATCCGATTTTTACAGCATCACTGGAATAATAACCATGTTCTGGATGATATAACACCATATCCATGTATTCTGCAAAGGTAATTCGTTTTTGAGAACTGGTAATAATGTGATGGGCTATAATTTGACACAGTGGGGAATAGGAATCCATAAAATTGGCAATTGATTGTTAACTCTCTAAAATATTAGAGTCTGTGGCTAAAGTTCGCGCTCCTGTTTCCATTAATTCAATATCTGCTAAAGTCCAATCACGGGGATGTTGACAGTGATGCGCTACCAATAGTCCCCATAATCCTCTCGGTATCAAAATTGGTACTACTAAGTTAGCGCGAACTTGGATACTGCGAAGAAAATCACGGTGACAATCCTGAATTGCTTCTAATTCTATATCAGCGATCGCTCTGACTCGTCCTTCTAAGTACAAAGCAGCATATTCATGGGTAAAACAATCACTTGCGCCCGTAGAACCGAGAATTGAATATTTATCAGCACTTAATGATTCAAATGTTACCTGTCCTTGCCATTGTTCATAGAAATAATACAAGACTACACGATCAGCATGGAGTAATTCCCGCAGTTGATTTGTCGTTTGTCTGACTAATTCATCTCGTTCTATTTTGGCAACAAGGCGATTAAGTAATTGTTGCAAACCCTCATTGGGGTGATGATTTGAGCGATTTTCAAATTCTGAAAAAGAAGGAAGTTGCACAGATTTAAAATAATGACTAACTAAACAATTTCGGATTTCTATAGTAACTTATCAGACATTTTAGGTAAAATTGCTCTTATTTAATAAAGAAATAATGTAGTTTATTAGCCTGGTAATTGGTGATTGGTAATCGGTGATTGGTGATTGCATGATTAAACTTTTACCCATTACCCATTACCCATTACCCATTACCCATTACCTATGTTCCTAACTAACTCCAGCTAGACTGGGTGAATTCACTTTTAAGCGTTTAAACATTGCTTCCCGTCCTTGCATTGCCAAGGTATCATCTAAAGGTGAAAGTTTGATTTCTTGCTGATATTTCAACCTTAATGCAGTTTGAATTAACCAATCGGCAACAAAAGGATTTTTTGGTAATAATGGCCCGTGGGAATAGGTAGCGATCGCATTTTGATAAAACGCTCCTTCTGTCCCATCTTCTCCATTATTACCCAAGCCATACACCACACGCCCTAAAGCTTCCACTTTCCCTAATGTAGTCCGGCCACCGTGATTTTCAAACCCAACTAAATAAGGTTTTGTCCCTGTCATTGCTTCTAGTTCTTGCGCTAACCGTGAAGCCGTAACTTCTATCACTAAATTACCAATACATCTTTTAGTATTTTCACCAGGATGAATAGAAACTAAATCTAAAATTCCTAAACCTTCAATTCTTTGTCCAAAAGCTGGTTCATAATAATTTCCGAGCAATTGGGGAGAACCACAAGTAAAAACGCCCGGCGTGCCATGTTCTATTTTATCCCGCATTGCCTCAGCTTTTGCACCTTGTAAATCCCGCATGACAATTTCTTGCTGACGATCCTGTGCGCCCCCACCAACAATCACATCTACTGATTTTATATCTTCTGCGGTAGAATCTTGGTCTAAGGGTAATACTATGACATTATACCCCCGCCATTGAGCGCGGCGTTGAATAGTGATCACATTTCCGCGATCGCCGTAGGTACTCATCAACTTGGGATATAGCCAACCAATAATAATTTCCATCGGTTTATAACTTATAAAACTCCCAATATAGCAGGAGTAGGGGCGCAGGGCCTGCGCCCATTCCAAATTGTTGCAATATATTAATGAATTTCAAGTTTAGTAAACATACAACACAAATGAAAAAAACTCATGCTAGATTGAAATCATGGTACAAAAAGGTTAAAAGTCAAACCTTAAATTAAAACTTTCTCATTAGAGTTTGTGCCTCCTGCTCTAGTGTCCCGGCAATCAATTTTAGGTTTTTGCTTCCTGTTAAAGTGTTTTCGCCTGAATCTCACCAAGTTGTTATTGGAGGTGTTGAAACTTACAGCCAGAAGTGCAACCAAGAATTGGAAATTAAGGAAGCGCAATTTGAGAGCGGATTTAATTGATTGCTTGTCAAGTCCACCTCTATATTTTTGTATTGAACTACAACCTAATCAAGAAACCGCTGTAAGCTGCTGATAATCCTTCGTAGCTTGTAGCGGTTTCTGCTATGTATGCTAAAAACAAAAAAATAGGTATTGTTAATGAATCAAAAAGATATATTTTCCGTCAATAGAGATATCAGCTATTTACCTGTTTCTAGCAAAGGTTATATTTATGTCATTACAATCGCTTCGGGTTTTATTGTTGAGTAGTCTTGGCTGTTCTTTATTTTTTGGTAATGCTGTAGCTTTTGCTCAAGTTGTTGTTCCGACAGTTCCATCAGGTTCATCCACTACAGTTCCATCAGGCTCAACGACAGTTCCCTCTGGTTCATCAACCACTATACCGACTTCTACCACAGTTAACAGTAGCACCAGGTTTAGTTGTCAATCTAACAATGGACAGTTTACAGTCATGTATCAGCCCCAAAGTCAACCAGGACAATATTTTGCTTGGGCTGCACCTCAAAATTTAGGGGGTGGTTGGGATGCCCAAAAACGTTGTCAAGCGATCGCCACCCGGTTAGAATTATATCGCCCCGATGGCTTACAAGAACTGCAAATAGCTGTAGAAAATAACGAAAATATTATCTGTGTCACCACCCAAGCCCAACCCAGTTGTCGAATTGTCTTAACAGTACCCCGTGGCAAAGATCCCTATACAATTCGGAATAGTGTATTCCAAAACCTCACTACTGCTGATAGTGGACAACAAACTATTGCTGTTAATACTTACACTAATCGTAACCTCGGTAATGGAGATAGCTTATACAGCCTAGGACAAACGCTTCTAGGTGGTAGAAATCAGGTTAGTTCTACTAGAAGTGGGATTAATTTGAAACCATATCTTGATCCTCAAGATGGTGGGACTGGGAGAAATTTGAGAAATGGAGTAGCCATTGGACGAAATAACCAACGCCAAGCTCCCAGTCGGCTAAATCCTGGCAGATTTCGTTAATTAAGATGATTTCATGAGTTAGGAAACTGAGGAAATGAAGTCCTGAATTCAGAATTCTGACTCATGGGCGCAGTCCCCGCGCCCCTACTTTCTGACTCCTCAACTTGACTGTATTTTTGTGACTACATTTACCTTTTTAGAGAATTAAATTTAGCTTTTATATAATTTTTGTCCTGTATTCAGCTATTAGGTGTTGTAATTATTTCTGAGGTTAGATTAACTTTTCAAGACTAGTAGTAAGTGAAAAATAAGCAAGAACTTCGGTTATTGCTTATCTAGTTCAGACTGGTAATTCGTAGTTACGCCCTGTTCCCTATTTTTGGTCACCTGTTAATTATTGCCTAATAAGCAACTTAGCTAAGTAAAAATATGCAATAGTTGAAATTGATAAAGCTTTACAGAATACAAGTAAGCTTAATCGGACAAATTCATTAATTTATGGTATTTTGGTACGATAATGTGGAAATATAAACATATTGACTACTGAACTTCACATTAGCTTCACAAAATTAACTTCTAATTTTTGGAGAATTACTGATATGTATATACATACGTCAATTTAAAGAGAGTAAAGTTGTCATAAATTGTATAACCTTAACCTGAATATAACTTGGTTAAAATCTGCTTCTATTATCTTTTCAAGAGAAATTAACAATGGAGACAAACCTGATCACAAGCAATATGAATCAAGTCCTAAAATTGGGCGATCAAATCCTTCAGCCCGCCGAGGTTTTTTCATTAGTAGCAAAATACCAGTTATTACCAGTATTAATCAAGGAAATCATCATTGATCAAGCCATCGCAGAGGCAGAAATTGTCTACGGTCCAGAAGAAGAAAAACTAGTCTGTCAACAATTAGCTCAACAATATCAGGGACTAGATCAACAGGGAGAAAGTTTCCAGCAGTTAAAAATCATGGCCATACGTTCTCTGAAACTAGAAAAGTTCAAAGAAGCAACATGGGGAGGGGATTTAAACTCTTACTTCTTTCAACGTAAAGGCCAGTTAGATAGGGTAATCTATTCCCTGATTACTACCTCGGAAATTGGTATTGCTCAAGAAATTTACTTCCGTATCAAAGAGGGTGAACAGTCTTTTGCTGAATTAGCGCGGGAATACGCCCAAGGACCAGAAGCTCAAACTGATGGTTTAGTAGGTCCAATAGATTTACAATCCCTCCATCCCACATTAGTAAATATCCTCTCCAAAAGCCAACCACAGCAACTATCACCACCAACTCAAATTAATAATTTGTTAGTAATTGTCCAATTAGAAAAGTTACTACCAGCCCAATTAGATGCTCCTATGCGTCAGAGGTTGCTGAATGAAAGATTTAATCAGTGGATACAAGCACAAATGGCAGAACAAAAATGGCAAATCCAGACATCTTAAAACATCCTCTCAGGGGTAAAAGCCACTTTGGTAGAAATTTTTTACTTTATTTATCTGCAATCTGCTGTGAATCTTCAATTTAAGATTGTAAAATCCCACTATCAACTTTTTAGCAAATATAAAGTAACATAACTAACCTCAATCAACATGACTTATATTAAGAGTACCTTTGAAGAATTTATTGCCACTATTGAAGGGTTTGATCAATTATCAACTGAGGAAATTAGTAAACTTTCATCACCACAAATTTTACAGCCGTTACGTTACCGCATTGGTCAGAAAATTATTGGCAAAGAACAACTACCAGAAAGGATAGCAATTCTTTATCAAGGTAATGTCAGACTATTGGGATATGATACCCAAACCCAATTACCAATTACTTTAAAATTACTACAACCAGGGGCGATAATTGGCGAAATTGCTTGGTTACGTCAGATTGCTTGTGAAACAGCCATCGCTTCTACAGAAGTAATCTGTTTAACCTGGAAAGCAGCAGATTATTTACAATTCCTGACCCAAAATTCAGCCTTTGCTAAAGCTCGTCAGCACCAAAGTCACTTAATTGAAGTATTTGATGTTTTGAGTTCACAGGTAGCACAAAAAGCTTTAGTTAATCACAACCTCAAGGACATTACCCAACAAGCCCTATTAGGGTCAAAAATTAATTATTTATTACCAGGAAAAACTTCCTTACAAGCATTAGAAAGTAATCGGATTTGGTTTGTAAGTAGCAGTAATTCCTTAACTGATTTAACCCCTGGTTCTCGCTTAGAAACCGAAGTAATTGAAGTGAAAGGAAATGTTCCTGTCCGGTTATTGGGTATCAGTCCTAATGATCTATCATTACTTGATGGTGTTCCCACAGAATCAGAAGTATTAGAAACTATATTAGATAACACAATAGATTCTGAGATTCCCTACGCACAAGAAACAGAATTTGTTCCACCAACGACATCAAACAAGTCATCAAAAAATAAAAACTATCCATTTTTTCGGGGAAAAGGAGAATTAGATAGCAGTCTTGCTTGTTTTCAAATGCTATCTAAGCATTTAGAAATTCCCTTTCGCAAAGAAGTAGTCCGACGGATTTTAAATGATCAAATCAAGCGTCAAGGTAGTGTATCTTTTCAACTTTGTGCTTATTTATCAGAATTAATTGGACTTAAATCCCAGCTAGTTGATGTTCCCGCTGTTTCCATTAACCGCATTCCCACCCCCGCATTAATTCGCTATCGTGACAGTTTTGCGGTTCTTTATGCAGTAGATGGGAAAAAAGTAGTTTTGGGTATGCCCTCTCAAGGTATTATCAACTGCCAAATTGATCAACTGCTGGAAGAATTAGAAACCGATGAAACTAACTTACAACCACAAGTTAGGGTATTATTACTGAGCGAAACTAAAGAAACACCTAAAGAACGCTTTGGTTTATCTTGGTTTGTTCCCTACTTATCCCGTTACCGTCGAGTATTAATAGAAGTATTTATTGCTTCCTTTTTTGTTCAATTAGCTGCCCTAGCCAATCCCCTAGTTATTCAGCTAATTATTGATAAAGTCATCGTTCAAAATAGTATTAATACCTTGAATGTTTTGGGGGTATTACTATTAGCAGTTGGTATATTTGAAGCAGTATTAACCACATTGCGGACTTACTTATTTGTAGATACTACCAACCGCATTGATATGAGTTTGGGGTCACAAATTATTGACCACTTACTCCGCTTACCACTGCGCTATTTTGATAAAAGGCCAGTTGGTGAATTATCAACCAGAATTAATGAATTAGAAAATATCCGTCAGTTCCTCACAGGTACGGCTTTAACAGTGGGCTTAGATGCCCTATTTTCCGTAGTTTATATAGTTGTCATGCTGTTTTACAGTTGGCAATTGACTCTAGTAGGTTTAGGGACAATTCCTCTATTTATACTAGTTACAGTAATTGCTGCTCCAACAGTAAGCAGACAATTACGCGGTAAAGCTGAACGTAATGCCGAAACTCAATCTTATTTAGTTGAGGTGATGTCAGGTATTCAAACAGTCAAAGCCCAAAATATTGAATTGCGATCTCGATTTTCTTGGCAAAAGAAATATGCTAAGTTTGTGGCCGCAGGTTTTAAAACTGTAATCACTTCCACATTAGCTAATTCAACCAGTCAGTTTCTGAGTAAACTCAGCAGCTTATTAGTTTTATGGGTGGGAGCTTATTTAGTCTTGAAGGGAGAATTAACATTAGGAGAATTAATCGCTTTTCGGATTATTTCTAGTTACGTGACTACCCCAATATTACGCTTGGCACAAATCTGGCAAAACTTCCAAGAAACTGGTTTATCTTTAGAGCGATTAAGTGATATTGTTGATACACCACAAGAAGCAGAAGTAGATAGGAATAATATTCCTCTTCCTCCTATTGTTGGTGCAGTCAAATATGACAATGTTTCCTTCCGATTTGCTGCTAGTGGACCACTACAACTCAGCAATGTGAGCGTCGAATTTCCCGCAGGTAAATTTGTAGGCATTGTCGGCCAAAGTGGTTCGGGAAAAAGCACAATGATGAAATTACTGCTCAGACTTTATGATACAGAATCTGGCAGAATTTTAGTTGATGGTTATGACATTTCTAAAGTCGAACTTTATTCTCTGCGGCGGCAAATTGGTGTAGTTCCCCAAGATACCCTCTTATTTGATGGTACAGTGCAAGAAAATATTGCCTTAACTAATCCTGATGCCACAACTGAGGAAGTTATTGCCGCTGCTCAAATTGCCGTTGCCCATGAGTTTATTATGACCTTGCCTAATGGTTATAATACGCGAGTTGGCGAAAGAGGATCAGCCCTTTCCGGTGGACAAAGACAGAGAATTGCCATCGCTCGTTCCGTCTTACAAAGACCTAAATTATTAGTTCTAGATGAAGCCACCAGCGCCCTAGATTATCCTACAGAAAGGCAAATTTGTCTTAACTTAGCTCGGGCTTTTAAAGGTAGCACCGTCTTCTTTATTACCCACCGTTTGAATACTGTTAGTAATGCAGATACTATTGTCGTCATGGATAATAGTAGGATGATAGAACAAGGTAGTCATCAAGAACTCATGGCAGCTAAAGGTCATTATTTCTATCTTTATCAACAACAAGAAGTAAACTTGTAATTTGTCAGTTGTCAGTTGTTTAAATAAAATTCAACTGATAACTGATTAAGGATAAAATTACACATCACTAAATATTCAATCTAAAATCCAAAATCCAAAATTATTATGACTCAACTTAATGGTAATTACACCAATGGCAATGGCAATGGTAACGGAAATGGTAACGGAAAAAATCGAGATACACAAGTATTAACACCCCCCAAACCCAAGGCTAAACAGCAAAAACCTGATTTCAATTTCGATAACTTCGAGCAATCTGTCGTTCTCCGCCAATCTCCAATTTGGTCACGAACCATTATGATCACTCTCATGGGAATAGCCTGTTTTGGGATTGTTTGGGCTTGTTTAGCGAAAATTGAGCAAACAATTCCTGCAACAGGTCAATTAAAACCAGAGGGAACAGTTAAAGACGTGCAAGCTCCCATTAATGGAGTTGTAAAATCACTTTACGTAAAAGACGGACAACAGGTAAAACCAGGAGATTTATTATTAACTTTTGATTCTATTGCTACCTTAGCAGAATTGAATTCCTTGAATAAAATTCGCATAGCTTTAATTCAAGAAAATAATATCTATCGCCGCTTAATGGGAGCAAGTACAAACATAGATTCTGAACTAGAATTTTTACGCAGTAGACTACCAGGAGAATCAGCTTTTCTGCTCAAAAGTCGCGCTTCCTTAGTAGCAGAAAATGAGTTATTACGTTCTCAATTAAGAAGTTCATCTGGGCCAACAGGTACAGGAATTGATGAACAACAACTACTTGACGTTGCTAAAACAGAATTAAGATCACGTTCTAAAGCCGCGGATTTAGAAGTTGAAAAAAGCAGAAAACAACTCTCTCAAACTCAATTTAAACTGCAAGATACAAAGAATGGTTTAGCAATTCAAAGTCAGATTTTAGCTAGTCTCAAAACCTTAGCTGAAGAAGGTGGTATTTCTAAACTTCAATATCTTAATCAACAACAACAAGTACAAACTCTCAAAGCCGAAATATCACAATTACAAGAAGAAGCAAAACGGTTAGAATTTGATATTGATAAAGGAAAAGAGCAAGCAACTAATACGGTTGCTAGTTCTGATAAAACTATTTTGGAAAAAATAGGTAGTAACAAACAACGGATTGCCGAAATTGATAGTCAATTCATGAAGATTATTTTAGAAAATGAACAGCGTTTAGCAGATACAAATAGCAAAATATCGCAAACCCAATTAAATGTTAAATATCAAGAACTCCGCGCTCCAGTGGGAGGTGTAGTTTTTGATCTTCAGGCTAAAAACCCTGGTTTTGTTGCTAATTCCACCCAAAAATTACTGCAAATTGTCCCCAAAGATAGCTTAATAGCCGAAGTTTTCATCACCAATAAAGATATTGGTTTTGTGCGGAAAGGTATGAACGTAGATGTGAGAATTGACTCTTTTCCCTTTAGTGAATTTGGCGATATCAAGGGTAAAGTAATTGATATTGGTTCAGATGCTTTACCTCCAGATCAAAACCATCAATTTTATAGATTCCCAGCCAAAATCAAATTAGATAAACAAAATCTCAGTCTCACTAATCAAGATAGAAAGGTATCCTTACAGTCGGGGATGTCTATTACTGCTAATATTAAGGTCAGAGAAGAACGGACAGTCATGAGTTTGTTTACAGAAGTGTTTACCAAGCAAGTTGAGAGTTTAAACGAAGTCCGTTAGGAATTGTTAAAATCAATTATTCTGTAGGGGTAATTCATGAATTACCCCTACTTTTTTATATATATTAATTCATCTACTCAACATAAGATATAAGATACCCGACTTCTTAAAGAAGTCGGGTATCTGGAATTTGTAGTGTTTACCCTTCTATAATTTTAATCTCTTCTGCTGTTAATTCGTAAAGTTGATAAACTAGCTGATCTATTTCTGTTTCTAATGCGGTTGTATTTGCATTTGGATCTGATTTTTTAGCAGTGAGGATTTTGTTCACTAATTCATATAAAAATTTTTGCATATCCAAATTAATAACTCTAGGAATAGGTATTCTGGAAGTTGTTGTATTATCAAAGTGCATGGTTCTGATAGCTTTAGCAAAAATAAATCTATAAATATACCAATTAATCAGAGTAGAATGTAAAATACTCCAAATTAACTCAGGAGTTAAATTTTTATTTAAAGTAATTTGATTAATAGTATCAACTAAAATATAATCATTTCTGTCAGGAATTGTCCCAGTTATTTTGATATGATCATAAGGATTTTCAATATGAGCAATTATATTTTGTACTAGCAGCGAATTTTGATGAATAAATGCTTTTTCTTCATTGACATCTTTTAAATAAACCTTACCTTTAATACCTTTAATTCCATATTGTTGTACTTCAGCGCCACCAATAACATCTCTATCTCCTTGTTCAGAAACTAACTCCTGAATCATAGCACCTCTTTGATTTGTAGATATATCATTTAACGTTTGACAAGTTTCTAAAATTTTTAAACCTATTTTGATTTCTTCCGCACTTAATCCATTAAGTAAGAAATTAAATTTTTTCGCTAATTGTTTATGTAAATAACCTTGAAATATAACTTGATGATCAACTACTTTAACTTTATATGAACTATAATTTTCTGTTTCAGATATCTTTGTTAAAATGAAAATACATACTTCCAGTTTTACATCTGGCCAAACTTTACCACAGTCTACTAAACCAATTAAATTATTAATAGTAAATTCTCTGATTTTTGCATAATTAGAAGCGAAAGTATATGATTTGGGAATTATATATGATTGGTATCCGCGCTTATGTAATAAATCCCATCCTTTTTTAATAAATAAAATTGCTGTTTCGGTTGTGTTAAATTCATATATTTCATTTAAAATTTCTTTTTCAGTTGTACTCAATTTCACTCCATAAGGAGGATTTCCGATTACCACATCAAAACCGATAAAAACACCATCATCATTCAACACTTCAGGAAACTCAAAACGCCATTCTAGAGCATTTTCATAAATCTTACCACCTTCTATATCCTCAATCTCAACTCGTAACTTATCAATCTCATTATTTAACTTAGCGATTTTTTTATCCCGTGTCTTCTTTTCAGCTTTCGTTTCCTCAAACAACAAAATTTGATTCTCTAAATTAAAAAGTTCACCCTCTAACTTTCTTAACTTAGTTTTATTTGGATCACTTAATTGTAATGTTGTTTTAAAATTACCTTTAATATCATTAATCAATCTTTCCATTTCCCGCTTTTGTTCTTTATTTTCAGCATTGCGGTAAGTTCGGACAGCATTTTTATAAGTTTCTATACTGCATTTATTTTTACTTAAAGCAGTTCGCAAATCAGCATCTAAAGAAAACCGACTAATTAAAGAATTACCACATTTAATATTAATATCAATATTGGGTAAAGTCTCCAATTCTCCTGTATTCCCCTCTCCTTGTAGGAGAGGGGTTAGGGGTGAGGTCTTATAATAAGCATTTTTCAAAAGTTCAATCCATAACCGCAACCGACATATTTTGACAGAATTGGGATTTATATCGACACCAAATAAACAGTTTTCAATAATCGTTTGTTTTTCATGAAATAGCGTTTCTTGAACTCGTTGACTTTCCTTGCTTTTAGGATTATATTCAAATAATAACTTTTCATCATCAATAACAATCAATTCATCATTGACAACTTCAATATCATACTCTTTTAATCTTTTACCTTCCCTATCAAGTAAAATCTTCAATTCGCTTTTAATCGCAATAATTTCATTCAAAGCTGAAACTAAAAAATGTCCTGAACCCACAGCAGGATCACATATTTTTAAACTATTGATAATTGTATTAGCATCTTTTTTATCCTCTATCTTTTCATATAAATCATTAATACTTTCACAATTCCAACCTTTAACTTCATTAAACTTCTGTATAACCGCTCTTCTAATTGTTTCCCGACACATATACATAGTAATAAAACCGGGAGTAAAGAAAGAACCATCTTTATAACCGTTAATTTTCTCAAAAATCAAACCCAATACAGACGCATTAATTAACCTTTTATTCTCTTCTTGAATTTCTTCCCCGCTTTCACTACTAAAATCATAAGCATTGAGAAATTCAAACAGATATTCTAAAGCATTAATTTCACCAATGCGTTTTTTTCCGTTGTTGTCTTTTAAGACAGTCGCGGGAAAAATTTCTAGTTTCTCATTTCTGAGATTCTGAATAAAAATACTTGGACTTTGTTGTTCAATATCTGTTGGTTCAAATAAAGAACTATTCAAATAGGGAACATGAGAAAATATCTTTTTTACAGTTTCGTTTCTTTCGTTTTGTTTACGAGCTAATACGCTGAAGAAAAGACTGTTAAGATCATGATAATTTTGGACTTTCTCTAAATTCAAGAATCCGCAAGACGGATCATTTTTATGATATTTGATTAATTGTGCTTCTAATAATTTCAGAAACAGGATTCTATTGACCCAAGTAATTGTTAATGCTAAACCAACGTTAAACAGTTGTTCTTGAGAAGTTTCTCCTTCTGGGTTTTCCAGTTGAGAAATTTTATCTAAACTATCAAGTTGGATAATTGCATTTTCAATTAGTGAACCTGTATTTCTCTCACTTTCCTTTTTGCGTTGAATGAGTTTTTTACCACCTTCCTTAGTTTCCGTTAAACCGATAATATGTAGTAATTCGCTATAAAAACCTGTATCAAGAGTATTGCTATCATTAGCAAAAGGTAATTTTAATAAATGTGATGGTGAAAATAACTTAAACAGTGGGATTAATTTATGATCATGGGGATTTTCACCAGGTTGTAAATATTCCTGATGTTCTCGAATATCAAAATATGTAAAAGGAATTTGCTCTTGAATTTCCGCAATAGCAGGTTGAGCAATTTCTTTATAAAAGAAATCTGTTTTTTTACTTGTTAATCTTCCTTCTGCAAAATCTGTAAATTGCTTAACCAGAGTTTTATTTTCAATAAATGCTTTTTCAAAATCATTTGCATCAAAAATAAACCATTCATAAATATTAGTAGCTATTAAATATTTAACTTCTAGATTTTTCTCTATCAGATGTTCCCGCAGAAAATATAAAACCAATTCCTGAAAAGCTTTAGTATTCAAATTATTAACTTTAAGCATTTCGCTTTTATTCGTTAGTTTTTTAAATTCTAAAATTACACCGACACTGGTTTTAGCATCTTTACCATTATGAATAACAAGATCATTTCGTCCCTTAGTATTAATAAAATGATTTATGCTATAATATGTGTTCTTTAAAAAATCGCCAATGAGATTCTTATGAAACTCTTCTGATTCAGTTTCGTTAATTTTCTCGATTAGACTTTGCAGATTCTTTTTAAAATCCTCAATATCATTTCTATTGGGTTTAACCTTGAGAAATGCCTTATTTAATGATTCTCTGGGGTGTAGTTTTTGCAAGTTCATTTATTTTAAAGCACACTGTCTGAATCAGGATATCCAGGATTAAAGGATGAACAGGATAAAAATAGGGATTTTAAGTAATTACTTTTCCAACAATGTCTAATATACCAATATTTTTTCCCTCTGTGTCCTCTGTGCCTCTGTGGTTGGTTTCAAAAAAGAGAGTTTTAGGCTTAACCGACATACTTATAACATAAATGCAGCACAGTTTATTCACCAATAAAAACAAAAAAACCCCCAAGAGGGGGATTGTAGGTTATTCGAGTGGAGTGAACAACTAAGTAATAAATACCTAGAGTAAATAGAGTAATCCGAACAAAATAATCCAAACTACATCTACAAAATGCCAGTAAATTTCCGCCGCTTCAATCCCGAATCGTTTTTCATTGCTGTAGTGTCCGGGAGTACGCGATCGCCACAAAACTGCTAAAATCGCTAAAACACCGATAGTAACGTGCAAACCGTGAAAACCAGTCAACACATAAAATGTACTGGCAAATAAATTGGTAGTCAGACTAAACTCCAAATGAGTATATTCATAAACCTGACCTGCCAAAAAAATCGCCCCCATAACTGCGGTAATTGCCAACCAAATCCGCATTCCCTTAGTATCATTCTTTTTAATAGCAGTATCAGCATTGTGCATCACAAAACTACTGGCTATCAAAATAGAAGTATTCACAGTGGGTAACAACAATTCTAAATCCGGTGTCCCTGCTGGGGGCCAAACTGGAATAGTAGAACGGTAAGTTAGGTATGCACCAAACAAACCCATAAAAATCATTCCCTCAGCCACCAAAAACATAAATAGACCAGTCAAGCGATGATCTGGATGTGCTTCGTGATGAGAAACGTCCATATTGTGATTTAATTCAGTTTTCGCCGTGTCAATAATTTGACCTTGCATAAATTTTTAGTTGTCAGTTGTCAGTGGTCAGTTGTCAGTTGCAGAAAAATATTTCTCTCCCCTGCTTCCTGTCTCCTTTCTAAAGTCCTGATTCGGTTTGGGGGGTTAATACGGGTTCAGCTTCCACCCGTTCGTGACTTACACCGTAATCGTAGGGACCTGTGGTTAAAACAGGCAGGGTTTCAAAATTCTCAATGCTGGGAGGTGAAGAAGTCATCCATTCCAGAGTCAGTGCTTGCCAAGGATTATTACCAGCTTTTTCCCCATAGAACCAACACCAAACCGCATTGATGATAAATGGTAACGTCGAAACCGCCAATATATAAGATCCGTAGGTACAGATTTCATTTAAAGTCGTGAACTTGGGATCATATTCAGCAATCCGGCGGTTCATACCCATGAGTCCAAGTTTGTGCATGGGTAAGAAAGTCATATTTAAACCAATCATGGTTAAGGCAAAATGCACCTGACCCCAAAATTCGTTCAGTTTCCGTCCCGTGATTTTTGGGAACCAGTGGTAAATAGCGGCAAAAATTCCTAACACACTGCCACCAAACAAAACATAGTGGAGATGTGCCACCACAAAGTACGTATCGTGAACGTGAATATCAAAAGGAACAGCGGCCAACATTACCCCACTAATACCACCAATCACAAAAGTTGCTAAAAAGCCGATAGCAAACAACATGGCACTATTGAGGCGGATTTTGCCACCCCAAATAGTTGCTAACCAACCGAAAATTTTAATCCCCGTGGGAACAGCGATGATCATGGTGGTGATCATGAAAAACATCCGCAACCAACCGGGGACACCGCTAGTAAACATATGGTGCGCCCAGACGATTAACCCTAAAAAGCTGATAGCTAGGGATGAAAAAGCGATCGCTTTATAGCCAAAAATCGGTTTGCGGGCATGAATTGGCAGAATTTCCGAAATTGCCCCAAAGAAAGGCAAAATCATAATGTAAACCGCTGGGTGAGAATAAAACCAGAACATATGCTGGTAAACAACAGGATCTCCGCCCCCAGTCGGATTAAAAAAGTTTGTTCCTGCCAACAAATCAAAACCCAGTAAAATTAAAGCCGCAGCTAATACTGGAGTAGATACCAGCACCAAAGCCGAAGTTGCTATCATTGCCCAGCAAAACAAGGGCATTTGATAAATGCCCATACTAGGAACACGCATCTTCCAAATGGTGACGAGAAAATTAATCGCCCCCAAAATCGAAGAAGTCCCTAAAAGCAAGATACTGATAATCCAAATTGCCTCTCCCACCTGGCCTGTTACTAAACTCAGAGGCGGGTAGGAAGTCCAACCAGCATCAGGGGCATCACCTACCGCCAAACTAGCAACCAGTAATACACCTGCTGGGGGAACCATCCAAAATGCTACAGCATTCAGACGAGGAAATGCCATATCTCTAGCCCCAATCATCAATGGGATTAAATAGTTGGCAAATCCTGCCCCCGTTGGCACAATCCACAAAAAAATCATGATTGTGGCATGGAGGGTAAACAGGCTGTTGTAGACTTCTGGCGTGACAAAATCCACTTCTGGAGTCCGTAATTCTGTCCGCACCAAATCAGCCATGACACCGCCAATGCAGTAAAAAACAAAGGAAGTAACTAGGTATTGAATCCCAATCACCTTATGATCCGTACTAAAACCAAAAAAATCTCGCCAATGCCTTTCCTGGTGTTCTTCCGTATACTTGGGGACATTATCAATTTCTTCTAACTGTGCCTGTGTCATATTTTAAAAAAGTTCGTAGGGGCGCAGGGCCTGCGCCCATGTATTTTGTGCGCCCATGTATTTTGTAACTGCTGCAACTCTTGTAATTCCCAAACTACTTAATTTGATGCAGAATTTCTGAGTGAATGCCCATATCCTGAGTGTAGGGAGAGAGAAATTCATCGGCAGTCATGGCCATTGAATTCATGGACACCGCTTGATTAGGGATATCTTTACTAGCAAGTAGCTGTTCTTGCATCCAACTATCAAAAGCCTCTTGTGTCTCCACAACTACTTGGCTTTTCATCACCCCGTGGTAAGGTCCACAGAGTTCAGCACAAATGAGTTGATAATCACCCGCTTTTCTGGGAGTAAACCGCAGATTCGTTTGTCTACCAGGAATAGCATCCTGTTTCACCCGAAATTCTGGAATCCAAAAGGCGTGGATAACATCGTTAGCTACCATCTTGATTTCCACTGTTTTGCCAATGGGTAAATGCAGTTCACCACTTGTCAGATCCGTATCTGGATAGTTGAATAACCAAGCATATTGCATTCCCGTGACGTTAACGGTTAATTCTGCTGGTTTAGTAACTGCATCAGATTGAGTATCTAATTGTGATACTTGTACAGGTGCATCGTCTAAAGTGGCAGCCATTGCCGTTCCCGGCATATTCATGGCATTTTCCATCATCGGGGCAGCATGAGCCGAATGGGGATCAAAGCCGCCCATGTTGTTATATACATCAAAACTGTAGAGAGAAATACCGATAACGATAATTGCGGGGATCGCTGTCCAGAGTATTTCTAGAGGTATATTACCTTCAATTGCTGGCCCATCTTCATTGTCACCAGCCCGACGGCGATATCTAATAACAGCGTAAATTAAAACACCTTCAACAATCAAAAATATGCCTGTAGAAACAGTCATCATGGTGTTGAATAGACCATCTACCAAGGGGGCTTCATCGGAGGCCGCTATAGGTAACAGACCGTGATTTTGACCGTACCAGAGACTGGTGAGAGTGAGGACAATGCCAATGAGTAATGTCCAGATTGCACTTGGAATTTTCACGGCTTATTTGGTGATGAATTGACTAATTTATCTGAAACTTACTTCACTTATTAAAGTAAGTCCACTTACTAAGGTAGTGCAGACTATGGAATATAGTATCCGTTGGTGTGAAATCTTTATTAATTTTTTTGATTAAGATCACAATTTTGAGTACAAGATATATAACTTGTACTGCCTAAAGCAGATGACAATTAGTAAAAAAAAAATTAAGGAAAATTTTAGAAATTCCCCTTAATCAGCATTGATTAATTAATTCCATTTTCAAAACAGCACAAAATCTTACAGCGAAAACTAGCTAAAGTGATCCAAAGTATAAGGGAAAGCTGATTTCTACATTTTGACCTATAGGTTAGGGTGAGTAGAGGTTGGTACTAAATCAAAATAGAAAATTTTCAATTTCTAGCACAAGCAGTCCGCAGGTATTGTTAATGAATGAATTTGTCCTAGAACAACAAAATAAAGCGGCCACAGTAGCACAACAGCCCCAGGAGATGATTCGTCGCTTGGTGTGGAAAATATGCGTAGCCACCTTAATTTTGATGGCTATAGGCAGTGCTACCCGCGTCATGAATGCTGGACTCGCTTGTCCTGACTGGCCTTTGTGCTATGGGGAGTTAGTTCCAGCCAAGCAAATGAATCTCCAAGTGTTTTTGGAGTGGTTTCATCGCCTCGATGCAGCTTTAATTGGTTTTAGTGCGATCGCCCTTTGTGGTTTATCCTGGTGGCATCGTCTTTCCTTACCCAAGTGGCTACCTTGGGCATCCACATTTGCCTTGTTTTTAATTGTCTTCCAAGGGATTTTGGGAGGACTGACTGTAACTGAATTATTGCGGTTTGATATCGTTACCGCCCATTTAGGAACAGCGTTACTATTTTTCACCACTTTGCTAATTATTGGCACAAGTTTAACTCCCTATCAAGGCACGGGAACGGTAGGAAAGTTACCTTGGGTGGGTTTAACTGCTGCCATTTTTGTCTACTTGCAAAGTTTATTAGGTGCTTTAGTGGGATCTCGTTGGGCTTTACACCAATGTTTGGCAGGGGAACAACTTTGTGATGTCATGTACAGCCATATTTTTGGCTTAGTACCGCCAACCATCGCTACTTTAGCAGTTGTTTTAATTTCTTGGCGCACACCAGCACTGCATCCGGCTTTGCGGAAATTAGCAAATATGGCTGGTGGCTTGTTGATTTTACAACTCCTTTTGGGTGTGGCTACCTTCCGTTTACATTTACAAGTTGAACCTCTTACTGTTTCTCACCAAGCTATCGGTGCGACTTTACTGGGGACTTTGGTAGTATTTACAGTTTTATCATTACGGGATGGTTTGCTTCCTCAGTCACAAACACAGTAACTCATGGCGTAAATCCATAAAATCTGATTTCTATGTCCTCACAGCCAGCGGTTTGCTGACCAGTTCTTGAAAAATAAGGAAAAAGACCTAACATGATTGAGACTAATGTCTCTCGTCGTCAACACGACACATTTCTCCAAGTCGTTCAAAGTTACTACCAGCTAACCAAACCCCGGATTATTCCCCTACTATTAATTACCACTGCTGGGAGTATGTGGATAGCCGCGAAGGGAGAGGTAGATCCCTGGTTGTTAATTATTACAATGATTGGCGGAACTTTAGCCGCAGCCAGCGCCCAAACCATTAACTGTATCTATGATCGAGATATAGATTATGATATGGAGCGGACACGCAACCGTCCCATCCCGGCTGGGAAGATCCAA
The DNA here is from genome assembly GCA_903848645.1 of uncultured cyanobacterium. Lineage (GTDB taxonomy): Bacteria > Cyanobacteriota > Cyanobacteriia > Cyanobacteriales > Nostocaceae > Dolichospermum. Next base: position 72,642 of record CAINGU010000050.1, on the reverse strand, counting down.
CCCCGTGATGCTTTACTTTTTGCGATCGCTCTGGCTGTACTTTCTTTTACCCTTCTCACCGTTTTTGCCAATCTTCTAGCCGCATTTTTAGCCTTTTCTGGCATCATCTTCTATGTTTTAGTCTATACTCACTGGCTTAAACGTCATAGCACTCAAAATATCGTCATTGGTGGTGCAGCCGGGGCAATTCCCGCTTTAGTCGGTTGGGCAGCGGTGACAGACACTTTAAGCTGGTCTGCGTGGCTAATTTTTGCCATTGTCTTTTTGTGGACACCTCCCCATTTTTGGGCTTTGGCTTTAATGATTAGTGATGATTACGCTAAGGTAGGGATACCAATGTTACCTGTGGTAGCGGGCAACAAAGCTACTGTACAGCAAATTTGGTTTTATACGGTAATTACTGTTACTGCTACTATCTTGCTGTTTTATCCCTTACACGCCAGCGGGATTGTCTATGCTGTTATTGCCTTGACTTTAGGCGGCGTATTTGTGCATAAGTCTTGGCGGTTGCTGCAAAATCCCGAAGATAAAACCATAGCGCGGGAATTATTTTTGTATTCCATTTCCTATATGATGCTATTATGCTTGGCAATGGTGGTAGATAGTCTACCAATTACTCATCATTTGCTTGCTCAACTGCATTTGTAATCATGCTCAGGAGATAGATCCCCGACTTCTTTGAGAAGTCGGGGATCTGGACATTGGTAAATCACATTTGTGAAGATAAAATAAATTTTCTACCCTGGGCTTATATTAAAATATTTTCTATTAAAATTTTTATGAATAGAAATTTCTTATCATTGACTTTAAACTATTGACACTCATGCTTATTTTATGATATTAACGTTTGTTTGGGAGTGCTAACCAAAATCTCCACATCAATAGTCTATTGTTTGGATTTAGTACCCAAAATGCTGGTAATATCACTCTCCTCAGTACACTAACCACAGAGAAATTAATTAATAGCTACTCATTAACCTATCAACCTGTGTCATGGTAATTGGATATCTAAACTGTTTATATAGATATCCAAAATTTTAGCCTGTGCTAAAATCAGCATACCGGCACGACGCAGGTGATAGGAAAAATGCCATGTTTGAGCGCTTCACAGAAAAAGCCATTAAGGTAATCATGCTGGCCCAAGAAGAGGCCCGCCGTTTAGGTCACAACTTTGTCGGCACTGAGCAGATCCTCTTGGGTCTGATTGGTGAAGGCACAGGAGTAGCCGCCAAGGTGCTGAAATCAATGGGAGTTAATCTTAAAGATGCTCGCATTGAAGTTGAGAAAATCATAGGACGGGGTTCAGGCTTTGTAGCCGTGGAAATTCCGTTTACGCCACGGGCAAAACGGGTTTTAGAACTATCCTTGGAAGAAGCACGCCAATTGGGGCACAACTACATTGGTACCGAGCATCTGCTGTTGGGACTGATCCGCGAAGGGGAAGGTGTCGCAGCCAGGGTGCTAGAAAACCTCGGTGTAGATTTGACCAAGGTGAGAACCCAAGTGATTCGGATGTTGGGAGAAACGGCGGAAGTTACGCCGGGTGGCCCCTCTGGTCGCACTAAGACCCCAACTCTCGATGAGTTTGGATCAAACTTGACCCAAATGGCCATAGATAACAAACTCGATCCTGTGGTGGGACGCGCCAAGGAAATTGAGCGGGTTATCCAAATTTTGGGTCGCCGGACTAAAAACAATCCCGTATTGATTGGTGAACCAGGTGTTGGTAAAACCGCCATCGCGGAAGGTTTAGCTTCACGCATCGCCAGCAAGGATATCCCCGATATCTTAGAAGATAAGCGTGTAGTCACCCTCGATATTGGTTTGCTAGTAGCAGGAACTAAATATCGCGGTGAATTTGAAGAACGTCTCAAAAAAATTATGGATGAAATCCGCTCTGCGGGTAATGTCATCCTGGTCATTGACGAAGTTCACACCTTAATTGGTGCAGGTGCTGCCGAAGGGGCGATTGATGCGGCTAATATCCTCAAGCCAGCTTTGGCGCGGGGTGAGTTGCAATGTATCGGCGCGACTACTTTGGATGAGTACCGCAAGCACATTGAACGGGATGCAGCGTTGGAAAGACGCTTCCAGCCTGTCATGGTGGGTGAGCCGACCGTTGATGAAACAATAGAAATTTTATATGGTTTGCGCGATCGCTACGAAGCACACCACAAGCTGAAGATATCCGATGAAGCATTGGTGGCGGCGGCAAAATTGTCTGATCGTTACATTAGCGATCGCTTTTTGCCAGATAAAGCCATTGACTTGGTTGATGAAGCCGGCTCACGGGTGCGCTTGATTAACTCCCAATTGCCCCCAGCAGCTAAGGAGTTAGACAAGGAACTACGGCAAATCTTAAAAGAAAAAGATGATGCAGTGCGTTCCCAGGACTTTGATCGGGCTGGAGAATTGCGCGATCGGGAAATGGAAATCAAAGCCGAAATCCGCACTATTGCTCAAACCAAGAGTAATGGCGCTAGTGGTGACGGTATTGAACCTGTAGTTACAGAGGAAGACATTGCTCACATTGTCGCTTCCTGGACAGGTGTACCGGTGAATAAACTCACCGAGTCTGAGTCCGAGAAGTTGCTGCACATGGAAGACACCTTACATCAGCGCCTCATCGGTCAAGATGATGCTGTGAAGGCAGTTTCTAGAGCTATCCGTCGCGCTCGCGTTGGCTTGAAAAATCCAAATCGGCCGATCGCTAGTTTTGTCTTCTCAGGTCCAACTGGGGTGGGTAAAACTGAATTAGCCAAATCCTTGGCTTCCTACTTCTTCGGTTCGGAAGAAGCCATGATTCGCTTAGATATGTCCGAATACATGGAGCGTCACACCGTCAGTAAATTGATCGGTTCACCTCCTGGTTATGTCGGTTACAACGAAGGTGGTCAGTTAACAGAAGCTGTCCGTCGTCGTCCTTACACCGTGGTGCTATTCGACGAAATCGAAAAAGCGCACCCCGATGTGTTCAATATGCTCTTGCAAATTTTGGAAGATGGGCGTTTAACTGACGCAAAAGGTCGCACGGTGGACTTTAAGAACACTTTGCTGATTTTGACTTCCAATATTGGTTCTAAGGTCATTGAAAAAGGCGGTAGCGGCATCGGTTTCGATTTTGCTGAAGATGCGGCCGAATCTCAATACAACCGGATTCGTTCTTTAGTGAATGAGGAACTGAAGCAATACTTCCGTCCTGAGTTCCTGAACCGGTTAGATGAAATTATCGTCTTCCGTCAGTTGAATAAGGCTGAAGTTACCCAAATCGCCGAAATCATGCTGAAGGAAGTGTTTGGTAGGTTGACGGAAAAAGGCATTGTCTTAGAAGTCACAGACCGCTTCAAGGATCGCTTGATAACTGAGGGTTATAGTCCTAGCTACGGTGCAAGGCCATTACGTCGGGCAATTATGCGCTTGTTGGAAGATAGTTTAGCGGAAGAAATTCTGTCTGGACGCATCAAAGATGGCGATACTGCTCTTGTTGATGTTGATGAAAATGGCATTGTGCAAGTTAGTTCTCAACAAACACGGGAGTTGTTAACCCCTGTTGAGTCTTAGTTAGGTTTTTTTAATTGTTAATTGAACGGTGGAGGATTTCGGTTCTCTGCCGTTTTTTTGTCTCACGCAGAGGCGCAGAGTCGCAGAGAGGAGAAGGAGATTTTAGATGATTGCAACGAACAGTTCGTTGAGAAACTTCCAGGCGCGGAGAGGAGAAGGAGGTTTTTGTAGGAGACTTTATAAAGAGGCAGCAGGGGCAATCAGAACAATAGAGAAGATGGTAGCAGCTTAACTACTAACTAATCTCATAATCACCTTCATTTTCATCTCTCCTGCTGTGTGGGAGATATTTTTTACAGTATAAAACAACATATAGAATACTTTTTGGCAAGTAGTAATATTACAACCTCTGAGGACGGTATTCTCCCATATAGACCATTTTGGGTTAGATATAGACCTCATTAAGTTTGTTATATAAAGTAAATTAGGTAAAATTAAATGACATCAGAATTAATTAATCGTCACATTACCCTTGACGTTAGACATATTGCCAAGCATTTACCAGGAACACCACAAATGCAAAGACTTCTAAAAAAAGGAAAAGCCGCTCATGTATTTAATGATGAAAATACTATGAATCAAGTTGCCCAATCTATAATAAAAAATGGGGAGTTTATCGGCACCATTCGTGACTATGAACGTTATGGGATGTTTTTTAATCAACCAATAGGTTATAGAATAAGTGCAGATGGTAGCCATATTCCACTTTACTATGGGGAGGTGAAAATCAATGCAGATAACCAATACCACGTCATCCCACGTACCAGACCTAGTGAAGAATAACTGGGAATTTACAGAAGTATGGATTGATCCAATGTTATCACCTCCATATATTCTGTTATTACTTTGTGATAGTGAGGGAAATTGTCAAGTTTATGATCCTAAACAGGGTGATAAGATTGTATTTTCTAGTAATAATTATGAAGCAGCTAAGTTATGGTTACTAGAAGATGAGTATGAACCAGTTGAGGGTAGGCTTTTAGCTGCTGAATTAGTGTGAGTTAGTAGATTTTTTATTTCGCAATATTTTATATTGGTTGATATATTTTTGATAAATAGAATCTTCTTTACCTTTAACCATACCTATAAACTCAATTTTCCCCCTTAGTACCTGCTTAAATTCTAGTTTTTGTTTTATAGGTAATCTTGACTTAGATAGATATTTCTCAAAATATTCATTTTCCGCAGCTTCAAGTCCAAACTTATTCCAGGCATAAAGCATTGCGCGAACTTGACGCACATATTTTCTATCAACATTAGGAAAAACATTAGTTGTTAATCCTGTTACTTCTTGATGATTACCTTTCACTTGGAGTCTAATTTTCTGCTCATTTACCTCAAATCCATTTTCATGAATAATTGCTAGTAAACGATTACCAATAAAAACTTTTTCTGTATCTTCTCCAGTCAATACGTATGCTAACTTATTAGGGAATTTAGGTAAAGTAGTTGAAAAAGTAATATCATCTGCGTATCTTGTATAAGTAGCTTTACAATCTTTAGCTAACCTTTGTAATTGACTATCCATTTTCGCACAAATCATATTAGTAATTATTGGTGAAGTTGGTGCGCCTTGAGGTAACTGATTGTTATAACAACAAATCTGTGCTAGAACTGTCGCTACATCTGGAGGTAAATTATAAGGGGTAGCCATTAACATACCCCGCACCCGACCAAAATTAATAGAAGGGAAAAAATCTTTTAAATCAATATTGAAAACATAGCGTTTTCTAGCATGAGCTTGAGCATTAGTTACAATATTTTTACCATTCACAAAACCATGCACTGATGGCTTTGTTTGATATACAGCTTGTAAAACTTGATTAAGTTTTTTCTGAATAATTTTAATTGCAGTTATCGGAGTTGATATTTGACGAATACCACCAGATTTTTTGGGAATTTCAAAAGTTGTGTAACGATGCTCAGATTCGATAAGATATATATGATGTACAAGATGATCATAAGAAACTTCTAAAAGTTCAGCTATATCCAATACTTTTCTGAGATCATAGAATTTTTCTCGTAAAGTTTCGGATGTGAGTTTTAGAAGTAACTGAGAGTCTTGTTGCATTATATTCGTAATGGATAATTAAGAAAAAATATCACTTGCGGATGTATTCTAACCTTACCCTATCCTTTTTTTCTTAATTCCAGGGTAGGAGAAGCGCATAAGGCTGGCTAACCGTGAAATACACCGTCGCAGGATCAACAACGGAAATCAATACTTATTACCGCAAGTGATTTAAGTAGCTAGTATAGGTGATCATCTAAAGTTGATGATTTGTGTTTAGCTGTCATATATTGTATAGCTAAATGTACGCAAAAAGTCAAGACATAAATTTACAAAATCTTAAAAATTTAATCAGATAGTTTTATGGTATAAGGTGTGCGATCGCTCTTAGTTAATGGTGGAAGAAGTGCGATCTCATCTGTGAAAATTACCTGGTTACTCCCTAGAAATATTATTTAACTCCCCAGCTAACATCACTGGAATTTCTGAACCTAAAAATCCAGACACATCACGAGTTACAATCACATCTACCATTGATTTCATAGCACAAGCATACTGCACAGCATCCTCAAAATCTTGAAAATTTAAAGCTACTGCTGCTTCCAAAATATTTCTATCAACCGTGCAAATATGTAAATCTGTGAGAATTTGAGAAATTGCATCTTGAGCAACTTTTACACCTGCTGCTTTACGAATAATATAATAAATATTAGTAATTGTAGTAGCAGCAATAAACCCGATAATCTCACCTGCATCAATTTTTGCAAATAGCTTGACTGCATCTTCCACAAAAGGTTCTCTTTCTAGTAAAAAATCTAAAACCACATTCGTATCAATAAAAACTCGCTTCATTTGTATTTTTCAGTTAGATAAGTAGCATAATCTCCATTAATATTCTCATTATTTGAGATATTTACACTCTTAGCAATACCACGCAGTCGAGATAAATTACCCTTCTTTGATAGTGATATAGTTTCTTGTTGTATTGATTCTAATACAGTTTGTACCAATTGCCAGCGATCGCTCATTGGTAACTGTAATACTTGTTTTTGCAATTCTTGTAATGTCATGAGAAGATATCAAAAATTATTCATCTTAATTATATATCAATTTAACTGATGGTGAAGATGTGCGTTAGCATAGCTTACCGTATCCCTTACGAGAGCCGAAAGGATAGGTATCGCTCTTAGTTAATGGTGGGACAAGTGCGATCGCTTTTAGTTAACGGTGGAAGTCGTGCGATAGCGAAGCGCTCCACAGGAATCGCTCTTACTTAATCAAATTAAATACTTTATAAAGTATAATAAACTAATGACGAAAAAGGATGAAATAAAATGCAAGCCATTCTCCTCAGCAGCGAAGAAGTCGCCAAACGTGCCAAAGAATTATATGAAAATGGCATTCGTCAGCAAGTAGACACCGAAGAAAACATCGGTAAAATGATAATTATTGATATAGAAACAGGTGAATATGCTATTGATAAAACAGGCATAGAATCAGCGCATTATTTACGGAATAAAAACCCATTAGCTAGACTATATGGACTTCGTATCGGCTACAAAGTTGCTGTTTCTTTCTGTGGTGATATGGAGCGTGATTATCGGTGTTAACTGGTATTATTAGTGGTAGAGAATTAATTCTTCCCTACCGTTTTTCATGGATATTAAATGCGCTCTTTGCTTTCCCTTCAAGGTGAATTTTGACTATTTATTTCTCCACAACAGCCAATTTTAAAGGATACAAAGGCTCAGATCCATTTAATTGCCAAATTTTTAACACCAATGCACTAGCAACAGTTAGCCATACGCAAGAAAAAGATAAAATCATTCCCGCTAAAGGAACAGTTTGCCAATAAATTGCCGTTACAACTATAGCCGATAACCAAGGACCTAAAATCACCACAGGAACAGCAGCACCTAATCTCCGTTCTACGGTAAAAATCGTATTCCAAGTATCTCCTAAAGCCAGATGTAAGACAAACAGAATTAAAGGTAATACCAAAAATTGGTGATTCATTTCTTGCCAAATTAACACCGAAGAAATTACCCGCAAAACGGCAATGAACATCCAAACTATGGGAAATGCTAAAGGTGGAGGAGACCATCTTGGTCTAATTACCTGATCATAAGTTGTCCGAGAACGGGTATTATCTAAAAGCGAAAAAATGCGGGAACGGATACTTAATAGACCAAAAAATAATGCCGTGACTAAAGTGCTAAACCAACTGGGAAAAGCAGAATTTTGATCAATCAACATTACTAATTTTTCCATTCCCAGCAACACAAGAATCATCACTCCTATTTGCAGAATAGTTCCTAATTTATAAACTAAAACTGCCTTGATATCTAATTCTTGTATATCCGCTGCTGATGTATTTAGAGACTGTTGTTGATTCCCAGTTTTTACACCCATCACTATGTTTACAAACTGTTCAAGTATGCCACTATTATTGGATTGATTCATAATTAAGAGATAGTGAGTAGTTTGTAGTTAGTCCGCTTAAATTTTAACTGAATTAATTGCCAAAAATTTTCTGAATTGGTGTGTAAATAAATAGAACTAGGAAATCATTCAATCCTCAATAATCTGAATTTCCTCAAGTTGATTAATTACCACATCTGCACCTTTAACATTATCTGCCCTTCCAATCCAAGTAATACCAATACAACCAGCAGCTTTAGCATCACGCGCCATTTGCATATCACCCACAGAATCACCTACCATTAAAGTTGCCCCTGGTGCTACTCCCAAGGCTTGACAAGCTTCTAAAAACACCGTTGGATCTGGTTTACTTGGACCCTCATCAACTCCCTTTTCCAGTTGCAAATAATCGCCTAACTGGTGAGTAGTTACAAATTTCTGCACATCTTCAGTCGTGGCTGCTGACAGAATCCCCAATTTTAATCCCGCTGCTGACAAAGACTTTAATACCTCCAAACTACCCACAAATAAAGGTGAGGGAGTTTTGTTAACATATTGATCAGCCTCTTCTAAAGCTTGACGGGCAATTTTTAAAGACTCAAACCATCCTCTTCCGGTTTCCGCAATGTAAGCTGCTGCTGCAACTTCCGTTTCTTTACGACTCGCTACCGATATTAAACCTGCTGGATCTAAGAAATTGCCATTAATACCAAAAGCCATTAATAAAGGTTCACCAATACCGGGAATTTGCGCGTCTATTATCCGCGTTGCTTTTTGTCCCAATGTTCTTAAATATGACTCGGAATCTTCTAAAGTACCGTTCTTATCAAATAAAATTGCTTTAATATGAGAAAACGCAATGTTTTTACATTTAATAGTTACCATATTTTTCAGTTGTTAAAGAACAGGGAATAGGTCAATAGATTTTGGATTTACGATTTTGGATTTTGGATTTTGGATTTAACCCTGTTTTGTCACTCTCGGAAAACAATAATCGAATCCATCTTTTGTAACTCTTATTTCATCAAGGTTTGGCACTTTTTTATTTATTAATAAATAAAATTGCTGCATAAAATGTCAAAACCAAAGCCCCGTAAACCTTTCAGATATTCCATTTTCCCAATCTGACAGAACAGGGTTAATTCCGCCCTGAAGGGGTGGGGTTTGTACCGAAAATTCCCAATCCAAAATCTAAAATCCAAAATCTAAAATTTTTAATAGCCAATTGCCATAAAAAAAGAGGGAAAAACCCTCTTAATTCAATACTTTCATGATCTCAGTTGTAGGTAATTACAACTATCAATCTATGATTCAATAGCTGCTGGGATCTCTTCTTCAATTTCTGTTGCTGCGGGAATTTCTTCCTCAGCTACAGCTTCCACAGGTGCAACTTCTTCAGCTACAGTTTCCACAGCTACAGCTTCCACAGATGCGACTTCTTCAGCTACGGCTTCTTCAGCTACAGCTTCCACAGGTGCTACTTCCGCAGGTATAGTAATACCTTGCTGTTTGGCAAGCAATTGTTCCCGATACTTAGCTGCCATTTCTTCGGCCTTATCGTAAACCAAATCACGGTTCTTGATCATGTCACCAGGTTCAGGTTCTAACTGTTTAGTAGACAGCGAAATCCGTCCCCTTTCTGCATCCAAGTCAATGATCATTACTTTCACTTCATCATTGACATTGAACACACTATGAGGAGTGTCAATATGCTCGTGGGAAATCTCAGAAATATGTAGCAGTCCGCTCACGCCACCAATATCAATGAAAGCACCGTAAGGTTTGATACCGCGAACAGTACCAATGACCACTTCGCCAACTTCCAAGCGGTTCATCTTGCGCTCAACCAGCGCCCGACGATGGGAGAGAACTAGACGGTTACGCTCTTCATCTACTTCGAGGAATTTCAAAGGTAGTTCTTCACCTACCAAATCTTCCTTGGGTTTGCGAGTGCTAATATGAGAACCGGGGATAAAGCCGCGCAATCCTTCAATTCGCACTAATGCACCACCACGGTTGGTTGCGAAAACGCCAGAACGGACAGTAGCATCTTCTGCTTGCAACTGCCGTACTCGTTCCCAAGCCCGCATATACTCAATCCGACGAATTGAAAGGGTAAGCTGACCATCTTCATTTTCATCGGTAAGAATGAAAAATTCCCGTGTTTCGTTTGATTGTAAGACTTCTTCCGGGGCATCGACCCGGTTAATAGACATTTCTTGTATGGGTATATATGCTGCGGTTTTCGCACCTATGTCAATCAGAGCGCCGCGCGGCTCTATACTGAAAACTGTACCCGGTACGACATCACCAGGGCTGAAGTGATAGTCGTATTTATCAAGTAGAGCAGCGAAATCTTCGTGGGTAAATCCAATTTCTGTAGCGGTTAAGTTCTGATTGACCATGCTAATGTGTTCCTGGGTCTAGTCTCCGTAAAGGTTTTGTCATAAATTCAGTTTATATGTAAGTAGTGGGAGGACAATTTCCACTTACATTGCTGTCTTATCCTAGCTTAGAATAGCTAGTCTTAACACATATCAACTTCCAGACATAAAATTATATCATATTTTGGAGTCAGAAGTCAGGAGTCAGAAGTCAACAGAAGAAAGAAGTCAACAGAAGAAAGAAGTCTTAAACTAAAATATCCGTTGCTACCATCACTAGTAACAACGGATATTTTTAGATATATTCCCTCAGAAATTGGGAATAACTAACTACTTCTCTTTTTTCTCAAACCGAGGGGGTTCGCGGAAGGCGATCGCAAAAAAGAGTACACCTATTGCTAGGGTTAAAATCAAGATGTAAGCAACACTTTCCATATTCTTCAGATCCTGCCTGTTGAGCCAGTAATTTTAGTTTACCAAGCCAGGGAAAAAGCATGAAGTAGATATTTTCCACTTCACACTTAATCCAAATTTTAAGCTTCCTTACGGGTACGAGTTGATTTGTCACCCACCTTCTGGAACAGACCCCATTCAACTTGTTCTTCTTCAATTTCCACACCAGCAAATACATCACGGTAGATTGTCCGTGAACCATGCCACAGGTGGCCAAAGAAGAATAATAGAGCGAATACAGCATGACCAAAGGTAAACCAACCTCTGGGAGAAGTCCGGAATACACCGTCAGAGTTCAAGGTTTCTCTGTCAAATTCAAAGATTTCCCCACCTTGAGCTTTGCGGGCATACTTCTTCACATCAGCGGGATCTTTGAAGGTTTTACCATTCAAATTACCACCGTAGAAGCTGACAGTAACGCCAGTTTGTTCAAAGCTATATTTAGATTCTGCCCGACGGAAGGGGATGTCAGCCCGAACAACACCGTCTTTATCCGTCAAAATGACTGGGAAGGTTTCAAAGAAGTTAGGTAGACGACGAACTGTTAATTCCCGACCTTCAGCATCTGTGAACACAGCGTGACCTTGCCAAGATTCGGCAATACCATCACCCTTCACCATTGCACCTGTACGGAATAGACCACCTTTAGCGGGGCTATTACCAACGTAATCGTAGAAAGCCAGCTTTTCCGGAATCTTCGCCCAAGCTTCGGTTAGAGTTGCACCTTCAGCAACACTGGTTTGCACACGACGCTGAATTTCTTGACGGAAGTAGCCTTGATCCCACTGGTAGCGAGTAGGTCCAAACAGTTCAATGGGGGTAGTAGCGTTACCGTACCACATAGTTCCAGCCACTACGAAAGCAGCGAAGAATACAGCAGCAATACTGCTAGAAAGTACGGTTTCAATATTACCCATCCGGAGGGCTTTGTAGAGCCTTTCGGGAGGTCTAACTGTCAGGTGGAATAAACCCGCGATAATACCAACTACACCAGCCGCAATGTGGTGAGCAACCACGCCACCGGGGTTAAAGGGGTTAAATCCAGCGGGACCCCATTCTGGTGCTACTGGCTGAATACTGCCAGTGATACCATAGGCATCAGACACCCACATTCCCGGACCAAATAGTCCAGTTTGGTGGAAAGCGCCGAAACCAAAACAAAGTAAACCGGATAAGAACAGGTGAATACCAAACATTTTTGGCAAGTCTAGCGCAGGTTCACCAGTGCGAGGATCTCTAAAAAGTTCCAAATCCCAGAAAACCCAGTGCCAAACGGCAGCCAAGAATAATAAACCAGAAAGAACAATGTGAGCCGCAGCAACGCCTTCAAATGACCAGAAACCGGGGTCTACTGCTGTGCCACCAGTTACACTCCAACCACCCCAAGATTCGGTCACGCCTAAACGTGCCATGAAGGGAAGTACGAACATCCCTTGTCGCCACATGGGGTTAAGAACTGGATCACTGGGGTTATAAACTGCTAGTTCATACAGTGCCATTGAACCTGCCCAGCCAGCTACTAAAGCTGTGTGCATTAAGTGTACAGAAATCAGCCGACCTGGATCGTTCAGAACAACTGTATGTACTCGGTACCAAGGTAGTCCCATTGACTAACAAGCCTCCTGGATAGTTATGTTTACAAAGCAATTTTCTTACGGAGTTTCTGAGGGAGGGAAACCGCCTATCAGAAGAATCTCTGAGTTTTTTTATTGCTGATTTTGAGTTTGGCAATGCTGCCTTGCTGTCGCTGAGTAATTTCACTGGAGTTAGTATCAGCGGCATTGAGATGTTGACCGAAATCAAATATCTCTTTGCCAAAGACTCTCTAAACTTTGGGAAACCTCCCATTTCAGCAGTTGAGTGATAGCTTCGCTCGCCGCAGGCATTGCCAAATAAAAATGAGAATGTTTAAAAAAGTGTAACTATTGATGAGGCGCTTTGCAAGTGCCTAAATCTATAGAATCAGCAGAATCAACTATTTTACCTTGAGAACGTCCCCCTTTTCAAATTGATGTCCTAATCACCTTATTCGTTGCTATATTGATATGCTCCAATATCATGCCGAGAACCAGAGGGACGAGACTTACCTGCAAAATCAGTTTTTAAACTTGTCGATTCAAAACCCTTTTTAATTGCTGGACTAGTAGATTGAAGTCTAAAATCCCCCTTCAAAGCATCAACAAACAGAGGGTCATCAATAATAATATCATTATTACCCTTAACTGGTATGATGCTACTGTTCGCGTATAGATTATAGTCATACGTAACATCTGTAGACTTCCAGATACTGTTAACATTCTTCCCAGGCATAGCGTAGAGAATGTTATTCAGAATTTTGACATCAGATGAATTATTGGCAAATATTTGTCCGTCTTTAATTTCTGGACTTTGATTATTCAAATAAGCGGTGTTATTGACAATATCAACATGATCGCTGAAATAGGTATGAATGCCTGAACCACCATTGTTAAACACGATATTGTTTGCTACTAAAGTCCGTCCAGTGTATGCACCTAATGTAGACCCATTCTGGGTATTTCTTGAATCGTCAATAATAATACCATTTCCATCAGTAATCTTACCAACATTAATCCAGGGAATGTATTGACGGTTGTTGTAAACTTTGTTGTTTCTGATAATCATTTTGTATTCCTGACTATCATCAAATCGCCAGTTTTGATAAGTAGAAATACCACTGTTACCGTAGACAGAGTACCAGGCATTATTAAACACCTCATTACCTTCTATATTCACATAATCTGCTTGAGTTATACCAATACCCCCACCCCCGCAATCATGAACTTTATTATTGATAATCCTTATGTGATGAGAATTACTATTTTTTGCTCCATTAACAATGATACAGTTACCGTTGGTTAGAGGGTTGGATTTGTTATCCTTTTGAAGTTGTGCATCCTTAAGAGTGATATTGGCATTGTTCCCGATTACTTCTAATCCGTTCACTTCGATATAGGAAGCTCCATTTCTAATCAAGATGCCATTCCATCCATTGTGCTGAAGTTTGGGGAAATGTCCAGGATATGCTTTGTAAGTAATCCAGGCATCTGGACCGCCAGACCGGGTAATTAATACTACCTGACCAGTGGCAGAAGCATTTTTATATACCCCGTCCATAATTAGCACTGTATCCCCAGGGTTGGTAATATCTGCCGCTTTTTGAAGTGTCAAAGGGGAAGATTCGGAAAGTCCAGTGTTTTTGTCACTTCCAGTAGGACTTACATAATATGTTTTCGTGATTGCTGTAGTATTATCACCGGAAATTGGTGCTGTAATTTGACTAATTAAGGAATCAGCTAGGGCCTGTCCACTATTGGGATTCATTAATGCCAGAAAGAGAAAAAGGTATACCAGTCGTCTGAAGTTATTGATCATCATCATAGTAGTTTGAGGTTATTGATCATGGTAAATATACACTATATGCGCTGCTCTATACTTTTCAAAAAAGTGGTATATTTTCTGAAATTGTATTAAATCTGAAGCTAAGTGCTGATTTATTTCAGTAATTATACGATAATTTCTAGAATAGAACTTCTTATTTTTAAGCAATTTGTAAACATAAAATATGAAACAAATATGTAGTTTGAATTACCATGACAGGACAAGAATACAATGATTTGCGGGAACGGGCTGGGGAAAGTCCTTAGTGAATGAGTGTGAGCGCATGATCAACTTCTGCGGCTTTATGATTCCCCAATTTCAGCAAGAACGATTACAAAACTTGAGTCAAGAATTACAATTTGCTATGAATAGCCATAATATCTCCTCAATGGAGTATCACAGTGAAGAAACCAGACGAGAACTTCGGAACTTACCTGATGAAGTACACCTATTTCAAGCTTGTATTTTCGCTATTCAACAAGCCAAAGCCGTTGCACCTACCCAAGCTAATGCTATGTCTCATAAATTCTCCCGGATGCTAAATGCAGATGCAGGTGGTTATAGCAACGAAGCAGATCGCTTATGGTGGGAATTACAACCAGATGTACAACATTGGTTAAATCAAGGGTTAAATCAAGAATTACCCAGTAATAGCATTATCACGGGACTTAGACGATGAACACCAAAACTAAAATTGATTGTCCTGTTTGCGGGTATCAAGGAATTGAGGGTAATACCTGTCCTAATTGTGACACAGATGTTTCTTTAATTCGCTCCTTGGAAGCATTACCCCAGCGCCCAAAATCTTGGACAACAGGAATTGCCATTTTAATGCTAATGATAGGCATTACTATCGGTGCAGGGGGTAGTTTTTTTGCAGTGCAAACAGCTATATATACCGCAACTGTTCCTAAGCCTACAGTTACTACTAGTTCTAACCCCACTTCTGAGGTAATTACCCCCGTTGTGCCTAAACCAGCCCCACAACTAGCTACTTACACTGTAAAATCTGGAGATACTCTTAGTAGTATTGCGGGAAAGTTGTGTAGTAAACCTACTGACTGGCAATTAATAGTTGCAGCTAACTCTGAATTACAAAAGCGGGAAAATAAATTAGACATAGATCAGGTTTTGAAAATTCCTAGTAGCTGTAAAGGGAAAACCCCATGAGTATCATTGACAGCTTTAAACAAGCTAGTCAGAAAGCTGAAAATTTCGCCCAAAAAACAACTGCGGGCAGCGGTAATTATTGCGGAAACAGCCCTCAGTGATTGGGCGGAAAAACCCAGTTTTTAGGAACGGTTATTAGGGAAAGTATTATTTGTTAGCTTTTAAGTAATCATCCTCGTTTTCTCCCAAGTTAACACTTGGGCTAGAAGAATCTTAATTATTTTATCTAAAGAGATTTCCCGTGTCTGACTTATCCCCAAACTATTTGATTAGCTTAGAGTTACGAGACTTACTCGTACAAAAAATCGGCATTCTGCAAAAAGACAATGTGGTATTACAGCAGTCTTTAAGAGAACAGCAAACCCAAACCACAGCCCAAACAGAAGATTTATTGTTGGAACTTTTAGAAGTTGCTGATGCCCTCGAAGCTTTATTAGACTATCTAGAAAACAATCCCAATCCTAGTCCAGAATTTATAGAAGGCTTACCCAGATCCATAGGTGCAGTTAATCGGAAGTTTCTCAGTGTATTAGGAAAGCGTCAACTTTTACCTATAGAATTACAAGAAGGCAAAGAACCAGATTTTAACTTATGTCGCGTCATTGATCGAGAAGAAAGAACAGATATCCCAGACCAAACAATTACTAAAATTGTCCGTCGCGGATTTCATTTAGGTGAAAAAGTCCTCCGTCCCACAGAAGTTATTACTGCTAAATCAGATAATGGGTAATTTGTCAGTTGTCAGTTGTCAGTTGTCAGTTGTCCGTTGTCATTGGGAAAATTCTTTCTTCCCTGCCTCCCCTACACCCCTACCATCCTACACCCCTACACCCTTGACTATGACTCCTCACGAAAGTGATATTAAAGAAACTTCTTCACAAACAAACATAAGGAGTGGTTGGCAAGAAAATTTAGTTTTAATAACTATTGCTCTGTGTTTAGCCCTTCTAATTCGGACTTTTATTGCTGAACCACGCTTGATTCCATCTGAATCAATGTATCCTACCTTACACACAGGCGATCGCTTGGTCATAGAAAAAGTCTCTTATCGGTTTCATCCGCCCAAAATCGGCGATATTGTCGTTTTTAACTCACCACCAGAATTACAACGACGGGGATATCCTGAAAATCAAGCCTTTATTAAACGGGTAATTGGTGAACCAGGAGCAGTAATTAGCATTGCTCAAGGTAAAGTTTATCTCAACGGTAAAGCCCTAACAGAAGACTACATTGCTGAACCGCCAAATAGCCCATTTCCCGAAATCAAGGTCCCAGAAGGCGCATTTTTTGTCATGGGGGATAATCGGAATGATAGTAATGATTCTCGTTACTGGGGTTTTGTCCCCAGCAAAAACCTCATTGGTCGTGCTACATTTCGCTTCTGGCCTCTTGACCGCATCGGCTTAATTTAGAAGAGACTGGGCGCAGGAAGAGACTGGGCGCAGGCCCTGCGCCCCTACGAAAACCGCAAATAATACATTAACTGAGAGATCGCCTCCCCTGGTAATTCTAGTCTTTGTTGGAAATCTGCTAAACTGCGGTATGGACCAGCCGCTAGACGGTTTTCTACAACTGTCTGCGCTAGGGATAAATCTATAAAGGGAATTTTAGCCAAACTTTCTACTGAAGCCGTATTAGGGTTAACCTGTTGGGGTTTATCTAGGAAGTTATTGTCATAATAATTAAAAGTTAGTAGGGGTTTGAGCGGTTCTAATCTCTGTACTGGCAAACCTAAAGCTGCAGCCACATCTTCAATACAGTAAAATACTACACCAGCACGGGAAAGTTCCACAAGCGATCGCCCTTGGTGAATTGATAAACCAGGTAAACGCAGCCAATCATCCACAGTAGCTTGATTAGCATCAATACCCATACCCAATTCAGCCGCAATTTCGATTTCTTCCCCCGATTGTAAACGATAATAGGGGTCATTCAGCAGCTTGGCGCGGAGCTTTTGCAATTTCAGATTTAAAGGTAGCCATTTATTCATACTAAAATCTATCCTCTGACCCATTACCCATTACCCATTACCCATTACCCATTACCTAAATCTGATCTAACATCTGACGACGTTTTTGCTCAAACTCATACTCAGAAATTAATCCATCTTGACGCAGTGCTTCTAACTCACGCAAAGCATTAGCTACTGATTCTACTTGATTACCGACCTGGGATGATACCTTAATTGCTGACTCACCCAAATTAAAATAGCGATCAAAAGTTTCTTCCTCTTGAGTTAAATACCAAACTCCTTCAATCGCACTAGCTACTTTGGGAATAGGTGTCCAAGACAACAAAACATACAGTATTCCCCAAAGTGGCTGTCCCAAGTAAAATTTATGTAAACCTGAAATCGTTAGTGTGCCAGAAAAGGCTAAAACAGCAGCAATACTGCGGCTTTTACGCTTAGTTAACATAATTTTATATATGTTCATCAAATTTGATTTGTACACTGGCTTGTAAAGCTAGGAAAGGGGTAACAATAAAAGAAAGGAGGTAGGTGTGTCCATCTTTTTGCACTTTTTTCAAAAATAAAATCTAACTTCTACATATCCAATCCTACAATTGCTAATATCAAAGCGACAAACTAAATTAATTTTACACATACAGCAATAGTACGGCATTATTCAATACTCTATAAACATAGTCATAACAATGAATCCAGTTTGGACATCTACTACAAATAAAGGTTTGATTTGCGAATAATACTACTAAAATGTCACAGAACTACCTATCGCCAGAATGGCTAAAACTGCTCATTGATCCCTATGCTATGCTAGGGGTTTCTATAAATGCTGATGAGCGTCAGATTAGTAAACGGTATTATGTTCTAGCAAAACAGCTACATCCTGATAACTATATCAATAAGAATAAACCAGATCAGGCCTTAGCTAGTGCAGTATTTACACAATTAATTAACCCAGCTTATGAACAACTCAAACAGGCAAAAAAACGCCTGGATGTCATAGCAATAATGCGTTCAGAAGCAAAAGTCTTAGATCCAGAAAAAGCTGTTAGTATCCAAATTTCTATAATTCAGTCCATAGCAAAAATGTCTGCTCAAGAAGCAGAATTATTTTATGAGAACACAATTAAATCATACTCAAATTCTCAATATTACTCACTGCCTCAAGCATATCAGGTAACAAAGCAGTTAAATGCCTTAAATATAGTTTATTTGTCATCCCAACTGCCAAAACACTCACTAGTTAATGAACCTCAGCCGATAATTCTCCAACAAGAAACCCAAGGAATTAAAAAAACCTTATCTTCAACCACAATTCTCAAACCAGACTTAATAAACTATGCCCAGCGTAACTATGAAAGAGCCATAGAATATTCTAATCAACAACAATGGAACTTAGCAGTACAAGAACTGCGAGATGCTATTAAGCTAGAACCAACTAACAGCGACTACTATGCACTTCTAGGAGTAGTACATTTTCAACAGAAATTTATAGGCATGGCTAAAGTTTATATCCGTCAAGCATTAAAAATTAATCCTCAACAACCACTGGCTTTAAAATACGCTAACCTCTTGGAAATTCAAGTAAATGAAACAGCTACTCCTCAATCATTGGTAAAAGCTTTGGGGATTGCTTCTTTATTAAGTAAATTTTTACATAAATAAAATACCCGACCCCCTCCCCTACCCACTGACCCCTGTTCCTTGATATACATCAGGTCAAGTGGTGAAATTTCCCTAAAAAACCCTACTTTAACCGAAGTAGTTTTTCTAGATGAATCTTCTACACTAAAATAGGGAAAGAGGCAAAATTTGAAGCTACTGAAGTCATAGCACTCAGTTAAAGAGAAGCAAAATGGGATTCTTCGACTCTGAAATAGTTCAGCAAGAAGCCAAACAGTTGTTTGAAGATTATCAAGCACTGATTCAGCTTGGCAACAGCTACGGCAAATTTGACCGCGAGGGCAAAAAGCTGTTTATTGAGCAAATGGAAGCCATGATGGATAGATATCGCGTCTTTATGAAGCGTTTTGAACTATCAGAGGATTTCATGGCGCAAATGACCATACAGCAACTAAAAACTCAACTAGGTCAGTTTGGCGTAACTCCACAACAAATGTTTGAGCAAATGAATGTGACATTAGAAAGGATGAAAGCGGAATTGGAACAAACAAAATGACAGGGAACAGGGAACAGGCGAGGCAGTGGGAGAAATAATTTTCCCACTGACAACTGACAACCGACAACTGACAACTGACAAGTGACAACCGACAACTGACAACTGACCAATTAATTTGATTTAGGACGGGGGAACTGAGAAGGTGACTTAAACTTTTCTACAGGTACATCCTTAAGTGCTTTCATCATAAAGTCCCGCCAAATAGGTGCTACCATGACACCACCAGTTGCTCCATGTGCCAGTTGTTTGCTGTCGTCTCTGCCCACCCAGACAGCAGTAGTTAACTGCGGCACAGTACCGACAAACCAAATATCTTTTTCTGAGGATGTAGTTCCTGTCTTACCAGCAGCAGGGCGATCTATGGCAGCACCTTTACCTGTACCTTCAGTCATTACTGAAGTCATGACATCAATAATGGCTGCTGATGCCCAAGGATCAAGAACCTGTTTCGGTTTTGGTGTATTATCGAGAATTACGTTACCAGCACTATCTGTAATTCTCACAATTACAGTAGGTGGTGACTGCCAGCCATAATTAGCAAAGGTAGCATAGGCACTAGCCATTTCTAGAGGAGTGACACCAATAGCCCCCAAAGGTAAAGAGGTAACAGGTTCCATGGGACTCATAATTCCCAAAGTCCGGCAGGTTTCGATGACTTTATTCATCCCCACGGCTTTACCGATTTTTATCACTGGAATGTTGCGAGAATGGGCAAGGGCTGTGCGAATTGACATCGCTCCGCCAAAAGTATTATCGTAGTTTCTCGGATAGTACCAACCATTACCATCTTGGTAGCTGACTGGAGCATCTACTACTGTGCTATCTGGAGCATATTTGCCAGTAGCAAAGGCAGTATAGTAAACAAAGGGCTTAAATGAAGAACCTGGTTGACGTTGAGCTTGTGTGGCTCGGTTAAATTCGCTGGCTTTAGAATCTACACCACCAACTAAAGCTTTGACAAAATGTGTGCGGGGATCAATGGATACCAAGGCCATTTGATTCTTAGATAAACCTTGGGACTGAAGCTTTTCATGCCAATCTTTGATGGTTTCTTCAGCCATGGCCTGGAATTTAGCATCAACAGTTGTTTGTACGCGCATTCCTCCTTTGAGGAGGGCATCACGGCCAAATTTTTTCCTCAACTCTTGGGCTACGGTATTGGTAATGTAAGGTGAGGCACTACCTTGAAAAGACCTGATTTTGCCCAGTTTAATTTCTTGCTTGACGGCATCATCATATTCTTTTTTGGTGATCCAATTTAACTCTACCATCCGCCCCAGAACTTCCTTTTGCTTCTGTTTAGCCAATTTCATACTGACAAAAGGGCTAAACTCTTCTGGTGCTTGAATTAAACCTGCCATCATGGCTGATTCACCCAAAGTTAAATATTCTGCTGATTTGTTAAAATAACTGCGGGCTGCTGTTTGTACACCGTAGTTGTTATGACCCCAATAAACTTGATTGAGGTACATTTCTAATATTTCGTCTTTACCGAGAATTTGCTCTAAACGAATTGCTAGTACAGCCTCGGCTAATTTCCGGGTAAAAGCTCGTTTTTGCGACAAAAATAGGTTTTTTACCAACTGCATGGTGATGGTAGAACCACCTTCTTTCACGCCACCTGCTACCATGTTGACGACGATAGCACGGCCAACACCAGTGGGGTTAATCCCATGATGACCATAAAAGTGTCCATCTTCACTGGCCAAAACTGCGCGTTTCAGGTTGGGGGAAATTTTATTCAGGGGTACTACTTCTCGGTTAGCTTCTCCGTGAATACCAGTTAAAAGTTTGCCTTTTATATCGTATATGTAAGTTGTTTCCGAGGGGAAAAAGTTTTTTATTTGTCTAACATCTGGCAAATTACGGAAACTAATGGCTAAACCTACTAGTCCTCCCGCTACAACAGAGCTTGCTAGGAGTGTGATTGATAGTAGAGTACCGCCAGTTACCTGACCTACTCCTTTAAAAAACTCAAATCCAGATGAAGCCTGCTCTTGGGGTTGTTTGTTTTCAAAAGTCCTAGACGACACGGCGATCTCACTTCCTCACTTGTAAATTTAAATGTAATTCATTAAATGGAAAAAGACGGTTAATTTTTTGCAATTATAGTAATCTGGCAGAGCAAAGAACAGATAATTGGTTTGTGAACATAACAAACTTAACTTTTAGAGTGGAAACTATAGTTAATAGCGAATTTCTTAGTATGACGCAAAATTTCTCTTGGTTGCATCGTGGTGTGGCAGAAATTTTTCCGCAACCTCATGATGGTGATAATGACACGGAAAGTCTGGAAAAGCGGTTGCTCAATTCTGACCGTCCTTTAAGAATTAAGCTGGGTATTGACCCCACGGGGGCAGATATTCATCTTGGTCATAGTATACCTGTACGGAAATTGCGGGCTTTTCAAGATGCTGGTCATACAGCGGTACTGATTATTGGTGATTTTACAGCCCGGATTGGTGATCCTACTGGTAAATCTGAGGTACGTCGTCAACTTACGGAAGCTGATGTGGCACAAAATGCCCAAACTTATCTTGACCAAGTGCGTCCTATTTTAGATTTTGACACACCTGGTAGGCTTGAGGTACGTTATAACTCAGAATGGCTTTCTCGTCTAGATTTGGGGAAAACTTTGGAGTTACTTTCGACGATGACGGTCGGACAAATGTTAGCCAAGGAAGGTTTTGCGGAACGTTATAAACAAGAGAGTCCTATTTTCCTCCATGAGTTCCTGTATCCACTGATGCAAGGTTATGATTCGGTGGCTGTGGAATCTGATGTGGAATTGGGAGGGACTGATCAAAAATTTAACATTGCTGTGGGACGAGATTTACAACGCCATTTTAATCTAAAACCTCAATTTGGGCTATTGTTACCAATTTTAATTGGGACTGATGGTGTACAAAAAATGTCTAAGTCTTTGGGTAATTATGTGGGGTTGGGTGAACATCCTTCACAAAAGTATCAAAAACTTCAGGGTGTACCAGATAATTTACTGTCGCAGTATTTTGAATTGCTGACAGATTTACCTTTGGATAGTCTGCCAGAAAACCCGCGCGATCGCCAAGAATTTTTAGCATGGGAAATTGTCCGTCAGTATCATGGCGAACAAGCGGCTAATGAGGCGAAGGGGGCGGCTAAAAGCGGTGGTAAGGAAGGAACATTGCCGGAATTTTACCTAGATACTATTCCTCAATTTCCCGCTAAATTAGCCTATATTCTCGGTGCTTGTGGTTTGTGTAAGAGTACAGGAGAAGGGAAACGCAAAATTCAGGAAGGTGGAGTGCGCTTAGATGGTACTAAAATTACTGATGTTGACACCTTTTACCAACAACATAGTGAATTACACGGTAAAGTTTTGCAAGTTGGTAAAAATAAGTTTATCAAACTTGTTTCTGTTAAGATTTCTGCTGACGAAAGCTTAGAAAAAGCACTGCGTGTTATATAGTCAAATGTTGTTGAAAAAAGCTATTAGACTGCGTTACGGCGCATAATACTAGACTATTCTCTTTTTCTTGTTCCCATAATGTATGGCAATGAATTCTAGAAGTCTCTGACTATGGCTTACGCTGCGCTATCAAGGATAACAAAGGCAAAGCCTCAATGATGGCATTCCCAGTCAGAGACTGGGAACGAGGTAAACTTCTGAAGTCCTGAACTCCTTACTCCAATGACCAATCACCAAATTATCGTTCCTTTAGATGTACCAGATTTAGACAGTGCGATCGCTCTTGTTGATAAACTTCCCCAAGTCACTTTCTGGAAAGTTGGTTTGGAGTTGTTTACTAGCACAGGCCCCAAGATTCTGGATATCCTCAAATCTCAAGAAAAGCGGATTTTTCTAGATTTGAAATTTCACGATATCCCCAACACTGTCGCCGGTGCTTGTCACGCTGCGGCTGGTTATGGAGTGGATTTATTGACAATTCATGCAACTTGTGGTGTTGATGCTCTCAAAGCAGCGGCGGAAGCGGTACAAATTGGGGCGGAAAAAGCGGGGACAAAACCACCGAAATTAATCGCTATTACGTTGTTAACCAGTATTTCGGCGCGACAATTGGCGTTTGATTTGAAAATTCCTTTAGAATTGCCAGAATTTGCTTTAGAAATGGCACTGTTGGCGCAAAAGTCTGGTTTAAATGGGGCGGTTTGTTCTCCCCAAGAGGTGCAACAATTAAGAGCAAGTTGTGAAAAAGACTTTTTACTGGTTTGTCCAGGAGTGCGGCCGACCTGGGCTGATAAGGGAGATCAAAAGCGATCGCTTACTCCTTCCCAGGCTATCACAGCCGGTGCAGATTATCTCGTTATTGGTCGTCCCATTACTGCGGCGGCTGTTCCTGAGTTAGCTTGGAATCAGATTGTAGAGGAGTTGAAACTAGTTTCATGAACAAAGGAGTTAGTAGGGGTTTAGCAATGCTAAACCCCTACAAAAGTTTAGGAATTCAAAAAAAGGTATATTTCTCCACTGCTTTGTGGTTTTCGTGGTTGATAATCTGTAGTTATTTTCACTACCCAGTAATTGCTAAAAATATTCCTCCTAAATCTGTAAATCCTGAAATTAGTAATTCCTGTTCTGAACAAAGTTTAGAAACTTTAACAACTCAGCTAATGTTAGATTTACCTAGCTATGCTAACCGTTCTATCCAACGTGCACGTAGTCTAAAAAGGAGTGTTGATACTTTTTCTTATATATTGGCTGCTGGTAAACCGGAGTTTCAATCTTTACCTCTAAATCCTGGTATTGATGATGGGGATAAATATGAAGCAGAAGGAGTCAAACAGGTTTTTTTCACTACCTTAGAGAGAACATACATCAATAAAAAAGCCGTAGAATTACAAGAATTCCACAGGCTATTTTTGACAAAAACTAACACTGGTTGGACTGTAGTAATGATGTTTACCCAAGACGGTAGTTATCCAGTCAAACCACCGATCGCACCACCAAGAAATAGTAGTAATGGGGCGATCGCTCAAGGTGTTAAACTATGGTTACGGGATTGCCAGGCAATTGATAATTGATAATTACCCTTGGGGAACTTGATTTAATTCTGCTGTCAGCTTCTCTTTATTGCGTCTGCGGATTTTGGCGTAAAGTTGAATACTCACAGCCATGAAAATCACTAAACCAAAAATTAACCAAGCTGTAATGTCGGTGGGTAGGTTATTTTTGAATATAGCCAACATCACAATTACAACTAATAAAAGCGTCGGTGCTTCATTCAAAGCGCGTAAACTTTGACCAGTCCACTTACATTCATCCGCTGCTAACTGCTTCATTAATCTACCGCAGTAATAATGATAGCCAATTAAAATCCCTACAAAACCTAATTTGAAGTGTAACCAGGGTTCTTGTAATAGTTCCGTGTTTGTAGATAAGATTCCTATAGCCATTGCTACCGTTACGCACATACCTGGAGTGGTAATAATACCGTAAAGACGCTTTTCCATGATTTGATACTGGTTTTTCAGTATCGTTTTTGCTGGTTCTGGTTCAAGGTTAGCTTCAACGTGGTAGATAAACAACCGCACTAGGTAAAATAACCCCGCAAACCAAACCACAAAGCCAATAATGTGAAATGCTTTAAACCAAGAATACGCCATGAATTTTAACCTACCTTAATCAATTTACGAATGATTGCATCTACTTTCATTATCAGGTTACGGTGATTTCTGGCAAGGATGCAGGTAAGTTAAGAAGTATAAATCCTATATTTTAGATTTGAGGAGTTATAAAGGGAATTTTTCTGAAGTATATTTTGTAGCACGGACTATTACTGTATTTATGATCATTATACTTCATTTTCAATACTTCTTGTTCTCCATTCACTTTATTAAAATTGGTTTAATGGTTAATTGTTAAAATAGACTTATTGATATTTTCTGGGAAATACCATGCCAAAGTGGATAATTATAGAAGTCAATAGTTGGTTTAAACGAGATAGAATTGTCCGTAATTTGGAAATTTTTCAGGATATTATTGTTATCTCTCTTTGCGTGAGTTTATTTTGTGTAATGCTGATCCGATTAGGGGATATGTTTTTATCATTTTTACGTCCATTAGATTTACGGCAGGTAACATCTGATATTTTGTTTATTTTAATATTAGTAGAACTGTTTCGATTGTTAGTTGATTACCTGCAAGAACGAAGTATATCTGTAGGTGCAGCGGTAGAAATTACTATTGTTTCAGCTTTGCGAGAGGTAATTTTACGTGGTGTATTAGAAATTTCCCGCGACCAACTTTTTGGACTTTCTGTATTTCTACTAGTTTTAGCCGGAATTTTTCTAGCTTTACCTTGGATGCCTCGTTTATTAGAAAAGGTGAAAATTAGTAACCATGAAATAGTAGAATCAGAAACAGAATCATAAAAGTCACCGAGTCAGGAAAGCATTAAAAATTCACAGAAATTGTTGGGTTTCCTTGCGTCAACCCAACTAGTTCCAGTATGATGCTGTAATTTAGCAACACCAGTTATTTAATAGTCACTTGTGTGATACTTTCGGGTATGGTTATTTTGAGGTAATCGGCGATAAAGTCACCATACTTTTTCTTGATTTCGACAGGAAGAAATTGAAATCCAAGGGTTTTTGACCGACATTCCGGTGAGCCACAATAACATTGAGAAACAGCGATAGAAACGTACTCTGTTGTTTCGTAGTCCCAGGTAATCTCAGTTCCCTCAGCAATATCAACCAAGGCAACGAAATCATAGCCTCCAAATTTATTATTGCGAACTCCTGTATTAGGGCTACAAGAATGATTGATTAATCTTCCCGGTTCATCTAATTGTATATGTAGGTCAAAATCCATCTGGAAAGAGTGCATAGTTCTTTCTGGGAGGATTTCGACTCGGTGTCCAACCACCACAGTCTCACCTTTACGGAAGTATCGGCTGGCAAAAACGCTTCTGCCTTTATTTGTTTCTTTTACGAAGATATCTAAGTCCATCATCCTATTTTCTACTAAAGATTAAGAATCGCATTCTGATTCCATGAGGTTAGCATTCAGAGGTGACACTGAAACATTAATTAGCTCAGTATTCCTATATGACATGGCTGCAACAATCGGCTCAAAAGTATATATTATCACTATTTCATCAGCATTAACTCATGATACTTGGAGAAGAATATTAGCCGAAGTATCAATTAAGCCTAGTTAGAAGATTACATAAAGGTTTGCACCTATTACCTCATGCTGTCTAACCAAATCTGGATCTCCCCATGCAGTGATGAGATAATGTGAACAGATATAGGGTTTTTGGGTTGTAATTTAGTGTTATTAATGATGGGTATTGTTGGGTTTTATTACCTCAACTCAATCTACAAACTACTATTTTTTAATTCCTTTAATAAATGCTGTTCTTGCATCAATAATAGAAGGCATCAAAACACAACGTATCAATAAATCTATATCGAAATCTGGCAATAATTCACTTTGATTAATTTGCTCATAATTATCATTTTTGAGATAATATAGAGACAATTGATTATTTTCCCAAAACCAGACTTCGGTAATATTAAACCTTTTATATTTTTCTAGTTTATCAATACTGCCACTGGTAATATTAACCTCAATTGCTAAATCTGGATTTCCCTTTTTTTCTCCGATGTAATAAGATTCATCAGGTTCAAAAGAAGCATTTTTTTCTTTTGCGCGACGAGTAGCACTACCTACAGGAATAAAGTTTATCCCTTTTTCAAAAAGATATGCTTCTATCAAAATAGCGAGAATTTTTTTAATAGATTCGTGTTGTTCACCAAGCGTCATAAATTCAATGCACCCATCAAGATAAGTTATCCGCAAATCTGCTGCATCTGCGGTTAAGGTTTCTATTATTTCAAATTCTTTCCAGGTGTAATAACCAGGTAGAAGAAATCGCTGTTCGGAAATTGTGGTAGTTTTGTCTAGGATTTGGAGAGTCATAGTAATTTTATGGTTATGACTTTAATCTTGATTATAACTCATGGTCGGGTGATAATTCTCAGGTGAGGTGAATATTTCCAGGTGTATCTGTCATGGTTCTATTGTCTTCTCTTATTTACATGATAGTTGGTGATGGTTGGGTGAGATAATGTGAACAGATACAGAGTTTCTGGGTTGTAATTTAGGGTTATTAATAGTGGGTTATGTTGTTGTTTACCCACCTTCAATAACTTTTTAAGTTGCAATCCAGTTTTCTAATTTTAGCTCGGAAATTCGGCTATAATGACGAGTGTTGTTAGTGACTAAAATATAGTTTCTAGTTATTGCAACACTAGCAATTAATAAATCGAAATCTGCTACTGGTTGTCCTATTTTTCTAAGTTCTGCTTTTAATTCTCCAAACTTTTTGACAGCATTATTATCTAAATGTATAACTTCAATATCTTGAATGAATTTTTCCGCACGAGTTAAATTTTCTGCTACTTTTTGAGAATTGTAAGCACCAAAATATAATTCAGCCACGGTAATATTGCAAATAGAAATTTGCTCCCATCCTATTTGTTGAATTTTATCTCTGACGGAATTAATGTTTTTAATCCAGTAAATGCAGGTGTCAGTATCTAATAAATAAGTCATAAGCTAATATCGTAATTAGAAATAGTCCGGCTATCATAAATCTCTTTGACTATTTCTGCTGCTGTGCGTTCATCTTCCCAAGCACCATGTTTTTCTATAAATGTGTCTAGTGGATGTGGTTTTTGTTTTTGGGTAGATGAGACAGTTATCTCATTTTCTATGAGTTGATTTTCTGGTTTTGGATAACGTTTTTTAAGTAATTGAATAAAATCAAGTAGTAAGATTTGCGCTTCTTCTGGTAAGGTGTCAATATCTTTAGATATTTCTGCAATTTTTATTACCATGATTAACTCCTCAATTGAGTAAATTTTTTCGGTATGATTCTATTATAAACTACGCCCTGGGTGATGGTTCTCAAGTGAGGTGAATATTTCCAGGTGTATCTGTCATGGTTCTATTGTCTTCTCTTATTCACATGATCGCTCTAGTAATCCCTAGTAATGGTTAGGTGAGATAATATGAACAGATACAGGGTTTTTGAATTGTAATAAGTGCATTATTAATGATGGGTATTGTTGGATTTACTTGTGTCAAACTAACCTACAAACTACTATTTTTTAATACCTTTAATAAATGCTGTTCTCGCATCAATAATGGAAGGCATTAAAACACAACTTGCCAATAAATCTATATCTAAACCTGGCAATAATTCACTTTGATTAATTTGCTCATAATTATCATTTTTGAGATGATATAGAGACAATTGATTATTTTCCCAAAACCAAACTTCAGGAATATTAAATCTTTTGTATTTTTCTAGTTTATCAATACTGCCACTGGTAATGTTAATTTCAATTGCTAAATCTGGATTTTCTTTTTTTTCTCCGATGTAATAAGATTCGTCAGGTTCAAAGGAAGCATTCTTTTCTTTTGCGCGACGAGTAGCACTACCTACTGGAATCAGATTTATACCTATTTCACAGGAATATAATTCTAGTAAAAAACCAAGAATGGTTTTAATCATTTCGTGTTGTTCACCAAGTGTCATAAATTCGATGCACCCATCAAGATAAGTTATCCGCAAACGTCCTGGATCTGCGGTTAAGGTTTCTATTGTTTCAAATTCCTCCCAAGTGTAATAACTAGGTAGAAGAAATCGCTGTTCGGAAATTGTGGTGGTTTTGTCTAAGGTTTGGATAGTCATAGTAATTTTATTGTTATGACTTTAATTTTGATTATAACTCATGGTCGGGTGATAATTCTCAGGTGAGGTGAATCCTTCCTGGTGTATCTGTCATGGTTCTATTATCTTCTCTTATTTACACGAACTGCTTGCAGCAGCGCTAGTTCCCTCCGGGACGCTTTGCGAACGCTATCGCCCCAGTAATCCCTAGTAATGGTTAAGTGAGATAATGTAAACAGATACAGAGTAAGGTTTTCAGGTGCGGATTAATCCCTAGTAATGGTTGAGTGAGATAATGTAAACAGATAAAGGGTTATTAATGGTGGCTTATATTGTTGTTAAGCCACCCTACAGGAATTAAAAAGATATGAAATCAAACAAATGGATTGATAATTCTTACCTTATTCTCTATTAGTTGATTATGTTGCATATCTTCTGAGTAAATGATGGAACATTCACTTAATAAAGCTGTAGATATAATCAAACTATCCCAATAAGAGTAATTATATTTTGCATTGATTTCTAATGCTTGTATAACTTCTGTGGTGTTAATTGCCTGAACTGGAAAAGTATTCACTATATCTGATATGATTGTAATTGCATCTGTTTTTGATGTGAATTTTTTTCTAGTTAAAACATGAAATAATTCTCCTAAAACCTGAGTGCTAACTAACAGGGATGAAGAATTATTTTTGATGATTTCTGCAACTTGCTGGGATTTTTCTGGCGGATTTTTAGCATAGAGATAAATCCAGAGGTTACTATCAAGAAAAATTTTATCTATCATAAATTTCTTCTCGATTAAATTTGTAGTCTGGGGGAAGTGGGAAGGAGTAGTGATTAACTCGCGCTAAGAATTGCTGTATTTTCGATTCTTGAGAATCTATTGGTTGTGTAGATTCGCTGGGTTCGAGAATCATAATTTGTATGGTTTTACCTTCTAATTCGGAACTTAGTTTTTCATTTAAAATAAGTTCACCGTTGGTACAGGTTGCTTGGATAATTTGCAGCATTATGAATAACCTTAAATCCTATATAAAATTTTTCGGTATGATCCTATTATAAACTACGCACCGATAATTCTCAGATGAGGTGAATATTTACACGATCGCCCAGTAATCCCTAATAATGGTTGAGTGAGATAATGTAAACAGATACAGGGTAAGGTTTTCAGGTGCGATCGCCCCAAACATCCCTAGTAATGCTTGAGTGAGATAATGTAAACAGATACAGGGTAAGCTTTTCGGGATGCGATCGCTCCACTAATCCCTAGTAATGATTAGGTGAGATAATGTGAACAGATACAGGGTTTTTGGGTTGTAATAAGTGCGTTATTAATGGTGGGTTATATTGTTGACAAGTATTATTGTGTTGAAATATACTACTATAATCCACTTTAAGTTAAAAGTTGAATATGAAAGAAGCTCGTCACATAGCTACTGGAAGAATAAGAAGGGCATCTGAAGTAGATTATTCAGAATATCACGGAATTTTTCAGTGTCCACATTGTAAAGTAGCATTGCGGTTAAGAAAAGAATATATTACTTCAAATGGTACAACAATAACTGCTGCTTTTATTCATCCTCCAGGTGAAACAGAATTAGAAAAAAAATGTCCATATAGAATAAATATGAATTTTAGTGCTACAAAACCACAAATTGGTTTTCCTAATTCTCGTGAACAATGCTTTAAGCTTTTGAAAAAGAATTTTTTAAAATGTTTAAAGAATTATAGCAAAGTTGGCATTATGGAATCTTATTCAAAAGATCAAGAAGCATTAGAATCCATAGGTATATTTATGGATTTAAACCATAAGATAATTTCAGCACGCCAAAATGGTCGATATATTTTAGAACTTCAAGAATCTCAGAAGATTCAAAACCTTTTACGAGATAAAGAATATCAAAGAATAAATTCATATAGTGAGGATTCAATACAGAAAAAAATAGCAATTCTTTCTCTACAAAGTAGATTAAATTTTGTCACAAAAGAATCCAATAGTTTAATTTGGGGATTAGAGTTTATAATTAATGAAGCTAATGAAGATTTTATGCAAAAAGCTTTAGATTATATCTTTGGTAAGTATATTGAAACTTACAAAATCAATTTTATAGAATTTGAAAATAATTTATTTGAGCAAATGTTCCCGAAACATAAAATTGATATGGGAGTTGGTAGTTTAAGTTTTGGTAGAATTAAAAAAGTGTTCGGTTTTGAATTAAGTATCATAAAGCAAGCCAATGAAGTTCTATCAAACGATAAATTAATAAATAATTTCTTTGAGCAAATGTACATGAAACAATCTCCACAGTCCTCTGATAGCAATGCGGTTATTTTTAATGAAATAACAAAGATTCATAATCAAATATTTGATTATCTTATAGATTATCTCGTCAATTTTCCTTGGCACTGCCTTTTATATTAACTCATGTATTGCTTAATTCTTATAGCCATAATTACTTTATAAACAAAAATATGAACCGTGAAAAAATGGAATTGATTGAATTTGTTGTAAAAATTACTAATCAGATTATACAAGATGGCTTTTTTATAGTAGGTATTGTGATTACAATACTCACATACATTAATGCAAAACGAACAATTCTTCAACCAATAAAAACTGAAATATTCAAATTGCAAGTAACAAAATTTTCATCCATTTTAGATATAGTTGATAAACAAGGCTATGTAAAAATACAAGAATGCTTTCAAAAAATTCTATTTATTAATGCTTGCTCACTTTGTGATGATTATGCAGAATTATTTTTTAATATCGAATTAAATAGAAATACAAGACCATACAATACAGAACAGATTGAAAAGATTATATGGAATGTATATTCAATGGAAGGTATGGAGAAATATAAACAGTTTAGAAGTAAATTTAATGAGTTAGTATCTATTAAGAAAGATATAAAGATCAGTAATTCAAAAGAAGAATTGATTTATACAAATAATTTAAATTTTTGGATGAACTATAACTATGGAGAATTAAAGATAACTACTGAATATATGGAATTACGTAAAAAAATAATAGATGTAAAGTCATCACCACTATTACCAAAGGAACTTTTAGTATTAATTGAAGAATTTATAGAAGCTATGAATAAAAATTTAAATTTAGTTGTTGAAGTATTAAATCAATATAGTAAACAATTACCAAATGATTATTTCACGCAGGAAATAGTTATAGAAAGGTCAAGTATATTTATAGGAATTGAAATAAAATACAATAAAGAATTTGAAGACTTAGAATTGATTGCTAATAAAATTGTTCAATATATTAGAACTTATTGGCTAGTAGAAAAAATTAATAAATAATAATTAAAGCCACATATGTACACCATGAAAGTTATTTATAGCGGTGTACATCTGCGGCTTAAAAATCCTTAATGCACCAACTCAATAGCCCGCTTAGTCAACGCTTCCGCAGTCAAGCCATTAAAAGCCATCAACTCACCTGCACTAGCCGTAGTTTCCCCACGCTTCCAGGCAAAAGAATCACGCTTAGAATTACTGCGTAACATGATAGGTTCTAACATCGCCGCAGCGCCACCTGTCACACCAATTAAGGCATCTCCACCAAACAATTGCTCAAAATCGGCATCACTTAAAAAACCGTTATCAGGTTCAGAACAAGTATCCCAAGCAGTATCATGAGGACGATATAAACGACGAGGATTGATAATAGAAACAATCTTCACACCAATACCTTCAGTTTCTAAAAAAGCCGCCGCTTCAAACACAGGAATTAAAGTCAAATCACCAATGACAGCAAATACAACTGTCTTCCCACCAGCCACTTCATGTAATAACACCGCACCATCAATTAAGCCTTTTTCAGTTTGGGCAAAGGTGCTACGAATTGGCAAAGGAGACTTACTAGCAGTAATGACAATGCCCTTATTTTTTGTTTGCAAAGCCCAGTTATAACAGACTTGAATACTGTTAGCATCTGGGGGAAATAATGGGAAGACATTTCCTGTTCTCATCAAAGAAGCAAAATAAGCTTCAATTTCTGGTCTTTGGTGAGTCCAACCGTTGCGTCCTTGTTCTAAAGCCCCGGCTGTAAATAATGTAATTGTTGAGGGTGTTTTGCGGCGTAATTCTGCCATTGCTTGGGTGACAGTTTGCCAAATTGGTAAACCATTGATGGCAAAAGATTCATAGGAACACCACAAAGTTCTCGCACCCATTAAGGATAATCCAGCGGCTAAACCTGCACAAGCATCTTCGCTCAAAGGTTCGTAAACTTGCCCAGATGGGGCTTGATGATAGGTGTCATCGGTGGTGGGGTGAATGATTTTTAATGCTTCATTAATATTACCAATTCCTGAAGCAGCGTTACCATCGGCGTTAGTCACAAGGAAGTTTTTATCTTTATTTCCTACTACTCCCACCAGCTTACCCATGACAGTTGTAGAAACTTGGGGAACTGCGCCAACTTGATATTCTACTAATGGTAATTCGCCAATTTCTGCTAAGGGTAATTCAAATTCTGTGACTACAGTTTTCGCAGCCGGACCACCTCCAGCCCGTTCGGCATTTGTCCGCACAATTTGCCATGCTGGGGCTGATAATGCCCGTTTTTGTAAGGCGCTGACAATATGGGGCGCGGTTAAAGTATCTTGAGGATAGAGGTTGTGGGATTTTGCCCCTAAAGCGTGAACCCCTGCCCCTTTGAGTTGTTTGATAATAAATACCGTCAATTTACCGCCGAGTGCTGAACGGGCAGCTTTATCCATACCTACTAATACCGCTTTGGTAAATTCTAGGCGCTGGGCAAAGGAAAATACCGTACTATCAACATATTCACCTGCTTGGTTTTGGTCGTCAAAATCTTTGGCGTTGACTAATACGACTTCGGCAAAACCGTTACCTTGCCAATAGGCAATCATCTCTGCGTTGGTTTTGAGAGACACCATGCTGTGGTGTTCTTGGCTGTAACCGTTCCACACTAACACGGGTAAGAAGTTGGTAGCGGTGGGGTAAGCGGTGTTAAAATGTGCCATTGCACTCATGATATAGGGTTCACCCAGTCCCCCGTCTCCCAGGGTGAAGGGGAAGAGTTTATCACGGTGTAACAGGGCTGCGGCCATGGCGAAATGTTGTCCTTGTCCCAGGGGTCCCGCCGGTGCGAGAATACCGGGAATGTAGCCGGATAGGTGTCCTAATAATCCATGCTTTTCTCGAAAGCGATCGCCCAATTGTTGTACTGTAGAAATGCCCATGTCTTCTAAGGAACGGTCTAAGAACATGGCACTATAGAAACCGGGGGCATGGTGTCCGACTTCGGTGATAATGTTTTTATGTCCCAGCATGACCAAAGCTGCATAAGCCTCCGCTTGACTGGCAAAACCGCCGGGATGTCCAGAAGCCTTACTAGCACTGATGTGTAGAGTTAGATAGCGCAGGGCATCAGCCGCCAGTAAGGTTTGATATACTGCTGTTGTATCGGTAGGATTATCTATTGCTACTTTACCAGATGCGATCGCTGGTGTTGCCCCATAAGTTTCAAAATCTGGCAATGCTTCCCCAAAATATTGAATCCCTTCACAAAAATTCGGAACTGCGGAAGCTGCTTTTGATGTAACTACTGTCATGCTGAGTACCTTAATAAAATCGGAAAAACTAGAGATTCTGGTTTAATGTCACCAAAATTTTACATCTTTAAGGATCTAATAGTTAATCGCATTTTCGCAATATCACCATAAGTAGGTTAAATACTCATCTCACATGATTACTTGTTTTTCCTTTCATGTCATTAAATCAGTATACGTAGGGGTTTAGCAGTAGGGGTTTAGCAGTGCTAAACCCCTACACATCTAGTTTTTTTTATAATCTTCTGAAAATTCAAATCTCAAGGGTTTATAGTTGAAGTTGAGTTATTCTGTAATTAATTGTGTAATCAAAACAGGAGAAAGTTATGCAACTACCACCGGGACCAAAAGTATCAGCTACTATTCAAATGTTAAACTGGGTATTCAGACCCATGAGTTATTTAAAAGAATGTGCCAAAAATTATGGAGATATTTTTGCTCTAAAGTTACAGAATGACTTACCACCAATGTTATTGGTTCATTCTCCTGAAGCTATGCAGCAGATATTAAGTAATGATCATAAGGAATTGGAAGCACCAGGAGATTTAAATAGTATTTTTGAATATTTACTTGGCAAAAATTCTGTCATTAGTCTTAGTGGTAAAGAACATCAACGTCAACGTCAATTAATTATGCCTCCTTTTCATGGGGAAAGAATGCGAAGTTATGCCGAATTAATCGAGAATATTACCACAAATACTATCAACAAACAACCAAAAAATCAACCTTTTAATATTAGAAATGTTTCCCAAGAAATTACGCTTCAGGTCATGATGGAAGCTGTTTTTGGAATTTATGAAGGAGAACGGGCGGAAAAACTGAGACATTTACTTTGTGAAATTATAGAACAAAGTAGTAGTCCTTGGCGAGTTGCTTTTCTCTATTTTCCTAAATTGAAAGAGATGGTTGGTATTTCAGAACTTTGGAAACAGCAAATGAAGAAACAGGAAGAAGCTGACCAACTCATTTATCAGGAAATTCGAGAAAGAAGAGAAAATTTTGATTCTCAGTGGACAGATATTCTTACTTTACTTATGTCCTCTAGGGATGAAAACGGTGAACCTATGACGGATGAAGAATTAAGAGATGAATTAATGACCTTATTATTCGCAGGTCATGAAACTACAGCGACAGCCATTTCTTGGGCTTTTTACTGGATTCATAAACTTCCAGAAGTTCGAGAAAAGCTATTAGTAGAATTGGATAGTTTAGGAGAAAATCCTGATTCTAACACTATCTTTAAATTGCCATATTTAACTGCTGTCTGTAATGAAACATTAAGAATTTATCCTATAGCAATGCTAACTTTTCCCAGAAAGGTTAAAACTCCTATTTCTCTTTGTGGTTATCAAATTGAACCAGGTACAGTTATCATGGGTTCAATTTATTTAACTCATCGAAGAGAAGATATTTATCCTGAACCTGAAAAATTTAACCCAGAACGCTTTTTAGAAAGACAATTTTCACCTTATGAATTTCTACCTTTTGGGGGTGGTGCAAGACGTTGTATCGGTTTAGCATTTGCCCAAATGGAAATGAAATTGATATTAGCTAAAGTCATGAAAACATGGTCAATAAAATTAATTGATACCCATGAAATTAAACCGCAAAGACGGGGTTTAGTTACAGGTCCAAATGGTCCAATAAATTTAGAAATTCAGAATCTTCGTCAACCAACATCTGCAAATTTAGAACCAGTGAAAGTTTGAACAATTAAGATCCCCGACTTCTTTTTTCAGCTTGTAAATAAACTATGAGTTCATATCAGAAGTCGGGGATTTGGTTTCATCGTCTATTTTTTTAATTTACTTGCAATTTGTGGTAAATATTAATAATATAAAAAAGCCAGGTTTTTATGTCATCAGAGATATGCAAGAATACGACGTTATCATCATCGGTGCTGGACACAACGGCTTAGTTTGTGCGGCTTATTTACTCAAAGCAGGTTATAGTGTCCTTTTACTCGAAAAACGTCCCGTTCCCGGTGGTGCAGCGACAACAGAAGAATGTATCCCAGACAAAGCCCCAGGTTTTAAATTTAACTTGTGTGCCATTGACCATGAATTTATTCATTTGGGTCCAGTTGTAGAAGAATTA
This sequence comes from uncultured cyanobacterium, assembly GCA_903848645.1. Taxonomy (GTDB): domain Bacteria; phylum Cyanobacteriota; class Cyanobacteriia; order Cyanobacteriales; family Nostocaceae; genus Dolichospermum. Next base: position 35,715 of record CAINGU010000050.1, on the reverse strand, counting down.
GAACTGACAAAATACGGCTTAGAATATCTAGAATGTGACCCAGTTGTCTTTTGTCCTCACCCCGACGGTAAATATTTTTTAGCCCATAAATCCTTAGAAAAAACCTGTGCAGAAATCGCTCGTTACAGTGAACGAGATGCTAAAAAATATGCCGAATTTACAAATTATTGGCAACGGGCAATTAACGCCATGACTCCCATGTTTAATGCCCCACCCACATCAATTATAGATATTTTTGGTAACTACAATCTTAAACAAGTTAAAGATTTATTTTCTGTAGTAGGTTCTCCAGGCAAAAGCCTTGATTTTGTGCGAACTATGCTCAATAGTGCGGAAGATATTCTTAATGAATGGTTTGATGAAGAATTTCTCAAAGCCCCCCTATCTAGATTAGCATCAGAATTAGGTGCGCCACCTTCTCAAAAAAATCTCGCCATTGGGGTCATGATGATGGCTATGCGTCATAATCCTGGTATGGCTAGACCTCGCGGCGGTACAGGTGCATTGGTGCAAGCCTTAGTGAAATTAGTTAATAGTAAAGGTGGCGTAATTCTCACAGACCAGCACGTAGAAAAGATTTTAATTGATGATGCTAAAGCCGTAGGAGTCAGAGTGACTGGTGGTAAAGAATATCGAGCAAAACAGGGAGTAATTTCTAATATTGATGCCCAAAGATTATTCTTACAAATGACAGACAAAAGTGATATTGATGCCGTTGATCCTGATTTATGGGAAAGATTAGAACGCCGGATTATCAACAACAATGAAACTATCCTGAAAATAGATTTAGCATTAGATGAACCTTTGCATTTTTCTCATCATGATCATAAAGATGAATATCTCATTGGTTCAATTCTAATTGCTGATTCTATGAATCATGTCGAACAGGCTCATAATAAATGTACAATTGGCGAAATTCCCGATTCTGACCCTTCCATGTATGTGGTTATGCCTAGCGCTCTTGACCCTAGTTTAGCACCACCTGGAAAACATACTTTATGGATTGAATTTTTTGCTCCTTATCAAATTTCTAATGCCAACGGTACAGGTTTAAAAGGAACAGGTTGGACTGATGAATTGAAAAATCAAGTTGCAGATAAAGTAATTGATAAATTAGCAACTTACGCCCCCAATGTGAAGAAAGCAACTATCGCTAGAAGAGTGGAAAGTCCCGCAGAATTAGCAGAAAGATTAGGCGCATACAAAGGGAATTATTATCATATTGATATGACTATGGATCAAATGATCTTTTTCCGACCTTTGCCAGAATTAGCCAATTATAAAACCCCCATTGATAATCTCTTTTTAACTGGTGCAGGTACACATCCAGGTGGTTCAATTTCCGGTATGCCAGGACGCAATTGTGCGCGGGTATTTTTGCAAAATAAGCAACCCTTTACTCAAGCTTTAAAAGATGCTGGAAATTCGATTAAGTCTACAGTTGGTTCTGTCTTTGGGATGAATTAGAGTAGAACTTACTCATTGACAGGAAAACCAAAATACAAATTATCTAAAAGCCACATATCTCGTAGGGGTTTAGCACTGCTAAACCCCTACTGATTACTGGTTACTGAAATAATTTTTTTATCATAATATTGTTTATTTAAAAGACTAAAGGTATAATATTACTACTCTTACATTATATATAGCAATGCTTGTATTTTTCATTCATGGTGTAGCAGAATCAAAAGTTAAATTTGCCGAACCTCTCAAAACCTTAATTCAAAAGGAGTTTTCGCAAAAAGGACAAATCTTACCTCATTTTCATTCTGGATTTTATGCAGATATTTTAAATAATAAAGGTAAAATATGGAATTTTATTCATCAAGATTTAGAAAAAAATAAACAAGCAAATCCACATATTAATCAGGAAGATATTCTGCGAGGAAAAGAGTTAAGACAAGGTTTTATCTCTGATTTTATCGGTGATGCTTTTACTTACCTTAATCATACAAGAGGTAGAAAAATTAGGCAATCAATCACGGAACATCTAGAGGATCTTATTAAAAATCATCCAGAAGAAAAAGAGTTACATATAGTTGCTCACTCTATGGGAACTGTAATTTTATGGGATATGTTATTTTCAGATCAATTTCAATTTGGTGATGCAGCATTTAATTTCAGATCATTAATTAATGAAAAGGTAAAATTAAAAACCATTACAACAATGGGTTCACCAGTAATTTTATTTAATATGTTATTAGATATTCAATCTGAACAAGTAAAACTGAAGTGTAAATCGCAAGAATATCCTTTGAGATGGTTAAATATTATTCATTCTTCAGATATGATTGCTTATCCGATTAGCTCTAGTTTGGAAATACAAGAAGACTCTAATCTTTCCGTTACAGATAAATTTATTTTTGACAATGCAAATTCTTTAGAAAACACCATGCGTCAAATAGCCAGTTTTCCTGGAGTTAGAACATTAGGTAATGTAACTGATATTAATAAAGCTCTTGATTTGGGTGCTATTGCTGCTGGTGCAGCAGATGCTCATATTGGTTACTGGAATTGTCCCCAAACAGCTAAAATGATCACAGATCATATCTTAGGTAATCAAGAAAAAATTATTAATTTGGTAATTAGACGACTAGAAAAAGTTCCAGGGATAACAACTGTTTTTTATGAGGTTACAGAAAATATAGGAAAAACTTTTCCGGTGACAAAAAATATTGAAGATTGGTTTAATCCTGTTCACCAAATTACTGAAAATTTTACATTTTTAGATGGAAGTGGAAGATTGAGATTACGAGATAATTTGGCTCAGACTCCTCACGTTACGGTTTATGATGCCCAGAATAACTGTCAGTTTCGCGGTTATGTAGGTTTGATTCATGCTAATGGTTTAAGATCAGAAATTCAATATATAAAACAGATATATGCTAAAAATTAGATAATACTTTTATTAAATATTTTAAAGAACACAGGAAGGACGAAAATCAGGAAATAAAACCTTGATAAATCCAAAGTTAATAACCAAGGATATACTTAAAATATTAATAGTTTTATTAATGTAAATTACAATGGGAGTAAAATATGCCCACTGAAACTGTAACTCTCCAAATCCCAGAAATTATCTATCAGCGATTAGTTAATACTGCTAATGCTACTCAACGTCCCTTAGAAGAAGTAATGCTTCATGCTTTGCAAGTTGGTAGTCCACCAGCTTGGGATGATGTCCCAGAGGAATTTCAAGCTGAAATTGCCGCATTAGATAAGCTAGATGACAATACTCTTTGGCAAATTGCCAATAGTCGAAAAACAGCAGATGATATGGACAGATATAACATCTTGCTTGATCATAACTCTAGGGGTATACTTACGGAAGTAGAACGATTAGAGTTGATGTCACTTCGACATGAGGCTGATTTATTTATGTTACGTAAAGCCCAAGCAGCAGTATTACTTAATTGGAGAGGATATCGTCTATCAAATTCTTAAATTGTTGTGTCTACATATATTTCTGAAAGTTTAAGACAAAAAATCATAGAGAGGGATAAATCACGTTGCTGTTATTGCTTGACATCTGAAGCAAATAGCGGTATTCCTATGACTTATGATCATATTCACCCAGTTTCTAAGGGTGGAGAAACAACTTTTGAAAATCTTTGTTTAGCTTGTCGTTCATGCAACGAATTCAAAAGTGATACAATTGAATCTATAGATCCTTTGAGTGGTGAAACTATACAACTTTTTAATCCTCGTAAACAAAAATGGACTGACCATTTTGAATGGAGCGCTGATGGTACAAGATTAGAAGGTATAAATGCTATTGGTCGCACCACAATAGTTAAGCTACGAATCAATCATCCAGTAATTCTGATTGCTCGAAAGCGTTGGGTAATTAGTGGTTGGCATCCTCCTCTTGATTGATACCATATCAATAAATAACTTATGAAGCATCTCATTTATTATCAAGACCAACACTTCTGACTATATTCCTACTGAATACCGTTTCTGTAACCCGATGAATTCTGCTTCATGAATAGTCCTAAAAAAGTAGTACATTAAAAGGTGCATCTAGTAACATTAAAATTTTGATTAAATCACCTGTGCGGAAAATCGTTATTGCTGGTAACTGGAAAATGTTCAAAACCCAGGCAGAATCCGCAGAATTTTTAAGCGGATTTTTGCCTCACCTGGAGGAAACCCCCTCAGAACGAGAAGTGATATTATGTCCTCCCTTCACCGACTTAAGCTTGGTGTCACAATCTTTACATGGTAGCCGTGTAAATTTGGGCGCACAAAATGTCCACTGGGAAGAAAGTGGCGCATATACAGGCGAAATCGCTGCCTCTATGCTAACAGAAATCGGTGTGCGTTATGTGATTGTGGGACACAGTGAAAGACGGCAATTCTTCGGAGAAACAGACGTAACTGTCAATCTTCGTCTCAAAGCTGCCCAAAAGCATGGACTCACACCTATTCTCTGTGTTGGGGAAACTAAACAACAACGAGACGCAGGGGAAACAGAATCAATAATTAGCACCCAGTTAAAAAAAGACTTGGTAGACATTGATCAAACTAACTTGATTATTGCCTATGAACCAATCTGGGCAATTGGTACTGGTGATACCTGTGAATCCAAGGAAGCAAATCGGGTAATTGGCTTAATTCGCAGTCAATTGACTAATCCCCTTGTTCCTATTCAATATGGCGGTTCAGTGAACCCGAATAATGTTGATGAAATTATGGCACAGCCAGAAATTGACGGCGCTCTCGTTGGTGGCGCTAGTCTAAAAGCTGATAGTTTTGCCAGAATTGTCAACTATCAATAACGGGGATTGGGGATTGGGGATAAATCAATTAAAAATTAAAAGTTAACAAATTTCATGTCTAACAACTTAACTATCCGCGATCATTGTTTTACCTGGGGAAAGCGGACTTATATCATGGGGATTTTGAATGTTACCCCTGATAGTTTTAGTGATGGTGGTAAATTTAACACCACCTCAGCCGCTCTCACTCAGGCACAAGCAATGGTTTCGGCTGGTGCTGACATCATTGACATTGGTGGACAATCAACCCGTCCAGGGGCGGAGCAAATCTCCCTAGAAGCAGAACTTGAGCGGGTGCTATCTGTTTTGGAGTTGCTACGTCCAGTTATTGATGTCCCCATTTCTGTAGATACTACTAGAAGCGAAGTAGCTAAAGCAGCAATAAATGCTGGAGCAGATATAGTTAATGATATTTCTGCTGGGAGATTTGACCCCCAAATGTTGCCAACTGTTGCTAGTTTAAATGTGCCAATTGTGTTAATGCACATCCAAGGGACTCCCCAAACTATGCAAAAATTCACTAATTATGAAGATCTAATTACTGATATTTATAACTTTTTATCTGGGCAAATTACAAATGCTAGGCTTTTGGGAATTGATCAAAATAAAATAATTATTGATCCTGGTATTGGTTTCGCTAAAAACCATCAGCAGAATTTAGAAATTTTTCGCCGCTTAGAATCACTAAAAACACTCAATTCTCCGATTTTGGTAGGAGCATCTCGTAAAAGTTTTATCGGTAATATTCTTAATCAACCAGATCCGAAAGCACGGGTTTGGGGAACAGCCGCAGCTTGTTGCGCGGCCATTTTTAATGGTGCAGATATCCTCCGAGTTCACGATGTTCAAGAAATGCAAGAAGTCACTCTAGTAGCAGATGCCATTTTTCGTAATTCGTAATTGTCAATTATCAATTATCAATTAGCGCCATTACCATTCCCATTACTACTCCCAGATTTTTTCCCATGATTTTCCTCTACTGAATCAGAAATCAACTCCTGAAACATTTCAGTTGAGTTAGCAGGATCTACAAATACAATTTTGGCATTATTGCTTGCACCCAGTTTTTGACTAGCATCTACGTAATCTTGAGCGACAAGATACCTTAAAATGTCCTTACTTTCAGGATGGGTACGCAAGGCTTCAGAAATTATCTCTATAGATGTTCTCGTTCCTTCCGCCCGTTTAACTGCTGCTTGTCGTTCCCCTTCTGCTGCTTCTATAGCTGCCTTTTTTTTAATTTGTGCATTTTGTTGTTCTTCCATTGACTTCCGCACAGTTTCCGGTGGGGTGATACTCTGAATATCTAAACGCATAATTTCAATTCCCCAGTCAGATGTAATTGGATTCAATACGCCTAATATAGTTCTGTCCATCTCGTCTCTAGACATATTAGTATCCTCCAAAGAATTCTGGGCAATATTTTCTCGGAGGGTAGTCGTTGCTATGTTTGCTAATGCCTGTTGTAAATCATCAATGGCATAAAAGCTTTTTTCAATATCTTTGATACGCCAGTACACAATTGCATCAATTTCTAAATAAACACCATCTTTAGTGATGGCATTTTGGGGTTTAATATCTAGAATCTGCTCTCTTGTAGTATCCTCCATCACAATCTGATCAATGATGGGAATTATGAATCTCAGTCCAGGGTTAAGTTTGCGATGATATCGTCCCAACCGTTCAACTAAAGCGACATTTCCTTGATTTACCATCTTTGCAGATGCCAAGGCATAACCTACTAGAGCTAAAAATATGATAAAAAAGATTGGATCCATTATATTCTCCTCTTTCAGCTTTGGGCAGAATTGATTGTCAGGGTTATGCTTATACTGTGTATTAACTAACTGTAATTTTAAATGGTTTGAATGTGTAGTTTTTTAATTAGAACTGTAAATAATAAACCTGCGCTCACATTATAGGCGATCGCTACACCTCTAATCATGAAGTCGTCAGAAAAAGATAGACTAAGCAGTATAAAAACTATATTTGGGGGCTAGATTTTTGAATGGGAAATCTAGAAAACCAACTTTTGGACTTAACTTAAAATCCCAGGAATAATCTGAAAATACCTAAGATAGTACCTAGAGGACCAGCTACAGTATTAACTCTATCACCTGTTTTTGTTAACCCGTTACGATCAACTATGACAACATCATTGTTGCGAAGGATAGGATTAGTCTCTTCATTAATTCCTTTAGACAAATCTACTTTAACTGGACGTTTAGTAACAGTACCATTGGAGTTGAGGCGAATCAATTCTACCGTTCCTCTACTAGCTCTACCATCATTAAAGCCACCAGCCGCTAATAATGCCTGATTTAAAGAACTATTGGGTTGTAATTTTACAGGACCTGGCCTTTTGACTTCACCGACGACACCCACTTCAATAGTCGTTGGTGACAGAGTTGTGGTGGCCAATTGCGTAGATTCCGCAGCAGTAATGTCCGTAGCTGTAGGAATGACGATGGTATCTCCATCCTGCACAACTATGTCTTGATTGATATCACCACTTTGCAGTAATTCCCATAGGTTGATATCTATAGTTTGTTCTGTACCAGTTCGGGTAGGACGGCGTAATTTAATCTTCCGAACATCCGCAAGGGCTGTAATTCCCCCTGCTAATTGTAAACTCCGCATGACAGTAGGTAAACCACCACCAGCACCACCAGCCTCTCCTCCACCTGTAGTGACAAGATAAGAACCAGGACGGTAAACTTGACCAATTACTACCACTGTACGCGGTGAACTTTGACTAGCGGCAAAGTTAGCTGCAAATAAATTCCGGGCTTCAGCCACATTCAGACTGGTAGCTGTGGGGACAACGATGGTATCTCCATCTCGTAAGGTAATCTCCTGGGATATTCTGCCTGTTTGTGTCAATTCCTTTAAGTTCAGGGAGACCGTCTGTTCTCCAGAACGTCCTACCTTGCGCCGTAATTGCACTTGAGTCACATCTGCTGCCAGTGTCACCCCTTGGGCTACAGTTAGTGCAGCTAATACCGTTGGATATTGCACACCCGGATTATTCCCTGCTCCCCCTTCTAAGCTAAGGGTGTAAGCTCCTGGCCTTGTTACCTCTCCAGCGACAAACACATTTATGGGACGAGATGATAATAAATTGACAGAAATCAGGGGACGTTTGAGAAAGCGAGCATATCTTGCGGTAATTAGATCAGCAGTCTGTTCAGTGGTTAAACCCGAAATAGGTACACTACCAATTAAAGGCATATTAATTGCACCACCAGGAGGAATTTGGTATTCGCCTGTATATTCTGGTACTTCAAATACATTTACACGAATGCGATCACCACCGCCTAATAAATAATCTGTAGCTATATTGGATTTTGATCTGACTGGCTGTTTTTGAGGTATTGATCTGACTGGCTGTTTTTGAGCCAAACTCACAGATGGTAAAGCCATATTGACAGTTGTTAACAATGCTAAACCCAGAGTTGAATGGGTGAAAAATTTACACAAATCTTTATTAAGCATATTTACCAGAGACTTAGAGATGATGATATTTACAGTTATTCTGAAACATTTTTACGTTGAGTATACTTAAGCATGGCATTGGCTCAACAACTTTATTTTCTAATAAATCTTGAGTTTTCCGGACATAAATAATTTGTTAAGTTGGGATATTGATTTTAAATCTTCCATGAAGTTAATCCATATTTTAACTGGTTTTTCGCAATTTAATTTGCAAACTCTATATTTTTTTTGATTCAATGTTTCCGATTTTTCCTAATAAAACATCATATATTCAATGACTAATTAAGTTGTGAATATAGCAGTAAGTAGGTTGGCGTTAAAAATTGTCGTTATGACAAGGGAACAGGGAACAGGGAACAGGGAACAGGGAACAGAGAAGAGGTTTTGGGCAACTTTACTTTTCGTTACATATTTCGGTTTTTTCCGTTCACCTACTTATTTTTAGGAATATAATTACTGCTTATGGCTGATTTATTTCTCTTATTTATTCTTGGTTTTTATTAATTTAACGGATGGTTTCGAGCTTGAATCTGGTGAATAAAAAACTCTTCTAGAGATTGGCGTGATAGATTCATTGTGATGATTTTTCCGCCCATTAAGCGGAGACTGGCTAAAAAATCATAATAATCTTCTTGGAGTATACCTTGCCAAGAAGCATCAGCCCCAAACTGTAAACTACCTATCCATTTTTTCAATATTTCCCCATCTCCTCCTTGACCTTTAACATGATATGTAGTTTGATTCCCTAAAAGTTGGTTGAGAGAACCAGAGCAAATTAATTCTCCTTGGGCAAGAATAGCCACACGATCACAAATTTGTTCTACTTCACTCAACACATGACTATTAAAAAATATCGTCTTACCAGATGCTTTAAGAGCCAGAATGATTTCTCGCATTTGATAACGTCCCAGGGGATCAAGTCCAGACATAGGTTCATCCAAAAAAACTAAATCTGGATCATTAATTAATGCCTGAGCCATGCCCACACGCTGAAGCATTCCTTTAGAATAGCGACGCATTTGCTTTTTGCGAGCATCAGCTTGGGATAAACCAACTAATTCTAGTAATTGGGGAATGCGTTGACGTTGCAACTTTTGAGGAATTTGAAATAAACCTGCTGTTAACTGCAAAAATTCCCAGCCACTGAGATAGTCGTATAAATAGGAATTTTCTGGCAGGTAGCCAATACGTTGCTTGACAGAGCGATCGCCTATGGGTTTACCTAACAATAATCCCCGTCCAGATGTCGGACGGATAATTCCTAGCAACAGTTTCAACAATGTGGTTTTACCAGCACCATTGGGACCCAACAAGCCAAAGGTTTCTCCTGGGTACACTTGCAAGGAACAATTTTTGAGAGATACAACTTTTTGATTGAGCCAAAATCCCGTGCGATAGACCTTTCGCAATTCAGAAGTCAGGACTACAGGTTGTTTATCTAGGGGATTTTGTTGAGAATCGGGGTTGTCTGCAACAGAATTCATGGCTGTGAAACTACCAACTACTGACTATTTAGAACTAACTACAGATTAACCGATGTCGGGAATTTTCATAACACACCTTTAGAACTAGGAATTGTTGACCCGCGACGGGGATCAATTTCTACCGCGATTCGCATGGCTCTAGCAAAGGCTTTAAATGTGGCTTCAATCAAATGATGGGAATTAATGCCATCCAATTGGCGAATGTGTAAAGTCATTTGGCTATGATTTACCAAGGCCACAAAAAACTCCCGCACTAACTGTGTATCATAAGTCCCCACCCGTTGGGTAGGAATTTCTAACCCATAACTAAGATGAGGTCTACCAGAGAAGTCTAAAGCAACTTGGACTAAGGCTTCATCTAAGGGAGCGAGAAAATTCCCAAAGCGGACAATTCCTTTTTTGTTACCTAAAGCTTGAAATAAAGCTTGTCCCAAGGTAATCCCCACATCTTCGTTAGTGTGGTGATCATCAATTTCCCAATCACCCTTAGCTTGAATATCCAAATCAAAAAGTCCATGAGAGGCGATTTGATGGAGCATATGATCTAAAAAGGGAATACCTGTAGAAACTTTACATATCCCTGTACCATCGAGATTGATGGTGACATGAACATTAGTTTCACCAGTTGTGCGGTGAACTGAGGCTATCCGAGGTGTTTGGTTATTTGTCATCTGTTAGTTGTTAGTTGTCCGTTGTCATTGGAAAAATTCCTTCTCCCTACCTCCCCTACCTCCCCTACCTCCCATGCCCAATGCCCCAGTCCCCAGTCCTTACTACATTCCCATAATTTCATAACCTGCATCTACATACAGGATTTGTCCAGTAATACCACTTGCTAAATCACTGCACAAGAAAGCCGCCGTATTACCTACTTCTAATTGAGTAACAGTGCGACGCAGGGGAGCTATTTCCTCAACATGATGAATCATATCTAAAATACCACCCACGGCTGAAGATGCTAAGGTGCGAATGGGACCGGCGGAAATGCCATTGACACGAATATTTTGAGGACCGAGTTCTGCGGCTAAGTAACGAACACTGGCTTCTAAGCCAGCTTTAGCCACACCCATAACGTTATAGTTAGGAATTGCCCGAACTGCTCCTAAATATGTAAGAGTAATAATACTTCCACCTTCAGTCATCAAAGGTTTGGCAGCACCAGTTAACTGTACCAGTGAATAGGTGCTAACTTCCAGAGCCGTTTTGAAACCAGAACGGGAAGTTTCACTAAAACCTCCAGTCAAATCTTCTTTTTTTGCAAAGGCCAAACAATGGACTAAAATATCTATTTTCCCCCATTCTTGCCGGATGGTTTCAAAGGTAGATTGAATTTGCTCGTCATTTTCAACATTGCAGGGCAAAAATAGGCTAGGACTGAGCGGTTCTACCAATTCAGAAACTTTTTTTTCCATTTTACCCTTGTCATCTGGCAAGTAGGTAATGCCCAAATTAGCCCCGGCTTTGTGGAGTTGTTGGGCAATTCCCCAAGCGATAGAACGGTTATTGGCAATACCTGTAACTAGGGCATTTTTTCCAGATAGATTCAGCATAGAAATTGCTAATGTAATTCATCATTAGGAGCATACTAGAATCTGACCCTAGTTTGACTGCGTTGGGCTAGGGATTTTCCAAAATGCTCCCAGAGTAGGCAGTAAGCCCCTAAAAAACCATGACCATGTTTGCAAAAATTCTCAAGAAATTTGCAATTTTTAGAGGCAAAATCTGTTGACTATCATTGGTGAAACTACTTATCAATAATTACTAGCTAAACGGAACAACAATTATGTATCATTATAAACGAATGACTAAGAATTATGAATTTGAGTATAGGAAAAAACAAAAAGGTTAGCGCTGCTTTATTGATTTTTCAGGTGTATTCTTAGGTAATCAGTTTTTGTTTTTTTTGGCATTGGGTAGGGGAAGGGAGATGATCGTGACACAAGACAAAGCCCTAGCAAATGTTTTCCGTCAGATGGCAACCGGGGCTTTTCCCCCGGTGGTGGAAACGTTTGAACGGAATAAGACGATATTTTTTCCGGGAGATCCTGCTGAACGAGTTTATTTTCTTCTTAAGGGTGCTGTGAAACTGTCGAGGGTGTATGAGGCAGGAGAAGAAATAACGGTAGCTCTGCTCCGGGAAAATAGCGTTTTTGGTGTGCTGTCGTTGCTGACAGGTAATAAGTCTGATCGATTCTATCATGCAGTGGCATTTACTACTGTAGAATTGCTTTCAGCACCAATTGAACAAGTCGAGCAAGCACTGAAGGAAAATCCAGAATTATCAATGTTAATGCTGCGAGGTCTTTCTTCGCGGATTCTTCAGACCGAGATGATGATTGAAACTCTAGCTCACCGCGACATGGGTTCACGGTTAATTAGTTTTCTATTAATTCTTTGTCGAGATTTTGGCGTTCCTTGCGCTGATGGCATTACCATTGATCTGAAATTATCCCATCAGGCGATCGCTGAAGCAATCGGTTCTACTCGCGTTACTGTCACTAGACTGCTGGGAGATCTCCGCGAGAAGAAAATGATTTCCATTCATAAAAAGAAGATTACTGTGCATAAACCTGTTGCTTTAAGTAAGCAATTTACTTAGAAGTTATGGGGAAATGGAGTTGGCACGGGTTCTATTTTTGAGGTAGTGCGATCTTGGGGTTTTCCCAAGTAGCGCAGCTACCGTAGAGATTCAAGCGATAATTTCGAGGAAAATCTCAAAATTGGATAATTTTTACTTTTGCCTAACTCCATTCACCCACAGACAATGGTTGAACGTAGTAGGCTGTATCTAGAAGCATTGCGGTAGCTAACAATGACCACTGGATACATCCTGATTGCAGCAATTCTCATTTTGGGAGGCGTAATTGCCACCGTGGGCGATCGTATCGGCACACGCGTTGGCAAAGCCCGCCTCTCACTTTTCAATTTGCGTCCGAAAAAAACTGCTGTAATTGTCACTATCTTTACAGGTGGTCTAATTTCTGCATCAACTTTAGCAATCCTATTTGCTGCCGATGGCGGATTGCGAAAGGGCGTATTTGAGTTGGAGGATATTCAAAGAGATTTGGGAAACAAGCGAGAACAACTAAAAACCGCCCAAACCCAAAAAAGTCAGGTAGAGCGGGAGTTAAATCAAGCTAGACAAGAACAAAGTCAGGCACAACAAGAATTACAGAAAATTAATAAATCATTACAGGCGGCAAATACTAAACAAAAGGCCACACAATCTCAACTCAATCGCACTCTTAACCAGCAAGCTAAAACCCAAGCGCGACTTAATGAAACTCAAAGTCGTCTCGGCGGAATTGTGATTCAGTATCAACAAGCTAGAAATGAATTACAAACTCTTTACAATCAGCGGCAGACATTGCAAACTGCGGTGGAAGAGTTAAAGACGGAACGACAAAGATTGTATACTGAAGCTAAACAAGCCATTGATGAAGCGAAGACGGCGATTGAAAAACGCGATCGCAAAATTGCCAAATTAGATAAACTTATTCAAAATCGTAATTTAGAAATTAAACTGCGAGAAGAAGTTATTGCGACTAGAGAATCTCGCCTAAAAGAATTAGAGAAACAACAGCAATTTTTAGAACAGGAAGTAGCCAGACTAGAAAAATATTATCAGTCCTATCGTGACCTCCGGTTGGGTAAACTAGCTTTAGTTAAAGGCCAAGTAATAGCGGCAGGGTTAATTACTGTAGATAAGCCTAATGCGGCACAACAGGCGGTTATCCAAATTCTCCAGGAAGCTAACCGCAATGCGAATATTCAATTAACTGAACCTGGTGCTACTCCGGCCAATAAAGAAATACTCCGTGTCACCAAAGATCAGGTTGAAGCACTAATCGCACAAATTAAAGATGGTCGAGAATATGTAGTGCGAATTTTCTCAGCGGGTAATTATGTTAGAGGTGAAAAGCAAATAGAATTTTTTGCAGATGCAGCCCGAAATCAACTTGTATTTTCATCAGGAGAGGTGCTGGCTACTACTACAGCGGATTTAAAAAATATGACATCTGAACAAATGCGTCAACGCTTAGATTTACTAATTTCCGCTTCTCAATTTCGCGCCCGCAATGCGGGAATTGTCGAAACTGTCGAAATAGAAGGCACTTTTTTGCGCTTTGTTACCCAATTACAGCAGACGGAGCAAGAAGTAGAAATTAAAGCCATAGCCGGAGAAAATACTTATACTGTAGGTCCGTTGAGAGTTAAGTTAGTAGCCATTTTAAATGGACAAATTCTTTTTAGTACATGAAGAAATAAATTAAAAATTAATACAATCAATATTGGGCGCAGGCCCTGCGCCCCTACGGAACTAATGACTAATACACAACCTGTAATTTTAGGATTTGATCCCGGTCGTGATAAATGTGGGATTGCGGTGATGGGACTGGATAGACAACTATTCTATCATCAAGTTGTTTTGGCAAATGAGGCGATCGCTAATATTGAAATACAACTGCAAAAATTCCCTGTATCGTTAATGGTAATGGGAGATCAAACAACGGCTAAAAAGTGGAAACAGCAACTTAATCAAGAATTAAGTAAACCCACCAATATCATTTTGGTTGATGAACGTTATTCCACTTTACAAGCACGCGATCGCTATTGGCAGATGTATCCACCCCAAGGCATTACTAAACTCTTACCCAAGGGTTTGCGTCAACCACCCCGGCCAATAGATGACATTGTGGCCATTCTCTTGATTGAACGATATCTTAACCGACTGACTGACTGAACAATTTTAGATTTTAGATTTTGGATTAAAATGAAAATCACAAAATCTAAACTAAAGGATTTCAAGCCTCTTCTTCCAAGAAGGACTTAATCTAAAATCGTAAATCCAAAATCCAAAATCGAGTGACAATTAATTTACAATTCAGCCCGAATTGTAAAATCATAATCCCCCCCAGGTTCTAACTGATAGTCCTGTTGTTCTAAAAACCGCCCTAGAGGTTCTTTGATTAAAGCACGACCCTGGGAAGGCTTCACAGAAAGTTCTCCCCGACGGAAATGCCACTGGAAATGCCACTGAAAATTACCAGCGCTAACTTCACCTTCAAGAAAGCCTTGTTGCCAAGATTGGCGGGTAACTCTCACATGAGCAGTAGTTTCTGGTAGACGTTTAGCACTCACGCTTATTTGATATCAAGTATGGGATTAAAGCCAATTATTTATGTAGGCTACTTATTCTATGTACCAAAAATAGCTTAATTCTACAAACTAATCAAAACAAGATAAGTTAGTAAAGTCCAGTTTCTTAACTGCTCTTTTGTTGTTAATTGACGATAAATGCAAGATAATAATGCAATTATTACATAAAACTATTTGTGAAGAGTGTGCTTTTTATATCAATTTAGAATGCACTCACCCTGATGAGTTGGCAGTTAATTGTGCTAAAGTCACTTTTTGTAATTCATTCACTCCAGCGGTAGAAATTGATAGTCCTTGTGTATCTTTTTGTAATGATGATGAGTATTAATTCAAGTAATCTGTAGGTTGGGTTGACGTATGTTACCCAACACAAAATAACTATTTATAGGATGATAAAAATTATGATTTCAAAAAACGAAAAATAGAGAAACTTTTAAGGTTTTGATACTCCTGAATCTGGCTGAATTAAAATAGGTATTCCTCCCTTTTCAGAACCGATAACGACAATTTTGGAATTATTAGATTCAGCAATTTTTTCTGTAGCTTCAATCGAGCGTAATTGCAAAACTTGGTTAGTGAGTCCACCAGCAATAATTTTTTGAGAATCAGCTATACCTTTAGCTTCAATTCTTTTCCGTTCTGCTTCTTGACGCTCTTTTTCTAATACAAATTTCATTTGCTCATTTTCTTGTTCTGCTTTGAGCTTTTCTTGAATTGCTGTTTGTAAAGTCTCAGGCATTTTTACATTTCGCAAAAGTGCTTGTTCAACTATAAAACCCAAATTGGGTATTTCTTTTGTGAGTTCTTCATCAATTTTTTTAGCTATTTCTTGGCGTTTTATTGAGTAAATTGCACTAGCGGAATAATTAGCTGTGATAGCGCGAACAGTAGAACGAAATCTAGAAATTATCAATTGTTTTTCATCAGTGCCAATTGTTTTATATACTATTGCTGCTTTTTGAGGATCAAGTTTATATTGAAGACTAACATCAAGATTTAAACTCAAACCTTCTTGAGATGTTGTATCTATATTTTCCTTGATATCCTTGAGACGAGTAGAAAAATTTATAACTTTGGCAAAGGGGTTAACTACATGAACTCCTGAATCAAGAGTATTATCGGAAATTTTACCAAATGAGTTGACAATACCGACATTTCCCGGTGGAACAATCACCAACAGTCTAGAAATTGAAGCCAGTAAGGTCATACTACCAATTAATATGGTAATTCCACGGACTGCCAATTTAGTCCTTTCGCTGGTTATTCTGCCAGTTTGGAGATATATGAGAATTGCTATGAGACTTGTAAGCAGGGAGAATATAAAGCCCATAAAGTTTTCCTGTATTGTTAAGATGTTATATATACTTAACATACAAGTATAATAATGAGTTTAAGGTTTAGTTATCAATAAGTAATTTAAATTAGAGTTATTCTTGGATTAGCGATCTTTTGACAGATAATATTGAATGGGAAACTAAAAAAAATCCAGTGAGCAATTCACAAAAGCTAATTTGCAATTATAATCATTATGATACCAGCTAATTATTCTGGGATTACCTAAAGGTACTATCGCAAAATCTCACAATTTATTTGAGGAGGTTGGAATAAAATGACAGCAATTCAACCAACAACCGTTACTAATTCAAATCTTTACGAAAAAGATTTTTATTTGTGGATAAAGACAACAGCCAAACAATTAAAAGATGGTAACTTTGCTGAAATTGATTTAGACAATTTGATTGAAGAAATCGAAAGCATGGGCAGAAGTGAAAAAAGAGCATTAAAAAGCAACTTATTAGTTGTATTAATGCATCTTCTCAAATATAAATATCAGCCAGAAAAACGCACTAATAGTTGGTTATCTACTATCTTTGAACATAGACGCAGATTAAAAGAAGACTTAACCGAAAGTCCAAGTTTAAAAAAATACTTATCTGAGGTATTTAACGAATGTTATCAAGATGCCAGAAAACAAGCTGCGTTAGAAACAGGTTTATCACTTGATACCTTTCCTGTAAACTCTCCAATTACTACAGATCAAAGTTTAAATCAAGATTATTTACCAGAACAACATTAATTTTTCCTGATCTTCCTTTGCGTCTTTGCTCCTTTGTGCCTTTGCGCGAAATAAATCCATGCAATTATCACTCATTAAATATCGCATCTTAGGGATAATCAGTTTATTATTATTAGGTATTAATATTCAACCAGTATTTTCCACTCCTCCCCATACTCTAATACTGGCACAAGCCACAAATAGTAAAGCAGCTACAGATTCTCTAAATCAAGGATTACAAGCGATTCAATTGGGAAAAGTAGAAGCAGCAATTACCGCTTTTCGTGAAGCTATTAAACTAGATCCTAAATTAGCAGCAGCGCACTATAATTTAGGTTTAGCACTACGACAATCGGGAAAGTTACAACCTGCGGCAGATGCTTTTTATCAAGCTACCCAAGCCGATTCTCAATTTGCTTTAGCTTTTGCAAATTTAGGTGGAGCATTATTAGAAGGAAATAATTTAAAATTGGCAAAAGATTATTTAAATCAGGCTTTGAAGTTAAATCCAAATCTGGGTTTTGCCCATTATAACATGGGGTTGTTGAGGGAACAGGAGAAAAATTGGGAAAGTGCGATCGCCTCTTTTCAAAAAGCCAGAACCTATAGTCAAAATGCTCCTGAACCGGCTTATCATTTAGGTATCTGTTATTTGCAACAAAGGAAAATTGAGCAAGCAAAAGCAGCTTTTAATCAAGCAATTAAAATCAATCCTAAATACGCAGAAGCACACTATAATCTTGGCTCAATTTTATTTAACCAGGGAAAATTAAATGAAGGTTTAGCAGCTTTCAGAAAATCAGCCGCAGCCAATTCTAATTATGCTAATGCCTATTATGGTGCAGGGTTAGTTTTTATGCAGTTAAAGCAGTATAAAGAAGCTGTGCAGGTCTTCCAATATGCCAGAGATTTATATAATACTCAAGGTAATTTACAATGGGTAAAAAATTCCCAGCAGTTATTACAACAAGCGCAAAAATTAAATAAGTAGCGACATTTTGACAAAACGTCTCTACTCACAACAGAGGATTTTATCAGCTTTTAGACAGATGAATAAATCTAAGGGAATAAGTAGAAATTAATTAAATAACTAACAGAGTCGAAAAATGACTAAAACCAAAACTCAAGAACCCATTAGTAACTTAGAGTTTGATTTTATTAGTGTGCTGCATACTAAATCGGTAGCAGTTCAGGCTTATGAAAATTATATCAAAGATGCCAAGGAAGCTAATTCTCAACCCTGTGTAGAACTGTTCCAAAAATTACGGCAATCAGAAATTGAACAAGCACACGAAATTCGTCATCATCTGCAAGAAGTTATGCAGCAAGGCAAGATGTAGTTAATGCTGGGGGCAGGTTTAAGAGGTTAATGATTTAAACCCACCCCTAACAATTAACGAATATACTCTTTCAGTACACTATTCCGATTAGGATGGCGTAATTTACGGAGTGCTTTAGCTTCGATTTGACGAATGCGTTCGCGGGTAACGTTGAAAATCTGGCCGATTTCTTCCAGGGTTTTCATACGACCATCATCTAAACCATAGCGAAGTCGGAGAACATCTCTTTCCCGGGGACTGAGACTATCTAGGACTTTTTCTAGGTCTTCCCGCAGCAGGTTCTTAGAAACTTGATCTTCTGGTGTTTCGCCATCAGATTCGATAAAATCGCCTAACCGGGAATCTTCTTCTTTCCCGATAGGTGTTTCTAAGGAAATTGGCAACTGGGCAGATTTGGCAATAAACCGCAGTTTCTCGATGGTCATTTCCATGCGAGTCGCAATTTCTTCTTCTGTGGGTTTGCGTCCCATTTCTTGGGAGAGGAGTTTGGTGGTTTTCTTAATCCGAGAAATGGTTTCGTAGAGATGAACCGGTAAACGGATAGTGCGGGACTGATCAGCGATCGCTCTAGTAATTGCTTGACGTATCCACCATGTAGCGTAGGTAGAAAACTTATAGCCTTTTTCGTGATCAAACTTTTCAGCCGCACGAATCAAACCCAAACTACCCTCTTGAATCAAGTCTTGGAAGGACAAGCCCCGATTCATGTATTTTTTGGCAATGGAAACTACAAGCCGCAGGTTAGATTGTACCATTTTGTCTTTCGCTCTGCGGCCAACGTGCAGCCGATAACGAAAGGTAGGTAATGGTAAGGATACTTCTGCTGCCCATTCGCTGTCTCTAGGATCGCGTTCTAGGCGTTCACAAAGCCTTTCCCGCGCTCGTTCTAGTTCCAGTAATTCAGCAATTTTCCGCGCTAATTCAATTTCTTCGTCTGCGCGTAACAAACGAATCCGCCCAATTTCTTGCAAATACAAACGAATCGAATCTTCGGTGTAGTGCTTTTTCTTGGCAATTGGTGTCCGACGACGCGATTTAGCGGCTTTTCCAGACTTTGCGTCGTCCTCATCAGACTGAGGATCTAAAAAATCATCAATTTCGCCGTCATCAGTCAGCAATAAGTCCTCTTCTTCTATTAAGAGTGCTTGTAATTCGATCTCAGGCGGATTTATCATTTCTAGGTCAGGCTGATAAATATTATCGAGTACGTTGTTAGCCTGGTTCATGCCGCGTTCCTCATGCTCCTTGCAGAATCAGTTACTCAAGACATTTAGATTACTTTTGGCATTAAGCAATCTGTGAACCGAAAATTGGGGTTTGGCTGATTACCCTCAGATATTTTCGGTGATTTTTTTCCTGTTTTCAGCAGGATTGTTTAGTAAAAGTGGCAAATATCACTTTTGAGTGAATTGCTCGCTTTTTTTAATTGTCATCCTTGGCAATTCCTCATGTCACTTTTGATTGACTGAATCTATAAACCTAGATCCATCTTTTTCAAAAAGCTTCCTGATGGGAACACAAGTATATGACATTTGGCAGATTTAACTGTAAATACTGTTCCGATTGTAGCCTGTTTCACAAAAATTGCCCTCTTTTTGTGCATTATTTATGAACTCATTTACTAAGATTAAGCCACCTTTATCAAAAAGACATTAAAAATGGCGGTGACACCATTAAATCTTGTCGAAAACTTTTTGGTTTGGCAGTGGCATTCTCATTAAATTAAAAGGTAGGCACACTTGCTGCTTTATAAAACTTGTACAAATTGTTCACGAATGAACAAAATAGCGTTTATGTCCTGCTTAAACTTAACCCGACGGCGGGTAATTGTTTACAGATATTAGTTCTGGTTGAACTAATTGTACAACCGTTAGCTAGTGATTAGCACTTGTTTCCAGGCAGTAACCCTTGTATATGCTATACCAAGAATCTGAACTAAGGAGTTAAGATTATGGCATATTTTATTGGGGTGAAAGAGGAATTGAGATTTCACTCGATTCAGCCTTATTCACACATTAGCGCAGAGTTGAGATTTCTACCCTGTGCAACTTGACAAACTGTTCCTATTGTATACAACGATATTTTAATCAGGTGATAAATAATATTGTTGCTAAAGTTACCTAATGATATATTTAAGTAATTTTACGTATGTCAATTGTGATTTTGAATACTTCTGATTTTAAGAAAGCGGCTGTCATCTGGTTATGAAAAGTTTTGTGTATGCTTACCAATCTTTGCTTTGTAGATAATATCTAGTTGCGCTATCTAAGCATAGCAAATGCTTTCCCTATTTGTGGAGAAAATTTATGATTTTTAGTGAAAAATTTATCGAGAAAGGGAACGGGGAACAGGGGAGGTAGAAACGTAATTATCAATTACCAATCACCCATTACCCATTACCCATTACCTTAGATATCTAAATCTGTCATGTTCAGTTTAGAACCATAGGTTTCAATGAATTCGCGTCTTGGTGCGACGCGATCGCCCATTAAGATGGTAAAAATCCGATCAGCTTCGGCTGCATCTTCAATTTCCACTCGTTTGAGAGTGCGGGTTTCTGGGTTCATGGTGGTTGTCCACAGTTGTGCGGGCATCATTTCCCCCAAACCTTTAAACCGCTGAATGGTATAGTTAGCATTGCTGGGAAGAGTACCTAGATGCTGTTGCAATTCCCGTTCGCTGTAACAATACTGATAATTTTTGCCTCGTTCTACTTTGTACAGTGGAGGACAAGCAATATAGATGAAACCTTGTTCAATCAATGCTCGTTGATAGCGATAGAAGAAAGTTAACAACAACGTGCGGATGTGCGCCCCATCTACGTCAGCATCGGTCATTAAGACTATGTGATGATATCGTAATTGTGCAGCGTTGAATTCTTCACCTTTGACACCTAAACCGAGTGCAGTAATTAACGATTGAATTTCGTTATTTTTATAGATTTTGGAATCGTCAGTTTTTTCAATGTTGAGGATTTTACCACGCAGAGGGAGAATTGCTTGAGTCCGGCGATCGCGTCCTTGCTTTGCGCTTCCACCAGCTGAATCGCCTTCCACGATGTATATTTCAGACTCAGCCGGATCACGAGAGCTACAATCTGCTAATTTACCAGGTAGAGGCGAAGATTCTAATACTGATTTCCGACGGACTAATTCCCGTGCGTGTCGGGCAGCTTCAGCAGCTTTAAATGCTTGGATAGCTTTATCTAAAATAGCATCAGCTATGGCGGGATGAAAGTCTAGATACTCAGTGAGAACTTCACCCACGAAAGAATCAACAATCCCGCGAACTTCAGTATTTCCCAGTTTAGTTTTGGTTTGTCCTTCAAATTCAGGATCAGGGACTTTGACAGAAATTACAGCGGTTAAACCTTCGCGGACGTGTTCACCACTAAGATTAGATTCACCTTCTTTAATTTTATTCCGTTTACGAGCCGTCGCATTTAATGTCCGAGTTAAAACTGCTTTTAAACCTTCTAGGTGTGTACCACCATCAATAGTCCGAATATTATTAGCAAAACCGAGAACATTATCTGTGTAAGCATCCGTACACCACTGTAAAGAAACTTCTACCTGGACGTTATTACGTTCCCCTTGGACATAGATAATTTCTTCATGAAGTGGTTGCTTTTCACGATTCATGTAGGCGATATATTCTTTAATACCACCCTTGTATTCGTAAGTTTCGATTCTTGGTGTGTCGCTTTTCAGGATTTCTAAACGATGATCCGTAAAAATAATTCTGACACCTGCATTCAGATACGCCAACTCGCGCAAACGACCTGATAAAGTAATGTAATCAAATTCTATGCTGGTGGTAAAAATTTGTGTATCTGGCTTAAAGGTAATAGATGTACCAGTTCTATCTTCTTTGTAAGGCGTTGCTACTAATTCCGTAACGGCGAAACTGCGTTCATATCGCTGGTTATGGACTTTGTGATCACGCCAAACCGTAACTTCTACAAACTCAGACAGGGCGTTAACAACAGAAATCCCCACCCCGTGTAAACCACCGGAAACTTTGTAGCCACCACCACCAAACTTACCACCAGCGTGGAGAACAGTTAACACTGTTTCTAAAGCCGATTTCCCGGTTTTTGGGTGGATATCTACGGGAATACCCCGACCATCATCTGTTACGGTAACAGAACCATCAGCATTGATATCCACTTCAACATGGGTACAGTGACCCGCCAAAGCTTCGTCAACAGAGTTGTCCACTACCTCGTAAACTAAATGGTGGAGTCCTCTCGGACCTGTAGTACCAATGTACATCCCTGGTCGTTTGCGGACGGCTTCCAGACCTTCCAGAACTTGAATCTGATCGGCACTGTAACTGCTCGTCATGAAAATTCTCCTGATGCTTGGGTTTAATATCGCCAAAAGGCGAAAAAAGTCAAATCACCCCAACATTATAACACAAAAGCCTTCTTGCCGTCTGTAGCGCAATTTCATGAGAAATTTATATAAGGGTGATAACCCTAATGGGAATTGGGGAGAAAATTCCCTATTTTTCGTTCTTATTCCCACTGACAACTGACAAGGAACAACTGACAACTGACTAATGACTAAATTAATTGTAATTTGTGGGGCGACAGCGACGGGTAAATCTGGTTTAGCTTTGAGTTTAGCGAGGAGATTAAATACTGTAATTCTTAGTGCGGATTCTCGTCAAGTATATCGTGAATTTGATATTGGTACAGCTAAACCAAATCTAGCGGAAAAACAATCAGTTCCCCATTATTTAATAGACATCTGCGAACCAACTCAAATAATGACATTAGCAGATTATCAGGAACAAGCACAAGTTTTAATTGCGAGTTTAGAAGTTGAGCCACTGCTGTTAGTTGGAGGAACTGGTTTATATATTCGTTCCATTGTGCAAGGAATGAAGATTCCCAGAGTTTCACCACAACCAGAATTGCGATCGCAATTAGAATCTCTTGGTCAAGTTCAACTTTACCCTATGTTACAACAAGTTGATCCTATTGCTGCTCAAAAAATTCATGCTAACGATTTAGTAAGAACTTTAAGAGCTTTAGAAGTTTATTATGCAACTGGTATTCCTATTTCTGAGCAGCAAGGAGAAAATCCTCCGAATTATCCAATTTTACAAATTTGTTTAGATTCTGATGCAGAACATTTAGATGTGAGAATTCGTAAACGGACTGAACAAATGATAGCAGATGGTTTAGTTGGTGAAGTTGAATATCTTTGTCAGAAATATGGTGCTGATTTATCTTTATTAAATACTTTGGGATATCAAGAAATTAAGCAATATTTAGCTGGTGAAATTTCTTTAGAAGAAGCCAAAGAATTAATTGTTTTACACACCAGACAATTCGCAAAACGTCAACGAACTTGGTTTAGACAATCTCCTAATCTTGAATATGTTGATATGAATAATCCTGATTTATTAGAGCAAGTTTTCCAGCGCATCAATAAATTTATGATTATCTAGGACTTACGCATCAAGTACGAAATACAGATGCAATATATTTTATTTTGTACGATAAGCTGCGTCAACGCAACGCTTACACTTTAGATAAGAAACTCGGCACAGAAAGCTTTGGGCTACATAAATTACAGAATAAATCAGGTATTTTACGTTATTTTTGGGTAATTAATGTAAATTTTAGGCTGGCAATTCCTAATTATTCCTTATTCCCAAATTCATAATTATTTATGATTAATATAGAGTACATGACAACTTTCTCTAAAAAACGGTCTATAAATAATGTATGAAACAAATAGATCTGGGCGATCCCGCTTTTAAAAAACTTTTAGCTGAAATTTCACCGGAAATATTAGCAACCCTAACAGATGAACAAATAGAAGCTATTTATAAGGTCTTTAGTTATCGTGCTGAAGCTAATCATTCTATAGACTTGCGAATTTCAATTCCTATTCCCGGAGCAAGATCATATCTATTATTCTTAGCTGGATGGGAGCGCCGCTCACAAACGCGATTAATTCAGGAAAAAGGTTTATATCCTATTTTAACTCCAATCAATTTCTTATTTTTGATGGGATTTCTTACTATTACTTTCTTTTCTATATTTACTATATTTTCTTTCCTGTTACCTTCAATTAGTATCCCATCCATATTTATTCATTCCACGTCAATTCCTTGGATTGATAATCAATCTGAATGCGAAAAAACTGGCAGAACTTGGGATAATAAAAAGTGTTGGGATGATCAACACAGTCCTGATTTTTAAATTTTACAAAAGAAGGGAACAGGGAACAGATAAGAAACAAAAGTTGCTGAGTTTAAAGCTCAGTCAAAAAAAAGATGTTTTTACAAGATGCGTAGCACGAAAAAAACAGTGTCATTATTTCAATCTCATGTTTTTAAACATGAGTTTTTCCTGTTCCCTGTTGCTTCGGAGTTCCCTCTGAATTTTATTTATACTCACAGTAATATGTCTGATCCCAATTTAAATCAAAACTCCTTGAAGACAGATCCTGCAATCAGAAAGTTTTTAGCTCGTATCCATCCTCAAGTAGCAGCAACCTTTACCAATAGCCAATTAGCAGAACTAAAGCGTGTATTTAATAAACGGTTGGCTACTCCTCCTCGAGTTGATATAAGACTTTCCATACCATTTTTCAAAAGGCGTTTTTATTTAGTTTTAATAATAGGGAAAGACAAGCCAGATAAACAGAGGTGAAAAAAGTAAGTTTTGTTGTTGATAAATACTATAAAACTTAGCATTTTTTCACATCTAATACAAATTGAAAAAATGATTTCGACAAAATAGAAACCTATTTAGTATTCCCCATTCCCTTTGCCCTACTATAAATTAGTCCATAACACACCAAATAGTAAATTTACTAATTATCTGGGAGTTGCTTTTTCAACGCATCTAATAAAGCCCAACGGCTATCAGTAGGTGGTTCAGAAACAGCAGCATCCAAAATACCTGGACAATTAACATTACATAATTGACGCTGGGGTAATGCTAAACACATCTGTTGATAGAGCCATTCACCGGGATCAAAATGACCATCAGGTGCTAGAGTTTCCAGTAAATCTTCGACAGCAACTTCCATTTCTAAAGGCAAATCTTCCGTTTGATTAGCGGTTTCATCTAACCAAATGACTTCCTGAGTCTTGAGAACCAGACGATGGTTATACTGCTGCAAACAGCGGTTGCAGGTGCAAGTAACAATTGTTTCTGCTTGAGATGAAACTTCTAAATAATTACCCTGATGTTTAACCTGGATAACTCCGCGAACTGGTGTCAATGTTTCTAGTCCAGGCAGAAACTCTTGAACTTGAATTTCCTCTGTCCGCTCCGGGGCTTTAGTTAGCTGCGGAATAAAAATAGCGTCCATAGGATTTGTGAAATACCCTTAAAATTGAGCATGGGTAATGGGTAAATGGTGATTGATAAAATCATCACCTATTCCCTATTCCCTAATTATGGTGTAACTGCCTGACGAACAACTAAATAACGATGGGGTTCTTTACCACGACTGAAGGTTTCTAAATCCGAAAATTCCTGCAATAAAGTGTGGATTTGTCGGCGTTCTGAAGAACTGAGAGATTGAAGTTCTACCTCTCTTCCCGAAAAGCGGACTTCTGCGGCAGCAGTTTCGGCTAAAGTGCGGATTTCGGCTTCTCGTCTCACCCGATAACCGCTCAATTCAATCGTGTAAGCTGTTTGATTTTCTTCTGGTTGATTTAAGTTGAGAACGGAATTTGCTAGATATTGAATGCTATCTAGCACCGAACCACCTGCACCAATTAAAATCCTAATTTGTTCTGATGTTAAATTGGTTTGATCTATTGTCAACCAGCAGCTTGCTCCTGCTGGTACATCTTGCTCAGAAGATGGGTTAGTTTCTAAATTAGCCCGTACTTGAGTAGATACACCAGTCAGAAGTAGCAAATTCTGCAACCATTGTTCACTACTTTGCATAGAAATGTCGCTCATAATCAACCAGTAGCCTTTTTCTTAGAACTTTTGGGTTCAAATGGCAACGCTTTTACTTCGATGGTTTGGGCTTCTTTCTCCTGTAAGTCTACGATTTTTTGGATTTCTTCGGGTAGAGGTTCACGGGAGAGGATATAGGTTTGGATAGTTTGAAAAACGTTACCAATTACCATATACATGAGTACCCCAGCCGGTAGGGGAAAGAATAAGAACATCCCAGAAAAGATCACAGGGGTAATTTTATTTACTGTATCTTGTTGAGGATTGCCACCGCTGGAATTTTGCCCAGACAGCATTTGGCTCACATAAAGGCTGATACCAAAGAAGACAATCATCCCTACAATATCCCAATGGACTGTGTTATCGGCATCAATAGCTCCGACTCTACCCAAAGCATCAATAAAGAGAAATCCTTTGTCTGCTGCTAGTCCGGGAATTGTGCCTTGAATGGTCACGTCTCCGGTTTCTAGAGCCTCTATATTGCCTTCGGCATCAATTTTAACCCTTTCTTCACCTTTAGTGATTTTCCATTCAGGTGTCAACTTAGTTTCTGGATGTTCTACTAAGAGCAAATCAAATGGTTTACCTTCTACGGTTTGATATTGAATCTTAGTCTTTTCTCCCACTGTTAACTTACTACCCCCCGGTAAGATGGCAGAAACTTGAGTATGTTCTCCATCAGCAATGTAGATGTTTTGTGGGGCAGTGGCAAAGGCTTGGGGTTGAATGCGCTCTATTTGTTCTTCAGGGAAGATTTGCAGGTTAACGGAATAGTTAACACCAGAAAAAGGTGAACCACGTAAAGTGGCAAAAAGCGCTAATAATACTGGCATCTGTAACAGCAGAGGTAAGCATCCTGCTAAGGGATTGCCAAATTCACTTTGGACCTTGAGCATTTCCTCTTGTTGCTTTTGCTGATCGTCTTTATAGCGTTCTTTGATTTCTGCCATGCGCTTTTGCATTAGCGGTTGCACGACTTTCATCCGTCGCATACTACGGATAGAACCGGCACTCAGGGGATAGAGTGCAAAGCGGATAATTAATGTTAAGGCTACTATTGCCAATCCATAGCTAGGGAAAACACCATAGAAAAGGTCTATGATTGGCAACATCACGTTGTTCGAGAGAAACCCGATACCAAAATCCATTATTCTGAATTCAACCTGCGGTACTTTGACACTCCCACCCCGGTTAGGAGTGGGATGCTTGGTTGATCATCTCCTCTGACTATAGTTAGTTGCCTTTCTACGCTAGAGGTAGTTATCTCCCAAGCTTTTGCTCTATATTGTAGAGGTTTTTGTTAAGCATTGCTGCGACTATTCACAAGCTACAGATAGCCGCACATTATCTCAAAAGGTGAATGATAAAATCATCTTTTAGGGGTTGTGCTGAGTATCCAAAGGGATGAAACTCAACACAAATGAATTATTTAGCACTGCTATATTGGGGATTTTTAGCAGCCACTTTTTCGTTAATGTAGTCATAGACTTCCCGAAAGTTAGGAACAGCCCGCATTTCTATGAGAGTTCCATTTTTGAGGGTGACTGCCATATCTCCCCATAGGCCGATGGCACGGGGAACTTTGACAACTTTTACCACTTCTGAATAAATTACATCATAGCGATCGCGTCCCATCCAACCGCCAGTTACACATACCCTTCGATCTGTGATGCGGAAGCGTAGCCATACAGCCCTGACTATTGCCCCAACAGCTAGGGGGATACCCACCACTGTTAGCCCAATTAGCAGGTTGAGAATCAAATCCCCAATGTGGGGACCACCCTCATAATAAACTTCTTCACGAATGCCCATTTAATACCTCAGTTTGTGCCAACAACTGCTCTAATTCTTGCAGAAATTTCTGGGTTTCGCACTCAGATTTTGCTGTTGTTGGTTTCACAATTAATACTAGCCGCCATCCTGGGACTAATTTAGGCAACAATTGATGTAATGCTGCTGTAATTTGCCTTTTGATTTTGTTGCGAACAACGGCGCGTTTACTGACCTTTGTACTAATGGCAATACCAATTTTTGTGGCAGGGGGGGCAGTATCCAAAGAAGGTTCTGTCAAAAGAGTAGGTTTTAAAGCTCTCAAAGTGAGATGAGAACTATGTCGCCGAATTCCTTCCCGGAAAACTGCCTGAAAATCCTGACGGGATTTGAGACGATATGCTTTGGGCAAAGCCACAACTAGATATTAATTGCTGAATTTTACCCTACACGCTCAAACGATGCCGTCCTTTTCTTCTTCTAGCACTAATCACGTTTCTGCCGTCTGGTGTCCGCATTCTGGCACGAAATCCAGATGTTCTTTTTCTCTTACGGCAAGTGCCGCCCAGTGTTCTTTGCATATCGTTCTCCTTTTAGGCGATTTTCATAAAAAGTCACAATCTGATATTTTACCACTTTACAGGCAATCGAATCAGATTTCTGGATAGAGTTGTCAGTTGTTCGTTGTCAGTGGTAAAAGGCAAAGGTTGATTAATTTTCTCTGTCCCCTTCTTAAGTAATACTGATAATCCAAGTTCCAAGACTACGCAATAATGGCACATCTCCAGGGGAAAGAACTTGACAGTTAAAATAGAAAACTCCCCCAAAAGCCGGATTCTGAACGTTGGATAAGACTAACTCGACTTTGTGACCGGCGGGAACTGGTTCTTCGGGAAATATTTGAATCACCCGGCCGTCCTTATCCCATTTCACTTCCGATAGGGGGACTTTTTTGCCTTTAACTAAGACTTCAACATTTTTGGTATCAAAACTTCCTTGGTAATAATCAGGATAGGTAATGGCAAATTGAGCTACTGCTAATTTCATTTTTTTGGCAGGAATTCTCAGTATATAACGATCAGTGCTATTAGTTTGTCCGCCAAAATCTAACCGAAAGGGCAACTGGTTTTCACTTTTGACACCGCTAAATAATGTTACACCAGGTAGGCTCTGCGCCCAAGTCATAGCTGGTAAACCTGCTAATAAACAGCTAGTCACAGCTAAGGCAGAAAGTAGGCGTTTCATAAATTAGGTTTCCTCTAGTTGATAGTTTGTAACGCAGTGTGAGTATTTGTAATTAAACTTTACTACTATATGCTTGACAATTGACGTTAGTTAAAGGTAAAAGTGCCATTCTCGTGAAAAATTCCATCTATAAACTAAAATTAATGTGATTCACAGTCAATATTGTTAATCTTGTGATCTAAAAAATAATTTTTATTGCTAATTATGAATATTCACATATAGCTGAAATGATTAGTAATTCAAGAATGAAATTTTGCCAATATATAAAATAATCTAAAGAACAATATCCAAAATGTAAAAATCGGCAGAAGATGTGCGATAACTAATTTTACTTATAGCTATTTTGTAAGGATGATATCTGCATACTGTCAAATTGAGATTGTGACTAGATAAGGAAGATAACAAAAACAAACTTTGAAAGTTGTATCTACAAAGGTAATTCATGGTTGATTATCCCATCAGCTTAATGATACTAATTTGAGATAAAAAGTATTAATAGTGCAAGGATGATGTTAAGTATTTATATCCAGGAGATTGCATGAAAATAGCAGTTGCTAAAGAAATAGAAGTTTGTGAACGGCGTGTAGCTTTAATTCCCGACACCGTAGCCAAATTAGTCAAACAAGGTTTAGAAGTTCTTGTAGAAGCAGGGGCGGGAGAAAAAGCATTTTTCAGTGATGCTGATTATGAAGCCGCAGGGGCAAAAATTAGCCATGATTCTGCTCAATTATGGAGTGAAGCAGATATTTTACTCAAAGTTAGCCCACCCCAAACCAGAGAAGATGGCCGGGCAGAAATTGAATTACTCAAATCTGGCTCTGTATTAATTAGCTTCCTTAATCCCCTGGGAAATCCCGTAATTGCCCAACAATTAGCAAATCGGCAAATTACAGCTTTGAGTATGGAATTAATCCCCCGTACCACCAGAGCGCAAAGCATGGATGCCTTGTCCTCCCAGGCTTCACTGGCAGGGTATAAAGCTGTATTGATTGCGGCGGCGGCATTACCGAAATATTTCCCCATGCTGACCACTGCGGCGGGGACAATTGCCCCAGCTAAGGTATTTATTATGGGAGCGGGTGTGGCAGGATTGCAAGCGATCGCCACCGCTCGTAGACTAGGAGCAGTAGTAGAAGCCTTTGACATCCGCCCAGCCGTCAAAGAAGAAGTCCAAAGCTTAGGAGCGAAATTCGTCGAAGTTAAACTCGAAGAAGAAACCGTTGCAGCCGGTGGTTACGCCAAAGAAATTTCCGAAGACAGTAAAAAGCGTACCCAAGAACTAGTAGCCAGCCACGTCAAAAACTCCGATATTGTCATTACCACCGCCCAAGTACCAGGAAGACAAGCCCCCAGACTGGTGACAGAAGAAATGGTGGCACAAATGAAACCTGGTTCAGTCATAGTAGACTTAGCCGCAGAACAAGGTGGAAACTGCGCTTGTACAGAAGCAGGTAAAGATATTGTTTGGAACGGTGTCACAATTATCGGACCAATTAATTTACCCTCATCCATGCCAGTACACGCCAGTCAACTGTATGCAAAGAATGTAACTTCATTAATGCAATTGTTGATTAAGGATAAAGCCTTAGAAATCAACTTTGGTGATGATATCGTTGACGCAGCTTGTGTGACTCACTCAGGAGAAATTAGAAACCAACGAGTAAAAGATGCTTTGCAAGCGGTAGCGGTTTAGTAAAACGTTTGCAATAGGTAAGAGAATTAATGAAAAACCTAACCCCCCTACCCCCCTTCCCTGCAAGGGAATGGGGATTTTAAAGCCTCTCTCCTTGTAGGAGAGAGGTTTGGAGAGAGGTTTTTCAGTAAACTTTTTGACTTTACAAATACCCTCTAAAAATCCAAAATCCAAAATCCAAAATCAACATGACAGAAGCATTACTTCCAGCCTTATTTGTACTCGTCTTAGCCTCCTTTATCGGCTTTGAAGTTATCAACAAAATTCCTCCTACGTTACACACCCCGTTAATGTCCGGTTCAAACGCCATTTCCGGGATTTCGGTAATTGGTGCAATCTTGGCTGCGGGGGAGAAAAACACGAATTTATCAGTCATTCTCGGTTTAATTGCCGTAATTTTGGCAATGGTTAACGTTGTCGGCGGTTTTTTAGTCACTGACAGAATGCTGCAAATGTTTAAGAAAAAGGAAATAAAAGCATGAGCGACTTTTTACCAACTGGGATTCAGCTAACTTACTTAGTCGCTGCATCATTATTTATCCTGGGTTTGAAAAAACTCGGTTCTCCCGCTAGTGCTAGAAACGGTAATCTTATCGCTGCTTTAGGAATGCTATTAGCAATTGTCGCCACTATGCTAGATCAGCACGTATTAAATTACGAGATGATTTTGGTAGGCTTGGCTATTGGTTCGGTAATTGGCGCTGTGATTGCTTACAAAGTGCAAATGACGGAAATGCCCCAAATGGTGGGTTTACTCAACGGTTTGGGTGGTGCTTCTTCCGCACTTATCGCTGTTGCCGAATTTTGGCGGTTATTAGATAGTTCACAGCCTATCCCCCTCGATGTCAACATTTCTATGTTATTGGATGTGTTGATTGGTGGCGTGACTTTAACAGGTAGTTTTCTCGCTTTTGCGAAATTACAAGGTTTAATTAGCGGTACACCGATTACCTTTCCTTTGCAACAACCTTTTAACCTCTTGCTTTTGGGTTCTTATTTAGCTGGAAGTGCCTATTTAATCAGGACACCAGATAGCCTCCCTGTATTTTTAGCAGTGGTGGCTGTTTCCTTGGTGTTGGGTGTGATGTTCGTCCTCCCCATTGGTGGGGGTGATATGCCCGTTGTCATCTCTCTGTTAAACTCCCTCTCCGGTGTGGCTGCGGCTGCGGCTGGGTTTGTGGTGATGAACAATATGTTAATCATCGCCGGTGCTTTGGTGGGGGCTTCCGGTTTAATCCTCACGGAAATTATGTGTAAGGCTATGAACCGTTCTTTGTTCAGTGTCTTATTTAGTGCTTTTGGTTCAGTCTCTACTGCTAGTGGTGGTGCGGCGGCTGGTGCTAGTGATCAACCTGTTCGCAGTATTGATGCGGAAGAAGGGGCGATGATGTTGGGTTATGCCCGTTCTGTGGTGATTGTCCCAGGATACGGTATGGCGGTTGCTCAAGCACAGCATAGCGTCCGGGAGTTGGCTGATCAATTAGAGCGCATGGGTGTGGATGTGAAATATGCGATACATCCGGTTGCGGGGAGAATGCCGGGACACATGAATGTATTATTGGCGGAAGCTAATGTGGCTTATACGCAGTTGTATGATATGGAGGATATTAATCCCCAGTTTGAACAGGCTGATGTGGCGTTGGTGATTGGTGCTAATGATGTGGTCAATCCGGCGGCGCGTAGTGATAAGAATAGTCCTATTTATGGGATGCCGATTTTGGAGGTTGATCGCGCAAAGCAAACTATTGTGATTAAGCGCAGTATGAGTGCTGGTTTTGCTGGTGTTGATAATGAGTTGTTTTATAAGGCTAAAACGACGATGTTGTTTGGTAGCGCTAAGGATATGGTGGCTAAGTTGGTTAGTGAGGTGAAGCAACTTTAGGTTATAGTATAGGGGTGTAGTTTATTGCTATGCCCTTACTTTCGAGCTTTTGGGTAAGACTGTTAAAATACTTGCTACTACTTAAAAATCTAGCAAGAAAAACAAATAAAATATAAAAAAGCTGCTGGAGATTTGCTGTTGTATAACTTAATTATCAGGAGATTAATTTGAGCATAATTCTTTGCACTCAACATAAAGGAGGGGCAGGAAAAACTACACTCGCAGTTCATCTAGCAGGTATTCTTGCAACTCAGCTAAACCGTATTCTTCTAATTGATTGCGACACACAAAGAAATTCTTGGTTCTTTTACTTTGGCAGCAAGGCGCATACACCTTTGGAAATGAAAGACTATAATGACAGATTGTCAATAATTTGGAATCCAGAGCGTGAACCAATTAAACGAATTGCGGATTATGAAACTTACGATCATATCATTCTTGATATGAGTACACCTTTACCTGAAACTGTCAAAGTTATAGTTGACAATAACCCTGATATTGTATTTATACCTGTTAGCAAGCATCCTTGGGCAATTGAAGGTTTATCTGACACTTTACCAGTAATTTCACAATTAGAGGAATTTGCTGGCTTTAGTCCTGAAGTAATTATTGTACCTCTAGGTTCATCTAAACAAACTATCAATAAAAAATTGGAAAACATTCCAATATTGCCCCGTAGTTATAAGGTTGCCAATCGTATGAAGGATTTGAACAAGGAAGTAGATAAAGCATTAAATGAGAGAAACTTTGTTTGGAATTATCCAGGTTTGGAAAATCTCAATAGTTATTTTGGCTCTCTTCTAAGTTGATTGATTAATTAATAATTTAGCTAGGAGATTCTGATGACACCAAAATTTCAACAAGAAAAACAAGCTTTAGAAAATACAGCCGTAGATTACCTAATTTCTTCCGGCTTGGATAAGCGTGATTCTGGTCTAAATGATTCATCTTTAAAAGTTTATTTGTCTGAATCTCAAGAAAAGAAGGTTGAAGAATACTGTAAAGTATTTGGTGTGTCTGTGCGAACAATGCTAAATTCTTGCATAAACTACATCATTTTTTTATCTGAAAAAAAAGGTGTTGAAGTTAAGGATTTACAATATTATCCTGAAAGTTTAGGGTCTAGTATTCATAAACTTATACTTAATGCTGAAACATTAAACAAACTTAATAAATTAGGTGTGAAAGAGGTAGAAGAAGCAAGCAAATATGCTGTTGCTGGCATTGAAGTTTTATATGACAAGAATTTAAATATTAGTCAAGAAAAGGTCTAGTCTTGAGGAAAAATAAAAGTGTATAATAATCCAACAACCTACTACCTAATCAAAGGAATTCTTCAAGCTGAAAACGATTCAAAGCAGAAGCTTGGACAGAGATTTGCAGATTGTCTTCAACTAACACCAGGTCCAGGAGGATCAGACGACGGTATTGATGGTTCAACTTTCTTTGAAAGTAAAAAAATTCACTTTCAATCTAAATTAAGCAGAAAACCTTTAGATAAAGATGAAGCGCGAAAATATTACTCAGATATTAAATATCATAGGGCGGATGTAAGCATTATGTTGTCTGGAGTTGGTTATAAAGAAACATTTACAGAGCGTCTTTATGGACATCCAGATATTGATGTAGTTGTTATTCATTTATTAACTTTACAGGATTTATTTGAAAAAACTGAAGCCTTTAAAAATGCTTTAAAAGACCTTCCACCTCTTGAAAAATTAGAAGGTATGTTTAGTATCTAGATGTTAGACTATATTTAAATATGTTTTATAAGTAAACAAACTCAATACTCATTACAAGTTGCAATACCTGATGTTATGCAAGAACTGGTTTTCAATAAAATAAATATTTCTGATTTAAGAAAATTTCGTCAAAAAGTTTGGCAAGATACAAAAAAGTGTATTACTTTACCTATAGAAGAGCTTGGCAAGCTATTTTTTAAAGAATTTCAAGGTAATGATATATTTAATGAATATACATTTCAAGAAATTAGAAGCAAATATATTCAATGTTTTCATTATAATGAATCGCAAGCTTTAGTGATTAATACTAATACGGGAAAAAGTATTAAGGTAGGTTTACCAGAAATACCTGAAAAAGAAAAAGATTTTTTTGCTTTTATATGTAAACAATATCTTGGATTCAATAAAGAACCACGTCTTTGTTTATTGGAATTATATCAAAATGCAGCAGAAGATATAAGGGAGATAGAAAAAAGAATCAATAAATATCAAGAAGAGATGGAAAATGAAAAACGTAAAAATAATGAACCAAACAAGAAACAAAATATCCAGAAAGATAATAGTGATGGTTATACAGAGGCATTAATAAAACATTATATCGAAGTAAATGAAAATGCAAAAAATGAAATCATAAAATTCATAACAACTGAAGATATAAAAATATGTGCTATTCAAGAAGCCAGTAAATCGCAAATTTTTCCACAAAATGGGGAGTTGAGGGGATGCGATCGCTGTTTGGGGAGTTGAGGGGATGCGATCGCTGTTTGGGAAGTTGAGGGGGTGCGATCGCTGTTTGGGAAGTTGGAGGGATGCGATCGCTTTTGGGGAGTTGAAGGGATGCGATCACTGTTTTGGAGTTTGAGGGGGTGCGATCGCTGTTTGGGAGTTGAGGGAGTGCGATCGCTGTTTGGAAGTTGAGGGGTGCGATCGCTTTTGGGGAGGTTAAAGGGATGCGATCGCTGTTTGGGGAGTTGAGGGAGTGCGATCGCATAGCTGATGACTATAGCTATTCTTCTTCTGCTAAAATCTGTGAAATATCCCGTGCAGAATGAATTAACCGAACAATTTCAATATACTCATCCCCTTCTAAATAAAAAATTAGATGCTTTTCAAATCCTCTAACTC
>CAINGU010000049.1 GCA_903848645.1 uncultured cyanobacterium | reverse complement strand
TTTCTTTGCGGATTGTTTTGTGCGCCATGGCGCACAAATTTCCCAGAGATAAATTTTGTGCGCCAATTTTTTCTGCCCCCCAACTCCGTTGGTATGACGCTTTTTAAGTAATTGGACAAAATTAATTACACAAAAATTGGGCTGAAATCTTTGACTAGTAAAGAATTTGTCAATAATCAAGTACATAATCCCTATCAGTTAGAGAGAATAGCGTATCCTTGACGAAACTGATAGCTTGCGTGGCGACGCAGGAGCCATAGGAATAGAGATAGCACGACCTAGAAATCGCCACAGACATCGCTTCGCTAACCTTTGGTAATACTTCCCTGACCTCTGGTATCACAGATTTTTTAATTATTTGTATAAATAACAACTGAATCGCCATAGAAAATATACCAGATTTTCCATAACTAACGCCAATCATCCAGCACAAAAATATCTGACTGATTGTAACCTAGCGCATTAGGTCTTTGCATAGCAACTCCAGTTGTTTGGGTGCGAAAGCCTCTTCCTATCAATAAACGATAAGCTTCATGACGGCTAGTATTGACTCCCGCCAATAAATTCGACATCCCTACAGCTAAAGTCATGTTTTCGCATAAGTTTACTAATTGTGCAAATCTATCTACAGCATTCATTTCAGGTCGAACCGCAGCAAACTTGACATAACAGTTATTACTACCAGCTTCCGTTCCTGCACCGTAATGGCAAACAGCTAATCCCACTAATCTACTTTCATCCACAAGGAAAATAGTATCTCCCAACGAGAGAGTTGATACCGCTTCAATTTCTCGTCTTAAATCCAGTCCTTCATAAATAGTATTAGTCAGTTCCAAACTGGCAGTTAAAACTTGTTCCTTTTCCGACTGACTTAACAGCGAATACCTCATCGAGTCAGAAATTGGTTCAAAAGCTGATGCTGATTTAACCATAATCGCCGTCAGAAATTGCGGCCAAAACCCAAATTTTTGGTAGAGAGCATGATGTTTAGCACTGTTAGGAAAAGTGAATAAACCAGCTTGTTTAATTCCCCATTCTTCAAAGCGATGTCTACGACGGGCTTCGCCTACGCAAACTGCTGCAATGAGTTCTTTAGCTACACCTTGATTCCAGAAATCAGGATGTACACTTAAAGGTCCAAAAAAACCAAAACTTCCCCAATTAGTTGCCAGATTCGACCCAATTAATTGACCGTCTAATTCAGCAACAAAAGCGGCTGTTGGTTCAATCAAATAGCGGTGACGAATATAAGCAGCATCACCAGCAAATTGGAGTGGATCTGACAATCCGATAAATGTACCAAAGGCAAACCGGAATACGTGATTAGCACTTTCGATTTCCTGTTCTTGTAGTAAGCGAATAGAAAAATTCATATAAAAAAGTGGCTTTTCTCAACTTTAGCTTGACTTGTATCAAACAGCCCGAAGATATTGGTTAATTAAAGCCTTAAAAATCCTGCCTTTTGTAAACGTGAGAGTAAACCAGGACGATTGCTGTAATCTGTTTGCATTTCCTGAACGCGTAACTTAAACTGCTCTAGCTTTCCTTGATGTTCAGCTAAATCGCGTAGATTTCTCAAATGTGCAATTGCATCATCATAGGATTTAGATTGTTTGAGAGCAATTAATCTAAAAACTTCTTCCCATAATTTGGCTTCCTTGGGAACTAGTGCTAACAATTGACGAATTCTTGCCTCCTTTGCCGCTTTAAGCTCTTGTTCTTGGCGAAGTTTGCTACAATCCTTGGCACTAGCTATTAGTTGAAAAAGCAATCGTCTATTACCATTACCTTGAACTAAAGTAAGTTGACTATTAGATAATTCTTTCAATCTTTTTGCTAATTGAACTCCAATTAATGGCTCATTCTTGAGGACTTTAACCAAAAATTCGTTGCGTTCTGCTTCTGGTAAACTGGGAATTAATGCTTCTAAAGATGTAAATTCTGCCTGTGTAG
The DNA here is from genome assembly GCA_903848645.1 of uncultured cyanobacterium. Lineage (GTDB taxonomy): Bacteria > Cyanobacteriota > Cyanobacteriia > Cyanobacteriales > Nostocaceae > Dolichospermum. Next base: position 573 of record CAINGU010000049.1, on the reverse strand, counting down.
AATTACTATCTGTTACTGCTACTGTAATTAAATCATTATCAACCTTAAAAAACTCAACAAAACTTTGCAGCGAGTCCGACAACTTTTGTAAATTGGCAGGTACAGGTGGTTCTAGTACATCTGACTCATCTTCAGATAGCTCATAATCATCGCAGACTCTAGTTTTCGCTTTTAACCAAGCCAAATATAAAACCCGGCAATCACCTTGTAGTAATTCATTTCTCAGTGATGCTAAATTAGACAGCCAACCCTCACCTTCTATCCAATCTTGATATTCTTCATCATTGATATTGATATCAAGAATTAGATAATTTGAAGTATTAGAAACCGAAATACAATCATCTACACAATATTGCTTAATCAAAGTAGCATCTACCAGTTTTTTCGGCAACCGAAATAAAAGCTGTCGAGTTCCCCAGTTAGCCATGTACAACATGACATCAAAACACTTTTCTAACAAATCTTGGGGATTGCCCCGAAAGTCACCGTAACTATAAGTGAAAGCTGCTTTTGTTGGTGATAATTCCACTCGACTAGAAAGACTTTCAATGTAACTTTGTTCAGTTTTTGTTA
>CAINGU010000048.1 GCA_903848645.1 uncultured cyanobacterium | reverse complement strand
TGAAATATGAGATTGGATAGAATTTACAAATACTATTTACTTAAGTAGATATATTTGTTATGTTATTTTTATTTCGATGTCAAAATAATATTTGTACTGATAATAATACCTTGATAAAAACGTATTAGGCTAAAGTAATTTTTTTTTCTGACTCTATACAATATTACTTATATGATTTAGAATTTATATATCTAGATATACAAAGCAATTTATTTGTCTCAGGATGAAAAATCAGTACGGTAGGACGAAATTAAAAATGAAAACTTGAAAAACCATATTTTAGAAGTGTTTCATGGTTGCTTACCTGACACCATTGTGTACTAAAACCTAAAAAACATTCAGGAACACTGAATTACTTTATTGCCGACTAACACCGGATAAATAACTCCAATATCAAAGTTTTCAACCATGAAAATAGTTTGGAAACCTGTAATCCCAGTTTCTAGCCAGTTGATGATTTAAAAATCACCAACCAGAGTTTTTACAGATCAGAAATCTATTGAGCAAATACATACATCACTATGAATTGTACTAACAAGTTTTTACACCGCCCACCATCTCAATTATTCCGTTCCTTAATAGCCACAGCCTTTATTGCTAATGGTATTTTTCCATTTGTTGCCCCTGCCTTTGCTGATGGAACTCAAGCTGGACAAAGCATTAGTAACACGGCAACAGCTACCTACGAAGATCCCAATGTTCCCAACACACCCATCAATTCAACTTCTAACACTGTCACCGTGACTGTAGCGGAAGTAGCTGGTATCACCGTTACAGCTTCTGGAATCACAAATCAAACTAGCGCAGGTGCTGCTGTTCAGGCGGGAAATGTATTAGTCTACACTTACACCGTCACAAACGTTGGTAACGACCCCACTAAATTCCGCATTCCTAATCAAGCGACAGTCAATGGGCCTGGTACAGTAGCTGGTTTACTAGGATCAGATAAAACTACCACACCAGCAGCTAATGGACAGCTACAATATAGCAGTGATGGTGGTACTACTTGGACAAACGTAACTCCTGGTGGTGTTGACTCACCTTCAGTTCCTGTTGGTGGTACTATCCAGGTACGGGTGCCAGTAACCATCTCAAATGCTGCTCAACCTGGTGATGTAATTAGCCTTACCCTTGGTAACACCCCTGGTGATGCTCAAAACGTGGCTCGATCTGCTGATGGTGGTGACGTTTACACTGTAGATAACCCTGATAATAGTGGTATTACTGGTGAAGTAAAGGGCCTACCAATTAACGGAGTGCGTGAAGCTAGTGCCACCCAAAAGATTACAGTGGGTAGCTCTACTAAAACTCTGGCTCTAGCTACTATCCTTAAAGTTCGTACAGGTTATAACGCTGGTGATGCTACAAAACTCAATGATGATGTCGTAACTTATGGTTTGAGTTTGCGGGTTGAGGGTAGCGACCCAACTAATAATGGATATATACCCGCAGCCTTGGCTGGGACAAGCATTAACCTTGATAGTGGACAAGGATCAGTTACAGTTACGCGCATTTTAGTTTCTGATGCAATTCCAGCCAACGCAACTCTGAATGCCATTCCAACCCCACCTTCAGGCTGGAAAGTGGTTTACTCTATTGATGATCCGGCCGCAGCTAGTCCAAAAACTGCTGATCAAGTTGCATGGACAATTACTCCTCCTGCCCTGAGTGCAGTTAAACGCATAGGTTTCATTAATGATCCTAACTCGATCACTTCAGTTGCAGCCGGCACAACTGTTACAGGCTTTAATGTGCAAATTAATACTAATAGTGTTGGTGCTAGTGCGACATCAGTTACTATTAACAACATAGCTCAAGTATTTGGTAGAACTGCTGGAGACTTAAATAGCCCGCTAATATTCGACGATTCAGGTGACCAAAACCCAGATAACTATAACTCAACTACCAAAACTATTACTAGTACGCCAGGTACAGATACTGGTTATTATCCCACAACAAATAGCTCAACTATCATAGATACAGCAAATAACAACCAAGGTATCAATTCGATTACTGGTGCTGTCAACGTCTTTACTATTTCTCTCGCTTCAAACTTCTCGGTTCTCAATGGTCCATTGAATGCACCTGATGCTACTGGACCAGATGGGACAACGGCAACTGACTTTACCAACAAATCTTCGTTTGTTCCTCCTAATCTTGCTGCTAATGCAAGCAAGACACTTGATCCACAATCAGTAGGTTTTACGAACACAATTAAAAACAATGGCAATAGCGCTAGTGACATAACTATAGTTCCAACACCACCCGCTAATATTACATACTTACCAAATGGTACTACAGTAACCGTGAGTTACGATACTCAACGTGCTGTCTATACTTATGACAGTGGTGTTGGTGTTTTTAATATTGCATCTGGTAATACACCTGTTAAAGTTACAAATGTAGGCGTTGGAGCTATTGTTAATTATGGTGTAGAAGTTGACTTGCCAGATGGAACTCCTCTTTCCACTGATACGGGTATTGAACGTGGCTTTCCAGTACCGATCACTGCTACGTTAGTTGATAGCACTAATGCTCCTAGATTAGACAGTAATAACTTGCCAATTAAAAACATCACTACTGATCGTGTATACACAGGCTTTTTACAGTTGTTAAAGCAGTCACAAATATTGAAAGGAACAGGACCTGATGTACAGGGTAGTGATGGGACATTGAGTGTTGCAGATAAAAAACCTGCTCCAGGCAATATTATTCAGTACGTGATTCAGTACAAGAATATTTCCGAACCACAATCTGGAACAGGTAATGTAATTTTGAATGCTAACAAAGTAGTGATCACTGAAGATGGTGTCACTCCTCTCAACAACTGGGCGCTAGATAACGATAACAATTTGCAAATTGATACTAGCAACGTTGTTGGTTCAGCGAAGGATTCAGGAACATCAACTATTACATTCTTCAATGGTAATCCAGCCACTAACTCTGGTCTTGACCAAAGTGGAACTACAGTCAATACAGATGTCACTAGGTATGTAAATAGTGTCACTGGAGTGGTTGCACCAGGTGTAATTAGAACCTTTACTTTCCAACGGAAGGTTAACTAAAAAGCTAATTTACTTTTAATTTGCATGATTGAGACTGGGCTATACGAACCACCTCATCAAGAGTTTTACTCTTAGATAATATGCAAATTAAATGTCTAATAGCTTACTTAATCTCCTACTCCTCTTCCTGAGTGGAGAGGGGTACATTAGCAAACATGACGGATATTTAGTGAAGAGAAAGCATAAATTATGAAACGGTTTTCCATAGCTAGTTTAAGTGCATTTGCTCTAATTGCTACCGTACCATTTTTTAATCAAGTACCGGGAATAGCAAATATATGGGAGTCTACCAGCGCAGTTGCCCAAAGTAATAATAAGCAGCCTCAACTAGAGTTGCGTTTAGAAGCCAAGAAGCAAGTTATCGCTCAAGATCAACAGGGTAAGCAGATCAAAACATGGGAGTCCTTGCAAGGTCAAGCCACTGTTAAGCCAGGGGATGTATTGCAATATACCTTAATTGGCAAGAATAAAAGTGATAAACCCATTAAAAATTTGACCCTTAATCAACCCATTCCTCAAGCAATGGTCTATGTCTTGAAGTCAGTGAAAACTGATAATAATGCCAAAATTACCTACAGCATTGACAATCAACGCACTTTTGTAGAAAACCCCACTATTAAAGTGACTCGGAACGGTAAGGAGGAAACTGAACCCGCTCCAGCAAATGCTTATACTCATATTCGGTTGCAAATATCCTCAGTTCCAGGAAAAGCAACAGTTAAAGCGACTTATGAAACCCAAGTTCGCTAGTAAAAAAAGTAGATACGTTTTCGTCAAGAATGTAGAGATGTTCCATGGAACGTCTCTATAAATGAATAACGCATAATTGATAAAACTTCCAAATTTATTTAGTGAATTAAGTCATAAAAGATGGATTTTACCAGTGAATATTTATTTGCTTATCCAAAATTTTTTTAATCTTCAAGATAGCTGGTACAAAAGGTTAACAGCTAGTTTCCTCTTGGGAAGTGTTATACAAACTACTATACCTGTAGTAGTATTAGGGCAACAGATACTAATTAAACAAGACAATCATTTCTACAATCAGGCTGATTTTACTTACACCTATACAGATCCTGACCCTAAGTATACTAAACAACAATCAACCCAGATTGACGCACGGTCTGTTAAACTCCAAGTCAATAATTCATTGGTTGACCCACTAGGACGGATTTACGGGTGCGGAGGTGCATTGTTAACTGACTATACAGGGTTTTCCGTGGGAGTTTATACACCTCTGGTTAGTCCTAAAGGTATAGAATTGGGACAATTAGTTTCTCTGACACCAACAGAAGTACCAGATATTCCCAACAACGGTGTCCCGGAAGGATTACCTCCAAATAGTCAGAATACCAACCCTTATTTTATTGTGAATAATCCCTTAGCTTATAAGGGTGCATATAATTTTCTACTTGATGGAACAAAAGGTCAAATTGATATTGGTAAAACCTATATTTTTGTAGTCAATCCACCAGCGAATTCGATCTACAAGCAGCAGTGGATTAAGATTGAAATCTTGAGTAATCAAAATAATGTTGTTCAGTATCGTGCGACTTCTCTAGATGGTCAACCAATTAGTCTCGATAATAATGAAACAACTATAACAGATCAACAGGTTTTGGTAAATAATGCGGCAACTCAATCATTAAGTCTTTTAGGATTGAATTTTCAGGCAAAGTTGTGTCAACCAAGTCAAATACAGATTAATAAAATAGCTGATCGCGCTACAGCAGAACCAGGAGATACAGCTATCTATCGTGTATCTGTGAAAAATACATCTGATGTCCCGTTAAATAATTTGGTGGTGACAGATACCTTACCTTTGGGTTTCAACTTTTTAGCTAATTCAGTCCGAGGAGAACTAGATGGCAAAGCAGTCACCATTACCACTATTCGGAATGGGAATACAGTTAATTTTAGTACAAATACAACTATTGCTAGTAATGCCACTATCAATATAGCCTATGCTGTCCAATTAACAAATGATGCCCAACGAGGGACAGGAAGAAATAGTGCGATCGCTAGTTCACAAAGAATTGATAACAATTTGATTGTTAAAGATGGACCAGCAACATACTATTTGAAAGTTCGTCCGGGAATTACTAGCGACTGTGGAACAATTATCGGCCGCGTATTTGTGGATAAAAATTTTGATGGAGAACAACAACCAGGTGAACCGGGAGTACCGAATGCAGTAATTTATCTCGAAGATGGAAATCGCATTACCACAGATGCCAATGGTTTATTCTCCTTAGCTAATGTTTTACCCGGTTCTCATACAGGTGTATTAGACCTGAGTAGTTTACCAGGATATACCCTAGCTCCTAACCGGAAATTTAAAGAACGTAATAGCCAATCTCGCTTGGTGCGTGTAGAACCGGGGGGAATGGTACGGATGAATTTTGCAGTCACTCCCACATTTCAGGAGGATAAGAAAAAATGAAACTAAAACTGCATCATCCTAGTATTTTCAATGTGAGATTGATGGGAGCTATCGCTGGAGGTTTTAGCTTTGTTGTGTCTCATAATTTAGTCAAAGCTGAAAGCACAACTGAACAAACTAATTCAGAACCAAAAACTTATGTCGGTGATGAAATTAGTGCGGAAGAAGCAGAAAATTATGCTGCTAAATCACAGCCAAAAATTATAGAAAAAGAAGAAGTTTCTAATATTCCTATTACTCAGTTACCTATAGCTACAGCAGCGCAGAAAGCTGAAAATATTCCTATTGCTCCCTCTTTAAATTTTACGAATTCCGCCAATTCTTCACTACCTATAGTCAGAACAATACAAAAAACTAAAAATATTCCTATTCCTGCATCTTTAAACCCAACTACAACCACAGAAAAAACTGAAAATGTTCCTGTTCCTCAATCTCTGAATTTTCCAACGACGACAACATCCCAAATTTCCCAAGTAGCCAAAGTAGTTAAAATCCTCACCCCCATGTCTGATGAGGTTTTAGATACTCCTGCTACATCCATAATTGTGCAGTTTAGCGTTGGTAGTCAGTTAGAATTGCGAGTTAATGGTGAGTTAGTTAATTCCTCCTTAATCGGACGGACCCAAACAGATTCTACTACTAAACTGACCACGCAGACATGGTATGGTGTGGGTTTAAAACCAGGAGAAAACACCATTTCTGCTCAAGTGGTGGGAAGATCAGAACCACCGGAAATAGTCAAGGTAACAATTAAAGGAAGTGCTACACAATTAAAATTAGAAAGTCGAGCTACTCGGATTCCCGCTGACGGACGTTCTACCACCATCATTCAGGGAGAATTGCTGGACAAAAATGGTCATCGCTCTAACCAAGATGCTATTGTCACATTATTCCCCAGCGCGGGAGAGTTTATCGGTACAGACTTGAAACCTGATCAACCAGGATTCCAAGTAGAAGCTAAAAATGGCTTGTTTGTAGCTACCTTACGTTCAGATACCAAAGCGCAAATAGTCCGAATTCGCGGTACAACTACTAACTTAGAAGCTTTTACTCAACTGCAATTTGAAACTGCACTCCGTCCTAGTTTGCTAACTGGAGTTGTAGATTTACGACTGGGGGCAAAAGGTACAGATTATTACAGCAGATATCGTGATTTTCTCCCCCCTGACAAAGATAACAGTACACAGGTAAGTTTTCACTCAGCCATATTTGCGACTGGAGCCATAGGAGAATGGTTGTTTACAGGTGCATATAACAGTTCTCGTAATCTCAATGAAGATTGTAACTGTGATAATAATCTGTTTAGAACTCAGTCATTTAACGATAAAAATTATCCTGTTTATGGTGATAGTTCTAAATCTGAAGTTATTACCCCTTCCATTGATAGCGTATTTGCACGGTTAGAGCGATCGCCTCACATCCCTGGTGCTAACCCCGATTATTTTATGTGGGGTGACTACAATACACAAGAGTTGGCACAGTCATCACAACAATTTACAGCTACCAGTCGTCAACTACACGGCTTTAAAGCTAACTACAACTTAGGAAATTTAGCAATTACAGGTTTTTATAGTAAATACGTTCAAGGATTCCAACGGGATACTATTGCTCCAGATGGAACTAGTGGTTATTACTTCCTCTCCCGACGCATATTAGTGGGAGGTAGCGAAAACGTCTATCTGGAATTAGAAGAACTCAATCGTCCGGGAACTGTAATTAAGCGTCAAGCAATGAACAGAGGACCAGACTACGATATTGATTATGATCGGGGGACTTTATTATTCCGAGAACCTATTCTGAGGACTGCTCTTGATGAATATGGACAGATATTAGTTCGGAGGATTGTTGTTACCTATGAGTATGACGTGAAAAACTCGGAAGGTAATATCTATGCAGGTCGTCTGCAATATAACTTGAGTCGGGCTTCTAATCAAGAAAGTTGGTTAGGAGCAACTTACCTAAAGGAAAATCAGGGAGTACGGGATTTTGAAATTTATGGTGCAGATACCAAAATTTCCTTGGGACATGGAGGTCAATTAATTGCTGAATATGCCCATTCTACTAATTATTCAGATGTTCTGGGTAAGGTAAGTGGCCAAGCATATCGTTTGGAAGCTCAAGGAAACCCTTTCCCCGGTGTGCAAGGTCGCGCTTATTATACTTCTGTAGAAACAGGATTTGCTAATAATGCCACCATTAGTTTTGTCCCTGGACAAACTCGTTATGGGGCGCAAATTACAGGTAAAGTGACTACAAGTACAAATTTGCGGTTGCAATATGACCATGAAGATAATTTTGGCATTGCTCCCCAAGTTCAAAACACCTTTGACCAACTATTTAACCCCCAACCCCAAGCTACTCCAGGTAATCAGGTTGATAATTCTCTCACTACTATTTCTGCGGGTATTCAACAACGTTTAGGTCAAGCTAATTTCGATGTAGATTGGATTTATCGTGAGCGAAAAGATCGGATTTCTGGTAGTTCCTTAAATAGTAGTTCCCAACAATTGCGATCGCGTTTTACTGTTCCTATTGCTAAAAGTCTCACATTCCAAGCCCAAAATGAACTCAGTCTCTCTGCTCAAAATGATAGTCTTTATCCAAATCGCACCATCTTTGGACTCAATTGGGCAGCTATTCCTGGTGTCAATGTCAGTCTAACTCATCAACTATTTAATAGTGGTCAATATAGCGGTAATGCTATCACCAGTTTAAATGTCAATGGAGAACAAAAACTTGGTTCAGATACTATCTTCACTGGGCGATATTCCCTCATTGGTGGTGCAAATGAAATGACTACTCAAGGTGCAATTGGCATGAAAAATCGTTGGGCTATTGCTCCTGGGTTGCGCTTGAATTTAGCTTATGAACACGTATTTGGTAACTTCTTTACACAGAATGCCACAGGTCAACAATTTTCTCAACCCTTTGCTTTTGGTCAAGCAGCCTCAGCTATTAGTTTTAATAGCGGTGATAGCTATAGTGCCGGATTAGAATATACTGATAATCCCCGATTTCAAGCTAGTGCTAAATATGAATATCGTAGTTCTGCTGGTGGCACAAATACAGTAATTTCTGGTGGTGTCACTGGGAAGATTTCTCCCTCTTTAACTGCCTTGGTACGTTATCAACAAGCTAACTCTTCTAATCAAAATTTGGTTGGTTTGGGAGATACAATCAATGTGAAAGTAGGTTTGGCTTATCGTGATATTAGTAGTGATAAGTTTAACGCCCTATTACGCTATGAATATCGTCAAAATCCTGCAACTATTCCCGATACTATTTTATTAGGAAGTGGCACAGGTTCTGAAGATCACACTTTTGCAATGGAAGCTATTTATGCTCCTAATTGGCAATGGGAATTTTATGGTAAATATGGTTTACGAAATAGTACCTCTTACCTCGCTAGTGATTTAGCAGGTACAAGTACAGTAAATTTGGCACAATTTCGCACTACCTACCGACTAGGATACAACATGGATGTAGTCGGGGAAACGCGGTGGATTGGTCAAGGTAATTATACAGAAACAGGCTTTATTGCCGAAGCTGGTTATTATCTGACTCCTAATTTGCGCTTGGCTGCTGGTTATGTTTTTGGTAAAATTGATGACCGAGACTTTTCTGGAACTCGTTCCGCAGGTGGTGCATATTTAGGTTTAACCCTGAAACTTAATGAACTATTTGAAGGCTTCGGACAACAAAGAGTTGCACCACCGCAACAACAGGAATCTTTGACTAAAGGAAATACAGCAGGGAAGAAAATATGAAACTATTAAAATTCAAAATTCAAAATTCTTTTAATTTATCATTATTACTATTAATAATACTACCGACTGCTACCTTAGCCCAAACTCAATTCCCAGGACTAAAAGTAGTGGTGAATAGTAATCAAGATGGGCAAATTACACCCGATGATAAATTAACATTAAGAGAAGCAATTTCTCTTGTTAATGGTAGTTTAAAAATAGAACAATTAAGCAATTCTGAAAAATCGCAAGTTACCCCTAGTCAATCTTCTCGCATAGAGTTTAATTTACCCCCAGAACAAACTACTATTTATCTGCAAGAAGTTCTCCCACCACTAAAAGCTTCTGGTTTAATTATTGATGGGACAACCCAACCAGGATACGATAGAGAAAAATCTCCCACTGCGGAAATTAATATTCCTGAACCAGTAGTGAGTATTACCCCTGCTACAGGTGCAGAAGTATTTCGGGGTTTAACTATTACTGCTGATAACATTACTATTCGTGGCTTGAGTATTTATGGTTTTAACTCCTATCATCGAGATACGGAAAGTACACCACCAGCAGATATTTTTATTGCTAATACTTTTATCCTTCCCCATACTTTTAAATTAAAATCTTTTGTTGGCGAAATTCCCGAAACAGAAAATAAACAACCCCCAAAAAATGTCATTATTGAAAACAATTGGTTAGGGATGACTACCGATGGAAAAATGCCAGAAAATCCCTCTGCTTTTGGTATTTCGGTATTTAATTCCCAGGGAACAATTATCAATAGAAATCGCATTTCCTATCATGATGGTAGCGGGATTATTACAGGTTCGCAAGCTACAGAAATGCAAATACTTGAAAATATTATTATTGGTAATGGTCTAGCGGGAATGCCCGATGCTATTCGGTTAGATGGTAATATTGATAAATCAGAAATTAGAGCTAACTTAATTTGTGGTAATGATGGTAGTGGAATTTATGCTTTTAAACCTCAAGGATCTACTAAAATATTGAATAATCAAATTAAATCAAATGGGAGAAGATTTCGCCGGGCTGCGGTTTATTTAATGGGGAATGAGCATCAAGTTAATAACAATAATATTAGTTATCAAGCAGGTGCAGGAGTAGTAATTACATCCTATCCTCAAAGTGATAGAAACATCATTAAAAATAATAAATTTTATTTTTTAGAAGGATTAAGTATAGACCTAAATAATCAGCATAATGTGGAAATAGAAGACTTTCAAAATGGCGATGGACCCAACCCTATGCGTAACTCTCCCAATAGAAGATTAGATACAGCTAATGCAGCCATTAATAGCCCTAGATTTCTCAGTTCCCAATTTTTCTTAGGTATTAGTTCCCAGGTGGGTATTGATGGTATAGCTGAACCTAATTCCCAAGTGGATATTTATCGCATTACTGGTAAAGATGGTTATGGTTTTTTGAGTGAACCATTAGCAACAACTACCGCTGATAATCAAGGTAAATTTAGCTTTAATTTAGATGATTTACAACCAGGAGATAGAGTGAGTGCGATCGCTACTCTTCCCCAGTATGGAACATCTGAACCTGCCTATCCGGCTGTAATTCGTCCTATTGATCTAAATAAACCTATCATTATCAATAGCAAATCTCAACTTTCTTCCACATTTCCTAATTGTTTAACCCCACGAATTCCCCAAAAACCACCAATAAAGCCACCTGAATATCCAGAAATACCGAATGAACCCATCAAACTCAAAGTTCCTAAAAATATCCACTTTGCTCTAGACAAATATAATATTAGTCCTGCCAGTGCTAACATCCTTAATAAAATTGCTCAAGTATTACGGGAAAATCCCTCAATCATAGTGGAAATTTATGGACATACCGATAAACGCGCCAGCGACGAATATAATATCAGATTGGGAGCAAACCGTGCCAAATCTACGAGAAATTATCTCATCCGTCAAGGTATTGCCCCAGAAAGAATGACAATCCGTTCCTTTGGTGAAAGAGAACTATTAACTCCTGGGAATAGGAAATTAGATCATGCTCGAAATCGGCGTTCAGAATTTATTTTCAAAGATATCCGTGGCATAGAAGTGATTGTCGAAGAAACAGATTTGCAGTTGGAATAAAAAGGAAAGTAATCAAGCCCCGAATTTGTGCAGTTAATTTTATAGGATCAGTTATTTGTCGTGAAATCAGCAGGAGAAAAATTGAAAATATGAATAATAAAATGAAACTGTCATTACCAAGCCGCTACTCAGGGAAATTAATTAGTAGCCTGGCCTTTCTTTTATGTATTTGGGGACAAGGGATACAACCTAGCTGGGCTGAGGGAAGTAAAGAGTTAGTCTCCAATGGTGGATACAGACCTTACCTAGAATGGGCAAATGGAAAGACTGCCAGTATTCTACGGCAAACAACCCTGCAAGTTTACGTGAACGCAGGGGAAACGGTTAATCTTGGTTCTAGTGTGCCTACAAGTAGTAATAGTAATGGGACTCAAGATATTGTTTATAAAAGTCCCTTTGGAGGTCAAAATGGTTCTTGCGATGTGCTATCTAGTGGTTATGGCTTAATTGACACCGTTGCTAAAGAAACCGTTGGTCCTTTCCCCAATGCAGGAGGTTACACTCCTTGTTTCTTCGTGGCCAAAGAAACTGGTGTTTATAAAGTTGAATTTCGCGCTCCGAGTTTGTCAGGTGATCCTTCTCCTATCCTGGCAAAATCACAATTTGCTATAGATAGTACTCAAAATTCAGGGGTGGCTGCTTGGGATATTACAGTTACATCTGGCGGCATTGCCCAAACAGGGCGGGTATTTGCTAACTATATAGCCCTAAATATGGGAAGTAATGGTATAGGACTCAACTCCCAGCTTTATATTCAAACTAAAGATGGGTATAGATATCAAACTGAGATGAATGGAATCGATCCCTTTGGTTTCATCTTTTTTGCCAATAGTCGAGGATATATTGATAAAACCAATAACTCCACTCTTTACCATTCTGCTGCTGGTGCTACCGATAATGCTCTTAACTTCTCTGGTAATGTGAGAGTTCAAGATCCAAGTATTGCAGATACACCCGGAAATATTACCCATTATATTTTCTTGAACCGTTCTGCCACAGCAACACTGAATGCTTTAGGAGTTCCTGTCATACCAGTACCACCGGCAGTACCCCAAAATTTCCTCTTTACAGGAGGGAGCGGTGGTAGTGGAAACCAGACTTTTGTTGGCGTAGGCGGTAATTTTAGTTTTAAAGTGCTAACTAGTGGTTATTATCAAATTATTATTGACACCAACGGTGATGGCATTTTTGATCCTAGTACAGACCGAGTATTACAAAATGTGATGTCTGCTGGGCAAACAGTGGTGTCATGGGATGGCAAGGATGCTAGTGGGGTACCACTACAACCAAGACCTGGAAATCAGCCCTATAGCGCCCAAATTACCACTAGATCGGGTGAATATCACTTTCCCTTACTCGATGCTGAGTATAATACTTCAGGGGTTAAGATCACGATGGAAAACCCCCCATCAGTATTCCCTGATATTCTAGATCAAAATGGGACGAAAATCAGTGCTGCTACAATTTATTACAATGACAGTAATTATACAACGGCGGATGGGACATTTGTCAGCTTAGATGGTTCAGGAGCTAGTAACCCTCGTAATGCTGCTAGAGGAATAGACAGTAGTAATCCTTTATATAGACACTCCTATAGTAACAACTATGGTGATTTTAAAGGTATGGACACCTGGACATTTTTCCCCAGTCAAGCTATAATCACACCTTTAGTAATTACTAGCAACAAGACAGCTAATGTTCAAGGTACTAAATCAGTACGCTTTCTAACAGATAATGATAATAGTGGCACTGTGAGTGTAGGCGATACCGTCGAATACACTATTATTTATTCCAATCTCAGTCCTGGTAATAGTGACGCAACTAATTTTGTCATTACTGATAACTTGCCATCACAGATTACTTATCAGAGTGCAGCCATTACTAGCGCAACTTCAGGTAATACCATTGCTCTCAATAATAGTTACACTGGTACTGGAGCTTTAACTAATAGTGGAACTTTGCGAGTAGGTGATACAATTACTATTAAAATTACTGCTAAAATTAATAATAACAATAGCGGTCAACCCATTAGTAACCAAGCAAGTGCTAATTTCAATACACCTGATAATTCAGCAACAGTTGGCAATGTATTGACAGATGCAGTACCAACTTCTGGTGTGACTAATCCGCCAACTGTAGGCAATAATTTCTTACAAACTGCTGATGATGGTATAGATACAGGTAATGATCCTAGTAAGAGCGGGGACGATGACCCTACATTATTTACCGTCTCCATTACTCCTACTCAACCAAAATTATTATTAGTTAAACGGATTACCCGCATTAACAATCAAAATTATAATAGTTTTGTGGATGGTCGTAGTGATGTAGCTTTGGCTGCGGCAAATTATGTAGCTGCACCCAAAGATATTGATGATAATGACCCTAAATGGCCTAGTAACTACTTACAAGGTTTAATTAATGCAGGGACTGTGAAGCCAGGAGATGAATTAGAATACACCATTTATTTCCTCTCCAATGGTCTAGGAGCAGCAAAAAACGTCAAATTCTGTGATTTAGTTCCTAGCAATGTAACTTTTATCCCTACTGCTTTTAATGGTTTAACTCCTAATGATGGTGGTTTATCAACAGCAGATCAGGGTATTGCTTTAGCTATAGGTAGTAGTACCCCTACAGTTTACTTGAGTAATGTAGCAGATACAGATCGCGGTACTTTTTATTCAGCTAACGATAGCAGTACACCAACTTCATGTGGCAGTAATACTAATGGGGCTATCGTAGTGAATATTACTAACTCAACCTTAACTAGTCTACCTCCTGCTACTGGTGTGGGAACTCCAGCTAATTCTTATGGCTTTGTGCGCTTCCGTGGCCAAGTGAAATAGCACCTCTTTTACCTGCAATATGCTGTGAATCCCCGACTCTTCAAAGAAATCGGGGATCTGGGAATATGAGATTTTTGATTATTGCTGTATGGCTAAGGACAAGCCACACTATCAGTGATGTGTTTGAGCAGACCTTCACAGGCATCCATTAATAAATCAATAACATGATTAAAGCCCTCGACTCCCCCATAATAGGGGTCTGGAACTTCCTTGCGAGTGTGTGTAGAGCAAAAATCACACATCAACCTAACTTTAAAATGATATTGCCCAGAAGGGTCAACAGCGAGGATATCATCATAATTATTGCGATCCATTGCCAAAATCAAATCAAACTCTTGAAAGTCACGGATTTGAAATTGCCGAGCTTGGCCACGGAGTTTAAATCCTAACTTATTCTCTGCTGCGGCACTCATGCGTCTATCTGGTGCTGCACCGATGTGATAACCAGCAGTACCCGCAGAATCGCAAAGAATTGTTTTGCTCAAACCCCCTTGCTCAATCAGATGATTCATAATATTTTCAGCCGATGGTGATCGGCAAATATTACCAAGGCAGACAAACAGTAACTTATAAGTCATGTATTTTGATTTTTGTGTCAGTTGTCAGTTATTTTATGCTACTGACCACTGACCGGGAATTTTAGATTTTAGATTTTAGATTTTAGATTTTAGATAAAAAAATTTGGTACGAGTCCCTATCCTTGAGAACGGAAAAATACTCGCTGCGCTGCGTACGCTTCGCTAACGTCAATCTAAAATCCAAAATTTTTGAGCTTCTACACTTTAGGTTGGAGTCAATCCAAAATCCAAAATACTCGCTGCGCTGCGTACGCTTCGCTAACGTCAATCCAAAATTGAGTGACTACATTCCAGGTAATTCCAGTCCGCTGGTGAGATCTTCCATCCGTTCCCGCATGGTTTCGGTAGACTTTTTATAGGCATCTTTCATAGCCGCAACTACTAAATCAGAAAGCACTTCTGCACCTTCTTCTAAAGCAGATTGAGCAATTTCCACTCGTTTGGGTTCTTGGTTGCCACTGACAACAACTTTAACAAGTCCACCACCAGATTCTCCGAGAATCTCCATTTGCTCCAATTCTTCTTGAAGACGCTTAGCACCTTCTTGAACCTGCTGGGCTTTTTTAAATGCTTCGGCTAATTCCTTCATTTTGCCTAAGCCAAAGCCAAATCCCTGTCCTTTTTCTGCCATAACTGGTTATCCGCTGTACGATTACTGACAAATCAAATTCAATTATAGATGGCGTGGGTAATTGGTGATGGGTAATTGGTAATTGGTAATGGAGAAAATCCCTGCCTCTTGCCTTTTGCCTTTTGCCTTTTGCCTCTTACCTCTTGCCTTTAGGAAATTGCTTGAAACTCACCCAACATTTTCACTTCTGGTTCTAGCCAAATTGACCAGCGTTCTTGCACCTCATATTGAATATGACGAATGAGGCAGAAAATATCGCTGGCTTTAGCTCCTCCCCGATTGACAATAAAATTAGCATGCAGTTGGGCAACTTGCGCTCCCCCTAATTGATAACCTTTGAGTCCGGTTTGTTCAATTAACCAACCAGCAGTATAAGGTTTAGGGTTTCTAAACACACTGCCACAACTAGGATAGCTATAAGGTTGGGTGCTAAGTCGGTGTTTTTTATGTTCCTTCGTTCTAGCTGTCACTTGCACAGGATCTGCTCCTGGTTGGAGTTGGAAGGTGGCTTGAGTCACCACCCGCTTACCACCTTGTAGTAGTGAACTCCGGTATGTGTAGCCTAATTCCTCTGGGGTGAGAATTGCCAAAGTTCCATCTGGGGAAAGAACTTGGGCGCTAACTAACATATCTGAGATACAACTATTATGCGCTCCAGCATTCATCACCACCGCCCCGCCCACAGTTCCGGGAATACCCACAGCCCATTCTAATCCTTCCCATCCCAAAGCGGCTACGTCCCATGCTAAAGTAGGAAGAGGTTCACCTGCGGATATAGTTAATTGACCTGTAGTTGGGTCAAAATTTTTAGAACGCAGATGCCGAGTAGCGATCACTAAACCGGGTATACCGCGATCGCTCACCAACAAATTAGAACCAGCACCTAATATTGTAACTGGTAAATCATTTTCTTTTGCGTACTCAATACTTGCTTGTAACGTTGCTAAATCGCGGGGAGCAACGTAGCATTCAGCCTCTCCCCCAACTCGATAAGAAGTGAACGCTGACAAGGAAGTATGGGTTTTGAGAGTACAATTCGTTCCTGGTAAGTAAATTAATTTACTATTATCCACATCATCTGGCGTTTGCAGTTGTGGAGTCAAATCAGAAAATTTGCAGATTTTGCCAAATCCCTGGGAAGTTATCATCTTTACTTCAATTGGTGAATTTTTGACTGATGTTATGGATTTACTGGATTTATCCGGTATTGCAGTTAACTTATCAAACCACTGCTTAGATACTGTTATTACCCTAAGATGTGGCAATTGCAGGTTCGCTCATGGTGGTAATCAGTTCGGGAATAGCCTGATTCAAGTTACCCGCACCTAAAAACAGTGCCAAATCTCCCAACCGCAGGTTTTGCAGTAAAAACTCACTAACTAAAGGTAAAGTTGGTTGATAAACTACTTGAGGATTGTGTTTGCTAATTGCGGTGGCTAGATCTTCACCACTGACTTGTCCTAAATCAGGTTCGCCAGCACTGTAAATATCAGTCAGGACGACTAAATCAGCATGGGTAAAAGATGCAGCAAATTCTTCTAAAAACGTTAATGTCCGAGTATAACGATGGGGTTGAAAGATAGCAACTACCCTTTGTCCAGGTCTAGCTTGAAGACGGGCTGCGGCTAGAGTAGCACGAATTTCACTAGGATGATGGGCATAGTCATCAATAAAAGTAATCCCAGCCGCCTCACCTCGGAACTCAAATCGTCGTCTTGCACCTTCAAAGGTAGCAATACCTTTGGCAATTTCCCCAAATTCCAACCCCAAAAACCGACCTACCGCTACTGCTGCTAAAGAATTGCTGAGGTTATGATGACTTAATAGCTGTAAATTTAATAAACCCAAGGCTTTACCTTTTTCCCATACCAAAGCTGTTGTCCCATCAGCACGGTAATCTATATTGGTAACGGTGTAGTCAGCACCTTTATCTGGGTAAAGACTATAGCTAATGCTTGGTTTTAGGCGCTCGCGCACTGTTTCACAATCAATGCTACCCACCAAAGTTTTGCAACCTTGAGCAAAGGTTTGGAAGGTATCAACCACCTCTTCTAAACTTTCGTAGTGATCAGGATGATCTAATTCAATATTAGTAATAATGCCAATTTCTGGAGCGTGTTTCACCAAAGAACCATCAGATTCATCAGCTTCCGCGACCAAATAACGGCTTGACCCCATTCTAGCATTACCTTCCCAAGCCTTAACTTCACCACCAACCAAAATCGTCGGATCAAGTCCAGCTTGCACGAGCATATAACCAATCATGCTACTAGTAGTAGTTTTGCCATGAGTTCCTGCCACACCAATACTGTAATAATCAGCAATCAAAGCGGCAAGAACATCAGAACGATGCCAAATTGGACAACCTAATTCCAGTGCTGCTTTATATTCTAAATTATTAGCATTAATGGCTGTGGAACAAATCACTTGAGGCCAGGTTGTTTTCACCACAGATAATTGTTCTGGAGAAGTTACGGCATCAGTCGCTACTTCAGGCAGAAAGAATTCCAAATTGCTGGCTTCTTGTCTACTAAAAATGTGAGCGCCCAGGGATTCTAACTTGTGCGTAATATGGTTAGGACGCAAGTCTGAACCGGATACTGGTAATTGGCGTTTGGTTAGAACATAAGCCAAAGCAGACATTCCAATCCCACCAATGCCAATGAAATGAAATGGTCTACCACTAAAATCTATAGAATTACTCATTTTATTCACCTCTTACACCACACCACACCAGAATCACATAAGACACGCGTATCATAACAGGATTTTGATTTTTACAGATACTAACTATCCCATCCAAAATGTTCATCCCTGCTGAATGATTAAATTTTGACTTTGGTTTTGCCCTTTGAGCCAGATTATCCCCCTGTTGAAAATTCTGACTATTTTTAATCTGCTCATAAGATTATTCTGAAAATTTCTGCTACATCGGGAAAGAAAATTTTGTAAATTTAAATACATATTATGGTGACTTTTTTAGAACTAGGTAGCATAGCCTTGGGTATAGCAACTTGCATCACTATCCTAAAGCTTCAGTTGGAATTGACTACAATAGTACATTGGTAGTGAAACTATTATTCAATTTATAGAAATCATAATTGGGTAATTGGTAATTGGTAAATACTCTTGCCCCTACTCCCTGCCCTCTGCCTCACTGCCCCCTCGACTCCAAGAGTTTATAAATAAATTCTGTATTTTTTTGTTGATCTCAGACTTTCTCGTTATAAATAGCCTCCCTCTTTGCGATATGATTGGGGTCAAGGATATCAACTTATAGGCATAAATACAGAGGGCAAGACACTGTGATTAGAGTTGCAATTAACGGTTTTGGGCGCATTGGACGTAACTTTGCACGCTGCTGGGTGGGTAGAGAAAATAGCAATATCCAACTGGTCGGTATTAATGACACATCCGACCCTAGAACTAATGCTCACCTGCTTAGATATGACTCTATGCTAGGTAAACTGCAAGGTGTAGATATTAGTGCTGATGATAATTCCATCACCATTAATGGTAATACAATTAAATGCGTATCTGACCGCAACCCAGATAACTTGCCCTGGAAAGAGTGGGGAATTGACCTGATTATCGAATCAACAGGCGTTTTTACCAGCAAAGAAGGGGCAATGAGGCACGTAAATGCCGGCGCTAAAAAGGTTCTGATTACAGCCCCCGGCAAAAATGAAGATGGTACTTTTGTAATCGGTGTCAATCATCATGATTATGACCACAACATCCATAACATCATCAGTAACGCCAGTTGTACAACCAACTGTTTAGCTCCCATTGCCAAGGTATTAGATGAAAAATTTGGGATCATTAAAGGCATCATGACCACTACCCACAGCTACACAGGTGATCAGCGTTTACTAGACGCTTCCCACCGTGATTTGCGTCGGGCAAGAGCAGCAGCTATCAACATTGTTCCTACCTCCACTGGTGCAGCAAAAGCAGTAGCTTTGGTACTTCCTCAGTTGAAGGGTAAGCTAAATGGTGTCGCGCTACGTGTACCAACACCTAACGTTTCCATGGTGGATTTTGTCGTTCAAACTGAAAAGCGCACTATTGCCGAAGAAGTTAACCAAGCTCTTAAAGAAGCTTCCGAAGGTTCTTTGAAAGGCATTTTGGGTTATACAGAATTGGAACTTGTATCTTCTGACTATCAAGGTACAAATGAGTCTTCTATCGTTGATGCCAGCTTGACTCTAGTTATGGGTAATGACATGGTGAAAGTTATGGCATGGTATGACAATGAGTGGGGTTATAGCCAACGTGTTCTTGATTTGGCGGAATTAGTCGCTGAAAAATGGGTTTAATTGTTAGTTGTCCTTTGTCAGTTGTTCGTTGTTTCAATACCAGTGACTACTGAATGGGCGCAGGCCCTGCGCCCCTACTGACTAAAATGTTGAAATCCCTGGCTGAGGCTGAGAACTTGGTCGGGGATTTCTGTTTTTTCATGGTGTAAAATTACTGTGGGTTCTGGGGTAATTGTGCCGATTATGGCTGCGCTTGTGCCTAGTTGTTGCACTAATGCTAATGCTGGTTTTGGTGGTAAACACAAGACTAATTCAAAATCTTCGCCACCATACAGCGCATATTCTAAGGATTTTTCTGGTGTTAGCCACTCTTCAAAGGCTGAAGGTAAGGGTATTTTACTAGATTCTATAATTGCTCCGACGTTACTGGCTCGACAAATTTGTAATATTGCATCTGCTAAACCGTCACTGCTATCCATACCAGCAACGGTAATTTTAGATTTTAGATTTTGGATTTTGGATTGGGATTCTACAATTTCCCACAAAATAGGTAAGACATCTAAGCGGGGGTTGGGGCGTTGGTGGGTGGTGATAAGAGCCTGTTTTTGTTCAGGCTTCAGGTGTTGTCCGATGTGGGGGTGTAAGAGTAATTCCAAGCCTACACGAGAACCTCCATGAGTGCCTGTGACGACTATCACATCTTCTAGTTGAGCAGTAGCACGACGGATAATAAAATTGGGGTTTGCTTGACCAAAGGCGGTAATTGCTAAAGTGGTAATAGGCGATCGCACTATATCACCACCAACTATGGGAATATGATACTTTGATAAGCATTCTGTCATGCCCTGATATAGTCGCTCTACCCAACTTACAGTTACATCTGGTGGTAAACCTAGTCCCACAGTTATACCCATTGGAGTCGCCCCCATTGCTGCTAAATCGGATAAATTAGCCGCCGCAGCCCGCCAACCTGCATCCTCTGGGGAGGTGGTAAGATCACTAAAATGCACGCCGTCAACGAGCATATCTGTGGTGACTATTAAAGATTGATTTGGTAAGGTTTCCAATACTGCGGCATCATCACCAATGATATCGGGTGGACAAAAGCGTTGTAATCTTTCTAAAAGACCTTGTTCACCAATATCTCTAACTCGTAGGGAAGATAAATTATTATTCATAATTAAATTTACACATTACTTTACAGACTAAAATAAAAGTATCATCTCGGAGACTATTGATATGGTTTCTACCGTTGGCATCACAGACACCATTAAAAGCTTGAGTGATTTACAAACTCGTTGTAATTTACACCAAGCAGAAGATGAAAACTTTTTTAACGAATGGTTGACAGACTTACCCCAACTTAATACACAAGAACAATCGGGTGTTACTCGCATCAAACAGCGTTATGATTATCATCGCATTGATGGTCTTTTATTAGAAGGGACAATTAATCTTTTAGTAGTTTCGCCACTTTTGGAACTTGCAGGTTTTCTAGATTCACCTTACCGAATTCGCTCACCCTATGGCATAACTTTAGAAATTGAAGAACCTGAAGAAACAATTCGCGGTTTTATTGATGTCCTAGTTGTACAAGAAAAACTTTGGATTTTTGTGGTCGAATCTAAACGAAATAGCATTCCAGTTGTCACAGCAATACCGCAGTTATTAGCCTATATGTTAACTACTCCTCACCGGGATAAATCTGTATTTGGTATGGCTACAAATGGCGATGAATTTATATTTATAAAATTAGCTATTACAGACAAACCTCAATACGACGTATCACGAACCTTTTCCCTATTTCCCCGCCGACATGAATTAGCTAAAGTGTTGCAAATTTTAAAACGATTAGGAGAATCTCTTGTTGCATAATGGCGGTATGAATTAGGTTTCGCGCAGAGTCGCAAAGGAGCAAAGCCGCAAAGTTTGAGATTTTTCAATTTCATGCTCCAATTCTGCAACGCCGCTTTTTTGATTAACTTCGTTAAATTCTAATCATGGGTTGTTCCATCTGGCATAATTGCACCAGTGAGATTTGTTTCTTCTAAGTTTGCTCCGCTGAGATTTGCATCTTTTAAGTTAGCTTCTTCTAGATTGGCATTACTCAAATCTGCCCCACGCAAGTCGGCTGAGGTTAAATTTACCCCACTTAACTCTTCTTGCGCTAAATCAGCACCGCAAAGTTTAGCTTCACTTAAATTTGCACCATGAAATTCTGGACAGTGAAAAGTTGCCCCTATTAAATTTACACAACTTAAGTCAGCACCAGCGAGATTTGTCCTTCTTAATATTGCTTCTGTCAAATTTGCTTGACTTAATTGAGCCGCAGTGAAGTTAGTGTCTTCTAAATTTGCCTGGTTCAAATTTGCTCCTGTCAGATTTGCCGCAGTTAGGTTTGCACCATAAAGGTTTGCTTGACTTAAGTTAGCTCCTTGTAGGTCTGAACCAGATAAATTGACATTATTCAAGTTAGCACCAGCAAAATTAGCATTTTGTAGTGAGACACCAGGAGAAATAAAATATGCTCCAGATTCAGATAGATTAAAACCTTTAGGGAAGATAGTTGATCTGTCATAATAGCTATATTGCAAATTTGTTTCCTGAAGATTTGTTCCTTCAAAATTTGTTTCTAAGAGATTTGTATTACTCAAATTCGCATTACTTAAATTTGCTCTCATCAACTTTACTCCCCTCAAATTTACCCCACTCAAGTTAGCTTCATTCAGATTAGCTAAACTAAAGTTTACCTGATCATCTAAAATGGCTGCACTAAGATTAGCTTCACTCAAATTAGCCTGCCGTAAAGATGCACCTGTTAAATCAGCTTCACAAAAATTAGCCTTTTTCAGGTTTGCCTTATCTAGCTTTACCGAGTTGAGGTTTGTTTTATAAAAATAGGCATCTTCCAGAGTAGCTTCAATTAATTTTGCACTGGATAAATCAGCTTCACTGATATCTGCTCCACTCAGATTTGCACGAGTTAGGTTTGCATAACTAAAGTTAGCAGTAGTTAGATTAGCAAAACTTAAATTTGCTTGACTTAAATTTGCACTAGATAAGTTAGAATTACCAAAATTTGCACCACTCAAATTTGCGCCACTCAAATTCAGGTTACTCCAGTTAACATTAGTTATAATTGCATTTGTCAAATTAGCTTGACTGAGGTTAACCCCATCTGCTAGAGATTGTTCACTCAAATCTACATCAGCTAAATTAACACCTGTAAAATCTCTTTCTCCATCTTCATACCTGCGCCAAAACTCTTCTGCACTGACAGGTATATCCTGACTATCTTGCGTCTCATTTTCAACTACATCAACGTCCTTCTGTTTCTCACTTTTAAGAACATCAACATTTTCAATAATATCCGCTTTCTCTATTAATACACATTGACTTTCTCGACGTTCTACCCTTGCAAAAAACTCCTTGACTATTTCCGCATCATCTAAAGTTTTTATCTCAGTTGAATTTTCACCACCATTCAAAGTTTCACTCACATTAGACGACAAATTTAGACGCTGTTGCAACTCAGCCACTTGAGCAGTTAACTGGATTATCTCTTGTTGCATAGTTTGAATTTGCTCTAATTCTGGTCTATTGTTAAATTCCTGTTTTAGTTCATCAAAATACTGTTTTAACCAAGCAATATTTTTACGTCTTAGATCCTGTTCTCGTTCAACTTGAGAAATTCGATCTGCTAAAGATGCTAAATTGAGTTCTGATTCTGAAGTATTCATGAATTTTGCTAACTGTATTATGCCTATATTTTAGGTTAAGTTTGTAGTTGGCACTTTAGTAATAAAGCACCAACTACGAACAATAATTAATTAAGCTGCTTGCGGCTGAACTAAATTTTCTACACCTTTAACAACAGTTGCAGATTCAATTTTGTCACCAGCTTTGAGTTTATCTAAAACCTCTCTACCGTCTGTCAGATAACCAAACACAGCATAACGACCATCTAAAAGATTGCGTCCTGCGGGAGTAAGTTCTGGGTCAAACAAAAAGAAGAAAATCTGGGAAGAAGCGCCATTAGGTTCATTTTCTGGACGTGCCATAACTAAAGCACCAAAAGATGAAAACGGTAAAACCGGCATATCTAAATAACGCCCAGATTCTTCAAGAGTAATGCCGTAGGTTGGTTCTTTTTCGCCTTCAACTAAAATTTCTAAAGGAACAGCGCGATATTTGCCAGTTTGAGGGTCAATAAAACCGACTTCTTTACCAACAGGATCTCCAGTTTGGAGGAAATAAGATTCTTCCGAACGGGTGAATTCTAAGCCGTTATAAAAACCTCTTTGTACCAAATCCACGAAATTACCAGCGGTGACAGGGGCGCTATAGCCGTCTACAACTACGGTAAGATCACCTTTATTAGTTTTAAAAGCAATGGTAGCGCGTCCTTTGAGTTGGGGTAAGTTACTGTATTCAGCCGGGACTTCAAAGGGGAATTCCTTCACCATTGATTCTTCTAACAAGCTGACAAGATTGAGTAATTTAGCTCTTCCGTCAAGAATGGGTTCTTTTTGTTTAGTTTTAACTACTTCTTGCAGTGCTGTGATGCCAGATTTCAATTCAGTAATCCAAGCTTCGGCTTGAGATTGGCGTTCTTCCGGAACGCTTGCTAATATTTGGGAAGGTTTATCGAGTATCCGCGATGCTTGCTTGAGGTCATTATTAACTGCGCCCCATCGCTTATTTGCCCGCAGTTGGTTAGAAATGTCTTCTAAACTGGCTTGTAGTTTACGTACAGGTTGATTATCTATCGGCAGTGCATAGCGTAATAAAGCCTTACCGTCGGTAATTGCGTTTCCCGCTGGTAAGCCGGCTTTACTAGTGGGAGTCCACCCAGCCGTACTTGTGCCTAAAAATATTGTTAATAGCAATATTACCTTTAGGCTGTTCTTCACCCAGGACTTAAATAAGTTCAACATGAATTTCCCTTTCTTCAGCATCAAAGTGTTGACTGGAAGTAACTCATTGATTATCTTCCCACATTGGGGGACTGGGGATTGGGGACTGGGGGCAGGGAGAATATTTATTGCCTATTGCCTCTTTCTTGACAAATGACCACTGACAACTGACCACTGACAATTAACAATTAACCACTTATGGCGCGGGAAGGGTACAATAAATGCCGATTGTCTTGCAAAATTTGAAAGTTTCATGATCTCTAGTAACGACTTTCGACCTGGTGTTTCAATTGTATTAGATGGTTCGGTCTGGCGCGTGATAGATTTTCTTCACGTTAAGCCAGGCAAGGGTTCTGCCTTCGTGCGGACAACGCTAAAAAGTGTCCAAACTGGCAAACAGTTAGAAAAGACTTTTCGGGCTGGGGAAAGCGTTCCTCAAGCGACTTTGGAAAAAGTGACGATGCAACATACCTATAAAGAAGGCGATGAGTTTATCTTTATGGATATGGAAACTTATGAAGAAGGTAGATTAACTTCAGCGCAAATTGGCGATCGCGTTAAGTACCTCAAGGATGGTATGGAAGTTAACGTGATTCGCTGGGGCGAACAGGTGCTAGAAGTGGAACTACCTAATTCTGTAGTTTTGGAAATTGTCCAAACAGATCCAGGTGTCAAAGGTGATACTGCTACAGGTGGTACTAAACCCGCAATTTTAGAAACTGGTGCAACTGTCATGGTTCCTTTGTTTATTGCCCAAGGGGAGCGGATCAAAATTGATACCAGAGAAGACAAGTATTTAGGCAGGGAATAATTGTCCTATTTTTTGATACCAACTGGGAATAGTGAGGAATAAAATCCAAAATCTCAAATTGGTAATAATGATTTCAATCCCTTTTTTATAGAGGGATTAAATCCCTGCCTTACTTAGGATTTTAATTTAACTGTTAGGTCGAGGTAAAATAATTGTGACATTAGACTTTAATGAAATCCGTCAGCTACTAGTAACTATTGCCCAAACAGATATTGCGGAAGTTACCCTCAAAAATAATGAATTTGAGCTAACAGTACGGAAAGCTGTCAGTTTTAGCAATAATGCCCCAGGAACGATGAGTGGTGTGGTGAATGCTGGTGTAACCCAGTTGGTATCTACAGCCTTACCAAGTTCAATGTCTGAGGGGGCTGTGACAAGTAAAGTTGTGGATAATTCGGGAACACAACCTCCTCATTCTCCTTCACCAATTAATCAAAAATTGGTTGACGTACTATCACCCATGGTGGGGACATTTTACCGCGCTCCAGCACCGGGAGAAGCTGCGTTTGTGGAAGTGGGCGATCGCGTCAAATCTGGTCAAAGTGTGTGTATCATTGAAGCTATGAAGCTGATGAATGAAATTGAAGCCGAAGTCTCTGGACAGGTGATGGAAATTTTAGTTCAAAATGGTGAACCAGTAGAATATGGTCAACCTTTGATGAGAATTAACCCGGACTAATTGACAATTGACAATTGACAATTGACAATTACTAATTATCAATTATCAATTATTAAAGCGGATAATTTTTCTGAAAACTTTCGCGGGTGAGTGGCTGTTCTAGTTCCACACCTTCACCGCCTAAAACTTCTAAGGGTTTACCATTGACTTCAATATATACTTTGGCTTGAGGGTTTAAACTAGTAGCAGTATATACAACTTGCCCCACCCGCCCCATCATGGAAGTGCTACCGCCACCCGTGGTAAAGTTTTCAGACAAATTGACATGAACATCATTATTTTCCGCTTTTAATCCTAGTAGTTGAGTACCTTGGGGAATGGTGGTAGAGTCTGTTCCTTCACTTGGCCCTGCTAGTAAAGTTTTAAATGCTGCTTCTAAAACTTGGTTGGGTTGGGTAGCAGCAACTTGAAAGGGTTGGGGAACTAAATCAAGATGATTTTTCTGGGATCTAAGCCAATATATACTAGCAGTCTGTTCATTGCCTTGTTGGGTTGTTGATTGCTTGACTGGCTGTTTAATGGTTTGTGAGGAGTTAGCCGGTGTAGAAGCATTGGGAGTCTGGGAAGAAAACCAAGCTACTCCACCGCTTACCACTACCACTGCTGCGGAAATAGCTGCTACCACACCGGATGAAATACCGTTAGTTCTTTGTTGGTTATTCATATATAAAACCTACTGGATTGAGGATGGAAATAGTATTTGTAAGATAAGTAGCCTGTTTATCAAGGTTATATCCCTGATTCAAATCTTTGGCTTTGATTTGTACATAAACTGCTATTGCTAATCTTGCCCCTGCTCACTTCAATTGTAGAGTTATCTTTTCGAGTCCGTCACTTTTGTCTTTATCTAAATCTCATGGTTTCTTGAAAAAACTTTTAAATTGCAATTGAGTGAAATATGTTATGCAAATCAGTTAGCAGCAAACACCAGTTAATTTACGGGATATGAAGTATAATTAATGGAGTATACTTTATATTTGCATTCCTATATATTTAATTTTCCGTGGTAGTTACACCTTTAATCTATTTCCTTAATCTATTCATCACATTTTCAAGGGCAATTTCCCAAAAAAATGAATTCACAAATTATACTATAATTAATTATCAATCCCTTATTTGTGGTTGCTATGGTTGTCACTGCTTCGACCCACAAGATTACCTGGGAACTCTTGCCTGAAGACTTCATTTTAGACGATGAACCTGTGGATAATGTCAATCAACCTTCTTTGGCTGCTGCACTGACGGAAAGCCTACAATTGGCAGGAAAGTTCCCAGAAACAGCCCTCGCTACGACCAATTATGGCATCTGTACCGCAGTTAATGACAAAATTGTAGTGAAAGCACCTGATTGGGCTTATATACCGAAAATTACCGTACCTAGAGAGGAAGTACAACGCAGTTATACCCCTCACAAACAGGGTGAACTTCCTGTTGTGGTGATGGAATTCCTTTCGGATACAAATGGGAGTGAATATTCCAGTAAGCGGACTTTTCCTCCTGGTAAATGGTTTTTTTATGAAGAAGTTTTAGAAGTTGCAAATTACCTGATTTTTGCACCTGACACGGGTATTTTAGAGGTACATCGGTTACAAAATTCGGGAAAATATGAATTACGTTCTCCTGATGAAAATAACCGTTATTGGTTAGAGGAGATGAAATTATTTATTGGTGTGTGGTCAGGAAAGCGCGAAAACCGTGATGGTTACTGGTTGCGCTGGTGGGATCAAGAGGGTAATTTGTTATTGTGGGGGTTTGAGTCGGTTGAGAAGGAACGACGAGAAAAGGAACAAGAACGACGAGAAAAGGAAGTTGCTTTACAACGTCTAGCAGAGTTGGAGAAGCGATTGGGAGATGCGGGAATTGAAAGTTAGTCTGAATCATAATCTATTATAAGGTATAAGGGCGGGCAAGATGCCCACCCCACAAGAGTTGAATTTTAACTTTCTATTGCGTCTTTAATCCACTGTTGCAATGTATTGATAACTTCCTCAATGGCAATTTCTTGGGATTCACGATTTGCGCGTTTTACTACTTCGACTTTACCATTTGTAATCGCTCGTCCGGTGACAATTCTAAAGGGAATCCCGATTAAATCTGCATCTTTAAATTTAACACCTGCTCGTTCATCTCTGTCATCTAATAAAGTTTCTACACCTGCTTTGTTGAGTTCTGTGTAAAGTTTTTCGGCAACTTCAATTTGTTTGCTATCTTTAATGTTAGGAATGGTGATAATGGCGTGATATGGTGCGATCGCTACTGGCCAAATTATCCCATCTTTATCATAGGATTGTTCAACGGCTGATTGTGCTAAACGTGACACACCGACACCATAACAACCCATGACTAAAGGCTTTTCTTCTCCTTGTTCATTGGTATAAGTTGCACCCATCGCTTGCGAGTATTTTGTACCTAATTGGAAGATGTGACCAGCTTCGATGCCTCTAGCTGTTTGTAGGGTTTGTTCTGGGTTGTGAAGAGAGCGATCGCCTAATTTTGCTTTACGAATATCTACGGTTAGAGCAGGTAATTTAAATTGCTCACCCCAATTTGCCCCAACTACGTGAAAACCGCTTTCATTTGCACCAGTGACAAAGTTCTTTAACTCCACCGCAGTTTTATCTACCAACCGTACAAACTGAGAATTTACCTGTTTACTGACCGCAATATAATCATCAGCAATATCTGGTGCAATATAACCTAAAGGTAAAGATTTAGCTTGCCATGTTTCTTGAGCTTCAGAATTTGGTACAGTTAAAGTTAGGATAGTTTTAGCGCCAAATTGAGGAGCTAATTTAGTCAATTCATTTTGTAATTTAACTTCGTTAATTTCCTGATCTGAGCGAATATTTATTAACACTAAAACAGTTAAACCGTTATCATAGACAGTTTGATATAGAACGTTTTTGACAACTTGGGTAGGAGAACATTTGAGGAAATTACAAAGTTTTTCAATTGTATCAGTTCCGGGAGTTTCCCGTTTTTCGTAAGTTGGAAAAGGTGAAATTTCCGCTGCTGCTGGTAAAGAAACCGCTTTTTCTACGTTAGCCGCATATTTACCATCTTCAGTATAGAGAACTTCATCTTCTCCCGCATCTGCTAACACCATAAATTCTGTAGAACCAGAACCACCAATAGCCCCAGAATCAGCTTCCACAGCCCGAAAAGCCAAACCAGAACGCCGCAACATATTACTGTAAGCAGTGTACATTTCTTGGTAAGTTTTTTTCAAACTTTCTTCATCAGCATGGAAAGAATAACCATCTTTCATAATAAATTCTCGTCCGCGCATTAAACCAAACCGGGGACGAATTTCATCACGAAATTTAGTTTGGAGTTGATATAAATGGAGAGGTAATTGACGATATGACCGAATCATATCACGGGCAACAGTGGTAATTACTTCTTCGTGAGTTGGTCCAAGTCCTAATTGTTGTTCTCTTCTATCAACCAGAG
This sequence comes from uncultured cyanobacterium, assembly GCA_903848645.1. Classification (GTDB taxonomy): domain Bacteria; phylum Cyanobacteriota; class Cyanobacteriia; order Cyanobacteriales; family Nostocaceae; genus Dolichospermum. The sequence continues at coordinate 91,285 of CAINGU010000048.1, read as the reverse complement.
AAAACATAATTCCCTCAGCTTTAGTATAGGTGTCCCAGCGTCCCGATTCTTTCCATAATTCAGAGGGTTGTAACTGTGGTAATAAACATTCTTGTGCGCCGGTAGCATTCATTTCTTCCCGCACAATTTGGGAAACTTTTTGCAAAACCCGCCACATTAGGGGAAGATAAGCATAAATCCCACTACCAATACGACGGATATATCCTGCACGGAGTAGTAATTTATGGCTAGGAATTTCCGCATCAGCAGGATCATCCCGCAGTGTAACAAATAACATTTGTGATAATCGCATTTTTTTTCCTTTACTTACTAACTTTTCAAATCACTTACTTCTAAAATGTTTTCATGTAACTTGAGGAGATAATTACTTTGTCTGAAGCAATGTATCAAGCACAACCACCTTTAGAATTTATTCCGCCAGCTTTTAACCCTTTGTTGTTAAAATTGGTACATCTAGTGCTACCTGACTGGATACGCTGGAAAACACCCATTAGCAAAATTGAAGCAGACAATGTAGAAACTTTGGCGGATTGCTATCAGCGGTTTCAGGATGGTAAAATCCGGTTTATGTTGGCGTTTCGTCATCCTCAAACAGCAGACCCTCTTTGTCTAACTTATTTACTGTCCCAAATCTTGCCTAAAGTAGCACGAGTTGGGGGTACACAGCTACAATATCCGCTTCATGCCCATTTTATCTATGATCGGGGCATTCCTCTCTGGGCTGGTTCTTGTGTGGGTTGGGTAATTTCTCATTTGGGGGGAACTCCCATTCAACGCGGTAAAGCAGATTGGACTGGGTTGCGTTCAGCACGGGATTTGTATATCAATGGTCAGTTTCCCATGGCTGCTGCGCCGGAGGGTGCTACAAATGGTTTATCGGAGATTATCAGTCCCTTAGAACCGGGTATCGCACAGATGGGTTTTTGGTGTGCGGAAGATTTACAAAAAGCGGGACGAGATGAGGAAGTTATAATTTTACCAATTGGCATTAAATATAGTTATGTCAATGAGCCTTGGGATAATATAGCAAATTTATTAACTGAATTAGAAGCAGCTAGTGGTTTATCTGTGAATCAACAGAAAACAGAGGCTTCTTTTGCTGCGCTTTATCCCCGATTATTAGGTTTAGCAGAACATTTATTATCGGTAATGGAGCAATTTTATACTAAATTTTATCATCAAAAATTGCCAGATGAAAAAATTACTAATGGAGAAATTACCGATAGAAATGAGGCTTTAGCTTATCGGTTACAAGCTGTTATGAATGTATCGTTATTCATTGCTGAACAATATTTTGATTTACCGTCTAGGGGAAATTGGAATGATCGATGTAGACGGGTAGAACAAGCGGGTTGGAATTATATATTTAGGGAAGATTTTAAGGATATTAAATTATTATCATCCATTGAAAAAAGCTTGGGAGATAGAATTGCTGAAGAAGCATATTTTCGGATGTGGCACATGAGGTTAGTTGAGAGTTTTGTGGCTGTGTCTGGGATTTATATCCGCGAAAATCCTACGGTGGAAAGATTTGCAGAAACGACTTTAATTTTATGGGATATGGTGAATAAAATTAAGGGTAATATTCCTTTAAATCGTCCACAATTGGGTAAGCAGCAGGTGAAGATAACTGTGGGTACACCAATTTCTATTTCTGAACGTTATTCGGGTTATAAAAGTAGTCGGGTTGCTGCTAGACAAGCTGTGGCTGAGTTGACGAGTGATTTACAGCAGGTTTTGGAGGGTTTGGTGGATAAGGGATGATAAACAATTAAAAATTAAAAATTAAAAAATTTAAATCCTCGACTTATTCCAAAAGTTGAGGATTTGGGTTATTTATTGGGCGCTATTTTTTAATTCGTTCCATGCTTTGAGTGTTGTTTTCATAATTTGCCAGGATAATATAGATACAGTGGCTATATAATCTTACCTCAATTTATAAATTTCTCCTCTATTAACTAACATCTCTCCCGTGAATAAATCCTTCACAGTTGCTAATAAAGTCCGTCGAGAATCTACCTCAAATAACACAGATATTCTATCAATTCCTGCTTCACCTGGTGGGTTAAGTTTAGCGACACAAACCTGTTGATTTTGATTATCTAGGGAACGGTAACTTTCTTGATGTTGAAGAGTGCTAGAAGTCATTCTTCCTAACGCATCAAAAGCAATTTCTGTTTGTGTCATATCCCCTAATTCACCAATATCTAAACGAATCTCCCTTTGTCCATTATTTGCAACTTGCAGATTTAACCATTCTTGACGTTGACAAGGATATTTTTCACCTTTGGTAAATAGCCGATGATAAACATAACTTTTGCTGTAACTTTCCCATAAACGAATCGCGTAACTATGACGTAAAAAATCATTTATTTCTACAATTTGTGTAATTGCTAATGCACCATGACATACAGCGTCAAATGGTTTATTTAGTTTTACCTTACCTTTACCAAAATAAGATATAATTAATTGTTGAACTGCGGGAATTAAACAACTTCCTCCCACTAATAAAACCTGTTCAATATCATTTTTACTAATACCCTTTCGTAAAGCAGAAGCTAAAACCTCATCTAAGGTATCTCGTAACTGTTGTAAAAATTGTCTATATTCTAAAATCTCCTCTAATTTTTCACGATTAATTTTTAATTCATAAGACATAAAAGATTCATCATCAAACCAACTTTCAGCTACAGATTGATTTTTTGATAATTGAATTTTTAATCTTTCGGCAATTTCTAATAAATTCTGATAACCAATTTTTCCGACTTGTTCAGGTGTTAAATTTTGAGAATGCAAATAATCATCAACTATCCAAACATCAATATCTTCACCACCTACATAGGCTTCAGATTTAGCTAAAACCTCAGCACTTAAATTTCCATTATTATTAGAATTTGCAACAGTTCTTACTAAACTTAAATCGAGAGTTCCCCCTCCAAAATCAACCACTAAAATTAACTTATCAGGGCGTTTTATGGCATATCCTAAAGCTGCTGCTGTAGATTCATCAACAATGGAAACTTGAGGAACATTTAATTTTTGACCTAAATCTCGAAACCAATCTAAATAACGTTCAAAAGCACCAACGGGAACAGTAAAAATTAAATGACTAGGTTGAATATTTTGCTTTTTTATTTCCGTCCAAATAGTTTGGATAAACAACTCAGAAACAGAAATAGCGTTATAATTTATGCCATCAATTTGGATTGCTGGTGGTTGATAATCTCCAGCTAAATCACGTTTAAACTTTTTAAATAAACGTTCAGGAGGATAAGCTTGAGAAAGTCCTAATCTTTGACTACGAACACCTTCACCTAATATAATATTATTCCCTGATTTAATAAACATTAAGCTGGGAATAATCGGAAATTCTACTCTTTCACCTTGAGAAGTCACACCCACAAATACACGGGATAAATTAGGAAAACGTAAACTTTTAGGTTGTTGAGTATCAGGTTCTAAAATACTAATTACAGTATTACTTGTACCAAAATCAATTGCAATAGTTGTCATAATTCATTAATTATATTGTTTTTGTCTTGTGGTGCAGGCATCTTGCCTGCTATTATGATTGGGTGGGTAGGATGCCCACCCCACAAGATTGTATAATTTAAGATTAATTATATCCTCCGGGTAGAGTGCAACTAACTTTAGCAGGATAGAGAACTTTATCACCATCTTCATAACCAATAAACCGAATATATACTAATTCCCCTTCTTGAATATCATCACTATCAGCTTGATGTAATTGGGGATTATAATTAACCTGTTCCCAAGTTTCCCCAATAGCAGTATAACCCCAACTTGCAATTAAATTATCTAAAGATGTAAATAGGGAAATTAGGTTTTTAGCTGGTAAATCAGGTTTGGCTAATGCCATTTTTTTGATTGTAGGATAGTTGCTGAGTAAAGTTTGTAATTGGGTAAAAGTTTCTTGTTGAAAATCGCTTTGTAATTGTTGAGATTGTTGTTTTAGTTCTTCTCGCAGTCGTTGACATTGTAACTCTAAATCTTTGATTTTTTGTTCTCTGAATCAGGATGTCCAGGATTTGAGGATGTACAGGATGTGATTGTTTAATTATTGGTTGGTTGTTGATGATTAGTATGAAGAAAGGTTAATTTTTATAAAATTACTTTAATAATCAATACATCATTCACATTTAGTAATCATCAAATAATCATCCTGTTAATCCTCTAATCCTGGTTATCCTGATTCAGACAAAAGGTTAATTTTCATGAAACTACTGTAATAATCAATACATGATTCACGTCTAGTAATCATCAAATAATCATCCTGTTAATCTTTTAATCCTGGGTATCCTGATTCAGACAGTTTAGAGTTTATAATTGAGATACAGTGTAATATTACCTATAACCTAGTAAATGACATAAATAATTATGAATGTACAACTTGTTGACTCCCTTGTAGAAATTGTTTTAAAATTAACTCCCGAAGAAAAACAACTTTTCCAAGAAAGGCTGAGTTATCAGGATTTCAACAAACAAACTAAAAAGCCTTTAACCTCTGAAGAAAGATTAAAACTTTGGCAAGAGTGGATAGAAAAAGCTCCTCAAAGTTCTGTTAATCTTCCTGATGAAGCACTACGTCGAGAAAACATTTATGATGACAGAGGAAGATGAGTAATTACTTATTAGATACCAATATTCTGTTACGTTCAAGAGATATAACATCTCCTAATTTTCATCTAGTTGATAAAACAATTAAATATTTAATATCTAATCATCATCAATGTTTTATTACCTCTCAAGTAATTATTGAATTTTGGGTTGTTGCTACTCGTCCTGTTAATGTTAATGGATTAGGGTGGACTGTAGAACAAACTACTCAAGCAGTACAAATGCTAATAAATCAATTTGATTTACTAGAAGAAACACCAGATGTATTTTCTATTTGGTTAAACTTAGTAACAACATATAATATTTCTGCTAAACGCACTCACGATATACACATATTAGCAGTGATGCTTGCTCATAATATCAGCCATATTTTAACTTTAAATCCCAAAGATTTTATAGCTGTTCCAGAAATTACCATTATTCATCCTCAAAGTATTAATAGCTAAGAATATTGTGAATAAAATTATCCTGTCAATCCTATAATCCTGGTTATCCTAATTCTGACAATTTTATAATGTGTAATATCGTCATTATGTTACAATCTGAATTGAGAGAAACAGGAGCATAAAACTATGCCATTAATCAAAATACCAAGACATTATCTTGTATCTCAAGATGAAGATTCAATTACAGTAGATGTACCAGAATCAATGCTATTACATTGGAAAAAAGACTATGAAAAAATTATTCAAGCCAAAGGAATTTTAAAGCATAAAAAAGCAGCAATGTTAGCTCATTTAGATACTCTGCGTCAGGAATGGGAAGAATGAAATATCTTTATGATACCAATATTTTTATTTACTATCTAGCTGATGATATAATAGTTAATTCATGGTTTACAGAAGAGTTTTTAAATTTGCACGAAATTCTAGTTTCACCGATTATCCGCATTGAATTACTGAGTTTTACTAGCTTATCAAAAGAGGAGGAACAGTCTATTGAAGATTTACTATCCCAGTTTAACACAGTTCCATTGTTACGAGAAATTGAAAATCAGACAATCCAAATCAAACGACAATATAAAATTAAACTTCCTGATGCAATTATCGCCGCTACAGCAATAAATCAAGACGCATTTTTAGTAACAAGAAATGTCAGTGATTTTAAAGGAATTACTGGACTAAAGATTGAGAATCCTTTTGTTAGTTGATAATGGGGGACAATAAAACATTGAATACGCAGTTTTTTCATATTGCTGAAAGCAGAACCTTCTAAAGTATCAACTCTTGGTCTTTAATATTGTCAGAATCAGGATGTCCAGGATTTAAGGATGTACAGGATGTGATTGTTTGATTATTGGTTAGTTGTTGATGATTAGTATAGATAAAAGTAAATATTTATGAAGTGAGATGTAAGAATAAATACATAAACAACAGCTATTAACTATCAAATAATAATCCTGTTAATCCTTTCATCCTGGTTATCCTGATTCAGACAAAATATTATACTTCATGAAGCATCATCACCCGCCTGGGAATAAATTCCCAGTCTCATAGCAAAAGTCCGTTAAAACGGACTAAATAAAGTTTACAATAAACATCCTGTAAATCCTTTAATCCTGGATATCCTGATTCAGACAATTTTATAAAATCGTCATTGTGTCTCAATTTGAATTGAGAGAAACAGGAGCATAAAACTATAGGAATATCCAATTAAAATACATCAACCACTCAAATGATTCTCTAACAAAGATGCGATCGCTTCTGGATGAACTTTCTTGTATTGCTTTTTACCTAACATCAAAACACAATTGGGGGCGCTGCTACAGCGTTTTTGACAATCGGTATGTTCTATTGTCACTTTATCAGATAAACCGCGATCGCCCAAAGTTTTTTCTAAGTCCGATAATAACCCCTTTCCACCTCGTTTCAGACAGCCAGATTTTTGACATACCATAATCTTGGCTTTAGGTTGAGGAAGAGGAAGGGAATTTTTGATAAGACAAAAACCAATTGCTTGAATTTGATAAGCTTCCAGTTTTAATTTATTATTACGGGGGTTTAATTTACTAATAGCATCTATATGAATTTGCTCACCAGGGACTAAAGATAAGCCTAGAGAACAACGTAAATTTTTAGGAATTTTAATTTTGATATTTCCGCCAGTAATTCCTAACTGTAAATGTTTATATTTTCCAGTTTTTTTACCTGCAAAACCTAAAAACTGTCCTTCAATATTCAATTCCGATAAAGCCAAATATTTTTCACCCATTTGTGATAACCCTATGTTTCAAATAGAAAATAATAAACCCCACATTACCAATTGATAATTAATCCATATCCCCCTCCTCGCTTGCAGGGAGGGGTTAGGGGTGGGGTTCTTGTATCTCACTCAACCGAGAACCATAGTTAACGACTGACGGCTGAATGCTTGCATTTTAAGGAAGGCGTTTAGCTTCTACTGTTACGGGTAAACGACTTTTATCGGGAAATTCACTAAATTCTAATTCCCAACCATTAGTTAAAGTGAGAATTTTACCTGCTGCACCATCTGTTTCTTTGACTACTTCTTCTTCTAAATCTTTTTTAGGGACGTAGACAACTAAAGTACCAGCATCATTCATTCGGAGCATTACTTTCATGTTTTTCCTCAGCAGATTCTAGTTCTCTTTTTCGACAACCGATGATGTACCCTGTTTCCAAAAAATGTACAGCATAGATATAATAAGCTTGCAAAAATGTGCCAATGCTGGAGACATAACCAACATCACCAATTTTTGCCAAAACTTCCCCAATCTCTCTACCGGGAAAAGTTCCATCGTTTTTGATTAGTTTCTTAACTCGAACTTTTTGACCAATTTCAAAAATGGGTTGCGAGTCCAGTTCTATTTCATCACGTTGCATGGGAATACCTTTTTTCGCTGACTAAATTTAATAATTCTTCTGTAGTGAGACTGCGTTTTTTGAGGATTGATTGCTGACGGACTACATCTAAAACAGCTTGGGTTTCTTGAGAATCAAGAAAGATGCCATGCTGTTCTAACAAGTTAGATAATGAATGCCGACCAGAATGTTTACCTATCACTAAACGCCGTTCCCAACCTACATCTTCAGGTGCATAAGGTTCATAAGTAACGGGGTTTTGCAGGACACCATGAGCATGAATACCAGACTCATGAGCAAAGGTATTTTCACCCACAATTGCTTTCCAAGGTTGGACATTTGCACCGGAAGCTTTAGCGACTAATTGAGATAGTTTTAACAGGTGTTGAGTCTGAATTCCCAAATCCACACCGTAAATACATTTTAGAGCCATAATTACTTCTTCTAAAGCTGCATTTCCGGCTCTTTCTCCTAGTCCATTAACGGTAGTATTTACAGATACAGCACCAGCTTTAATTCCGGCTAAGGCGTTAGCAGTTGCTAGTCCAAAATCATTATGGGTGTGAATCTCAATAGGAATTGATAGGGTTGATACTAAACGCTTAACTTTTAGGTGAGTTCCGAAGGGATCAAGTACCCCAACTGTATCACAAAAACGAAACCGAGATGCTCCCCATTCTTGGGATAACATAGCAACATCTTGGAGAAAATTTTCGTCGGCTCTAGAAGAATCTTCACCACCAACTGATACCCAAAGACCTTGATCTAATGCGAAGCTAATACAGTCTTTTAGTTTTTGTAAACTTACTCGCCATTGTCCATGAAATTTCGCGGCAATTTGCACTCCAGACACAGGAATGGCAATATGTACTCGCTCTAATCCACAGGCTATAGAAGCTTTAATATCTGATAATACAGCCCGATTCCAACCTAATAATTTCGCTTGTAAATCTAAGTTACGAATGGCGACAATGGCGCGAATTTCTTCTTCTCCCATTGCGGGAATTCCCACTTCTAATTCATGGACACCAATGGTATCTAAGAATTGTGCGATCGCTACTTTTTCTTCTAAATTAAAAGCAACACCTGCCGCCTGTTCTCCATCACGTAACGTCGTATCATTAATCATGATTTGATACATTTTCAACATCCCTCTAGCGGAGTTTTCTTGTAATATCCTTGTTCGCTACAATTCTTCCTTGGGGTAGATGGGCAATAAATACTTGATTGAGCGAATAAATCATGAATTATGATTTACGATCCTTAATTATTAATCAAATATTTCTGTTGCATCTGTATGATAAGAAACAAAAAATAAGTATAATTTATCCAATATTTTTAGTGGTATTATTTGTAGATTTTGTTAGTAGCCAATAACCCATATAAATATTAGCAAATCCTGTAAAAAATAACATACTCATGCCAGCAATTAAGCTAGTAATCATAATTTTAACCTCATATTTTTACTGGTAATTTTTCATCTACCTTAATTCAGGGTGTTCTGCAAGCCAATCAAAAATTCTGTCTAGTTGTTGTAAATCCACTAACCCATATTGCCAAAGCAGCATCGGTAAAGGTCCATGATTGAACTCAGGATGTCGCGTTGCTACAGCAATATCAGCCTGGGAAAGTGCTAGTTCTTTTTGTAGAAATTGCAGTAACTTTCTATCACTACTATTAATCACCATAATTGGACATTCACAATCTTAATCAACATGAAGTACAAGTCATTCCCATCAGCAATAACTAATTATTTTAGTTTTCGCAAACTGGGTGAACCTAAGCTTAGGTGAATTATCTTCAATATGCAAGATAGTTTGTGAGTGAACAATGACTTGAGATAAATCAGACTTGCATCCAGAATTAACCTCTGATATGCTTTTGATTAGACATTTCCCGAATTATTAATTGTCATCAGTCGTACTAATCAAAAAAACATGATTTTTTTCAGCAATCTTTACTCAATACCGTTACACAAACAATTCTCTAACCATGTCACTAATTGATGACGAGAAGCAAAGAATTGCATTAATGTACTACGAACAAGAATCGCTTCTTGCAGGCTATTAACTTGTACGCGCAAAGACCCATCCGGGGGACAGGAACAGGAAATCATCAACTCTTGCAAACGGTGATAAATACACCATCTATCACCTAAAGGAATGTGCAAAACTTGTTCCCCGATAGTTAAAAAGTTACAATTTTGTGACATTAGTAAAATTTACAATTTTGACATTATTGATCATCTTGATGATGATTTGTCAGAGTTTGGACTTGTTGTTCTAATTGCTCAATCCGGGACAGCAAAGAACGGATCATACCTGCTTCTATATCGGGTAATTTGTTATGTTCTAAGGGAGAAATGCGGTTATTAGACTTACGAGAAATAATCCGTCCCGGAATGCCGACAACGGTGGCATCTGGAGGCACATCACCCAAGACAATTGAACCTGCACCGATGCGGACGCGATCGCTAATTTGCAGATTTCCTAATACTTTCGCACCCGCACCAACGACAACATTATTACCCAAAGTAGGATGACGTTTACCGCTTTCTTTGCCAGTTCCCCCCAATGTGACACCCTGATAAATGAGTGTATAGTCCCCGACAATGGCAGTTTCACCAATGACAACACCCATGCCATGATCAATGAATACACCTTTGCCAATTTTTGCCCCTGGGTGAATTTCAATACCTGTGAAAAACCGTGCCAAATGGGAAATAAACCGGGGAATAAAACTCACTTTATGGAGATGTAACCAATGTCCAAGACGATGTAAACAAAGAGCATGAAATCCAGGGTAACAAAACATGACCTCTAGCCAATTACGTGCGGCTGGATCACGCTCAAAAATAATCCGAAAATCACTGATTAATGGTTCTAAAAAAAGTTGAGAACCTGCATCTTTTCTGAGGTTTGGATTTACAGTTTCGGTTTTACTGATACTGTTTAAAGACTGGTGCATCTGTATTGTCAGGTGAAAAAATCCTGTACTGTTTTCATGCTTATATCAGATCACTCCCCAGGGGATAGAATTAGCAATGCAGATTAGATTTATTAAATTTATTACGTTTGTACTCAATAGGTTTAAACCCCTATTTAACAGAACTTTACATTTTCTGTTGGGGTAGGGGTACTAGTTTTTTATCACAGGGGTACTGGTATTTTTGGGTTAGGGATGCAGCTTTTTTGTACTCAAAACAAATCTCTTAACCTGTGAGGCTTTGCAGCTATTTAGGCAAGATATTTTGCGATATATTAACTTGTACTCATTTCCTTGTGAAACGTTGCCTTGATGACAGTAAAGATAGATTTTATGTATTACCGACTACTACTATTATTTTATAGTTCTGGTAGTTAAAAGGTGAATTTCTTTATTTTGTCTTAGGATTTGTTTGCTGTATGTAGGGATACAAAATTAAAACAAGAGAGAAAAAGTTGGGAAATTCTCTAAACTGTAATGACGGTGAATGGTGATAATTATTATGTTGTAATTGATGATAATAAAAAGAATATTTGGACGTTGCTAAATTCCTATTGTCATTAGTCAACGCCAATCTTTAAATCACTGACCCAAAAGGTATTGCAATTGAATCTGAATATCAGTATTAGAACCAGCTACGAAAACAGCCGAGTCTTTAAACTTAGGTGGTCCTGTCAGCACCAATGGATTGTTAGAAAACCCAAAACCTTCTGTAGGGATACCAAAAGAATTAGTATTGAGAATACCATCTCCATTAGCATCATGAATTAATGCAACGGCATAAGTACCTGGTTTCAAGTTCTTAAAAGTCAGTTTTTGAGGCGTTTCTGTAACAGCAACACACTCAGATTTTAAAGCTTTTTCACTATCACTAGGAAATCCTTTGCTTTTAGAAAAAAGACTAGCACAAATTTGTCCAGATTGGTTTTTTATTCCATCTACCTCAATCGTCAGATTACTATCTGAATCGGCTCTAGCACTGGCTAAAAATAGGAAATTTCCCAAAATAGGAAGTAGCAATATCAGCCCCCAGCTTGACGCTTGACCTAACGCAATTTTTAAATCTTGCTTCATTAATTTACCCTCTATTCAATAGAACTAATATGTTACCTAGCAATGTTTTGCAGTTAGATTTTCTCATTCCCTAACAGACACCTTTGTAAATATAGCAGAAAGTAACAGGATGTCAAAAATCAATAACTAAATCTGCATTCAGAGACTTCAGGAAATCCAAATTTTTAGAACTACAAATACCCGTCACCTGAGTCATAAAAACGCCTACAACGCCCAAAGCACCATTAATCAATACATTTTAACCAGATTTGATATTACTCCAGTCTTTCAGGGCTTGGAGAGCCGTTAACGCCGCTAAAGGAATGGTGGCTGCTTCACCAGAACCATAACGACGAATAACAATAGCTTTCATAACATTTTCCTTTATCTGATTTGTTTACTATATTTATAGTCTAATAATGATGGAAGGTTCATGGCTAACAAAATTATCAATAATCACCAATAAATAATGATAAAAAAGTTAAATCTTTTGCAAATTATCTGCATTAATATAGATGTTATTGTTGGGCTATATTCATTGCACAGCAAGTAATACAGCCACAAAAAATATTATTAATAATGGAAAACTTAAAAAAATATAAATTGCATTTTTACTCGAAAAAAAATGATAGGTTGTATACAGAATTGAATTTCGCTCGGATCTGGAGTAGTCGGATTAGTCTTACTCCAGTTTTTTATCCTTAAATCCCTGATAAACAAGAGTTTTCAGGATAATTTGTAGAAAAGTTGAGTACAGTTGAATATCAATAAAACCCAATAAAAAGATAGCTGAAATCCTTACAGGTATTGAATTTGAGATGAGTACAAAGAAATCCTGAACCCCTCACTATAAATACTCGTACCCCTGACTATAAATACTCGTACCCCTACCCGAAAAAATCTTTTTTAATTTTTGTATCGTTGCAATGCAAGGATTTAAGGATTTGAGTACAAACATAATAAATCCAATAAGTTCTATCCTGGTGTCAACGAAGGGGAGCAAAAAAAGGGCTGCTATAAATCATTTATCGCCAATCACTTAACGCTCCTTAACAAAACAAAGTTAGCAGTCAAAAGTGAGTGGAGGGATGAGATTAGCACCATGTCTAAAATCATTTAGATATTGGCAGTAGTAACAGCATCTCCCACAGTGGCTCTCAAGTCCACCTCCAACAGCGAAATTCAATGACACTACCTGCTAACAACATTCTCACCTCCGAAAATCAGGATATCATTATCAGCCCGCCTACATCTGCTGCTTGCGGTTGCGACAGCAGCACAACTCCAGAAATGGATGAAAAACTCATAGAACGCATTTCTAAACACCCCTGCTATAGTGAAGAGGCTCATCATCACTATGCACGGATGCACGTTGCCGTTGCTCCAGCTTGCAATATTCAATGTAACTATTGTAACCGCAAGTATGACTGCGCTAACGAAAGTCGTCCTGGAGTAGTGAGCGAATTGCTCACACCGGAAGAAGCTGCACATAAAGTGTTAGTAATTGCCGGAAAAATTCCCCAAATGACTGTATTGGGAGTTGCGGGTCCTGGTGATCCTTTGGCTAATCCAGAAAAAACTTTTCGGACTTTTGAATTAATTGCCGATAAAGCACCAGATATTAAATTGTGCTTATCTACTAACGGTTTGATGCTGACAGAACATATTGATCGCATCAAACAATTAAATATAGATCACGTTACTATCACCCTTAATACCATTGACCCCGAAATAGGCGCACAAATCTATTCTTGGGTTCACTATAAACGCAAACGTTACAGAGGGGTTGAAGGCGCAAAAATTCTTCTAGAAAAACAATTGGAAGGATTGCAAGCTCTCAAGGAAGCTGATATCTTATGTAAAGTTAATTCCGTGATGATTCCTGGAGTTAATGACAAACATTTGGTAGAAGTTAATAAGGCTATTCGTGAAAGAGGAGCATTCTTACACAACATTATGCCGCTAATTTCTGCACCAGAACATGGTACTCATTTCGGTTTAACTGGTCAACGTGGACCAACAGGAAAAGAACTGAAAGAAGTCCAAGACAATTGCTCTGGTAATATGAAAATGATGCGCCACTGTCGTCAGTGTCGAGCCGATGCGGTAGGATTATTAGGAGAAGATCGTAGCCAAGAATTTACTAAAGATAAGTTCATGGAAATGGCTCCAGAATATAACTTTGAAACCCGTCAAGAAGTTCACGAAGGGATTGAGAAATTTAGAGAAGAAATTAAGGCTGCAAAAGATAAAGCATCAACTGGCAAAAAATCTGCTAATAGTCCTAAAATCTTGATTGCAGTAGCAACAAAAGGTGGTGGATTAGTTAACCAACATTTCGGACACGCGAAAGAATTTCAAGTGTATGAAGTTGATGGTAATGAAGTTCGTTTTGTTAGTCACCGCAAGATTGATCAATATTGTCAAGGTGGTTACAGCGAAGAAGCTACCGCAGATAATATAATGAAATCAATTGCAGATTGTAAAGCAGTCCTGGTATCGAAAATAGGCAATTGTCCCAAGGAAAAATTAGAAGCAGCAGGAATACAAACTGTTGAAGCCTATGACGTAATTGAAAAGGTTGCTTTAGAATTTTACGAGCAATATGTTAAGGCTAATGGGTAATTCAATTTTGGATTTTGGATTTTGGATTTTATTGAATTAACTCTAATCTAAAATCTAAAATCTAAAATCTAAAATCTCCGAGGTAAATAATCATGGCTTACGAAATTACTAGCCAGTGTATTTCCTGCAAGTTGTGTTTATCTGTTTGTCCTACCGGTGCAATTCAAGAAGTTGACGGTAATTACTGGATTGACTCGGAACTTTGCACAAATTGCGCTGGTAGTATTCACACCGTACCTCAATGTAAAGCCAGTTGTCCTACTGTTGATGGTTGCATTAAACAACCTAGTGATTATTGGGAAAGTTGGTTTGCTACTTACAACCGTGTTAGAGCAAAATTAACCAATAAACAAGACTACTGGGAGAATTGGTATAACTCTTATTCCCAAAAAATTGCCCAACAATTGCAAAAGCATCAAGGACCAATAGTTATATAGGTGACAGGGAACAGAAATCAAGTCCAAAAGGCGAATGGAATTCGCGGCTATACAAACAAAGTCCGCCTTCGCGGACTAATAGAAAAGTCAAGGGTTTGAAACCCACGCAGGTGGGTTTTGCCTGTGTAGCTGCGGTTTCTAACCGCCCTAAACTAACCGCCCTAAACCTCACCCAATTCTTCGATTTACCACTTTATACTTTTATAGAGAAAATCATGCAAAATAATTGCATCTATCTTGATAATAATGCCACCACTAAAATAGATCCTCAAGTTGTTGAGGCAATGATGCCTTATTTGACGGACTACTATGCTAATCCTTCTAGTATGCACACTTTTGGTGGACAACTTGGGAAGGCTGTAAAGACAGCTAGAGAACAAGTTGCTGCTTTACTCGGAGCAGAAGAATCAGAAATTGTTTTTACCAGTTGCGGAACGGAAGGCGATAATGCTGCTATTCATGCGGCGTTATTAGCGCAACCTGAAAAACGTCACATCATCACTTCCCAAGTAGAACATCCCGCCGTTTTAAATGTTTGCAAACAATTAGAATCTAAAGGTTATCAAGTTACCTATTTGTCAGTAAATGCTAAGGGACAAATAGATTTGAATGAGTTAGAAGCTTCTCTAACTGGTAACACTGCTTTGGTAACAGTAATGTATGCCAATAATGAAACCGGCACTATATTTCCAATTGAAGAAATTGGTGCTATGGTTAAGGAATACGGCGCTCTCTTCCACGTTGATGCAGTGCAAGCGGTAGGCAAAATACCCTTGAATATGAAGACTAGCACCATAGATATGTTAACTATATCTGGTCACAAAATTCATGCTCCTAAAGGTATTGGTGCTTTGTATGTGAGACGTGGGGTTCGTTTCCGTCCTCTATTAGTTGGTGGACACCAAGAACGAGGACGCAGAGCAGGTACAGAGAACGTTCCCGGAATTATTGCTCTTGGCAAAGCTGCGGAATTGGAACTGTTACATTTAGAAGAAGTATCTCAGAGATTAACAAAGTTGCGCGATTATTTGGAAAAATCTCTTCTAGCTAAAATTCCCAATTGTGAAGTAAATGGTGATATCAAACATAGATTACCAAATACTACAAATATCGGGTTCAAATATATTGAAGGTGAAGCCATTTTGCTCTCCTTAAATAAGTACGGTATTTGTGCTTCTTCTGGTTCTGCTTGTACTTCTGGTTCTCTAGAAGCTTCCCACGTTTTACGAGCTATGGGTTTACCCTACACTACTTTACATGGTTCGATTCGCTTCAGTCTTTCTCGCTACACAACCGAAGCTGAAATTGATCAAGTAATAGCAGTAATGCCGGAAATTGTTGACCGTCTTCGAGCTTTATCTCCCTTCAAAAATGATAATGCTGATTGGTTACAACAACAGTCCGTAGTCAGTAGTCATTAGTCACTGGTCAGTGGTCAGTTTTTATTTACTACTGACCAATCACAAATCACCAATCCAAAATCTAAAATCCAAAATCTAAAATTAACTATGTGGGACTACACTGATAAAGTATTAGAGTTATTTTACGATCCTAAAAACCAAGGGGCAATTGAAGAAACTGGCGAAGCTGGTGTGAAGGTTGCAACTGGTGAAGTGGGAAGTATTGCTTGTGGTGATGCTTTAAGATTACATTTGAAAGTTGAAGAAGCAACAGATAAAATTCTCGATGCTCGGTTTCAAACTTTCGGTTGTACAAGTGCGATCGCTTCTTCGAGCGCTTTAACTGAAATGGTTAAAGGTTTGACTTTAGATGAAGCTTTGGGAGTAACAAATAAGGAAATCGCTGATTATTTAGGTGGTTTACCTGAAGCTAAAATGCACTGTTCTGTTATGGGTCAAGAAGCTTTAGAAGCTGCTATCTATAATTATCGAGGCATTGCTTTAGAGGTACATGACGATGAAGAAGGTGTCCTCATCTGTAGTTGTTTTGGAATAACTGATGCTAAGATAAAGAAAGCAGTTGCACAAAACAATCTCTTCAGTGCAGAGCAAGTAACAAATTATGTAAAAGCTGGTGGCGGATGCGGTTCCTGTTTAACGAAGATTGATGATATAATAAGAGAAGTAAAGCAGGAAGCCGCCAACAAAAATCTCTACAGCTACAAGGCGAAAGCTAAAACAGAAATTCCTAGTTCAGAGCCACAAAGACAATTAACTACAGTTCAAAAAATCGCTCTGATTCAAAAAGTATTAGATGAAGAAGTCCGACCCGTTTTAATCGCTGACGGGGGAGATGTAGAACTTTATGATGTAGAAGGCGATAAGATTAAAGTCATTCTTAAAGGTGCTTGCGGTTCATGTTCTAGCAGCACTGCTACTTTAAAGATTGCGATTGAAGCGAGATTACGCGATCGCATCAGTAAAGAAATTATTGTCGAAGCAGTGTAGGGGCGGGGTCTCCCCGCCCAAGGGTCTCCTCGTCCAGGGTTTTCAACGCCCATTAACTAATTATTCTTACAACCCAATAAACACCATGAACACCACTAGATTTTCTGTAGAGCGCTCGCCTCCATAGCGACGTTCTACACACGCTCACCGCCGTAGAACTTTGGCCGTGAGAACCAGACAAAACCACCAATTAACTAATTCTAGGAAACACGAACAATGACTGAAGAAAAAATTAGACAGATAGCTTTCTACGGCAAGGGCGGTATCGGTAAATCTACCACTTCTCAAAATACTTTAGCCGCTATGGCTGAAATGGGTCAACGCATCATGATCGTAGGTTGCGACCCTAAAGCTGACTCTACCCGTTTGATGCTTCACTCCAAGGCTCAAACAACCGTTCTTCACTTGGCTGCTGAAAGAGGATCTGTTGAAGACCTAGAACTTCATGAAGTAATGCTCAAAGGTTTCCGCGACGTTAAATGCGTGGAATCCGGTGGTCCAGAACCCGGTGTAGGTTGCGCCGGTCGTGGTATTATCACCGCTATTAACTTCTTAGAAGAAAACGGTGCTTACACAGACTTAGATTTCGTATCTTACGACGTATTGGGTGACGTTGTATGTGGTGGTTTTGCTATGCCTATCCGTGAAGATTAAGCTATTTTGTCTAGGGTTTTTGTTAATGCAATTGGTTGGAAACTTTGATTTTTTTATGCCCTATTTTTGCCCTGGGAAATTTTGGGGAAATGGGGTTTTTGTTAGGGTTTATTCTTTTGTTTACCCTATTTTATCCCTAGTGTCAAGAGAGATACATGATTTTTGATAAATGTGTTACTGATTAGTTGTTTAGGAATGCTGATTAAAGTGGCAGAGGATGATTTGGTACATTTGGATGTTATCTAAAAAATTTATGCACACAACCCATAAATATACCTAAGATACTGTATTATAATTCATGTATATTGAATTATAATATTAGTGGGTGGATAAATACTTGAATAAACCTGCCAGACACAGCCAAAACACTGAACGACTTGCACGTTCCCTTCAGCCAAAAGATGTTTATAATTGGTTGATGACAGTTGGATATTTTCCTGAATCTTATGTACTACCCCCCTGTTTTTACGTAAGTAAGCATCCTCTCTACGGAAAATATTTTACTCCTAATACCGGGAAATATAAACCCAAAATAGCTCAATTATGTGAATTGCACTTCCCAAAATCAGATTTAACCGATAGAACTTTCAGTATTATTGATCCAGAAATTCATAATGATATAGCTTTTGAATTGGCTAACAATTGGCATCAATTATTAGACATTCTCTTCCATCCAAACAAGTTGATTTACTCATACAGTTTTCCTATACCAGTAGACGGATCTAATCTAGGTTCTTTAAGCAAATTGCGTTCAGGTAGAATGATATATGAGTATATTGAGATGGCTGAAAATGATTTAGTTGAGGAAGCTTATAGATACAAGTATTTAATTAGAACTGACATTAAAAACTTCTATCCATCTGTTTATACACATAGTATCGCTTGGGCATTTCATACAAAATTATTCATTAGATCTGGTAGTAAGCGTTACGATGATAATTTACTTGGTAATAGACTGGATAAATTATTTCAAAGTTCTAATGATGGATGTACTAATGGTTTAGCAATAGGTCCAGCCGTTTCAGATTTAATTAGTGAGGCGATTCTTTCAGCAATTGATTTGGAAGTATCTAAAACTGTTGAACAACTGGATATTCTTGCTGTTAGATTTAAAGATGATTACAGATTTTTATGTAAATCAAAAAACGATTGTAAGACTGTTATAAAATCATTACAAAAGCAACTAAAAGAGTATAATCTTCTTCTGAATGAAGAGAAAACTGGTATATATGAGTTGCCTGAAGGGCTTTTCCGTGAGTGGGTTTCAAAATATCATCAAATTCGACCACCAAAAGGTGAAAAGCTTGATTTTAAAGAATTCCAAGAGTTATATTTAGGTACTTTACGTATTGATAAAGAAAATCCTGGTACAGGAGTAATAGACAGATTTATTGCAGATATTCAAAACAAGAAATACAAGGCTCTTATTCCTGTAGATACACCTACTTTAAATAAGTCCATTAGCTTATTATTACTACTTGGAGAACGTAAGGTTAAGACTTTTCCAAAAATATTAGGTGTCATAGAGGCTATGATGATTCAATCAAATAACCCAAAATCTAAAGATTTAGTTGAACAACATTTAAACCTACTACTTCAAGATTTAAGAAAAAATTCGGAAGAAAATAAATATTTGATCTCATGGACATTATATTTTTTGAAAAGTAATAATCTCCGAGTTTCCATAAGACAAAAATTTAATCATCCTGTACTTGAATCAATTAAATCTAATAACAATAAAATATTTCCAAGTTGTAGTGATTTTAAACTATACAGAAGAATATCAACTACTCGAAAAGCTGGGAACTTATCTTATCATCTGGATGTATTTAAACGATAAAAGTATTTTGAGCTATGAAACATAGTATTTCTGATGTTGTGAGTTGTGGAGTGCGATAGCGAAGCGCTCCGTAGGAATCGCTTTTATGGTGTTGTGAGTTATGAGAGTGATACCTGCGGTGAGCCACACTAACGCTTTTCCCGTATTGTTGGGTTATAGGTGCGATTGTATTTAGTAAATAAAAATAGGTGATTTAATGCTAAAATGAATGTTGAGGATATAATCTGGAGAATTATTATCAATTCAAAGATAAGGAGATAAAAATGCAAATTGCAGTCAAGCCAGATCAAGAAAAATACATGCTTGAAAAACTACAACAAGGTAAATATAAAAGCATTGATGAGTTATTATCCATAGCTTTTCAACTTTTAGAACAACATGATGAAAAAGAAAAGCAACTCAGTGAATTAAGGCGAAAAATTGCTGAAGGAACAGAACAACTTCGTCAAGGTGAAGTAATAGAAGGTGAATTAGTTTTTCAACAACTACAAGAAAAGTTAAAGCAAATGGAACAAACTGAATAATGGGTACTTACTTTTTCTCTAAACTGGCGGTTCAAGACCTCAATTAAATTTGTGAATTTATTGGTCAAACAAATACAGAAGTAGCAAGTCA
Organism: uncultured cyanobacterium; assembly: GCA_903848645.1. Taxonomy (GTDB): domain Bacteria; phylum Cyanobacteriota; class Cyanobacteriia; order Cyanobacteriales; family Nostocaceae; genus Dolichospermum. The sequence continues at coordinate 71,208 of CAINGU010000048.1, read as the reverse complement.
ACTGTTTGATAATATTAGGCAAAAATGTAAGTTAGTTTCTAGTTTTCCTAACATGGGAAAAGACTATTCTTGGGTCGCATTTGATTTACGTGGTTTTATAGTTAATGATTATATTGTTTTTTATTATCCTTTGGAAAATGGAATTGAAATTGTCCGTGTTGTTTATGGAAAAAGAGATTTAGGGGCTGTATTTGAAGAATTTGGAGATTAGGACTCGCTAACGCATTTCTGATGTTGTGGGTTATGGGTGCGAAAGCGTCCCGGAGGGAACTAGCGCGACATAGGAATCGCTTTATTTTAGGTTTAATATTATAATTATAACAATATTGATAATTAAATCAAAACACCAATAATATGAAAACATATTTACAAACTTCTACCAATAAACGATATCAAAATGTTTCCGAAGAAAAACTAGATGGTGCTACTTATACACCAAGCATTTTAGCAGATTTTCTAGCAGCAAAGATTATTGATATTGTTAAACAACGAGATTTTTCATCTCCTATTAAAATTTTAGACCCCGCAGTTGGTGATGGACAACTATTGATTAGTCTGTTAAGGTCTTTTAAAGATATCGAAAAATTCAATCTAGAGATATATGGTTTTGATACTAACTCTCATGCTTTGGAAATTGCAAAAGATAAAATTAAACAGGAATTTCCCAAAATCATTTGTCATTTCTGGAATGAAAACTTTTTAGAATTTGTTTCCCCCCAACTAGATAACTATAGAACTCTAAATTTATTTGAACCCGTTTTTGATCAATCTTATGATGTAGTTATTGCTAACCCTCCCTATGTTCGCACCCAAATTATGGGAGGATTACAAGCTCAAAAAATCGCCAAGCAATTTGATTTATCAGGTCGTGTAGATATCTACTATGCTTTTATTCTCGGTATTGCTTCAATTTTACATCCTCAAGGGATAGCTGGAATCATTACTTCTAATCGGTTTATGACAGTTAAATCAGGAGTTTCCGTCAGGAAAGCTATCTTAAATAACTTTAATATCCGTCATGTATGGGACTTAGGAGATACAAAGCTATTTTCAGCCGCAGTTTTACCTGCTGTCCTCTTAGTTGAAGGTAGAAATACACTAAAAGAAAATTTTACTGCTTTTACATCTATTTATGAAACTAAAAATCCTGCTCAAGAATTTGCGGATAATCCCATTGAGGCTATATCTAAACAAGGAAATATAAAAATTAGTGATGGAAGAAGTTTTTTAGTACAACACGGAGAACTCAATAGTAACATAAATAATGGCGGAATTTGGTCTATCACAACAGCAAAAATTGATAGTTGGCTGAAAACGGTTGAGTCTCATACTTGGGCAACTTTTCGTGATATTGGAGATATTCGAGTTGGGGTAAAAACTTGTGCTGATAAAGTATTTATTCGCTCTGATTGGCAAAAAATTTCTGAAGTAGAAAAACCCGAACTTTTGAAATTATTGACTACTCATCATATTGCTAGACAATTTAAACCTGTTGAAACTGAACAGCCTAAACAAATTCTTTACCCTCATGAAGTAATAGAAGGTCATAGAAATGCAGTAGATATTTCTTTATATCCTCGAAGTAAAGCATATTTAGAAGTTTATCGTACTCAACTGGAAGATCGGAAATATGTTATTAATGCAGGGCGAAAATGGTATGAAATTTGGGTTCCTCAAGATCCGTCAGCTTGGCAATATCCTAAATTAGTATTCCGTGATATTTCTGAAAAGCCTACTTTTTGGATTGATTTAAGTGGTTCTGTAATTAATGGGGATTGTTATTGGTTGATGAGTAAAAATCCCCAGAATATAGATTTATTATGGTTAGCTGTAGCGGTTGCCAACTCCACTTTTATTGAAAATTTCTATGACTACCGTTTTCATAATAAGCTTTATGCTGGAAGAAGACGCTTTATGACTCAATATGTTGAACATTTTCCTATCCCCAATCCTCAAAGTTATATAGGTAGAGCAATTATTCAAAAAGCTAAAGATATCTACAATCTAATTCCCTCTCTAGAAGCAGATATAACTTGGAGAGAATTAGACTCTATGATTTGGGAATCCTTTGGATTAGCTATCGAAGAAACTAGTCGGTAACGGTATTTGCAATTTCTTATTGAGGACTTTTCCTTGAAATTGGGGAAATCTACTAAAAAATCTCTCACCTGTTGTTAGATAAAACTTTGTGAGTATAAGATTTTCACCACTTTTAACAGCATAAAAAATAGCATAACGCACATCACAATGACGAATTTGACAATCACTTATCTTTGGTACATCCAGAGGATTTGTACCGTCTGGACAAACTAATCCAAGGTCAATTGTTGGTGAAGTTTGAAGTTTTACTTCTAGTAATTGGTGACGGATATCAGGAAATCTTCCATCATCTTGATAATTTTGATAGCCTAATTGCTGACAGATAAGCTTATGTAATGCTGCTCCACGATTGCGTTCTTGGTCATATCCAATATCAACTATAGATTGTCCAATTAGCTGCCGTAAGCAATTGAAAATTTCTTCAATTGGCAATAGTTCTCCCAATTTAGGGTAATTTATAGGGCTAGTAACTAACTGCAAATCAACGTTTTTACTAAGAAAGGGTAAAAGCAAATTTGAATCTTGATTAGTGACTAATTCTGCATCAACTTGTCCAGTTAATAGTTTTGCTTGATACTTTTGAGTTAGAGTTCCTGTAGTATCAAGTTTTGCCAGGGTATCTCCTGTTACAGCTTTCACCTTGGTGATCAAATCATCACTACTCACCCTGATTAATACATATCTTCTTGTTGCTTCAGGTTCATCATTCCAAATCTGCAAATTATTAGACTTTTGAATGTAAGTGTCGAAAAATTGACCTGGAAAACGAGGCTTGGTTTTCTTAAACGACTTGGGAACTGGATAGCCAAGAGCTTGACATATAAGTTCTTTAACAAACTTAGAACGAGTCCGTAATGGTAGCCCTTGCAGCGAAATTCCTCTTAAAGCTACATCAATTAATATTTCTAAATCCGGTGTTGGTATCCAAAGATTGCGATCGCCAATCTCAATATAATCATATATGGATAGTCCACTTTCGCTGATTGCTTGTACATATTGTTCCACGCTAGATTTGTGATCTGACATCTTTTAACTCTCTTTTACTGAAAATTTCAGAAATACTGGTTACTACAGTAACAGCTTACCTCTGAAGTGCTGAGTGTTATATGTGAGCGATGTCTACAACTAGCTATACCTAGGCTTTTCAGTAATATTTTTTTAAGCAAGATGGAGCGATAGCGAAGCACGACCTAGGAATCGCATTTCCGGTGTTGTGGTTTATGGAGTGCGATCGCATTTGGAGTATATTAGTAAATTACAAGAGGTTATTCTGTTACTTAACTACTTGTATTAAATCTAAATTTGCTATCTGCAACCTCAATCGTTCATTCTCAATTCTTAACCGATAATTTTCCCTTTCCAGGTGAATAACCATCTCTTGTAACTCTTCCGCCTTTGACTTCTTCTTAATAGCTTCTTCAATAGCCACATTGCGATTTTCTAAACTAAACCACTTCTGATAAATTGAAGTGTGCATATTCACAGAATGACCCAAATTATCAGCCGCAGCTTTAATAGGAATCCCCATCAAATGCGCTCTAATTGCCCAAGCGTGACGTAAATCGTAGGGTTGAAAAGGAATTTCTACAAATCTAAACCATCTATCTGTACCATGTCGCACCGCATTAATTTGTTTACTGGTAATTTTATCGGCAATCTTTGCTTTTAATAACTCAATTGCTTCCTGATCATTCTTTAAATTAAAACTCTCAATCCAACGCGGATATAATGGTAATGCTTCCCTATCTCCAGTTTTACATTCTTCATTTACTCGCCATGTATTCATAGTATTATCTGATGATAACCACCAATCTAAATCAGGTTTAACAAAAATTTCTAATGGTCTTAATCCATAAGTTGCCAACATTCCATATACCCATCTCCATAATTTCCAATTATTTCGATCTTCCCTATTTATTAACTTAGTGGGACGGTTCAACGCATAGTTTTGAAACCTTAAATATTCTTTCTCAATTTCTAAATCTGTCGGTATATCCCGCTTTCTTTTAGCAGTAGATTGGATTTTAAAGTTATTTAACTCAGGTATTTCTAAACCAGAACATTTACATAACACCCGAATCACCTTAATTAACTCATTTTTTACACTATCCGAAGAACTACAAGATTGCACAGCTTCAATAAAATTAGCATTTATCGCTAGTTTATCTTTCGGTAAATGCTTTTGGGCAATATATAGATAACTATTAAAAGTATTTTCACTTTTCAGAGTCCGTTTTCTAGTTTGAAAATAACTTTCTTCAAAATTTATAATTAGGTCACTAATATTTTGTAAATTAGCTCTAATTCTTGTTTTTCCTAAATACTTATCCGTCCAATGAAATTGTTTTCTAGCAATCAGTTTTCCTAGTTCATAAGCTTCTTCTTCTGCGGTATTCAAACCATCAAAATTGAAGGGAATATTCAAAGAAATATCATATTGTTTTGTACCGCTACCGTTTTTATCAATATCCCCTGGTTTAATAGGTAGGGTACTTCTCAACTGTAAACAATTACCAGATTTTCGGATATAAACACAAACCTTAGCTGCTTTTAGTCTAGTATTTACCGCTTTTAATTCCGTCTGTAACTTAGTTTTGATGTGAACTTCTTGGTCATTTACTGCTTGCATTCTACCTAAATATCCCCCATCCGTGATAGCTGTTGGTTGAAAATCGGCAAATGCTTCCTGTGATCTGTTCATACCCTAGATTCACCCTAATAAAAAAACTGTCCATTTCTGACAATGATCGCAGTAAACATTGTAGAAAATAAACACTTTACGTGAATTTAGATTATATCAATAGTCTTACCCGTGAAGGTAAAGCACAAGAAATCTACATCGTTACATCAGGTGAAATGATGGCGATGTACGCTGCAAACAACATCGCTCGTGGTGTACTTAAATATGCTCACTCCGGTGGAGTTCGTTTAGGTGGTTTGATCTGTAACAGCCGTAACACAGACCGAGAAATCGAATTAATCGAAACCTTGGCAAAACGGTTGAACACCCAAATGATTCACTACGTTCCCCGCGACAACATAGTTCAACACGCTGAACTACGTCGGATGACAGTGAACGAGTATGCACCTGATAGCAAACAAGCTAACGAATACCGCGCACTAGCTAAGAAGATCATCAACAACAAAAACCTCACCATTCCTACACCTATCGAAATGGAAGAGTTGGAAGAATTGTTGATTGAGTTCGGTATTCTCGAAAGCGAAGAAAACGCTGCAAAAATGCTGGCTAAATAGGCATAATTCGCTACGAAGAAAGAATTTTCTAGCACCAGGAAAAAGGCAGAGAGCAGCACATCAAAAGCTCTCACCTTTGACCAACATTTCCCTATCGCTACAGGGGACTTCATGTCCCCAAACACCTCATCCCTAATTCCGTTCCTTTAGGAGCAAGAGAGATTAATAATGACTCCTCCAGACGACAAGAAGATTGTTGAACAAAGAAAAGAACTAGTTAAAGAAGTTCTCAAAGCTTACCCTGAAAAAGCTGCTAAGAAGCGTGAGAAGCATTTAAACGTATTTGAAGAAGGTAAGGCTGATTGTGGTGTTAAATCTAACATCAAATCCTTACCTGGTGTAATGACCGCTCGTGGTTGTGCTTACGCAGGTTCTAAAGGTGTGGTTTGGGGTCCTATCAAGGACATGATCCACATCAGTCACGGTCCTGTTGGTTGCGGTTACTGGTCTTGGTCTGGTCGTCGTAACTACTACTTAGGTACAACAGGTATTGATACCTTTGGTACTATGCACTTCACCTCCGACTTCCAAGAACGCGACATCGTGTTTGGTGGTGACAAGAAACTGACTAAATTAATTGAAGAATTAGATGTATTATTCCCCCTAAACCGTGGGGTTTCTATTCAATCTGAATGTCCTATCGGTCTAATCGGGGATGACATCGAAGCAGTAGCTAGAAACACATCCAAAACCATCGGTAAGCCAGTTATTCCTGTTCGTTGCGAAGGTTTCCGTGGTGTGTCTCAGTCTTTGGGTCACCACATTGCTAACGACATGATTCGTGACTGGGTATTCCCCAGAGCAGACAAGGCTAAGAAAGACGGTACATTGAAATTTGAAGGCACTCCTTATGATGTAGCCATCATTGGTGACTATAACATCGGTGGTGATGCTTGGGCGAGCCGGATTTTGTTAGAAGAAATCGGTTTGCGCGTTGTGGCTCAATGGTCTGGAGACGGTACAATCAACGAAATGTTGATGACCCCCAACGTCAAGATGAACCTCATCCACTGTTACCGCTCGATGAACTACATCAGCCGTCACATGGAAGAAGCTTATGGTATACCCTGGTTAGAATATAATTTCTTTGGACCTACCAAGATTGCTGCATCTTTACGCGAAATCGCTTCTAAGTTTGATGCAAAAATTCAAGCAAATGCTGAAAAAGTAATTGCTAAGTACCAACCTACCATGGATGCGATTGTTAGTCAATATCGCCCCCGTTTGGAAGGTAAAACTGTAGCCATGATGGTTGGTGGTTTACGTCCCCGTCACGTTGTTCCCGCTTTCCAAGACTTGGGAATGAAGATGATTGGTACAGGTTATGAGTTCGCTCACAGTGACGACTATAAACGTACTACCAACTACATCGAAAACGGAACAATCGTTTATGACGACGTTACCGCGTATGAGTTTGAAGAATTTATCAAAGCATTGAAGCCAGACTTAGTTGCTTCTGGTGTGAAAGAGAAGTATGTTTTCCAAAAAATGGGTCTTCCTTTCCGTCAAATGCACTCTTGGGATTACTCCGAACTTGGTAATGTTGGTGCAAAGGTGCGGTAATTTGAGGTTTTTTAGTTGGGGAATTGAGAGAGTTGAATTTTTAGCCTAAATGGATTTTATTATGTTTGATAATAACATTGTTTGTGGATAACTGCAAGTAGTAAAAGTCTTATTCAGTCTAGTTTTTAAGTTTGGCTTAAATTTGGCTTAAATCAAGAATGTTAAATAGAAAACTTTTTTATTGGGAATTTTATTAGACTAAATAGTAGGGTCTGTTAGATTTTTAATTGATCTTTTTCTAATTAGATTATTTGTCCAATGTACCCTACTAACTATTTTTTCCATCATTCTTGTGGATCATCTTCAGGAGGATGTAGACCACTTTCAACCCATCGTTGTCGAGATTTCTGAATGAATTTTTCTCCACGACGTTCATCATTTAGATCAAGACGTTCGCAGGTTGCACGTCCCGTAGGAGTAGTACCAATAATACATAAGCCGTCAGATTTCCAGATGAAGTGTTCAGACCAGATTTGCTGACGGGGATTAAACAAGGGAGTTTCTTTTCCCGTATCAGGATTAATACCAGTAGTAAAGTTGTAGCGTCTTTCATTGCAACGACGACAGGCCAGAGCAAGATTATCGAAATTATCCGTACCTCCCAGAGATTGAGGTTGCAAATGGTCAATAGAAAGAGGTGCTGTGCTGAGAAGTTCAGGGTAGTGACAGTATTCGCAGCGACATTGAGCGCGTTGTCTGACCTGCTGATAAAGAGTTTTAGGAATGGGCATGGTCTTGAGCAGCAACAGCAGCGTTAATATAACTGAAGATGTCGTCAAGTTCCCCTATAGCCTCTAATTCTATTGCTTCCTCTGGGGTAAGGGTATTCAGTTTGTTTTTATCAAGCAGTTCTTGCATCCGTTCACCTAGCTTATCGGTAAATTTGAATAGCATGAGGTTGTTGATATGCTTGATGCAGATTCCTTCAGGTAGTAATTGGGACGGTTTAACTAGTGTAGTTGTCATTGGTAAATTATCTTGAGTTTTCTTGATTTTATCATTGAATATTTGGGAAAGTGCGATAGCGCAAGCGCTCCGTAGGAATCGCTATCATTAATGTTTAAGGTTTGTATTATTTTATAACTTTAGGGTACGTCAGATTTTTAATTTATCTTTTTTTACTAGGTTATCTGTCTGATGCACCCTACTGAAGTTTTAATAAGCTAACATCAGTTCTGCAACATCTACCTCAGAAAATCCCATTAACTTTCCCACTTGCTTAATGTACATTTTTTCCGTTATGTGAAAATCACCATCACGCTTTGCAAGTGCGATTAAATCAATTAATAAACCTAAAGCATCATCGGGATATTTAGCTATTAATGAATAATCTACTTCTATTTTTTGACAAGATAATAAATTTTTGATTTCCTGAATTTCTGCCGATGTTAAATTAGCATTAGTAATAATCGTCTTGAGATATTCTTTCTCTTGAGGCTCAATACTACCATCAACTTTCATTAAATTAATCAGAGTTTTAATCTTTAATAATTCTAGTCTTTCTCCTGTTATATTATTTACTTCTATGTCAGATGTAGGAAAAAGATTATCAGTATATTCAATGCTAGATTCACTTAATGATTGAGTCTCATCTAATATCTCAATTTCTTTTTCAAATATTTGAATAGACTTATTACCTACTTGTTTAGTTGAATAGGCTGACCATAAACCCATAGCAGTAGAACCAACTACAGGTAAATATTTACTAACACTTGATTTCAATACCTGTTGAGCATATTTTCCTGCTATCCAACGAGCCATGTCTTGAAATATTGGCGTGCTTACTTTTCTAGCGATAATTTTACTACCTTGAGCAATAATAACTCTATTTGCTACTGCATTTATGCCGGGGGTAATTAATCTTGTACCCAATGAAGAAATCAAGACACCTGCTAATAGTTCTTTGTTTAAATATTGCTGCTTGTCATAAGCTACACCCACATCATAAATCATGGCAATTTGGTTTCGCATGACTGTGATAATTTCTGGAGCAACTGCTAATATTCCCAATAGACCTGGTACTAAATTAGCTGCTACTGATATCCCTCCATTCCGTTTTGCATAGCCATTGACAATTGAATTAGCTGATTCTATGGAAGGTCTTTGATGTTGATAAGGATTTTTAGTAAAATAATTACTTCTATCTTGTGCAACCATATCAAAAGAAGCGATGATTTTTTCGCTAACTTGGTTTTGTAGTTCTTGAATAACTTTATTACTGGTATTTTGTTGGTTTATCATAGATATATAAACTCCATTCAATTTTGGATAAAGCTGATTACAGATATATTGGATACATAACATAAGTTGAAAAAATAATCAATTACATCCTGTAAATCCTAAAATCCTGGATATCCTGTATCCCTGACGGGAGGCGTTAGCCATTTCTGACAAATACTACAATTAATAAAATTTTGCTCTATTTTCCTTGATGAATAGGAATTTGAATAACAAACTCTGTCCCTTTACCGGGAATTGAGTGACAATGTAGTTTCCCTCTATGTCTTTCCGTGATGATTTGATAACTGATAGACATTCCTAAACCCGTTCCTTTCCCAACAGGTTTAGTGGTGAAAAATGGATTCATCATCTGTTTTTGAACTTGCTCATTCATACCGATTCCGTTATCTGCGATCGCTATTTCTAGCCACTGAGAATTAACTAGCTCAGTTCGCACGTGAATCTTTCCAGGATTGGCTTGAATTTCTGCTAATGTCAGTTGAGAATTTCGTTGTTCTATAGCATCAATCCCATTTACCAGAATATTCATAAATACCTGATTAAGTTCTCCAGCGTAGCATTCTACCAAAGGTAATTTACCATAGTCTGTAATCACTTCAATATCTTGAAGACGACGTTTTAAAATCATTAATGTGCTATTAATGCCTGCGTGAATATCCACCTCTTTAAAATCTGCTTCATCCATGCGAGAAAAACTCCGCAGAGATAGAACAATTTGCCGAATTCGCTCAGTACCAACATTCATAGAATTAAGAGTTTTTGGTAAATCTTCTTTGATATATTCCAAATCAATCTCATCTATAAGTTCCTGAATTTCTGGGTGATTGTCAACGTCGTATTTTTGATATAATTCAATTAATCTTAAAAGGTCTTGAATATATTCATGGAGAGGAGTAATATTACCATGAATAAAATTTACAGGGTTATTAATTTCGTGAGCTACTCCTGCTACCAATTGTCCCAAACTTGACATTTTTTCTGAATGAATCATCTGGGCTTGGGTACGTTTAAGTTCTTGAAGAGTTTGTGCTAAATCTTCTGCTTGTTGACGTAATTGATCTTCTAGACGTTTGCGATCATTAATATCTCTCGCTACGATAACTACATTATTCTCTCCCATAGGTGCAATACTAGCCTCAAACCAAACTTCCTGATCATCAATAGGTAAGCTATATTCTATTGTGACAGTTTTCTTGGTAGCGAGTGTCTTCTGAATACAATCGTAGCAATAATCAGCAAAAGCGGAAGGTAAAACCTCGTGTATAGTTTTTCCGAGTATTTCCTCAGAGGGCTTGTATAATGAAGGGGCGCTACTAGGGGCAACTTTTAAGTATCTTCCCTCTGCACTGACAACCAGAATTACATCCTGGATAGCATTGAACAACGCTAGTAATTCTATTTGAGAATCTCTGAGAGCTTCTTCTGTTTCTTGATGCTTGTCAATATCCCCTGCGGCTGAAATCATGATTTTTGTTTTCCCTTGACTGGTTAACTGGGATTTGAATCACGAATTCAGTAGCAATGCAACTTTCCTTGATATCATTTTCCCTCATCCATATTATATCTACGGACTTCAATCAGGGAAAACTAAACCGGTGCTAGGATCTCTAATATATAATCCCAATATCAAACTCTACGGGCAATCGTATAACAATAAGGGTAAATAAATCCTAAAATTCTGGATATCCTGATATGGCTTGCCCAACGCTACGCTATCAGACAAATGGTGTAAAATATTAGTTAACTAAATTCTGTATATTAGGAGGATGATTTTATGTTAATTATGACAATTAAAGATGTAGAACAAGTGCAAACCGCTTTTAGTGAAGCCGGTTTAGATTATGATGTTGAGTTAACAAACGGGAGAATTTCTATCGTGGGTCCATCAGATATCGTATCTAGTGAAGTTGGTATTCTTTTTAGCCGACTATTAGCTAACTGGGTTTATCCTCGTCGTTTAGGAAGAGTATTTGATTCTGCTGGTGGTTTTATTTTACCTGATAGCAATCTCACCGCACCAGATGTTTCTTTTGTGCGGGCTGCAAGGTTACGTCAAAGTCCCCGTTATTTTGGGGAACTTGTGCCAGATTTAGTAGTAGAAATTAAATCTCAAAGTGATAGAATTAAACCTTTAGTTACTAAAATTCTCAATTTTATTAATTTGGGTGCAATTATTGGAATTGTAATTGATCCTGATGAAGAAACTGTAACAGTTTATCGTCATCAAGGTGAACCAACTATTTTAAATAATGGCGATATTTTAACTTTACCAGAACTCTTTCCAGGTTGGGAATTAGCTGTTTCTGAATTATGGCCTCCTATTTTTACTGAAGAAGAAACTCAAGGTTAGTTTGTTTTATCGGATTAGTTTTTGTATGAAATTATTTAATGAAAAACATGGGATTGTGCCTGAAGATAACGGTGTGCGGAGAAACCTCCGCACTAATCCTTGATTTTATTCGTTGATAGTCACTTTGATCATTTTAACAGGTGTTTTGGGGCGATCGCCAGGTCCGGTTGGTGTGGTTTCAATGGCTTTCAATACATCCATCCCTTCAGTAACCCGACCGAAAACAGGATGCTTAGATGGACTGGGTGTGAACCAATCCAAGTAGTCGTTGTGGACAGTATTGATGAAGAACTGGCAACTGCCACTATTAGGGGCCCCCGTATTGGCCATAGATACAGTTCCTGGTTCGTTAGAAAGTTTCCCGTCTTCGGGATGCTCATCTTGAATGCAACCATCGGGACTATTGCCTGTACCCGCACGAGGAGAGCTAGGATCTTTACTGTGAGGACAACCAAACTGCACCATGAAGTTTTTAATTACACGGTGGAAATGCAGACCATCATAAAACCCACTTTTGGCCAATTTGATGAAATTTCCCGCCGTTATGGGCATAACATCGGTGAATAGCTCAAGAGTAATAGTACCAAGGGAAGTTTCAAGAGTTGCGGTGGGATTTGCCATGAATATTGAATTACTAATCTTTGTAATAGGTTGCTTTGTCGCTTCTAGTGTACCTAAAATATTGGCAATAATCTTCACAAAAATCCACAATTAACCCAAATCCGCATTACCTACTGTCAAATCAACAACCTCCACTTGTAATGCAAAAACTCAAGCCGAGGTTATTTTATCGGCATTTTAAGTAGCTTGGCACAATTAAATATAAAACCTCTCTCCAAACCTCTCCTACAAGGAGAGGGAAAAGGAATAACTCTTAATACTGGAGAGGCTTTGACTCCCCCTTCCAGCTAACAAAAGTCTTTCCGCTTCCCTCTCCTAAGAGGAGAGGGAAGCGGAGAGGTAGGGAAGGGGGTTGGGGGGTTAGGTTTATATTATATTTTTTAACGCCCACTTACTTAATCTGGGAAAGCTAAACCAGTTCTCGGATCTCTGATATATAATCCTAGTGTCAAACTCCGCATAACTTCATCCCAAATCGGTATTAATTGCTCTGCTTGATCTGCCCAATAATCAAAAGTAATCAAACATTGAATATTTGAACCTAAACCCACACAAGTCCGCGAAAAAGCTTCCCTGGGTTCTGTTTGAGTATCAATAAATTTAATTTCACACCACATAATTTTGGCTGTTTGTCGCTTAACAGTAATCACTTCTCCCCTTTCAATGACATCACGGCTATCATCTTCCATGATTTTTTTTAAAGTGTTTTTGAGGGGAAACAATGTCCAGTCATTAGAAGGTAAATGATTGTAAGATACCTCTAAACAACAATCATCATTAGGTGGTTTTTTATCCATGAACTTGAAAGATTTTTCCTGTGGTTCAAATACCCAATTTTGGGGAACATTAAAGCGAACCGCACCTCTCCCAGCTACAAAAATCTTATAATCATCAGGACCTTCCCAGTGATGATCAGGTTTTAATTCTAGGGTTTCTTTAATCCATTGAAGATTGCTTTTTTTGCGCTTTGCCATAATTTTAATAAGGTATTAAATTTTAGCAGACATTAATCAGATTTATTTGGGAAATGTGATTTTATGTTTCTGTTTCCAATCCCACACCATCATAAAGCATTTCTATCGGAAATTCAAATTCAATGCTTGATAGGGTGATGATGTCTCCAGTATTGTAGGGATAATAAAGCCACATTCTTCCTTCTTTTCGACAATAGCTTTCAACGGAGATTTTTTCAGAATCAATTAAGATGTATTCTTGTAAACTGGGTATTGTTAAATAATATCTGAATTTTTCTCCTCTATCTCTACCGCTTGTACCAGGAGAAAGAACTTCAATAATTAATTTAGGATTTTGGATAAATTTGCGGGCATTAAATAAACTCAATCACTAACTTCTCCTTCTAGCACCCAATCTTCACCTTCAGCATCCCAAAATTCACCAGTTGTTAAAGTTTCCTTTGCCCATTCTACATCAGGATGTTCATCCAAACGTTTAGCAATTGTGAAACCTGATTTACTGTTATTTAAGATGTGAACTTGAGAAGGAGCAAGTGCATCAATAATATAAGGGGAATGAGTAGAGAAAATAATTTGCAGGTTGGGATTTTCGGCAATGATTTCTTTAAAAACAGTCATTAACTCACGTTGTGCTTGAGGATGAAGTCCCTGTTCCACATCATCTAATAAAACTAAATTAGGTTGATTAGGATTCATTAATACAGTTAATAATCCTAAAGTTAACATTGTTCCTTCGCTAATTGCATGGGCTGGAATACGTTCACCTGTATTCATGTCTAATATAACTTCTTGTCCTGTCATTTCTTGAGTTTCTTCATAGGAAATAGATTTACCATCTACTTCGATTAAACGTTTGCGAATGACTGGAACTTTTGCTCGCTTGATGCCAACTTTACGGACATTTGGGACAATTCGACTCAGCTTTTCTTCTATTAGTTGAAATTTATCTGGAGCTTCATCACGCAAAAAATCTAAGGTTGGTGCTAATAATGAACCATCAAACTCAACTCTCGGTGTAATTTCTTCACTGTAAGCTGCTTTGGCAAGGTTGCTGGCAATTAATTTTAAATAGATAGTATTTTTTAAAGATTGAGGAATCTTGGATATATCTCTAAAACGTGGATCTTGATCCCAATTATATTGATGTCCATCTATACTTAATATTATGGTATAATTGTAATTATAAGTTTTCTCCTCTTCAATACTGTAGAAAAATTTCCACTTTTTCCTAATATTATCTTGCCAATAACCACTCGCCGTTATAGACATCTTTTTTTCACCCATTGTTGTAATAAATTGAGGTAAATTTTCATTTTTAAATATTTGTGTAGATGATGAATAAGTAAGCATGGATAGACTATGTAAAGCCTGTAAAACAGATGTTTTACCAGCACTGTTTTTTCCTACAATTCCATGTAATCGGGAATTATCGAAATTAAGTTCTGTAGATTTATGGCTTTTGAAATTATGAAGTATTAGTTTTTCTAGCATATTTTTATAGATCACAATAATTAAGAATTGGGTTTGTACACTGCAATTGGTATGGGATTTATCTCATATCCACGCAATATTTCCTTGGCAACTTTTTTAGAGAACGTTTTTAGTTTAGTCTCTTCCAAGACTTTACTTGCGGAAATCATAGACCTACTGAATAATAATTTTAGAGCTTCTTTTTTCTGTTCTTCACTCAGATATCTAACTTCACTAACTTTTAGGAAAGCTTTAGCAATATTTTCCCATATTAAAATTTCTATTTCTGGGTCAGAATCACGAGTAAAATCAAGAATCCAGTCATCTATATTTCTAGGAATAAAATCTTTAAATATTTCTGCAACAATTTCTATTCTTTGTTTTTGTTCTACACTCAAAGAACTTGTATAAGCTGGAGATAAACTTAGTTGATTTAAACTAAATTTAACAACTTGAGACGATTTGGAAATTAGTTGATGTTGATATTCTGAAGATACACCTTCATCATTATTATCATTTTTTTGGTAATCAATAATTATTATGTTTTCCTGAGAATATCCAGACGATTTATTAATTTCCTCACAAACATCAATAATAATTTTCTTGGCAACTTCAATAGAAATAGTAAAGAACTCTCTGTTGTTATTGTTTCTGTAAGTTTTCAATTTTTGGTGTATTGTTTTCTCAGCTATCACGCAATCACAAACTTGACAAGCAAAAGCAATATCAAAAGGTTCAGGAACTCCCGAACTACCAGAATAAAATTCTTTTGATCGAATCTCAGGTTTTCGAGTTGTTCTACCAATCTTGATTAAATACTCACAAAAGGATTTATTCTTAAGCGCGTATATGTATCCGCTTTCCATATACTAATCTCCGACTTTTTGATGTTATTACTGGAATAAATGATTTTCTTTAACCTGTTTAATCACCAATTATATCATAAGGTGTCTTTGAATTATCTGATTAAGTTGCTGAAGTTCTACTATGGAATTTTTTGAATTGAGAATTTGAATACAAGCATTTGTATCTAAGAGATAGGCCATTGAATTTCCTCCCGTTCTTCAAAATGAAGCTGTTCTGGACGTTCAAGCGGCTCACCTTCCCAACTACCTATTACTTCTTCCAAAAATCTACGAGAATATCCTAATTCTTCTGGTGTTTTACTTGCAGATTGTAATGATTTTTCTGCAATACGTTGAAATACAATTACTATTTCTATTTCTTCATTGGCAAATTCATCAGGAAGTTCAATTTTGAGAATTTTATCATTACCAACGTGCGTCTTAATCTTCATACTTTCCATAAACTGACCTCCTGGTTTCTTCTGTTGTCAGCAGCTTGCATAAATATTTTGATAATTGCTCACCGATTGATTGTACCACATCACACAAAAATGAGATTCTTGATTAACCAAACTTAACTCCGTTTATAAACCATTTCCATCCTTAACTTCTCCACCTCAATCTTCAACCTTTCATTCTCCATTTTCAACCCTGTATTTTCATCCTTAATCAACTCCACCTCATTCCGTTTACTCAAAGCCTGATTAATTGCCAACTTCCGCATATCCAAAGAAAACCAACGTTGATAAGTTTTCGTGTGAATCTGCACACTATGACCCAAATTATCCGCCGCAGCCTTAATAGGAACTCCCAAAATATGCGCTCGAATTGCCCAACCATGACGTAAATCATAGGGTTTAAAATCTAAACCAATTTTTCTAAACCACCAACTCACCCTTTGAATTAAAGCCGTGATTTCTGCATGATTATTTTGGTCTTTTTTACTAATTGCTATAGCCAACATTTCCAAATACTTAGGATTTCTTAAATCAAATTCATCAATCCATTCCTTATATAAAGGTAAAGCTTCCCGTTCACCAGTTTTACAATCTTTATCAACCTTCCACGTTAAATCTGTATTTTCATCACTTAACCACCAATCAATATGAGGATTAACAAAAAGTTCACGGGGACGTAAACCAAAAACCGCCAACATTCCATAAGTCCAACGCCAAAGTTGCCAACTATCTTTGACATCTTGATTAACTTGCTTACCTCGATTATGCAAATATTCATCAAACTTGTAAAATCCCGTAACTATGTCCTTATCTGTAGGAACATTGCGAGAATTACTTTCAGGAACTTTAGAATAATTAGTTAAATTAATCTCAACTTTAAAAAGTTGACAAAAAACAGAAATAGCCCTCACAGCATTATATTTAGCCCATTCCTTATCTATTTTATCAATCGCATTAATCAAAACTTCCCCAATTGCTAAATCATCAGCATTTGTATAACGCTTAATTCGAGAAAAATAATAGAAAAAAGTATGTTCACTTTTAGTCGTGCGTTTGTGGGTTTTAAAATATTCTTCTTCAAACCTTGCTAATAACTCACCAATAGTTATTAACTCCTTTTTAATTCCTTCATTTCCTAAATATTTATCATTCCAAACAAAACTCTTTCTAGCAATTAACTTACCCAACTCATAAGCCTCCTCCTGGGCAGTTTTCAAACCTGGTAAATTGGCAGGAATATTCAAACTGAGATTGTATTGTTTTTTCCCCGTTCCCCTGAAATCCTCATCTCCCGGCTTAATAGGTAAAGTTGCCCGTAATTGCAGACATCCATTGGATTCTCGAATAGTCACCCTAGCCTTTGCAGACTTCAAACGCAGATTTACCCGCTCCAATTCCCATAATAGCTCTTCTTTCATAATCCTTCCTTTGCGCCTTTGCGTGAGACTTATTCTTAATCTTTGAGACTATATTTAGACTAAAAATAAATGAGTTAACTGCAAACATAGTTCATCCCTGACATTGCTCACTGCAAACATAGCGAAGTTAAAAGCTATTAAACCAGCAATATAAATACTCCGGTCCTTACCACGGTTACGACGGATTCGCAATCTTCGCTCGTGACATGGATTTAGCGCTCAACAGCCCAACCTGGGGATTAATCGGCGCTCCCTGGAACAAGTCTGCAAAGAAAGCATTAAGAGCTACAGCAGCAGTCTAAGAAACAGATTAGGGGCAACCCTGGCCGGATATGAAAAGTCTGGGGTTTAGCCCCAGGGGGGAGTAGGGAAGTCAAAATTCAAAATTGAAAATTCAAAGTTCTGGATTTTGCATTCTGAATTTTGAGGCACATTCCCCACTCTCCACCGAACGCAAACATCATACACAGCAAGCTTGGAGATATAGAAATGCCTCAAGATCCCAATAATATTCAGGACCACGTTGAGCTATTCCACCAGCCAGAATACCAACAACTGTTTGAAAACAAGAAACAGTTTGAAAACGGCCACACCCCTGAAGAAGTACAACGAGTTTCCGAATGGACAAAAAGCTGGGAATACCGGGAAAAGAACTTTGAACGGACAGCTTTAACCGTTAACCCAGCTAAGGGTTGTCAACCTTTAGGCGCTATGTTTGCGGCTGTAGGTTTTGAAGGTACACTTCCCTTCGTTCAAGGTTCTCAAGGTTGCGTTGCTTACTTCCGTACCCACTTAACCCGTCACTACAAAGAACCATTCTCCGGCGTTTCTTCTTCCATGACAGAAGATGCTGCTGTGTTCGGTGGTTTGCAAAACATGATTGATGGTTTGGCTAACTCCTACAAACTATACAATCCTAAGATGATCGCTGTCTGCACCACCTGTATGGCAGAAGTTATCGGTGATGACTTACAGTCATTTATCGGTAATGCTAAAGAAGCTGGTTCAGTTCCTGTAGATTTCCCCGTCCCTTTTGCTCACACACCTAGCTTCGTTGGTTCTCACATCACCGGTTACGACAACATGATGAAGGGAATTCTTTCTACCTTGACAGAAGGTAAGAAAAAAGCTAAGAGCAACGGTAAAATCAACTTCATTCCTGGTTTTGATACCTACGTAGAAAACAACCGCGAAATCAAGCGGATTGCTTCCTTAATGGGTATTGACTACACTGTTTTATCTGACAACAGTGATTATGTTGACTCCCCTTGTGATGGTGAGTACAATATGTACCCAGGTGGTACAAAGCTAGAAGACGCAGCAGATTCCATCAACGCTAAGGCTACTGTTGCTCTCCAAGCTTACTCCACCACCAAAACCCGTGAATACATCGCTAAGGAATGGAAGCAAGACGTTTGTGTTGCTCGTCCTTGGGGTATCAAGGGAACTGACGAGTTCTTAATGAAACTCAGCGAATTAACTGGTAAGGCTATCCCTGAAGAGTTAGAAATCGAACGTGGTCGTGCAGTTGACGCAATGACCGACTCCCATGCTTGGTTACATGGTAAGCGTTTCGCTATCTACGGTGATCCTGACTTAGTTTACAGCGTAGTTGGTTTCATGTTGGAAATGGGTGCTGAACCAGTACACATCTTGGTTCACAACACCAATGACGTATTCGAGAAAGAATTGCAAGCATTGTTAGATTCTAGCGCCTTCGGTAAGTCCGCTAAAATCTGGGGTGGTAAAGACTTGTGGCACTTACGCTCCTTGTTGTTCACCGAACCCGTAGACCTATTGATTGGTAACTCTTACGGTAAGTACCTGTGGCGCGATTGTGGTGTACCTTTGGTCAGAATTGGTTATCCTATCATGGATCGTCACCACTACCACCGTTACGCAACAGTTGGTTACAAAGGTATCATCAACCTGTTGAACTGGATTGTTAACACAGTATTTGAAGAAATTGACCGCAGCACCAATGTTGCTGGTAAGACCGACATTTCCTACGACTTAATTCGTTAAGAATGTGTGGAGGGTGGGGTTTCCCTATCCTGAAAAATAGACAAAGGGGGTTGGGACTTAGGCAATTTAGCTAAAATCCCATCCCCTATCTCCAGTTCTTAGCCGATGCTCTTTGTTCCTTTCATCTATCCGACGGATGAATTTTCAAATAAGTTCCTGGTAATTGGTGATAAAATCCCTCTTTTCATCCTGTTAATCCTTTAATCCTGGACATCCTGATATGGCTTGCGCCACGCTACGCTATCAGACAATTTTTCTATTTCTGCTGACAAAACCAAATGTTATGAAAACCCCACCCCTAGAAAATACAGATAAATACATATCTTTTTTGAAAGTTTATCTGTGTAAATATTAAGTTAATCAGATTTTGCAGAAAATCTAAAAATCAATCCAAACTAAGTATAAAAACTTGGTTATTTTCGGGGAATTAGAATTATTATATTTGTTATATCCTGTGGTAATCCTAAATTATTTGTGAGATATTTCTCACTTATTCACTATTACAGCAAGCATCTATTATCTTTCCCCTATAGGCAGAAAGCAAGAAATAAATAATGCTGTAAATAGTTCCACAAATAATTTTTATTAATTTGAAATATTTTTGTAAAAATCATCATCTTGATGATAGATTTTAAGCAAGATTTGTCATGGTAGTAAACTCCATCTAGCACCAGAATAAAAATGAAAGTCACCCAAAGTAAAATTAACGAATTGCTGAGTGAATCAGGATGCGAACATAATCAAAAGAAACAGGGAGAAAAGAAAAACAAATCTTGCACCCAACAAGCCCAACCCGGTGCGGCTCAAGGTGGTTGTGCCTTTGATGGAGCGATGATTGCTTTAGTGCCAATTACTGATGCTGCTCACTTGGTACATGGTCCCATTGCCTGCGCTGGAAATTCCTGGGGAAGTCGTGGTAGTTTGTCTTCTGGCCCAATGCTTTATAAAACAGGTTTTACTACCGACGTGGGTGAAAATGATGTAATTTTCGGTGGTGAGAAAAAGCTTTATAAGGCGATTTTAGAACTCAAAGAACGCTATCAACCTGCGGCTATTTTTGTTTATGCTACTTGCGTTACAGCCTTAATTGGTGATGATATTGATGCAGTTTGTAAGGTAGCAGCGGAAAAAATTGGTACTCCGGTAATTCCTGTCATTGCTCCCGGATTTATTGGCAGTAAAAACTTAGGTAATCGCTTTGGTGGTGAAGCTTTACTAGAATATGTAGTGGGAACTGCTGAACCTGAATATACCACACCTTATGATATTAATTTAATAGGTGAATACAATATTGCTGGGGAAATGTGGGGGGTTTTACCTTTATTTGAGAAGTTAGGAATTCGGGTTTTATCAAAAATTACTGGTGATGCTCGTTATGAAGAAGTGCGTTATGCTCACCGGGCGAAATTAAATGTGATGATTTGCTCACGGGCGTTATTAAATATGGCGCGAAAAATGCAGGAACGTTATGAAATTCCTTACATTGAAGAGTCATTTTACGGAATTAAAGATATTAACCGTTGTCTGCGAACTGTAGCTGCTAAATTAGGTGATGCTGATTTGCAGGAACGCACAGAAAAGTTAATTGCTGAAGAAACTGCGGCTTTAGATATTGCCCTTGCTCCCTATCGAGCCAAGTTGAAAGGCAAGCGCGTTGTTCTCTATACTGGTGGTGTGAAAAGTTGGTCAATTATTTCCGCTGCGAAGGATTTGGGGATTGAAGTTGTGGCCACAAGTACGCGCAAAAGTACAGAAGAAGATAAAGCAAAAATCAAAAATTTGTTGGGTAATGATGGGATTATGTTGGAGAAGGGGAACGCTACAGAACTCCTAAAATTAATTGAAGAAACTAACGCAGATATGCTTATTGCTGGCGGCAGAAATCAATATACTGCTCTCAAAGCGAGAGTTCCCTTTTTAGATATTAACCAAGAACGTCATCATCCCTATGCTGGTTATGTGGGCATGGTGGAAATGGCGCGGGAGTTGACTGAGGCTCTATATAGCCCAGTTTGGGAGCAAATTCGTAAGCCTGCTCCTTGGGAATAAGTGTCTCACGCAAAGGCGCAAAGACGCAAAGGAAGAAATATCTTGTTAATTTTTGTGGGGTAGGCATCCTGCCTGCCCTTGGACGGGCTAGAAGCCCATCCCACAAGATTTTTAGATGTTCAGAAGTTTATAATTTATGAAAGATTAATTTATGGCGATCGCAATTGTTCCAGAAAAGTCTCTGACTGTAAACCCCCTCAAACAAAGTCAGGCTTTAGGTGCTTCTTTGGCTTTTTTGGGTTTGAAGGGAACTATGCCTTTGTTTCATGGTTCTCAGGGTTGTACGGCGTTTGCAAAAGTGGTTTTGGTTCGACATTTTCGGGAAGCAATTCCTCTTGCTACTACTGCAATGACGGAAGTTACTACTATTTTGGGTGGTGAGGAAAATGTTGAACAAGCTATTCTCACCTTAGTGGAAAAGGTACAACCGGAAATTATTGGTTTGTGTACCACTGGGTTAACAGAAACTAGAGGTGATGATATTGAAATGTTCTTGAAAGATATTCGAGAACGTCATCCTGAACTTAATCATTTAGCCATCATTTTTGCTCCTACTCCCGATTTTAAAGGTGCATTACAAGACGGTTTTGCAGTTGCGGTAGAAAGTATTGTTAAAGAAATTCCCAAAGCAGGGGGAATTAAACCAGAACAAATCACCATTTTAGCTGGTGCTGCCCTCACTCCTGGAGATGTCCAAGAAATTCGAGAAATGGTAACAGCTTTTGGTCTAGAACCAATATTTGTTCCTGACTTGGGAGCTTCCTTAGATGGACATTTGGAAGATGGTTATACTGCTATAACTGCTAGTGGCACAACTTTAAAAGAATTACGTTCTTTAGGTAGTTCAGCTTTTACCTTAGCATTAGGTGAAAGTATGTTGGGGGCGGCGAAAATTTTAGAGGAACGCTTTGGAACTAACTATCAAGTATTTAGAGATTTAACAGGATTAGAACCTGTAGATCAATTTCTACAAAAGTTATCTTTATTAAGTGGAAATCCTGTTCCTGAAAAATATCGCCGTCAACGTCGTCAATTGCAAGATGCAATGTTAGATACTCACTTTTATTTTAGTTCCAAACGAGTATCTTTAGCTTTAGAACCAGATTTGTTGTGGACAATGGTGGGATTTTTGCAATCAATGGGGGCAGAAATTCACAATGCTGTCACCACAACTCGTTCCCCATTGCTTGAACTACTTCCTATCAATAATGTCACCATTGGTGATTTAGAGGATTTTGAAAACTTAGCGCAAGGTTCTGATTTATTGATTGGTAATTCCCACGTGAATACCATCTCTAAACGCCTCTCAATTCCTCTCTATCGCTTAGGTATTCCCATCTATGACCGGTTAGGAAATGGTCTATTTACCAAAGTAGGCTATCGCGGTACTATCGAGCTTCTCTTCGGTATGGGAAACCTATTCATAGAACAAGAAGAATCATCCATGATGAACCAATGGTCATCAGTAATTAATCAGGAATAGAAACCCAACGAGTCTTAGAAAATTTATTCCTATACAGAGTATGAGAACGAGAAAATGAGAAACATCAAACAACACGGTAATAGAAAACATTGTAATTCTTAAATCCGTGTAATCCTCAAATCCGTTTAATCCGTGTTCAAACAAAGGACAAATGAAAGTGAAAATTGCTTTTACTACAACTGACCGAATTCATGTTAATGCTCACTTTGGTTGGGCTAAGGAAATTGATGTTTATGAAATTTCCGATAACGGATATGAATTCATAGAAACCCTCAAATTTGAAGGTGATTTGAAGGAAGATGGTAATGAAGATAAAATTACCCCCAAACTGCAAGCCCTGAATGATTGCACTATTGTTTATGTCGTCGCTATTGGTGGTAGTGCAGCCGCTCGTTTAATTAAGAAGAGTGTAACCCCAGTTAAGGCTAAATCTGAAGAGGAAAAGATTGAGGATATTCTCAACAAATTAGTCAAAACTCTCAAGGGTAATCCTCCACCTTGGTTGCGGAAAGCTTTAGGACAGAAAAAACTTAGTTTTGCTGAAGAACTTGAAAACGAAGCAACATTATGAGTACAAATGATGTGAATGGAACTGGTAACAATTCAGAGGTAGTTTTAACTCCTTTCCATAAATCATTAGTTCAACAAATCCGGGCGCAAGATAGTTATGGTTTTTACCGGAGTTGGACTGATGAATTAATCCTCAAACCTTATATTGTTACTAAACAAAAGAAACGGGAAATTTCCGTAGAAGGTGAAATTGATCCCGCAACTCTTTCCCGAATAAATGCCTTTTTTAGGGCTATAGCATCCAGTATTGAAAAGGAAACCGGACTCATTTCTAATGTGGTTGTGGAATTAGGACATGAGGGTTTTGGCTGGGCTTTAATATTTTCTGGACGCTTATTATTAACTGTAAAAACCTTACGTGATGCCCATCGTTTTGGTTTTGATTCCTTCGAGAAATTAGACGAAGAAGGCACAAAGTTTGTGGAAAAAGGCATTGATTTAGCCAAGCATTTTCCCGAAGTCGGAAATCTTTAATGTAGGGTGGGCATTGCCCACAATGATTTCTTTACGGTCGGCATTGCCCACCCTACTAATAACTAATAAGCAATGACAATTGAGGAAATTACAACCAAGATTAAAAAGCTAAATAGCAAAGCAGGTCAAATGAAAATGGATCTGCATGATTTAGCGGAAGGATTGCCCACAGACTACGAAAAACTGATGGATGTTGCTGCTGCAACTTATGAAATCTACTGTCAGTTAGATGGACTCAAGCAACAACTCAAAAAAATGGAGAATTCTAAATGAGTACCAATATTGATGAATTCAAGAAGTTAGTAGATGCAGAAGAATTTTTTATCTTCTTTAAACTGCCCTATGACCAAAAATTTGTAAATGTCAATCGTTTACATATTTTGAAAAAGTTTTCTCAGTTCATGAGTCAAATTGATGATAGTTATCCCCAGATAAGTGACGAAGAAAGATTAGAGAAATATTGCACTGCTTTGCAACAAGCTTATCAGGTGTTTATAGAATCTACACCCCATGAACAAAAGCTGTTCAAGGTATTTAATGATAAGCGAAAAAATGTAGTTACCCTCACAGAAATCACCTCAGATTAGGAGTTAAAAAGTGATCAACCTAACGCCTACCGAATTGGAACGCTATAGTCGTCAAATGATGCTTCCTAATTTTGGCGAATTAGCTCAAAAGCGCCTGAAATCAGCGACTGTTTTGGTGTCGGGTGTGGGTGGATTAGGTGGTACGGCGGCGCTTTACCTAGCAGTAGCGGGCGTTGGGCGGCTAATCCTAGTCCGGGGTGGAGATTTGCGGCTGGATGATATGAATCGTCAGGTTTTGATGACTGATGACTGGGTGGGTAAACCTAGAGTATTTAAAGCCCAAGAAACACTCAAAGCTATCAATCCCGATGTCCAAGTGGATGTAATTCACGATTACATTACTGCCGAAAATGTGGATGAGTTGGTGCAGTCGGCGGATATGGCTTTAGATTGCGCTCATAATTTCACGGAACGCAATTTGTTAAATGCAGCCTGTGTGCGCTGGCGCAAGCCCATGGTAGAGGCGGCTATGGATGGAATGGAGGCTTACCTCACCACGATTATTCCTGGTGTTACGCCTTGTTTATCCTGTCTGTTTCCAGAAAAGCCTGATTGGGATCGGCGCGGTTTTTCTGTGCTGGGAGCTGTTTCTGGGACTTTGGCTTGTTTGACTGCGTTGGAAGCTGTGAAGCTGATTACTGGTTTTAGTCAACCGCTGTTGTCAGAGTTGCTGACGATTGATTTGAACCGAATGGAATTTGCTAAACGCCGTTCTCACCGCGATCGCAATTGTTCAGTATGCGGTAATACTGCGCCTTGGAGATATTCCCAATCTCAAACTGCAACGGTCTAAGGGACTTCCAATAAAAACAATACCCAAAATCTTGTGGTGCGGGCATCTTGCCCGCTAATCATTAAGGACGGGCAGGATGCCCATCCCACCAAATTGGGTAATTTATTTTTTGGTGATCCCTAAAGTACCAAGTTTTTCAAAATCCACATCCCAAATCAGAATATTCGCTACAGAATAGGAAACAAAATGACTGTTACTTTAACAGAAAAGGCTGAATTTCGTCTGTGGGCATTTTTAAAAGGTTCTGCAACCGAAGACGCTAAAAAGGGTGTCCGCATCTCCGTTAAAGACGGTGGTTGCAGTGGCTACGAGTATGGCATCGAAATTACCAGTAAGCCCCAACCTGATGATGTCGTAACTCAACAAGGAAATGTGTTGATTTACGTTGATGCTAAAAGTGCGCCGTTATTAGCAGGTGTGGTAGTTGATTTTGTTGAGGGAGTAATGGACAGCGGTTTCAAGTTTTCCAATCCCAATGCAACTGATACCTGCGGTTGCGGTAAATCTTTTAAAACCAATGATGGTACTCCCACTGGTGTACCTTGCGGCCAATAGTTCAAAGTTCAAAAAATAAGCCTTTCATTTTCAATTTTGAACTCAGCCGGGGAAACTTAACTAACTCAAAAACTCACTTCATTCACGT
This sequence comes from uncultured cyanobacterium, assembly GCA_903848645.1. Classification (GTDB taxonomy): domain Bacteria; phylum Cyanobacteriota; class Cyanobacteriia; order Cyanobacteriales; family Nostocaceae; genus Dolichospermum. Next base: position 45,289 of record CAINGU010000048.1, on the reverse strand, counting down.
TTGAGGAGAATTATCAAATGGCAGCCTATCAAGTAAGATTAATCAGCAAAAAAGAAGGTTTTGATACCACAGTTGAAATTGACGAAGACACCACAATTCTTGAAGGAGCAGAAGAAGCTGGGATTGAATTACCTTTCTCCTGTCACTCTGGTTCTTGCTCTAGCTGTGTAGGTAAGATTGTTGAAGGTGAAGTCAATCAAGATGATCAAGTCTTCCTAGATGATGAGCAAATGGGCAAAGGATTCGCTTTATTGTGTGTTACCTACCCCCGTTCTAACTGCACAATCAAAACCCACCAAGAACCTTATCTTGCTTAATACAATATCTGTAGGGGTTTAGCATTGCTGAACCCTCTAATTTTAACAATGATGGAGGATGTTTATCATCTTTCATCATTTCAATTTTCGCTTTTTATTTTGATAATACAATGTTTATTCCTTTTAGTATTATGGGTTGTTCATTAGAATTGCTAAAATCAGGTGATTGTGGGATAGTTACTGTTTGTCAAAGTCAGGATGAGACAATTAGAAAAAAGCTGATATTAATGGGAATTAAAACAGGGAATACGATTACTGTAGAGCAGCAATTTCCGACTTTTGTGATTAAATGTGGTGATTTATCTATGACTATAGATCGGGAAATAGCACGGGCTATTTATGTGCGGGTGATTGAGGGGTGAAAATATGAATTATTAACTTTTGTTTAAATTGTGATTTTTATGGTATGTCTTATGCAGAGATATTAGAGGATTTTCCTGAATTAACAGAAAATGATATTAGAGCTTGTCTAGAATTTGCTGCTGACCGTGAACATCGTTTAGTTGCTACGGTAGGTACTGCTTGAAATTGCTTGATAATCCCACTCTGGATTGTTTAGAATTGTATTACTAAAAATTTGGTATTGATAGTAAGTGGTGGGTTACGGTGTATGAACATAGAAGAAATTATTTTTTTGGTGGAAGAAGATTATGAAGGTGGTTATATTGCTAAAGCAGTTAATCAATATTTACCCAAGCTGATAGTCTTCCAGAACTGCGAGAATTGATTAAAGATGCCGTTCATTGTCATTATCCTGATAAGCAAAATCGTCCTCAGTTGATTTATCTACATATTTAATTTTTGACTTGTTGGAAGGTTTTGTAACTTCTACAAACAATCTCTAAACAAATGTCTCCTTCTAAATGAAAATAAATTAGCGATTGTAAATTAGTGTTAATTATTCCAGTTTGATTGATAAATGGATAGGATGTAGATAAAAATTTCTGGATATTATCTTCAATTTTTTTGAGTTCAACTTCTCCTACCCAAAAACAGATATCTTCATCATCTACATTTACAGGTTGGGAAAAAACTAGGTGAATAATTTGGTAAAATTCAATAGCTACATCATCAGCTTCAGGACCGAAAGTAAAATCAAGACGTAATCCCATATTTTGAGGATTTAAAGAAATACCAACTAAGTCAGCACTTTTTAAATCTTCGAGAAAAGTAGTGAGGGTTGGTGCAATTGTTGTTGTCATAGATTTACAATTTCTCCAGTATTATGAGTATTAGCTCCAGAAACAAATTCTATCTGCTCTCCATATTGATTGTAGCGACGACGATAAGATTTGCCATCAACTGCTTTAATTCTAGGACCTGTGCGGACAATTTCCCCCTTTGGTCGAATATGAATTTGGCTACCATCTGGATGCTGAAATGTTTCATAGCCCCCTTGAGTTTGCGTTTTAAATTCAAATCCTTGGTTACTGAGAATTATTAAGACTTCTGAATGAGTTTTTCCTGTTAAGTTAAGTAGTTGTTGAGCGGCTATATTCATTTATAAGAGCTTGTTTATTATTCCCATTTTACTCTCTATTTTTTAGATTGGATTGAAGTTATACCAGTTTATCGCAAACAACGAATTGCTTCTAATAAACCTCTAGCTTTATTCAGAGTTTCTTCATATTCCTTTTCTGGGTCAGAATCAGCCACCAAACCTGCACCAGCTTGGACTGTTACCGTCTGATTATGTAATACCATAGTTCTGATAGCGATCGCACTATTCAATTGTCCTTCAAAATCATAATATCCATACACACCAGAATACACACCCCGACGACTCGGTTCTAACTCATTGATAATTTCCATAGCGCGGATTTTTGGCGCACCGCTGACAGTCCCCGCGGGAAAGCACGCTTTAAGTAAATCCCACGCAGTTTTACCCGGTGCTAACTTACCCACCACATTACTAACAATGTGCATCACATGAGAATAGCGTTCAACTATCATTAATTCATCAACCTTAACACTACCGCTGCTGCACACCCGCCCCAAATCATTGCGTCCTAAATCTACTAACATGACGTGTTCGGCGAGTTCCTTGGGGTCTTGAAGTAAATCAGCAGCTAAAGCTGCATCTTCCTTTGTTGTCTTCCCTCTGGGTCGAGTTCCCGCAATGGGACGGACTGTAGCGATAATTTCCCCCTCATCATTACATTCGGCTTTAACCATGACTTCGGGACTAGAACCGATAATTTGCCAGTCTTGGAAGTTAAAATAAGCCATGTAAGGCGAAGGATTAATTTGCCGCAAAGAACGATACAAGGCGAAGGGATTACCTGTATATTCTGTGGATAAGCGTTGAGAAATAACGACTTGGAAAATATCACCAGCTTTGATATGTGCTTTGGCTTTTTCCACACTAGCGCAAAATTCTGTCTGGGTAAAGTTGCTGGTATAGTCCTCTATTCCCGCTTTAGGCTTGTTTCCTGGGGCTGTCCAAGCTAATTTGGTCTTTTCTGGTGCTAGGGGCAAAGATAGCTTCTCTACCATTTTCTGAATGCGATCGCACGCCTTTTGATATGCTACTTCTAAACCTGCTGTATCCCGTAAATCTGCGTAGGCGATCGCCCAAATTTTCCGTTTTACCTGGTCAAAAACCAATAGCTGGTCTACCTGCATCCATAACCCATCAGGGATATTTCGCTCATCTTGAGGATGAATTGGCACACGCGGCTCAATCCAATTTATTAATTCATAGCCCCAAAACCCAAATAAACCGCCAATTCCTGAAGGTAATTCTGGTAATTTTACTGGGTGATAAGGTGCTAAACATTCAGATAGAACTGTAAACGGATCACCTGTAAAAACTTGTTGATTACCATCTCGATAGGTTTGGGTAGTTTTATCCCCCCTGGCTTCCAAAATCCACAACGGATCACAACCCAATAAACTATAACGGCCTACGGTTTCGCCACCTTCCACCGATTCCAACAAAAAGCTATAAGGTTGATCTGCACAAACTTTATACCAAGCAGATACAGGTGTATCCAGGTCGGCTATCCATTCCTGATACACTGGCACAAAATTACCTTGGACAGCAAGCTTTTGAAACTGGTCGAAATCGGGAAAAATCATAAATAATTAAAAATTGACAATTAAAAATTAAAAATTAACAACGAGCTTTTAGTAATGGGTAATTGGGTAAGTTTTTCCCCATTCCCCATTACCCATTACCTAACGATTAAGCGTCGTGAGTAGCTTTACCGCTGAATTTAATTTGTGCGGGGTTGGGGTTTTGACCAATTCTGCGAGGTACGTGACGCACCATGGAACGTCCAGCATTTACCTTTTCTGGGAACACACCATCAGCAGGGTGAATTAGGGTAGTTTCGCCGGCTGGAAGAATCCGGTAAACCTTGTAGTCGGTGATTTTGAATTTGCGAAGTTGTGCGCCTAAAGCAATACCGTACTCTTTGCGAGCAATGTAAAGTAGGTTTTCGCCTTTCACCATTTTAGCAGCGCCACCAGTGGGCATTTCAAAGACTTGCTCTTTAGGGCTTGTCCAGGTGATAGCGTACTTTTCTTCTACATCAGCTTTTGTGAGTAGTCCGCCAGTGCTGCCACCAAAGATTGGGGTTTTTCCAGTCAACGTTGCCATAAACTGTCTCTTGTAGGTTTTTACGGCATACTAACATTGGAACTCGACTTATGTTGCGATCGCGTTATAGACTGTAACAGTTTTTAGTGATTGGTCAACGGATTTTGGATTTGCGTTAGCGAAGCGTACGCAGCGCAGCGAGTATTTTGGATTTTGGATTTAATCCACCCTAAAGTGTGCAGCTTGAGGATTTTAGATTGGCGTTAGCGAAGCCTACGCAGCGCAGCGAGTATTTTGGATTAATTTCGCCCTGAAGGGGTGGGGAACCTGTACCGAAAATTCCCAATCTAAAATCCAAAATCTAAAATCTTTCGGTCATTGGTTGTCAATTATTTTCCTGGCTGCCTTGGACAATAGGAATTGTAAAATGAAATTGACTGCCTTGATCCTTACCTGTGGATTCTGCCCAAATTTTCCCGTCCCAGCCGTTGACAATTTGCCGACAAATTGCTAAACCCAATCCAGTTCCCCCTGTAGTCCGGCGTAATGCCCCTTCTTCTTGGTAAAAGCGGTCAAAAACGATTTCTAGGCGATTGGGTTCAATTCCTCGCCCTGTGTCAGCTACGGTGACTTCTAGCATCTCCTGGCCATTGGTAATGGCTTTAATAGTAATCTCTCCTGAAGAGGGAGTAAATTTACAAGCATTATCGACAAGTTTGGCGATTACCTCCACTAACCAATCACCGTCAGCCCTGACTAAAGGTAAGCTTGCGGAAATTTGAGTTTTGATTTGGGGAATCTTTTCTTGGCTAGAACGTGTCCGTAAGCGACTGAGGGATAAATCTACACATTCTTGGATGGTTAATGATTCAGGATGCCATTCTACCCGGCCACTTTCTAAGTTAGAAAGGGTTAAAAAGTCCTGTACCAGTTTCCGCATTCTTTCGGAGTCGGAAAGGGCTGTACTCAGCATGATCTGTTGTAATTCCCAAGGCATATCCGGTTCGGTAGCCAAGCTTTCTAAACAAACTTGAATGGTAGATAGGGGGGTGCGGAGTTCGTGGCCAGTAATGGCAATTAAATTACTCCGGGTGCGGTCTAAAGCTTCTAGTTGCTGATTTAATTCTTCTAAATTGGCAAAAGATTCCGCTTGAATCAGGGCTGCACCAATTTGGGTAGCTATGGCTTTCACTAAGTCTAACTCCCCAGATTGCCATTCATGAGTGGGAAAATAGCAATAGTGTAACTCCACAATTCCCAATAGTCGCCCTTGATATAATACAGGTTCGATTAACCAAGAACGCACGCTAAACTGCTTGACAATTGACGATAAGGCTGGTGATTTCTTGACCTTATAGTCTACCAGGGTATCGTCTACACATACGCCCTCAAGCTGTCTTAGTACCTGCTGAAATAGCGGATTATTTTCTAACTCCCAACTTTGCCCCAGTACAGATGTAACATTAGAGTTCAAAAATTCATGTTCAATTATGGCTTTCGCATCTGTAGCTTGGGCGCGATAAATCAGACAACGACAGGCTTCTAAGTGTTGTCCCAATTCCTGAGCCGCAACTTGGAGAATTTCCCGTGGATCAAGCGATCGCCTAATTGCTGTACTAATGGAATTTACCAACCGTTCTTTCCGAGCTTGAGCCGCAATGGAACGATAGGCTTTATGCAGCTTATACTGACTAGCTTGCAGATATGTCACCAACCTCTGCACAAATGGATCAGTATCAATATCACCAGCATATTCATGAATGGAATTAACTTTTGACTTATTTATGGATTCCTCAATCTTAAATCGCTGCTTCACTTCAGCCACTTTACCCGCTAAATCCGGCCGATAAACCTGAATTCTATCTAATAAAAGTTGTGCTGCTTTTAAGCATACCCCTTTTTCCGATGTCCAAATTCCCTCAAATCTTCGCGCTGTATCCATATCCAAACTAGGGATCATCTCTGGGATATCTTTATTTTTGGACAGAGAACTCAGGCTTTCTCGGCATATCAAGCAAGTAGCATAGTTTTCAGCCAATACTAGCAAATGCCATTCTTGAGTTAAAGCGTCATCAGCCTCAAAAGCGACTTTTTCATAGTATTCTGAGCTATTAGCAAACTCCGTTTCCGGTGCAGATAATACATATATTTGATTACTTTTTTCCGCAAGTCGTTGATAGCGATGGGCTTCTTGACGGTAAAATCGCTCCTTTTGAAAACTAGCAATGATCAAGGGACGGTCTAAATTAGCTGCTAAAACTTGATCTTCCATCGCATGGGAGAGCGCGGTTAGTGAAGCCTTAAAATATAACTGGGGTCGCAGATGGGGGAGTGAGTTTAGTAAATCACTCAGCACGGAAGTGGAAATACTCATTAGTCATTAGTCATTAGTCAGTGGTCAGTGGTCAGTGGTCAGTGGTCAGTGATCATTAAACACATATTACTTATTGCCCTTATCCATTACCAGTAGCAAGAACATTTATCTATTTTGTAACCTCAATATAGCTTTGATTGTTACTAACGCCAAAATACCATAGCAGGGGTTAATGTCTAAGCCTAACGAATTTGCTCAAAAAACTGGGCATTTTTATAAATTCACATCCTTATTCATCCTTATTTTAGATTAACCCAAAAAGATTGTTGATATTTATCTTTTGTAAATATAGGAATCCCGTTTTTTGCCATTTTGCGAAAAATATTAAATTTTACTTAAAAATCAAAAAATAGTCCCAATATAAGCTATTTAACTATATATAGCTGTCCAAAATCATCACTAATAACCGATAAAACCTGTAATTCCGGGAAAAAACTTCTGTAAGTGTTCATCACTCAGATAAAATTTTTCTCAATGCCAAGATTATGCTATCACTCTCTTTACAAAAGTTAATTAATCCAGATTATACAACAATTCCCAAGGTTAAGAAAATGACAGATGCTCATATTCCCCAACTTAATAATTGCAGTTCAAAAGAACTACTCAACTACTTTGAAAATTCCTGGGAACTAGAAGAAACTCTCATGAAGAGTTTGCTGGGAGAGGAAACATTTTATCTAAATCCTGATTCTTTAAGAAATGCGTTAATCTTCTATCTTGGACACTCGGCTGTTTTTTACATCAACAAATTAATTGATGTTGGTTTATTAAAAAATCGGATCAATCCCCAATATGAAACTCTTTTTGAAATCGGAGTTGATCCAGAAACACCCGCAGAACTAGATGCAGCTATCCAAGGAATTAACTGGCCTGATGTTAAAAAAGTCTGGGAATATCGAGATAAAGCTAAAGAAGAAATTACAGCAATCATTCATAAAACTCCCCTGAATTTACCCATTCATCAACAACATCCTCTGTGGGCTTTATTAATGGGAATAGAACATAGTCGCATTCACATAGAAACCTCTTCCATGCTGCTGCGTCAATTACCCATTGAGAAGTTAAAACGTCCCCAAGGATGGAATTATGCACCGACTAATGGAGAAATTCCTCATAATCAAATGCGAGAAATTCCCGGTGGTGTAGTAAAATTGGGCAAGGCTGAAGATGATTTAACTTTTGCTTGGGATAGTGAATATGGTAATTTAGAAGTTGCAGTCAAACCATTTTTAGCTAGTCAATATCTGATCACTAACGGAGAATTTTTAGAATTTGTTCAAGCTGGTGGTTATAATAATGCAAATTATTGGAATGCTGAATCTTGGGAATGGAAACAACTCTACAATGTCCAACATCCTAAATTTTGGATATACCAAGAAAATAATTATCGCTATCGTGCCACATTTGATGAACTAGATTTACCTTTAGATTGGCCAGTGGAAGTTAACCACTATGAAGCCATGGCATTTTGTCGGTGGAAAGGTAAAAATACTCGGTTAATGACAGAAGCGGAATGGAATCAAGCCCTAAAAATATCTGAAGATTCTAGTTTAGCAAATAACTATAATCTCAACTTAAAATTTATTTCTCCAACTCCTATAGGAATGTTTGCAGATAATAATAAATCTGGACTTTCTGACTTACGGGGTAATGTCTGGGAATGGTTAGGGGAAACATTCAAACCCTTACCAGGATTTAAAACTCATCATCTTTATGAAGATCAATCTGCACCTTTTTTTGATGATAAACATTTTATGATGCTGGGTGGTTCTTGGGCAACGAATGGTACAATGGCTTTACGATGTTATCGTAACTGGTTTCGTCCTTATTTCTATCAGCACGTCGGTTTTAGAATTGCTGAAAGTTTGGATTAAACATAACATAAATATCCCCGACTTCTGATATCAATTAGTAATTTATTGATAAAAAAAGAAGTCGGGGATTTTATGAGTCCCAAAGTCAACAGAGAGGATTTAGAAAATGATTGCTCAACCTTTAACAATTTTAGATCATCATTATCAAGAATTGCGTGATGATGGAAAAGATGTAATTCAGGGATTAAGTCAAACTCCTAAAACTTTATCTCCCAAGTATTTTTATGATGATCATGGTTCTCTATTATTTGAAAAAATTTGTGAGTTACCAGAATACTATCCGACTCGTACAGAAGCCTGGATTTTACAACAATATGCTGATGAAATTGTCGAAATTACAGGTTGTTGTGAATTAATAGAATTAGGTAGTGGTAGTTCTACTAAAACTCGGCTGTTATTAGATGCTTATCAAAAAATTGCTGATTCCTGTAAATATCTTCCTATTGATGTCAGTGGAGGAATTCTTAAAGATAGTGTATTACAGCTACAGGAAAAATATCCTAATTTCTCTATTCATGGATTATTAGGAACTTATGAACAAGCTTTAGTTCATCTAGAATCTAATTATTTACAGTCGCGGATGTTGTTTTTTCTGGGAAGTTCTCTAGGGAATTTTAATCAAGAAGAATGTGCTATTTTCTTAACTCAAGTTTCTCAAACTTTACAACCGGGAGATTACTTTTTGCTGGGTATTGATTTACAAAAACCCCAGGATATTTTAGAAGCAGCATATAACGACAGTCAAGAAGTTACTGCTGCTTTTAATTTGAATATGCTTTCTCATTTGAATTGGCGTTTTCAAGGTAATTTTGATATCAATTTGTTTAAACATCAAGCGATTTATAATCAAATTGATAATCAAATTGAAATGTATTTACATTGTCAACAAAATCATTGTATATCTTTAGAAACATTGGATTTAAAGATTTCCTTTGAAGTCGGAGAAAGTATCCTTACAGAAATTTCTCGTAAGTTTGATTTAGCAACTATGGAAACACAATTGCAAAGTAAAGGATTAAAAACTGTGAAAACTTGGACAGATGAACAACAGTGGTTTGGATTGATTCTTTGTCAAGTTGTATAATTTAAAAAAAGAATAATTACTAACCATGAAACCAAATCCTATCCCCCCGCAACCAGGACAAGAATCAGTTTGGGACTATCCCCGTCCCGCAATTTTAGAAGATACCAACAAACATCTGAAAGTAATTTGTAATGGGATTGTTTTAGCCGAAACACATCAAGCTAAAAGAGTTTTAGAAACAAGTCATCCTCCAGTTTATTACATTCCTGCTGAAGATATTCAATTAGAATATTTGATAGCCACACCTAAAAAAACTTGGTGTGAATGGAAAGGTTGGTGTCAATATTATGATATTTCCGTAGGAGATAAATACATAAATAATGCTGCTTGGCGATATATTCAGCCCAGTCCTAATTTTAGCTCAATTCAAGAATATTACAGTTTTTATGCCAGTTTAATGGATGCTTGCTATGTGAATGATGAATTAGTTAAAGCCCAAACAGGTGATTTTTACGGAGGATGGATTACTACTGATATTGTTGGCCCATTTAAAGGTGAACCAGGAACTATGTGGTGGTAAATAAAGTACAGCGGATGACTAAAGCCATTTTTTGTTTTTGATCAAGATTTTGAATTTCATTTACCAGCAATCTGCTGTAACTCTTTTGGGGGTGGGTATTTCTTATCCACCTTTTTCTAATCTCCTAAAATTTAATCTCTGAGTAAGTATTCTCTACCTCTAGCACCTCTCAATGTTTAGCAAGGAATAAACTCTTCAAAAATAGCTATTTTTCAACCTTGACTTCTCATTGATAAGGTATACATTGATAGAAATTCATTGTTGTAGATTTAATTACTTTCCGTTTTTCACCGCATCAAATTGAGCAAATTTATACCTGTATAGGTAAGTGCAAGCTAATGACACCGGATACACTGACCACCCCGGAAAAAATTGTCCTAGACGGCAGAACTTTTATTCCCGCAGACGAAACAGAGACTTCATGGCCTTGTGTTGTCAGTCAAAGACCTCAGCCAACTATCACAGTCAAAGATGATGATTTATTCTTGGTGACAGATACGATGGGGAATATTTCCGGCTGTTACCTTTATGGTAGCACTCCTAGTATGGGGATGTTTTGCCGTGATACCCGTTTTTTGAGTCGTTTGGAGTTACAAATTGAAGGGCGATCGCCTATATTATTGAGTAGCAATGCTGATAAAGGATTTGCTCTCTCGGTTTTATGTACTAATCCTGATTTAGAGAATCTTTTTCAAGCTGATACCGTGGGTATTCGTCGAGAAATTGTCCTTAATGGCGCACTATTTGAAGAAATAGAAGTTACTAATTACAATACCACCAGCATCAGTTTTGAAGTTAGTCTGAGTTTTGACGCTGATTTTGTAGACTTATTTGAAGTTAGAGGACATCACAGACAAAACCGGGGTAGAGTTTTACACCTAGCTGAACCAATATCTGATGCTGTTGCATCTTTATCCAATCAACCTCATAAAGAAGAATCTCTCATCCTTGCATATCAGGGTTTAGATGGTTCGATTATGGAGTCTCTGATTCAATTTCAGCATTTGCTACCACATCATTTTCATGGCTATACAGCAATTTGGCGGCTAGAATTAGCGGCTCATGAAACTAAAAAGCTAGGTTATCGGCTGAATATGTTCACTGATAATCAGTCTATTTCTGCTATGAGTGCTGCCTCTACTTTAGCACAGGCTAAAGCGGCTGAATTAATGGAGCAGCAAAATTGGTTACAGCAAATTACCCGCATTAGCTCCGATAAAAGTATTTTTAATCGAGTCATTTCGCGGGCTGAACAAGATATATATTTGCTACTTCAGTCTTTTGGCAAGCATAAAACTGTTTCTGCTGGTGTGCCTTGGTTTTCCACTTTGTTTGGGCGCGATTCCATTATTACCGCTTCCCAAACCTTGATGTTAAACTCCCAAATTGCCAAAGAAACTCTCATGCTATTGGCAGAGTATCAAGGTCAAACTGATAATATTTGGAGAGAAGAAGAACCAGGTAAAATTTTACACGAATTGCGGTTGGGGGAAATGGCAAGATGTCAAGAAATTCCCCATACACCCTATTACGGTACGGTTGATGCGACTCCTCTGTGGTTAATGTTGTATGCTGAATACTACAGTTGGACTCATGACCAAGAAACCTTAGAAGCACTATGGCCAAATGCCTTAGCGGCTATGGGTTGGATTGATCGTCAACTCCATGAAACTGGCTATCTTAGCTATGCTCGTAAATCTAAAGGTGGTCTGATTAATCAAGGTTGGAAAGATTCCGGTGATTGTATTGTCAACCGCAAAGGCGAATTAGCTACAGGTCCCATTTCTCTGTGTGAGGTGCAAGCTTATGTCTATGCAGCGAAAAACCGCCTCGCAGAAATTGCTAAAATCAAACAACGTCCAGATTTGGCAGAACTTTGGCAAACGGAAGCTAGACAACTCAAGGCTAAGTTTAACCAGGATTTTTGGTTAGAAGATGAAGATTTCTGTGCTTTGGCTTTAGATGGAGAGGGTAAACCAGTAGATAGTATTAGCTCTAATCCTGGTCATTGTTTAAGTTTGGGGATATTTATGTCTACCAAAGCCTATAGTGTGGCTGAAAGGTTACTAGCGCCTGATATGTTTAATGGTTGGGGAATTAGAACTTTAAGTAGTTTGTCACCTGCTTATAATCCTATGGGTTATCATACTGGTTCTGTTTGGCCTCATGATAATTCTATGACGGCGATGGGATTGCGATCGCTTGGTTTAATTGATCAATCCCTGGAATTATTTCAAGGGTTATTCAATATGACCAGTAAACAACCCTATCAACGCCCTCCAGAACTATTTTGCGGCTATGAAATGAACGGTGATAATACTCCTGTCCAGTATCCCGTTGCTTGTAGTCCCCAAGCTTGGGCGACTGGGAGCATTTTTCAATTATTGCAAATGATGGTGAACCTAGTCCCGGACGCACAAAATAATTGTTTACGAATTATTGACCCAGCTTTACCAGAATCAATTAATAGTTTATCTTTTCATAATTTGCGTGTGGGAGGGACAATTTTAGATTTGGAATTTGAACGAGTTGGTAGCACTACCGCTTGTCGAGTTGCTAAAAAACGGGGTAATCTGCGAGTAGTAATTGAAGCGTAAATTGTTTACAGCATATTTCGCAGAAATGAGGTACAACCTTGAATAATGAAACTCTTGTGGTGCGGGCATCTTGCCCGCTATATGTACCTTATAACAGCAGGAATCGTTGTATGAATCAGGATTTACAAGATTTGAGAATTTTGAAGAGCAGCAGGAAAAATCATTCTTAATCCTGTTGATCCTTTAATCCTCAAAATCCTGATTCATACATTTGCATCTTTGCGCGACATCATCATACCAGGGGGGAAGGACGGGCAGGATGCCCATCCCACAAAATTGGGTAATTTATTTTTCAAAGATGTCTAATCCCAAATTAAGATGAAGCTGTATAGAATCAGATTTCCAGAATTATTGACCGGGAATTTTAGATTTTAGATTTTAGATTAAAAAAATTTGGTACAAGCCCCGTCCTTCAGCACGGAAAAATTGTCAATCCAAAATCCAAAATTTTCAAGCTCTACACTTGTTTGGTGGAGTCAATCCAAAATCCAAAATACTCGCTGCGCTGCGTACGCTTCGCTAACGTAAATCCAAAATCGGTTGACCGCAGATAAACGCGGATAAAGAGGGATGAATTCATGGATTTCATGATTCTGTTCGGCTTCTCATCAAGTTGGGATTAGATATGTTTATTGATCTTCTAATTGACTACTGAATTCTCTAGGTGAACGTCTTTTTAACTCGACTGACTCAGTGCGGGGTAATAAATCAAATACTTCTCTCAATTTGTCGTCTATTTCTTCAAAAGGGACTTGACCTTTTTTATTCAAGACTACTTTACCTGACTGATCAAAAACTACAACTTGAGGAACACTTCCTCCATAATAATATGCTGGTTCTGTGGGTTGGTATGTCTTGTCAGCTAAAATAGTATCAACGCTGATAGGAATGATTTCTGTTGCGCGGCCATAGAATGCTTGCATTTCGGAAACAACCGGGGCATATTTTTTGCAATCGCTACTATCATCAGTGTAAAATGTCACTATCGCTGGTTTATGTTGGGCTAATGTCTGCGCTAGTGTTTCTTTGGAAGGAACTAGAGAGCCATTACCAGCATAAATTACAAAAATATTGCCATCATATCTGTCATCTTTAATTCCTGCTAATGCCGGCTGCATACTAATTACGAATAGGCAAACAAGCAGCAATAAGCATTTTGACACTAACCGACGACCATTAGTCATTATTTGAGTTTGTAAAAGAAGCCACTTTATGCTATTCATTAACAGAAACCTTGTCTTTGCTACTATTTTCCTAAGTTTGTGCTGAACTGATGTTAACTGGTTTGGATAATAATCACACGCACGCACTATTTTTTAAGATAACCTTTACATGGTGTTTTCTGGAAAAAATTATTTGTCCGTTGGACTGTTCTCTTTTTGATGTTATCTTTTCTATAGCAATCCTTTTTTACAATAACGAACCGCTCCAGACGCAGAGAGCGCAGAGGAAGAGGAAAACAGATATGAATATCTTAGGATTGCTATAGTTAGTTGAACTTGCAATTTTTGATTTGCAATTACAGGTTATTAATAAATTATGACTGTGGGTAAGAAAATAAAGGTTATAGATAGACTTCGCTTGGGTTTTGCTGTATCAATGGCAAAAGGTGTAACTTTTTTGGTGAGGTCACTGCGTCTTGGTGCAGCTAGTGTCTTACCAGGTTCTATTGCGCGACGCATAGAACCCCGCATTTTGGAGTTATTGAGTCAGCAAGTTAAAAATGGGGTAATTCTCATTGCGGGGACGAATGGGAAAACTACTACTGCTTTACTACTATGCACTATTTTAGAACGAAAGGGTTTTCGTATTGCCCATAATTCTACAGGTGCAAATCTCGAAAATGGTTTAGCAACGGCTTTAATAGACAATGCTAATCTGCTCGGAAATCTTAATGTAGATTATGCAATTTTGGAAGTTGATGAAAATATAGTTCCCAAGGTTTTAAAACCGCTACAACCTCGGATTATTCTCTGTTTAAATCTCTTCCGTGACCAACTTGATAGATATGGGGAAGTAGATAGTATTAGTAAGCGGTGGACAAAGGTTATTGCTACTTTACCGGAAACAACTGTAGTTATTCCCAATGCCGATGATCCAACTTTATCATATTTAGGTCAACAGTTACCACAAAAGGTTTTATTCTTTGGTTTAAATGAACCGGAAAATTATTTAGAAGCAATTCCTCACGCTGTTGATTCTATTTATTGTCCTAGCTGTGGTCATGCTTTAGATTATCAAGGGGTTTATTTATCCCATTTGGGAGATTTTACTTGTCCTAGTTGTGGATTTACTAAAAGTCAACCCGCATTATTAAGTCAAGAATGGTCACAGATTCTTGTTGGTTTGTACAATAAATATAATACTTTAGCCGCAGCCACAGCAGCAAAAGAATTAGGAGTTGATGAAGTTAGTATCAGAGATGGAATTAATAATTTTCAAGCTGCTTTTGGTCGGGCAGAGGATTTAGTTATTGATGGAAAAAAGGTGAGAATCTTATTATCAAAAAATCCCGTAGGCACAAATGAAACTATTCGTGTCGTTACTCAAAGTACCGACAAAACTACTTTATTGGTGTTGAATGATCGAACCCCTGATGGTACTGATGTATCATGGATCTGGGATGTGGATACAGAAAAGTTAGTAGCGCGGGGTGGAACTTTGGTGGTGAGTGGCGATCGCGTGTATGATATGGCTTTACGTCTGCGTTATAGTCAAGAGTCTGTAGAGAGTAATATTAACCTGATTGTAGAGTCAAATTTGCACCAAGCGATCACTACTGCTCTAGAGCATACACCCGCAAATGAAACTTTACACATTCTCCCCACTTATTCAGCCATGCTGGAAGTGCGCGAAGTATTGACTGGTAGAAAAATCCTCTGACAATTGACTAATAATTAGCTATGCTGTATTAGTAGCGGTATTTATGTGTGAATTATGAAGATAGTCAAACTAATTTCGTTTGCTTTTCCCGCGTTTTTAGCATCTCTGCTATTAGCAGTTAATCCAGCACAGGCTGCTAAATTCAAAGCTACACCTGCTATTGTGGTGACATCTGCTCAAGCAAATCTTGATATAGCTACACAGCAAATGAATAACACCACAAATCCGATTATACGACAAATTGGTTGTAATTGCCCTTACTGTGTTCAGGCTAATTCACAAATGTTACAAGGTAAGTTACCTATGACTGGCATTTAAGAAATTAGAATGATCAATGTTTTGGAGACACAGACTTGCTGTGTCTTTATTACTTTATATAGGAATCATAAATGATATTTGATAGCTTGCGTGGCGTAGCCATAAAATTTTAAGTAGTGTAGGGTGGGCAATGCCCACCGTAGGGGGGTTTTGGTGGGCATTGCCCACCCTACGTATATTTCAAAAATCAAATATTAGTCCTATATATTTATAAATATTAGCAGGTTTAAATTATTGACTTTTTAATATATTCATAAATCACCATAAATTATGCTGGACAAAAAACTATCTACACATTTATTCAAAACTACTATTTTAGGTTTAATGGTGGGATTATTTGGATGTGGAAATAAAAATATTAGGACAACATATAATCCCAGTAATAGAAATATTAATAATAATTTACCCTTAGTAGTAGCAACTAATAGCGTAATTTGCGATTTAACAAAACAAGTTGCTGGAGATACAATTAATCTTATTTGTTTAATTCCTCCTGGGATAAATCCCTTAACTTATAAACCCATACCAGAAGATAGTCAAGCTATTGAAAGTGCTAATTTGGTTTTATATCATGGTTATAATTTTGAACCAGGTTTAATGAAAATTATTAAAGCGATTGAAAACTCTCAACCAAAAATTGCTGTTGCTCAAGATGCTGTTACAAATCCTATCAAAATTAAACAAATCACAGAACCCCATGTTTGGAATAATCCTAATAATACTATTCAAATAGTAAAGATAATTAATACTAATCTTATCAAATTAATCCCAGAAAATAAAAATTTGTATAATAGAAACACCAAAAAAGTAACTCAAGAAATCAATCAAATCAATAATTGGATTAAGTTAAGATTAGCTAGTATTCCCGCTAAAAATCGTAAGTTAATTACAGCACATACAGCCATGATTTATTATGTCAAGGCTTATGATATTCCCTATCCAGGGAGTTTATTAAATGTAAAAAATATAGAAAATCTGACAGATACAAAAGTCCAAAATTTTGCTAGAGATATTCAAAAAGCTCAAGTACCAACAATTTTTGCAGATACAACCACCAAATCTAATTTACTCGCACCTATAGCTAAAGAAGCAAAAGTAAAGGTTTTTCACAGACCACTGTATATTAATGGATTAGGTGAACCGGGAAGTGACGGAGAAACCTATCAAAAAATGATGGCTGCTAATACAAGAATAATTGTAGAAGGATTGGGAGGAACATATCTAAAATTCCAGCCTAAAAACTCTCAAAATAGCAGGGAAAAATAATTGAGGATTGCTATTGCAAAATATAACTTTTCTATTCCATATTTTCAGAGAAATTGACTTTTTTATATAATTGCTTTAAAGATAACTCTACATTAATTGATGCAAGATTTATCATAGCATCTTCTGTTTCGTACTCTGTCAAAATCCATTGATTTTCAGAAGTTTTGACATACTGCATTACATAATATTTAGTTTGGTCAATGAGAATATATTCTTTAAATTCGAGAATTGAGCGATAATAAAGGAATTTATCACCACGGTCATCATCTTTTGTAAATTTAGATAAAACTTCCACAATTAACAAAGGATTAGTAACTGTTGTGGTGTTTGTGCTGTAATAAACGGGTTGACCCTCAATTACCATGACATCAGGATAAGTAAATTCCCGATAGCGTGGTATCCACAATTTTACATCACCAATATAAATTTCATAGTCTAAATCATTTAATCCTAAATTCAAACAGATATAAAAATTACCTGCTAGTTTATTATGATTTGTTGTTCCACCAGTCATAGATATAATTTCTCCATCTCTATATTCATTTTTATCATCAGCTTTTTCTTCTAGTTCTAAATATTCTTCTGGGGTATAATAGGCTTTAAATGTTTTGATTTCTTGGGTAGTAGTTTGCAGTTTCATAGATTTATTCGGTATAAGTGATTATTTTGGAGATGAAATATGATAATCTTCAATTTTCACCAATGGTGAATAATTCAATCTTTCCCAAGTTTCCAAATATTGATTTTACGATCAAATCCCCCACTAGCAAGGGTTTTACCATCGGGACTAAAAACAATTGCAGTCACCCAATCACTTGATAATTCTAGTGATTTTTGCAATTTACCTGTAGTTAAATCCCACAATTTAATCCCATCTCTACCCCCACTAGCGAGAGTTTTACCATCTGCATTAATAGCGATCGCATTTACCCAACTATTATGCCCCTTCAGCGTCAAAACTCCTTTACCAGTATTAATATTCCAGACTTTAATTGTACTATCCCGGCTACCACTAACCAACTTTTCCCCATTAGGTGTAAAAGCCAAAGATGTGACTATTTGCGAATGTCCCTTTAACTGCTGAATCAATTTACCACTACGCAAATTCCACAGCTTAATCACACCTTTATAATCACCACTAGCTAAAGTTTTCCCATCAGGACTAATAGCTAAAGTATAAATAATATTATCAAAACGCACTAATGTCGCTAATGGCCGTTGTTGTCGTAAATCCCACAGACGAATTCCATCTAAACCACCACTAATGAGAATTTTACTATCAGGAGTTACAACTAAAGATAAAACTTGGCTAGTATGTCCGACAAAAGAACGACTAAACTCCAAGTTTTTGAGATTCCAAAGATTAATTCTGTTATCACTTCCAGCACTAACAAAAGTTTGGTTATCTGGACTCATCGCTATAGATTCTACCGCCGCTGAATGCGCCCTGGCAATATTCCCGATATTCTTACCAGTTTGCAAATTCCAAAAGCTAATTTTACCTTCATTTTCACCCCCACCACTCACCAGCATTTTCCCATTAGGACTGAAAATAAGGGATTTGACAATACCTGTATGGGCAACAAAACTATGCAGCAGTAAAGGTTCAGTAACGGTATTTCTATCTACTTCATTTGGTATCATATCATTGGCAGCATGAGCAGGATTAATTTTAAAGTCTTGCCCAATTTGAGTAGATATAACGACAAATGCCATCAATACCAGAATTTTGCTTTTGTCTCTGTGCTGAACACCCGTAGTTTTGCTGGCTTTCGGGAATAAATTTAACAATTTCATTGCTAATAATTACTGACGGGGTTTTTTCTTAGCAACCTTCAGCACGGGTAAGGGCGCAGTAGAAGACTGAGGTGGTAAATAATATTGAGCAACAGGTTCTTCTGGTAAAGAGGGACGTTGCTGCATTCGCCATAATTTAAAGACGAGAGCTACTCCGGCTGTTCCTAAACCAAAAGTGAAAAGTGACCAACTATCATCCAAACCACCAATCAGAGCATCTACTATACCGATTGTTACCAATGCACTGATGATAGGTTCTTTGCGGTAGGTTGACTTTAAAAAGCGAGGCAATACAGCATTCATCACAGCTTACTTATTTCCACTTAGAGGTTTTGTATAGATTTACTCAAAATATCCTGACTATAACTTGTCTGTTTCATCAAGACAAAATAATAGCACAAACAATTATAATTTCCACGGGTAAAAAAGGGAGTACGGTAATTAACACCCTCAAGGTAATTATAAAACTAAAACCAGTCGAGTCTCCCCGCTGGTTTTAATTCTTATCGTTAACTTATCCTTAAATTGAAAAGTTTACTTTAAACCGAGCCATGCAATTACACCTTGATTAGTAGCGTATTCAATTACCACCATGAGAATAAACCCAATCATAGCGGCTCTGCCATTTAGACGCTCTGCATATTCATTAAAACCAAACTTAGGTTCTTCTAATTTGGGGGTAATAGTTGGTTGTTGTTGTGTCATAATCAGTGATTCCTTTCTTCGTAATTAGCAAACAAAAATTTACAGGGATTTTTCAACTAAATTGCCGTCAGGGGTTGGTTGCTACTTAACAATTTTTAATTATTCTTTATCTATTGTAATAACACTGGCGGATTAGTCAAGGTACTGACAATTTTTCCCCAATCTAACCACTTGTGTAGATGCAACAAGCTGGTTAGGGAAATCAATCAAAACCTCGTCCAGCTTCCCGCAGGGTTGATAATTTTTGAGTAATTTTGATTTCGACTCAACGGTAATTATCAAACTTGGGTCATTGTCAAATACGCAAGGAATGAGTACAGACTGAACCTTTTTTAACCCGGATTTCTCACAAAGAAAGAGAAAATAGGGGTCAAAAACTGCCAAAATCTATATTGCACAAATATTCCAGCAGTTAAAGCATGACCCCAAATAATACAGATAGTATACCAGAACAGTTCAAAGTTAACCAAGCAAAGTCACGTTCAATCGTAGTCAATTTTCACAGTGAGACTGTAACATCAAATGCCGGACTCAGTTTAATTGCGGGGCTAGACTTGAAACGAAAAATTACATCACGCATGGCTCAATGTTTTAAAGATTACCGAGATGTAAATAGGATTGAACATTCAGTAGAAAACCTCATCGCGCAGAGAATTTATGGTTTGATCATGGGCTATGAAGACTTAAAGCCCCACAAATCACTGCACAAATTGCAATGGTGACTATATCAATTAATTTATGCTTTTTGTACGTTCAACTCTCTTGTCTTCTAAATCTTGAAAATGCTCTGCAATTGTGATTTTTGGTGGTAGCTTCATTTGCTGGTTTTGTCTTATTCAAATGAATTGAGAATACCACTTCATCTTATTTTATTGATTCTTATAGAAACAAATTTACCATCAATTTTTCTTCACATACATTTTTTAGATTGATATTAAGCTACTAATAGTATCCTTTTTATCCATTCATATAAGTTACATTTTGTCAAAATAAATTAGATGCGTTTCCCCTGACTTTTTGCTCTGGTGAATGTTTCCTTGATGCAACTTGCGATAAAGCGTTATTCACCAAGAATTTAGAGGGTAAAGAATTTAATTTCCAAGCAGAATTAAAAGCTGTTAAAAAATTAATTCGTAACGCTTCTAAAGAATGGGATTGCGTGGGATTAAACCATCATCAATTAACTTTATTCTAACCCTAGGACATATCAAACTTCACTTAAGCCCTGGGCTATATTCCGCCTAGAGTCTAGCTTTGGTCATGTCTGCGTTGCTAGATTTCGCAGAACGCCAAGTCTTCCAAAACTTCAATTTTGGCGATCGCTTGCAAGCCGTAATTCTGTTACAAATTTTCCCACTAGAAAATTATTTGGGTGAGGATGGTAAACCCATTATCAAGATTCGGAAGGGTAGAAAATCAGGACAACCAACAAAAAGACATTTGTCCCTGCGGAAATTCCAAAAGGCTTTGGGCGTTGCTCCCTCTCAAGAATCAAGCGGTGACATTTCTAAATCAAAAGTTTCTGGCGGATTAGCATTGTGTCGCCGTGCGTTGTGGCTATGGGTGTTCAGTGCGGTTGAACCTGTTAAGTGCCGCACTAATCCCATTACAGTTAATTTGGGTAAATTTGCTGATATCGAAAAAATAGCCGGTAAACCTGTCAAATTGATCAGGATGCGGGTAGCTGTTAAAGCGGTCAAAATGTTGTTTAAAGAACTAATTTTATCTAGAAAAGTTCTAGACTGAAACAATAAAATATAAGAGGTTATCAATGGAAATTGGTGTTCCCAAAGAAATTAAAGATCAAGAATTTCGAGTAGGGTTAAGTCCTTCTAGTGTCCGGGTATTACGAGAAAACGGTAATAATATTTTTGTAGAAACTGAAGCTGGTACTGGCGCGGGATTTACTGATGAAGATTACCTCCAGGCTGGGGCAGAAATTGTCAATACTGCTGATTCTGCTTGGAATCGGGAGTTAGTTGTCAAGGTGAAAGAGCCTTTGGCAAGCGAGTATAAATTATTGCAAAAAGAACAGTTGTTATTTACTTATTTACATTTAGCGGCCAATCGCCAATTAACAGAACATTTAATTGATTGTGGCATTTGTGCGATCGCTTATGAAACCGTAGAACAACCAGGAGCAAATAGACTCCCCTTGCTGACCCCCATGAGTATTGTTGCTGGTCGGTTAGCCGTCCAATTTGGCGCAAGATTCCTAGAACGTCAACAAGGAGGAAGAGGCGTACTTTTAGGCGGTATACCGGGAGTCAAAGCCGGGAAAGTGGTGATTTTAGGTGGTGGTGTAGTGGGTACAGAAGCGGCCAAAATTGCCATCGGTATGGGTGCATTAGTGCAAATATTAGATGTCAACGTGGAACGCCTATCTTACCTAGAAACCCTCTTTGGTTCGAGAGTAGAACTACTTTACAGCAACTCCGCCCATATTGAAGCCGCCGTCAAAGACGCGGATTTACTCATTGGTGCAGTTTTAATTCCTGGTAAAAAAGCCCCTATTCTAGTATCTCGTGAATTAGTTAAACAAATGCGTCCTGGTTCAGTAATTGTAGATGTCGCTGTAGATCAAGGTGGCTGCGTAGAAACATTATATCCCACATCTCATACTAAGCCAGTATACATTGATGAGGGAGTGGTACATTATGGCGTTCCTAATATGCCAGGAGCAGTACCTTGGACATCAACACAAGCCCTCAATAACAGTACCTTACCCTATACTGTTCAGTTAGCAAAACTAGGCATTAAAGCCTTAGACCTTAACCCAGCCTTAGCAAAAGGTTTAAACGTCCAAAATCATCATCTTGTACATCCCGCTGTCCAAGAAGTTTTCCCCGATTTAGTTGGGTAATGGGGAATTGGGAATTGGGAATTTTTATTCCTTCTTCCTTTTTCCTCCTGACTCCTGACTGGGCGCAGGCCCTGCGCCCCTACCTCCTGACTCCTCCTGTACTATTTCATTCTAGAACTTTTCTGGATAAAACTAGTACACTGCGGCGTAAGTAAATAAACCATTTTAATCTCTACCTACCTAGAATCAAAATCTCATCCTTCAGAGAGGCAGCAAGCTGCTAGTTTACTGCAATCATTGGGGTGAAGTTGGGATTTGGATACAGTTTGTTTTAACCATTGTTTCTGGACTGATTTTAGGGTTTGTGATTCTCGATCCAACTCTCAACCTCAATCTTAAATCAGGGATCGGTTTGCTGTCTGCAATTGGGGGAATTGCGGCTTTAGGCTCAAGCATTTACTGGTTCTTTCGCTACGTTCATATTGGGCAACAATTGTCAGTCATAAAAGATATAAACCCTGTCAAAGTTGAAACCTGGAGTAATGCGAGCATCTTGCTCGCTACTCATCACCAGGGAGCAAGATGCTCCCACTATTTTCAATAACTATGGCTCTCAAAATAGACGTGGTATAAATCCTAATAAAAAGGGAAGAACCTTGAAAGCAATTGATCGGACTAGCGTATTAGGCTTAGAAATTGGGCAATCAACCATAAAAACAAAGACTCTTTCCCCAGAAATACTCCACAAGATAGATGCCTACTGGCGTGCTGCCAACTATCTGTCAGTTGGGCAAATTTATCTCTACGACAATCCATTGCTGAAAGAGCCTCTAAAACTCTACCACGTCAAACCACTGGTAGTTGGACACTGGGGGACGACACCAGGACAGAACTTTATCTACGTACACTTGAATCGGGTGATCAAGAAATATGACCTAGATATGCTCTACATCGCTGGACCCGGTCATGGTGGCCCAGCAATTGTGGGCAACGTTTACCTCGAAGGAACTTGGAGCGAAGTTTATCCCAACGTCACTCAGGACGAAGCTGGGTTGAGAAAGCTGTTCACACAATTCTCATTTCCTGGAGGGATTTCCAGCCACGTTGCGCCGACAACACCGGGGTCAATTCACGAAGGGGGTGAATTGGGGTACTCCCTCAGTCATGCTTTCGGCGCTGCCTTCGACAATCCCGATCTGATCGTTGCCTGTGTTATCGGTGACGGGGAAGCGGAGACGGGTCCCTTAGCGACTGCTTGGCAGTCCAACAAGTTACTCAACCCAATTACCGACGGTGCTGTGCTGCCAATCCTGCATCTGAATGGTTACAAAATCAACAACCCAACCGTCTTGGCTCGCATCGAGCATGAGGAGTTGGAACAATTTCTCCGAGGTTGCGGGTGGACACCTTACTTTGTGGAAGGTAACGAACCGGAAAAGATGCACGAACTTATGGCCAGTACCTTGGACAAAGCGATCGCAGACATTTGGCAAATCCAAAGTAATGCGCGAAACCAGAACGATACTACTCGCCCACGCTGGCCTGTAATCGTCCTGAAATCACCCAAGGGATGGACGGGTCCCAAAGTCGTGGATGGTCTGCAAATTGAAGGAACAGCGAGATCGCATCAAGTGCCGCTACTGGTGAACTCCGAGCATCCCGATCATCTCCAGCAATTAGAAAGCTGGATGAAAAGCTACAAGCCAGAAGAACTGTTTGATAAAGATGGCCGACTCATGCCGGAACTGGCTGAACTAGCACCGAAAGGCGATCGCCGCATGGGCGCAAACCCCCACGCCAACGGCGGCATACTACTACACGACCTGCAAATGCCAGACTTCCGCGACCACGCGGTATATGTACCTGCACCTGGTGCAGTTGACGGTCAAGATACCCTTGTGCTGGGCAAATTCCTCCGTGATGTAGTCAAGCTGAATCAGCGCAATTTCCGCATCTTCGGACCCGATGAGACACTCTCGAATCTTTTAGGCGCGGTGTTTGAAGTTACTAATCGTCAGTGGGATGCACGGGAAGAAAAAAATGATGAATTCCTCGCGCCCACTGGACAAGTGCTGGACTCAATGCTTAGTGAACACCAGTGCCAAGGTTGGTTGGAAGGCTATTTGCTAACTGGGCGGCACGGACTATTCAACAGCTATGAGGCATTCATTCGCATCATTGATTCAATGTTCAGCCAGCACGCTAAATGGCTGAAGGTAACATCGGAACTGCCCTGGCGACGGAAAATCGCATCGCTGAACTATCTGCTTGCCTCCCACGTCTGGCAGCAGGATCATAACGGCTTCACGCACCAAGACCCCGGTTTCCTCGACCATGTAATCAACAAGAAAGCCGATATTGTGCGTGTGTACCTGCCACCAGACGCAAATTGTTTGCTATCGGTTTTTGATCACTGTTTACGCAGCCGACACTACGTGAATGTGGTAGTTGCTGGCAAACATCCGCTCCCACAATGGCTGATTATGGAGGCGGCGATATTGCATTGCACTGAAGGCATTGGCATCTGGCAATGGGCTAGTAACGACCAGGATACCGAGCCGGATGTGGTCATGGCTTGCTGTGGAGATACGCCGACCCTAGAGATTTTAGCCGCCGTTTCCATCCTGCGCGAACATCTGCCGGATCTGAAAATTCGGGTGATTAATGTTGTTGATCTGATGAAGTTGCAATCCGAGAGCGAACACCCACACGGACTGAGCGAAACAGATTACGACTCACTCTTCACCAAAGACAAGCATATCATCTTTGGCTTTCATGGATATCCCTGGTTGGTGCATCGGCTGACCTACCGCCGTACCAATCGCAATCTCCATGTTCGGGGTTACAAGGAAGAAGGCACGATCACAACGGCTTTTGACATGAGGGTGCAAAATGACCTGGATCGCTTTCATCTGGTGCAAGACGTGGTGGATCGTTTGCAGCATTTGGGTAGTCAGGGAGATTATCTCAAGGAGATGATGCAGGACAAGTTGATCGAGCATAAGCATTACATTGACAAGCACGGCGAAGACTTGCCAGAAATCCGCAATTGGAAGTGGAGTGCGGGTGCAACACCGATAGAGAAACCGTTGGTAGGAAAAACACCTGTACCGACCTGAAATAAGGCAAAGGAGTTTTGAATGTCCATTCAACTCAAGGAAGAAAACGGCGGGAAGATTCTCGTCGTCCACGTCAGCGGCACGCTGGTAAAAGCTGATTACGAGAGCTTTGTGCCGGAGTTCGATAGCTTCATCGAGCAGCATGGCAAGTTGGGGGTGCTGTTCGACATGACCGACTTCCACGGCTGGGAAGCCAGCACTTTATGGGAGGACATCAAGTTCGGTCTCGAACACGCCGATATTGATCGACTGGCAATGGTTGGGGAAAACAAGTGGGAACACGTCATGGCTACCCTCTCCAAACCATTCACAAAAGCGGCGATCCGCTACTTCGATCATGCCAACATCACCGCAGCGCGGCAGTGGTTGGGCGAAGTGTAGCGGCGGAAAATTGGCAACCGGAAATGGAACAACCCGAAATGAATGTTCAAAAGCTGATAGAAACCGCGAAGATGCTTGTTGCTGACAATAAGGGTCTGCTGGCAATGGATGAGAGCAATCCTACCTGTAACAAACGATTCGCAAAGTTAGGCATTCCCCAGACCGAAGAAGCCCGACGCGCCTATCGAGAGTTGATTATTACCACCCCCAGTCTCGGTGAGTACATCAGTGGCGCGATCCTCTACGACGAAACTATTCACCAACAGCAGAGAAATGGAATTCCCTTTATTAAAGCCATCATCAATGGGGGAATCATCCCCGGCATCAAAGTTGACATCGGTGCTAAGGATATGGCGGGTCATCCTGGAGAGAAGATTACCGAAGGTCTGGATGGATTGCGCGATCGCCTCCAGAAATATTTGCAAATGGGCGCTCGTTTTGCTAAGTGGCGTGCGGTGATTACCATCGGCGTTGATATTCCCAGCCGGGGTTGCATCGAGGCTAACGCCCAATCTTTAGCTCGCTATGCTGCGTTGTGCCAAGAAGCCGGATTAGTTCCCATTGTCGAGCCGGAAGTGCTGATGGACGGAGTGCATACCCTCTCACGGTGCAGCGAGGTGATAGAGGAAGTCCTGCAAACCCTCTTTAACCAACTCTACACACAACGGGTGATGTTGGAGGGCATGATCCTGAAGCCTAATATGGTGCTTCCGGGGTTGACTTGTTCTCAACAAGCATCGGTGGATGAGGTGGCTGATGCCACGCTGAACCGTCTGTTGCGGGCTGTCCCTGCTGCTGTTCCGGGGATTGCGTTCTTGTCGGGCGGTCAATCTGCTGAACTGGCCTCGGCTCGTTTGAATGCCATGAATCTTAAATTTAAATTGCGTTCACCTTGGGCATTGGCGTTTTCCTTCGGTCGCGCTATCCAGCAACCAGCTTTGGAGCTTTGGCAAGGACAAGAAGCAAATGTGTCAAAAGCACAGCAGGTTTTGTTGCATCGAGCTAAGTGCAATTGGGCAGCACGTCGGGGCGAATATAATGCCAGGATGGAGGAGACGGGAGCATGAAAACAAGTATATCTACTCCCCTGCGCCTTTACCTGATTCGGCACAGCGAAACCGAGTGGGCGTTAAACCATCGGCACACAGGTCGCACGGATATTCCGTTGACTGCAAACGGCGAGTCCGAGGCACGGGAACTTGGCAAGCACCTTCAGAATATCCAGTTTTCTCACGTGCTGACCAGCCCACTCAAACGCGCTCAACAAACCTGTGCCTTGGTCGGACTGGATCAAGTCCCGGAAATTGAACCGGATCTGGTCGAATGGGACTATGGCGATTACGAAGGAAAGCAATCCGTGAATATTCGCAAAGAACGCCCGGACTGGAATGTTTTTCGGGATGGTTGTCCCCACGGTGAAATACCCACCCAAATTTCCGTCCGTGCTGATCGACTCATCGCTCGTCTTCGCATTATGGACGGGAATATCGCTCTCTTTTCCCACGGTCAATTCGGTGGCGTTTTAGCTACACGCTGGATCGGGTTAGCAGTGGATGAAGCGCAGCATTTCCCCCTTGGCACAGCATCAATCAGTATTTTCACCTTCGACCCCCACCACCCAGACGTGCCGATTATTGCTTTGTGGAATGTTTCTCATGAAATACTCAACTGCCAAAAGCTTGTGTAAACAACCAAGGGAAACCGGCGATGGGATAAGCAAATCAAAAGAGGTAGATAGACGAATTTCTGTCGAGAAAACAACCCAACCCCAGATAGAGTAAAGGTTAGGAGAAATTTAATTATAATTAGGCTTCAGAGAAATATAGTGTAGCGAGAAGAAATAACCTAATAGAGGAATAGATATAGTAATTTCCTAGTCTAACGAAGTACAAAATTATCTGCGTTTATCTGCGTCCATCTGCGTTCAATTATTGAAAGGAAAGGAAAATGAAAATATGTAGGAGTCATCGTAGACAGAGAAAATGCACCTACTTAAACAAGAATTTCGAGATATATTTGATGACGCAGAATCTTGAGCAGATGGAGCTATTAAACTATTAGATTGCAATCCTATTTCTCCATAAAAGGAGCGGTAGAATTATTTGTTTTTGTTATTGGTAACTGGAAGATTTAATTCAATATTCTGATAGAAACACTATGTTAGATTTCAATACAATTGGAAAAATAAATCTGCCCGCCCTTGACCCAGAGGATAGCCTGCCATGCTCCCATGCTTTGCTTTACACAGACTGGACGGTGATCGAACCTCACTTTGATCCAGCGCAGTTGTGTGCTAGAGAAACCGTCTTTACGATTGGCAATGGTTATTTAGGAACGCGAGGCAGCTTTGAGGAGGGCTACCCACAGGCTTTACCTGCCACCTTAATACATGGGGTGTATGACGATGTATCTGGAGTCTATACCGAGCTAGTAAATTGTCCTGATTGGTTGTCCTTGGTGATTGTCGTCAACGGAGAACGGTTTGGACTTGATAGCGGCGAAATTATCCACTACGAACGACAGCTTGACTTGCGTTGCGGGGTTCTGAGTCGTTCGGTGCGCTGGCGTAGCCCAACTGGAAATACCTTAGATCTACGATTTGAACGCTTTGCTAGTTTGGCAGTTCATCAGGTTTTGGGACTGCGATGCCAGATCACACCCATTAATGTTAATGATACGTTGGCGCAACCTTTCCCTTGGAAAATCGAGGTTCAGTCCCACATCAATGCTTATCCTGACAATCAAGGCTTTGACCACTGGGAACAGCTAGATCGGGGCAAGATAGAGCAGGGAGTTTGGCTACTTATGCGTACCCGCAGTTCTCATATTGAACTCGGCATAGCTGCTAAAATGACTGCGATTCTCTCGCACAAAGGTATTGGTAATGACTCGTTGGTGTCGTTGCCGGTGTCGAATACTTTCGATACTCCCACTTTGATGATTTCCTTTAATGTGACAGCAGGACAGACCGTAGGCGTGGACAAGGTTGTAACTTTGTTTACGTCACAGGATGCGGATCTACCCCTTCAGGCGGCTCAAGCTAAATTGGTTGAACTGCCGGCTTATGCGGTGCTGCTTAAAGCACATCAGGAAGCTTGGCAGGAAGTTTGGGAACAAAGCGATGTGGAGATTGAGGGAGATAGCAAAGCACAGTTGGCAGTTCGATACAACCTATTTCAAATCTTCATTAGTGCTTCTTCGCACATTCTAGGTGAATGCTCAAGCAATACTCGTGTCAGCGTTCCTGCCAAAACGCTTTCGGGCTTAGGCTACCGGGGTCACGTCTTTTGGGATACAGAAATTTTTATCCTGCCCTTTTTCACCTTGACGCAACCTGGTATCGCCCGCAGCTTGCTAACCTACCGATATCACACTTTGGATGGAGCAAGACGTAAAGCAGCGCATAGTGGATATACAGGGGCAATGTTTGCCTGGGAAAGTGCTGCTACTGGAGATGAGATGACCCCCCGATGGTCAATTCTCAACGATCCCTATGCCGAAGCTGTGCGTATTTGGTGCCGCGACCGGGAAATTCACATTAGTGCGGACATTGCCTATGCCATCTGGCAATACTCGCAAGCAACCGGCGATGACATTTGGCTGCGAGACTATGGATCGGAAATTATCTTAGATACTGCTAGATTCTGGATGAGTCGAGTGGAGTGGAATGCTCAACAGGAACGATATGAACTATGCGGGGTAATGGGAGCCGATGAATACCATGAGCAAGTAAATAACAATGTCTTCACCAATCGGATGGTGCAGTGGCATTTAGAAAAGGCTGTTGCTACATACAAATGGTTGCAACACAAGTTTCCTGATCGGGCTGCGGAATTATCACAAAAGCTGCAACTTACCCCAGAAGTTTTACGGCAATTCCAAGCGATCGCCACGCAGATGTACATCCCATACAATCGGGAAACAGGGCTAATTGAACAATTTGACGGGTTCTTTCAGCTTGAGGATATTGACCTAAGTAACTACGAGCCACGCGATAAATCAATTCAAGCGGTTCTAGGAATAGAAAAAACTAATCACTGTCAGGTGATTAAGCAACCTGATGTACTAATGCTCCTCTACCTGATGCGAGGTACGCAAGCTTTACCTGATTGGCATGAGCGACTGCAAAAGAACTGGGACTACTACTTTAAGCGCACCGATATCACTTATGGATCATCCTTGTGTCCCGCCATTCACGCTATCCTTGCAGCTAATCTGGGGGCAACAACAGATGCCTATAAACATTTTATGCAGGCAGCCTTAGTCGATCTCGAAGATACTCGCGGTAACACAAAAGAAGGTATTCATGCGGCTTCAGCCGGTGGTGTCTGGCAAGCCGTGGTCTTCGGCTTCGGGGGCATTCAATTGCCGGACACAGGACCTGTCGCCACTCCCCACCTTCCTCCGACATGGACTCGCCTCAAATTCAAACTACAATGGCGCGGTAATTGCCATAGCTTCGATCTATCCCCTGCTCCAGTACCTGATATTCATGGGTTCATTTTTGACCTAGATGGGGTGCTGACGAACACTGCCGAATTTCACTATCGGGCTTGGCAGAAATTAGCTGATGAAGAAAAGTTACCCTTTAATAGACAGGCTAATGAAGCACTGCGCGGCGTAGCAAGAAGAGAATCACTACTGCTGATCCTTGGCAGTCATAATTATTCAGAGGTAGAACTTCAAGAGATGATGGATCGCAAAAATCGCTACTATGTCGAATCGATCCAAGGTCTAACACCTCAAAATATTTTGCCCGGTGTAATTGAGTTATTAGGAGAATTAAGGCAATCGGGAATAAAAATAGCGATCGCTTCTGCAAGCAAGAATGCCCGAACCGTGATCGCCAAGTTAGGGATTGCTAATCTTGTTGATGCAATTGCTGATGGTTACAGTGTTGAACACCCCAAACCAGCCCCTGATTTATTTCTCTACGCTGCTACTCAGTTAGGACTTGACCCCGCCCACTGTGTAGTGGTTGAAGATGCCCCTGCTGGAGTTGAAGCCGCCATCGCCGCAGGTATGTGGGCAATTGGAATCGGACATAGTGATCGCTTTGGCGGATCTGCTCATATTGTTCTACCCAATCTGATGGGCGTTCACCTGACCAATTTACAAACTCTATTCAGTCATTCCATCTGAAATATTAAGCCAATCACAATTACAACGGGAGAACATCGTGCAAATCCAAATCCATACCGGGCATAACATCGAAGGTCACGAAGCACTAGCCAATCAGGTTAGTGATGTAGTGGCAGAGAGTCTGAGCCGATTCAGCGATAGCATCACTCACGTTGATGTTCACCTGAGCGATGAGAACAGCGATAAGAAGGGCGGCGATGACGATATGCGCTGCATGATAGAAGCCCGCCTCAAAGGCCGCCAGCCCATCGCGGTAACAGATCAGGCAGCGACCTTAGACGAAGCTGTTGATGGGGCTGCTGATAAATTGACCAGATTGATTGATAGCACTCTCGGACGGCTGCACCACCAAGAAAATCACAGAACTGACCCACCTCTGTCTAGCTCAATTAATAGTCATTGAAAAAGGAGTCAGGAGTCACAGATGACTGTATCTACCGATCAAGAAAGGCTTTCCCATCTATCGTTAGAAGCACTACAAAAGCAACTGACTACTTCCAATCAGGGATTGAGCAAAAAAGAGGCACTGCAAAGGCAATCAAAAGATGGTTATAACGAATTACCGGAAACGACCGTCAGCCCAATCATGCAGTTCCTATCGCACTTTTGGGGACCGATCGCTTGGATGATCG
This sequence comes from uncultured cyanobacterium, assembly GCA_903848645.1. Lineage (GTDB taxonomy): Bacteria > Cyanobacteriota > Cyanobacteriia > Cyanobacteriales > Nostocaceae > Dolichospermum. The sequence continues at coordinate 13,933 of CAINGU010000048.1, read as the reverse complement.
AAGCGGCGGTGATTCTTTCGGCAATAGTTGGAGACTGGGTTAATTTTGGCATCATTTTGGTACTCCTAATTGGCAACGGAGTAGTGGGTTTTTGGGAAGAGTTTCAAGCGGGTAATGCGATCACTGCTCTCAAGGCAAAATTGGCACTTCAGGCACGGGTAAAACGAGACAACACCTGGACGCAGATCCCTGCCCGCGAAATAGTTCCTGGCGACCTGATCCGCTTGCGTCTAGGCGATATTGTCCCCGCAGATGTGCGGTTTTTGTCCGGCGATCCGGCACAGGTTGATCAATCGGCGTTAACGGGGGAATCACTACCCGTAGAATGTAAGGTGGGAAGTGTGCTGTACTCCAGTTCTATCCTCAAGCAAGGAGAATTGGATGGCATTGTCTATGCTACTGGAATTAATACTTACATGGGCAAAACTGCCCACCTGGTAGAATCTGCCCAGACAGTCAGCCACTTTCAACGAGCAGTATTGAAAATCGGCGATTACCTGATCATGATTGCCCTATTGCTGGTGGTAGTGGTGCTGGTGGTAACGCTGTTTCGGGGTGATCCTTGGCTAACTACTCTGCGGTTTTTACTGGTGTTGACGGTTGCCTCCATTCCCGTAGCCATGCCGACGGTGTTGTCTGTGACAATGGCTGTAGGAGCGCAAAAACTGGCGAAAAAGCAAGCGATTGTGAGTCGGTTGGCGGCTATTGAAGAGATGGCTGGCATTGATATTCTTTGTTCCGATAAAACGGGGACTTTAACTCTCAACCAGTTAACTCTGGGAGAGCCTTTTTGTGTGGGCAATACAGATCCAAAATCGCTGATCCTCAATGCGTCCCTTGCTTCCCGTGATGAAGACAAAGACCCCATTGATCTGGCAATTCTCGCTGGTTTGCAGCCAGATCAACCTTTAGATGCTTACCAAATTGTCCACTTCCAACCCTTTGACCCTGTGGGGAAACGGACTGAAGCCACCGTTGAAAGTGATGGCGATAACTTTAAGGTGACAAAAGGTGCGCCCCAAGTGATTCTGGCACTCTCCAAAAATGTGGCTCAGGTGCAGTCACAAGTGGATAAGGCGATCGCCGAGTTTGCCCAACGCGGATTTAGATCCCTGGGGGTTGCCCGGACTGACGATGGTGAGAACTGGCAGTTTTTGGGCGTGTTACCGCTATTTGACCCACCCCGCAGCGACTCCCAACTGATGATTCAGGCAGTGAAAAAGCTGGGAATTGACTTGAAAATGTTGACGGGAGATCAACAAGCGATCGCTCGTGAAACTGCTCATCAACTAGGACTAAAGGGAGACATCCTCGATGCCAGTTTGCTAGAAGCAGCCGCACCTCACGAAGTTGGACAAGTTAACGATGCGATTGAAGCTGCTGCCGGATTTGCTCAAGTCTTCCCGGAACACAAATACCACATAGTGGATATCTTGCAGCAACGGGGGCATCTGGTGGGTATGGCTGGTGATGGTGTTAATGATGCCCCTGCTCTCAAAAAAGCTGATGCTGGGATTGCGGTTTCTGGAGCTACTGATGCTGCTCGTGCGGCTGCCGATATTGTTTTACTTACACCTGGACTTTCTGTGATTGTGGAGGCGATTCAAGAAAGCCGTCGCATCTTTCAGCGGATGAACAATTACGCTATTTACCGGATCACCGAAACCATCCGGGTTTTGTTGTTCATGACCCTTTCCATTGTGGTCTACAACTTTTATCCCGTCACTGCCATCATGATTGTGCTGCTGGCATTGTTGAATGATGGTGCAATCATCTCCATTGCCTACGATAACACCCGTCCCGCCAATCGCCCTGAAACCTGGAATATGCCCATCATCCTGGGTCTGGCAACCATTCTGGGGCTAACTGGGGTGGTTGAATCCTTTGGGCTGTTGTATTTGGGGGAACGGTATTTTCACCTTGATCGCAGTATTCTGCAAACATTAATTTACCTAAAGCTCTCCATTGCTGGGCATCTCACTATCTTCGTGACGCGCACTAAGGGTCCCTTTTGGTCAATTAAACCAGCGAAAATTTTGCTAACAGCCGTCCTGGTAACTCAATTCCTGGCAACCATACTTGCAGTGTATGGGATCTTTATGACTCCCATCGGCTGGGGTTGGGCTGGATTTGTCTGGATTTATGCGTTGATCTGGTTTTTGATTGAGGACTGGGTGAAACAGCGTGCTTATGGTGTATTTAATCATGCTAAACCTTTCTATGTAACACGGGGTTCATGACTTCCCTAACCAGCTTGTTGCATCCACCCAAGTGACTAGACTGGGAAAAAATTGCGGAGATTCAAGCGGAAATGAAGCTGATACGAGCAGAAGCAGTTTCAGCAAACCAAGTACAGGATTTTCGGCTAAGTGCTATTGACTAAAAAAATAACACTCAGCAAAAAAAATCACGGTAAAATTCTATTGGGGATTCACCATAGATAAAATAATACCAACCAGCGAACCAAGAATTAGCACGATACTACTCAAAGAACTAATCGCAAAACCTGGACCGCGTTTTTCTGCGGCTATATAATATCCCCAAGCGTAAGCAATCCTTCCCACTATCCAAGCTGCACCCAGTGCAGAACCCCAAATAGGATCAACGTAAATAGAAAATAACCATAAAGCGGGTACAAATAAAGCTAGTTGTTCTAAGGTATTTTGCTGCACCCTTAGCACCCTTTCAAAATCGGAATTTCCCGTAGTTTGCGGTACAGGGACTTGATATTTAAATCTAGCTCTACCAACGTTAATTGTGACGACAAAGTATAGTATAAGTGCGGAAACAGTCACTAAACTAGGATAAGGGGACATAAATTCTAGTAAAATTAGAAATCGGCTGGATTTACAAAATATTATAGGTTACAGGTGATAGCTTAATCAATTACCAACTAGCAATGACAGAACTATTAGAACCATTAATTGAATTAAGAGGTATTTCTAAAACTTTTGGGAACAACAAGGTTTTAGATAACGTTGATTTAAAAATATACCGAGGCCAATCATTAGGGATTATTGGACCTTCGGGTACTGGTAAGTCAACAGTTTTGCGGATTATAGCTGGATTATTAAAACCCGACGAGGGAGAAATTTATATTCAAGGAGTCCGCAGAGAAGGTTTAATAGAAGATGCTGCTGATCCTGTGGGGATAGGCATGGTATTTCAGCAAGCGGCCTTATTTGACTCCTTGACAGTCGAAGAAAACATCGGATTTTTACTTTATCAAAATTCCCGATTAAAGCGATCGCATATTCGTGAACTTGTCAATGAAAAATTAGAAATGGTAGGTTTAGCAGATATTAGTCATCTTTACCCGTCGGAACTTTCGGGAGGAATGCGAAAAAGAGTCAGCTTTGCGCGAGCGATTATGTCTAATCCTCAGCGTCCCACAGATAGCCCAGAGGTTCTATTATACGATGAACCGACGGCTGGACTCGACCCCATTGCCTCCACGGTAATTGAGGACTTAATCCGCAGTTTACAACATACCCAAGGAGTCTGTAGTACATACTCAATTGTCACTCACCAAGAAAGTACCATTCGGCGTACCTGCGACCAAATTGTATTTCTTTATCAAGGAAAAGTGCAATGGCAAGGTACAGTAGTTGCCTTAGATCACACAGAAAATCCTTTAATTAGACAATTTATGAGTGGAAGTGTACATGGACCGATTCAAGTAGCCGGTTAAGTACCAAATTAAAGAAAATTACTAAGTTTAATTTTATGGCTTATGTTACGCTAACGCTATCAGTGGAGGAATAAATGCGAGGTCTAATTAGCAGTTTCACGTCCGCACGTACATGGAGAGAAGGCTCTGTAGGATTGTTGCTCCTGCTAGGGTTAGGCGCATTTGGAGTAATTTTACTGTGGTTAAATAGAATCACCCCTGGACAAAGTTCTTATCAAGCAGTTGTCGAATTCGCTAACGCTGGGGGAATGCAAAAGGGTGCAGCAGTACGTTTTCGGGGGGTGAAAGTGGGGACTATTACCAGTGTAAAAGCTGGATCAAATGCCATTGATGTAGAAATTCAAATTAACTCACCTGATTTAACGATTCCCAGTAATTCGACCATTGAAGCCAATCAAAGTGGATTAATTAGCGAAAATATTATTGACATTACCCCAAAGGGGGATTTACCTACTGGGAAGGTAATTGCTAAACCTTTAGATAAAGACTGTAATCCCAGTCTGATTATTTGTAATGGTTCTCGCTTAAAAGGTGAAATTGGCATCAGTGCTGATGAACTAATTCGTCAATCATCTAATTTCGCTGCTCAATATAGTAACGAAAAGTTTTATAAAAATGTTAACCGAACCTTAGAAAATTCAGCTAATGCTGCGGCAAATATCGCCGACTTGACTAAGGATTTACAAGGTTTGAGCAAAACCTTCAAAGGACAATTAGGCATATTTTCTAATACAGCAGCCACATTACAACGCTCTACAACCCAACTAACTGCAACCTCCACGAAAACAGCAGATCAATTAGGAACAACAGCTAAAGACTTTAGTGTCACAGCCAAACAAGCAAGTCGTTTGCTAACGAACTTAGATAGTCTTGTCACTACTAATCGTTCTTCTTTAGTTGGTGCTTTGAATAGTATGACGGAAACTAGTAACCAACTTCGTCAAACAGTTACTAGTTTGTCACCTGCAATTAATCGCTTAACCCAAGGGCAATTATTAAACAATCTAGAAACCCTGTCTGCAAATGCAGCGGAAGCTTCTGCGAATTTAAAAGATGCTTCTAAAACTTTAAATGATCCAAAAAACATTGTCTTACTACAACAAACTTTAGATTCAGCTAGAGCAACCTTTGAAAATACGCAAAAAATCACCGCTGATTTAGACGAATTAACAGGCGATCCTAAGTTCCGTCAAAATGTGCTGCGATTAGTAAATGGTCTGAGTAAATTAGTTTCTTCTAGCAAAGACATACAAGAACAAACTAAAGTAGCTGTTACTTTAGATTCTCTCAAAGCTGCTGCTAATCCTCCAAAAGTAGTAATTACCGCACCTGTTCCCCAAAAACAAGCATTAGTCATAAATCCCGCACCTAAAACATTGGAGAAAGTAGAAGAAACCCCCCAACCAGTCACAGAAACACCCAATTCATCCCAAGACAAACTCCGACAACAACTCCGAGATTATCAAAAACAGGGGACAGATAATTTTTCCCAATCCCCAATCCCCAGTCCCCAGTCCCCAGTCCCCAACCCCTAATTCCAATCCTGCTCATCTTTTTTGCCACTACTTTTGTAAATTCCGCCTATATCATGGATTTGACGGGTTTTTGCAAACAGTTCAGTTTCCGTTAAACCCCAGCGTTGCAAAACTTTATCTAAGTTACTTTGGATGTCTCGCGCTCCCGGAAAACCTTGATAACGAATTTTTAGTCTAGCTAATTCTGATAAATTGTAGTCCGTTGCGTCTTGAGAGAGTAAAATATCAATAAGGGGGCGATCGCGGTTGTAGAGTGGATGTTGTTGGTCTTTACCACCGGAAGGTTCTATCATAATTAATACCCGTATGAAGTTAGCAATAAATCAACAACTCAAGAGCAAAAAATCTCTATCATTGCTAATTATCCACCATTATCTGGAGAATGACGGCAACTACGCCTTGTCACTTACGGCTGTCACTACTGCCATTTAGCTTTAAATAAAGATACATTATCTTTAAGAAAATACAAGAAACTTTAGATGAGGGTGAAATTATATCTCACCCAAAGTCCAAGCAGCACGAGGGAAAGAACCCGCTATGTTTGAACACTTCACTTCCGAAGCCATTAGGGTAATTATGTTAGCCCAGGAGGAAGCACGACGACTGGGACACAACTTTGTAGGAACAGAACAAATTCTCCTGGGTCTAATGGGAGAAGGAACAGGTGTTGCTGCTAAGGTGCTGGCTGAGTTGGGTGTTACCCTGAAAGAAGCCCGTCGGGAAGTAGAAAAAATAATTGGCCGGGGTTCTGGGTTTGTCCCACCGGAAATTCCTTTTACCCCGAAAGTAAAAAGCCTATTTGAGCAATCTTTCCGAGAGGCTCACGGTCTTGGACATAATTACATAAACACTGAACACTTATTATTAGGTTTAACTGAGGCTGGGGAAGGAGTCGCCGCCAAAGTATTACAAAATCTAGGAGTGGATTTACCAGTTATCCGTTCGGCTGTGATGAGCCGATTGGGCGAAGATACAACCGTTGTGGCTGGTGGTAGGGGTAATAATTCCCAGCGCAATCAAAATCTATCTATCGAGGAGTTTGGCAGAAACCTCACCAAATTGGCTCAGGAGGGCAGACTAGACCCCGTAGTTGGTCGCCAGAAGGAAATTGAACGGACTGTGCAAATTCTCGGTCGTAGAACCAAAAATAACCCGGTTTTGATTGGAGAACCAGGGGTTGGGAAAACGGCGATCGCCGAAGGTCTAGCGCAACGCATTGTCAATCAAGATGTTCCCGAAGTTCTCCTCGACAAGCAAGTAATTAGCTTGGATATGGGGTCTGTAGTGGCTGGAACTCGCTTCCGTGGCGACTTTGAGGAACGCCTGAAAAAAATCATGGAGGAAGTCCGCACCGCAGGTAACATCATTTTAGTGATTGATGAAATTCATACTTTAGTCGGTGCAGGTGGCACAGAAGGCGGTTTAGATGCAGCTAATATCCTGAAACCGGCTCTAGCACGGGGTGAACTCCAGTGTATTGGTGCGACTACCTTAGATGAATATCGTCAACATATTGAGCGTGATGCGGCTCTAGAGCGCCGTTTCCAGCCGATTTTGGTCGGTGAACCCTCGGTAGCAGAAACCATTGAGATTCTCTATGGTTTACGCAGTGCTTATGAACAGCACCATAAAGTCAATATTACTGATGAAGCGGTAGTTGCGGCGGCTGAATTGGCAGATCGTTACATTAGCGATCGCTTCCTACCCGACAAAGCCATTGACTTGATTGATGAAGCTGGTTCTCGCGTGCGCTTACGTCACTCGCACATTGCGAATAACAAGGAACTCAAAAAGGAATTAACCACCGCTACCAAAGCCAAATCTGAAGCCATTAGAGTTCAAGATTTTAGTAAAGCTGGTAAATTGCGGATACAAGAATTGTCACTTCAAGCCAGACTGGATTTAGAAGAAAACCAGGAAACCGTTAACGCTCCCCTTGTCAACGAAGAAGACATTGCTCAAATTGTCGCTTCTTGGACTGGTGTTCCCGTTAACAAGCTGACTGAATCTGAATCAGAGTTACTTTTACATCTTGAAGACACCTTACATACAAGACTCATCGGTCAAGAACAAGCAGTTACATCCGTTTCCCGCGCCATTCGTCGCGCCCGTGTCGGCTTAAAAAGTCCTAATCGTCCCATTGCTAGTTTTATCTTCTCTGGACCAACTGGTGTCGGTAAAACTGAATTAGCTAAAGCTTTAGCTTCTTACTTCTTCGGTTCGGAAGAATCAATGGTGCGTTTGGATATGTCCGAATACATGGAAAGCCACAACGTTTCTAAGTTGATTGGTTCACCTCCAGGTTATGTAGGATACGACGAAGGCGGACAACTAACGGAAGCTGTGCGGCGCAAACCTTACACAGTGTTGCTATTCGACGAAATCGAAAAAGCGCATCCCGACGTATTCAATATGCTGCTGCAAATCTTGGATGACGGTCATCTTACGGATGCGAAAGGTCGAAAAGTAGATTTCAAGAATACATTAATTATCTTGACTTCTAATATCGGTTCTAAGGTAATTGAAAAAGGTGGTAGTAGCTTAGGGTTTGAGTTTGATAATGCAGCAGACGCTAGTTATCATCGGATTCGTAACTTAGTTAACGAAGAACTCAAAGCATATTTCCGTCCCGAATTCCTCAACCGTGTTGATGATATTATCGTCTTCACTCAACTCAACAAAGATGAAGTCAAGCAAATTGCTGAAATCATGCTGCGTGATGTTGCTAGTCGTCTTAAAGATAAGGACATCACTTTAGAAGTGACTGAAGCCTTTAAAGAGAAGGTTGTACAGGAAGGCTATGACCCTAGCTATGGTGCTAGACCATTACGCCGTGCTATTATGCGTCTACTGGAAGATTCTTTGGTTGAAGCGATCTTATCTGGGGAAATTGCAGATGGAGATAAGGCTATTGTTGATGTAGATGATGATGGCCAGGTAAAGGTCAGGAAATCGGAAACCCGTGAGTTGTTATTAACTAATGTTGGTTAATTACGGATTTCTACAATATCGGTAATTTATTTGGTGGGTGACTTTATTGTTAACCCACTTTTTTTTATGGAAGAATATGGATAAATGAACCACGAAGACGCAAGATGGCTTAATCATTTGATTCTATAGGTAGGGGTTTAGCACTGCTCATTGGTGTCAACTTAGGCTAAAAATGTCTTATCTGTTGGCTGACAAACCCGCCCAGAAATGAATTTCCGGGCTAATAGCGAAAGTAAACTAAAGTTTACTCAAAAATTTCTGGGTTATTTAGTCATCAAAAGACAACTTTTGCTATTAGACTGGGAATTCATTCCCAGACGGGCTATGGGTTTTACGTTAAGTTGACACCAATGAGCAGTGCTAAACCCCTACACATCTGGATTTTTCGTAATCTTGCAAAAGTCTATGTCTCTTTATCAAATATTATGAATTTATGTATTATTTTGCTGGGGAGCATTTTTTATTTGTTCAAGATCACTAATAATTTTTTGCAAATATTGTTCGTTTGAAAGACTTAATATGTATCCACTTATTTTTCCTTTTCTTTGAGCAACTTCTACTAAGAATAACTTTTGAAACTCTTTCAGGAAATCCAATTCATCAACTAATTGTTCAACAATATTTTTGTATTCATATCTTTTTTGTAACGAAGAAAATACAATGAATTTATTCTCATGAGGAAGCCTTAAAACAGTTTCCATAAAATTTTGTGGAGACAAATATTTAAAAATAGGAAACCTACTATATGGTTCTTCTGAATAGCTTGAAAAATTCATACAAATTAAGGAGCAGAACTTACTAATATCATTTTGCATAATATTAAGTAATTTGTTTGCTTCATCAGATATATTTTGAAGCATTACTTTTTCTTGACATTGCACAATATAATTCTCAAATTCTTTAAATTCTGGATCATTTTTACATTGAAAACTAAGCCCCATATAAGCACCAAATATATCGTCACGATATTTTATATCTAACTTCCCAGACATCTTTAATTCATCAATATATTGTTTTGCTTCGTCAATAATATCTTCCTTACTTTTGCTATATAATCCAATATGAGAAAATTTTAAAAACAATCCAGTAATATGTTTAATTATTCCAATATCTTCAAATTCTCTCTTTTTGTATTCTGACTCTACTTGATTAAGTATTTTTTCAAACTCTTCATCTGTATGTCTAGTATAGTGCCACAGTTTCAGCCAATTAGGAGTATTTTCATCTTGAAAATATTTGCTACTTGGCATTAATTTCTCTAAAGTATCTTTATCTACAATTCCTTTATCAAAAAAATGTTCCCACCATAATAAACTGGGAAAAGGGTTATTAGAAATTAAACTTAAATTGACATAACCATATTTCTGAAAAATTTGTAAAAATGAGTTATTAAAAATTTCTTTTTTGGCATTATTTTCTTGTAAATCAGTATCTATATGATCTTTTTGTGGTCGTGACAATGCTAATTCTTTACTTATTTTCTCTGATAATTGACTAATATTTTCTGGTTTGAGTCTTGCACTATAAATTTCAATTGAAAAAATTGTTAATAATTGTAAAATTTCTTCTAATAAATCCGATTTTTTCTGTGCCTCTCGTGGTAAAATACTAAATATTCTTTTAAAATCTAAACTGATTTGATTCAAAAATCTTAAATTTTTGCATTCTGCCTTTATAAATAATTCTTGAATCAGAGTAAGATTATTCGGTAAAATATTTGTGATATCATTGTATTCTATTTGATTTATAAAGTCATTGAACGCCCCTAGAAAATCAGGAGAAATTTCAAAAGTCTTACCAATTAATTTTTCTTTTATTCTTTTATATTCTTCTTGTTTGGTATTGATTTCATCTTCATTTGCAATTATGACTACTTTTAAATCCTGCGATTCTACAAAGCTATTAATATATCCCAAAATATTTTCAATTTTTATGCTGCAACGTTCCAAATCATCAAAGATTAAAAGATCAAAGTTAGAATCATTAAATTTTTCAGGAATGTTTATATCTGGAATAGAAAAATTCAACGTTCCATCATCTTTACCATCATGATTGAAATCAATTTTAAACGTGGCTTTTAAAGCTCCTTTTAGAATTTTTCCTACTAATACTCTACCTTTATATGAAAAGATAGGATCTAATTGCTCAAAAAGGGATTCTTCTATTTCTGAATATTTACTAACTCCATATAGACTGACATATAAAGATTTTTTCCTTCTGCTTCTAGCTTTCCACGATATTGATTTATAAACCATGTTTTACCAGACCCCCATTTACCTTTGAGTAAAATAGCGAATTTAGGAGAATGAGGTAATTCACAATAATAATTTAAGTAGTCTTCAACATGATGATTAATTGATGTATTTGCTTGAGACATATCCAACCTCCTGATAAAGTGAATAAATAATTGTTGTTACAAAACTTCAATGAAGATCATGAAATGTGAGTAAGTTTCAATACTGTTCGGTTAAGGAAATGTAGGTTGGGTTAAACGATAGTAAAACTCAATAAATGCTTATAAATGTTGGGTTTCCTTGCGTCAACCCAACCTACGTAATTTCATTGTTTGAGCTTAACCGACAAGTATTGGCTGTGAACCGCCTATTTAACTGTGACTGGCAGTTTTTACGCCCACAGGTTTTGGAATGACAATACTGACATTTTGCATCATGCCTTGGTCTTCATGGTCAAGAATATGGCAGTGCAACACAAAGTCACCGATATAACGTTCGTAACGGGTGCGTATAAATATCTTGTAGGGTAACTCTTTTTTCACACCTTCAACATCTTTGGTAACAGTTTTTACCCAGATAGTGTCTTTCCATACGCCTTTCAGTCCTCGATATTCTGGATCAATCGCTCCACTGAAATCATCTTTCACATCGGCTCTACTAACATCCTTACCATTTGGATCAAGGATTTTGACGATCTGGAAAGGATTCACATGGATGTGGAACGGATGTCCAGCGGCGTTTGATTGCAAAGTCCATTCCTCCACTTTGCCTAGCGTCAGTGTCCGATCAACACGCTTATGATCGTAAACCTGATAATCAACAGGTTTTGATGTCTCGACCGTTTTATTGCTGACCTGAAAGTTGGGAAAATCAATAGAAAAAGCCAATTCCTGATAGCCATTGACTTCGCTATCTTTAACATCAAGATGAGGCATAAAGGCTGTAAGTTTTAGCCCGTTTTCCAGGTCGTTTACAATCTTCTTCTCCATCGAAGGAATAGAGAGATGACGAGCAGCATCAACAAGTTTATTTGTCAGATAACCGCGAATGTCATACTCTTGCTTGTCTTCAATGTAAGTAACTGGCATTTCTGGTGTTTCATTAACCTTAACGAAACCCAACAATTGACTTTTCTCTTCCGCTCGTCCGACACTTTCTGACGCTGGGGCTTGTGCATCAACTACACAATAACCACCGACTTCGGGAAAAACCACCAGGGCATCGTTGCGGTAGCCAGGCTGCAAGGTAGTTAATGTGGTTTCCCATGCGGCGGATCTGGTTAGTCCGTCATCGGCGATGATGTGGTAAGGGAGGGTTTTATTGGTACTCGGACAATATTCCTTTTTGTAACTGTCAATTTTGCCAGTTTTCAGATAAGTGGCAAGATCAGGTGCGCCATCTGCCAATTTGCGAAACTCTAGGTTGATGGTGTTGCGTACACCCCCATGAATCATCCGCCATCGCTCAATTTTGCCGGATTCGGCTGTGAAGGTTGGCAGAACCTGCCCGTTGATACTGGTGTAGCGTTGAGAATCAGTCCAGGATCTGGGGCTAAACAATCCTTTGTAAGACTCGATTTCACCGGTCTCTGTGGGTTGACAATCCCACTTTACATTGTTGTTATCGTCGAGGCAGGCGTATTGAATTTGCTGGAAAACTAAGATTTGTTCTTTGATATTGGCTTTATTTAGCAAGGTGTCAATGTCGCCGTTAGCACTTTCACTAGGTAGGCGATTGCCGCGCACGATGAGAGCGCCGGACAGACCACTGGCTACTTGGAGTGCCGTTGAACCATGTAAATGGGGGTGATACCAAAATGTGCCAGCAGGATGGTCAGAAGGAATGTTGTATTCATATTGGAAGGTAACTGTAGGATCAATGACTGACAGCACATTGTCACTATTACCTGTCGGACTGATCCATAAGCCATGGGAATGCAAATTCGTGCGGTTGTGGTTGTTGCAATTAGGCTCATTCTCATTACCTGGCTGACGTAAGTCTTGGCAACGAGGACTAAAACTCTGCGGTAGTTCGTTTTTTAAGTTGATTCGCACGGTGTTGCCTGGTTTGACCTCGATGGTCGGTCCGACATAAGGTATTTCCGTGCTAGTACCAGTGCCAACATAGCTACGCAAGTTTACTTTGTCATTTTTGTTTGTTGTCGGATTGTAGATTTCGCCACTAGTATATTGAACGCTGAGATCGAACTCAACCTGGCCATCCGGCTTTGTTTTGGGGTTAGCTAGACTTCTGGGAGTTGGGATAGCTGGCTGGTGGAGTTCCAACACGGGGGGGTTTTCAAAGATGCGTTCTCCTGGTGCTGCTTGTACAGGTTGCGCCGAGAATATGATCAATACCGATACAAAGGCCGTGAAAGCAACCATTTTCCAGGCTCTAATTAAGTCTGGATAATGACATTTGTACTGAGACATTTTGAGAATTTCCTAATTTTGTATGACTTTACTTTCAAGAAACAAGGGAGAATGGGATGGAATTATTGATGTTTCTTTGATAACTTGGCGGGCGATTCCTACGGAGCGCTGCGCTATCGCTCTTTAACCGAAGAATGTCTGCCTATAGCCCTCTAAGCTCAGATTATTTAACCACAAATGGTCTTTTTATTAACACCCGCTTTATTGCTTGATGTAGCAACTTATATACCAGTTAAGATAATAATCATATCCAAGCGTAGTTGTAAATACTTTCCTAGTTTATTTTTTATTTACTTTCATTGCTAAGTACATATTTTTTGTAACAAAAATTCAGTGAAGATTATGAACTTTGAATAAGTATCATTTTTTCACGTAATATTCGTTTATTCTTGTTATAAATATTCAAATACATTTGATTATTTAAACCTTCCAACCAAGAAACAGAGTAAGCATAGTCACCATTTTCCCAAGTAATACCCCTGTAACCCTGATCACGCCATTTTGTACCATCTTGTAATTTAATGCACTGGCGTTTTTGATCACAACCAATGTAGGTTACACCGTTTTTATGATCATTTATGGTAATTGTAAATTTCCCCGCACGGTAATTATCGGCTTTTGCTTGTATAGCTGTGCTAACAATGCAAGCAGTTGTGATAAATGTGGTTAAGAATAATCGTTTTAGATGGTTCATTGTGTTGGTTTATCTAAATTCACTTACGTCTAACAATCTATATTTTCTCAACAGTACATAAACTACTAAGCTAAATATCGTAAACACTGCTAATATAGACTTAGTATAAATAAAGTTGCAATGCTAAGTTAGTCTAACTATGTCAAGTCAAAACTAACTTTTAAATTTATTAAATATAGCGATTTTAAATACTTAAAAGTCCGTTACAGAAAAAAGCGGATAAAAGGACTTGAACCTGTTAAGTAGTCTCAAACCCTGATTATAGCGTTACTTGTATTTACTCACTCTGAACCTTGAAAAATGAATGAGTAAAAAATGAGTAAAACTTTAGAAGTCGGTGGGACAGGTAATTACGA
>CAINGU010000047.1 GCA_903848645.1 uncultured cyanobacterium | reverse complement strand
GGTAATAGGTAATAGGTAATAGGTAATAGGTAATAGGTAATAGGTAATAGGTAATAGGTAATAGGTAATAGGTAATAGGTAATAGGTAATAGGTAATAGGTAATAGGTAATAGGTAATAGGTAATAGGTAAGGGGCAAAAGAGAAGAGGTTTTGGACAATTTTACTTTTCTTTACACAGGAAAATTAAAATTTTTTCCCTGTTCCCTTCTCTCAAATTATCTACCTAATTTATTAGGAATTCCTTCACAACCACCGGGAATTGTGCTTCTGGTTTTTTCTCCACACCAAGCACAGCAATAGTAACGGGTAGATTCAGACATTCGTTGTGCGTTGGTGAAGTTGGCATTTTCGATGACTGCACCGGTGTGTTCTCCTGTTTCGTAGTTGGGTGGTTCGGTACGACTACGGGGGGATGCCTGTTCTACTAAACCATAAAATAGACGGACTCCGTTTAAATCAGCATTGCTGAGATTCGCATCATATAATATTGTCCGGGAAAGGTTAGCTTTGACTAAATCACAATTGTTGAGATTAGAACGGATGAGATTGGCTTCACTTAAATCTGTCCAGCGTAAATCATTATCAGCTAAATCTGCACCTGCTAACATGACACCTAAATCTATGACGCGCACTCCTTCTAAACGATCTTCAGCATAACCACCACTACCATCTAGAATAGCTCTTCCTAGTCGGCGATCGCGTTGGAGGGGAGTGAGTAATTTAGAACGGGAAAGAAACCGGAGAATTTTGGCTTTACCACTGCCATCTACACTACTAAATATAGCGGCTGTCCGTCCTTCAGCGATCGCTCTTTCTTGCGGCCAATCTTCTAATAATCCTTCTTCGTCTAGTACCAAGTCAGAAACTCCTTGAAAGTAGGAGTCTATGGTTTGTTGTTGGGTAATGATATTTTGCTGTACAGTCAGGAGGTTTTGTTGAATAGTTAAATCTTTGGAAATTACATATTGTCGCCAGGCTACATAAACGGCGATAATAGCAATGGCAATTTGTCCTAAAGCTCCAAACCATTCTGCTAAAGTTCCAGAAGCATCCCAGTTGATTCTCCGTCCCCAACGCAGTAAACTATTACCCAAGTTAGTAAATCTGAATAAGCCAATTATGGCTACGAATATTCCTATCAAGCCAATAAACACATTTCTATCTTGGGGTGAAAACCACTCTTGGATCACATCTTGTAACCAAGGAAAGAGGATCAACAGTGATAATATCAAAGTTGCTAAAGTTGCCACAATCCCCAGAAATGAGTTATTAATAACAATACTAATTATAGTTATAGCGATCGCCAAACTAGTGAATAATAAAATTCTTGGGGTAATAGCCACTTGAAGACTGGAGTTACGCTGGAGAAGAGCAGTTCCTCTGATAATATTTGTCTTGAGAAAAGATTGTACAGCTAGTTGTTTTTTCCCCAATCCTTCTGTTAGTAATGAGTTATCAGTTCTACCATTTGCAAATTCATCTTCTGGGTTTATCTCTGGGGAAGATGGGTGGGATGAGTCAGATTCATTAATAGTCATAGTTGTTATTTTTCTCCAATTGACTCACCATAAACTCAAACCTTGTAAAAACACTTATATTGACAGTATTACATATTCCTAAGCTTTGGCAAATGAGTTAGTGAGAAAATTTTCCGTCTCCACAAGCAACAAGCACATCATTTTATCACAGATCATTTAGAATTTTGATATCGCCTGATTCTTTGATATTTGCAAAAACTGCTGACACTCTAGAATTTTATAGCTATCTGTTGCCTTCTCAGTTGGAAAAGTAAGTATGGTTGGGTTAGACAAGTTATCGGAAAGAATACAGGAGTCAGAATGAATTATTTGATTTATTGTGCATGGTTATGGTATTGTATGCGTAATTTATGAAACCTTTCTCAAAATCTTCATCTTTAGTTTGCACAATCAAAAAACAATTAATAACAATTAGTTGATTTTGATACGACTTTTAAATCCCAATCAGTTTTAGGATCATGATTATGACTTTTGTAGGTGCAATATGGTAATTTGGCAACGCTTAATTGCCTCTGGTTTAATCAGTTTCTTAGCAATTGGCTGTAGTGACTTGGCAAATTCTTCATCTAAAAATACGCAACAAGTTGTTCAGGAAAGCAATGTTAATCAACTGATTACAGAAGTACAAGATAGTCAAAAAGCAGAAAATTTATTACTGCAAGGTAATGGTTTGTTAGATGCCCATCATTATCAAGAAGCTCTAGAAGTCTATAATCAGGTGATAGCGATTAAAACTGATAGTGCGGAAACCTGGGTAAATAGGGGTAATGCTTTGATTGCTTTGCAACAATATCCAGAAGCGGTAGAATCTTATGATAAAGCCATTGCTATTCGTCCAAATCAAGATGAAGCCTGGTATAATCGAGGGAATGCTTTAACAGCTTTGCGACGTTATGAAGAATCGGTAAAATCATACAATGAAGCAATTACTATTCACCCAGATAAATATGAAGCTTGGATTAACCGAGGAATTGCGCTGACAAAATTGCAACGCTACAAAGAAGCTTTAGCATCTTATAATCAAGCAATTACGATTCAGCCTAATTTGCATCAAGCATATTATAACAAAGCTTGTAATTATGCCTTGCAAAATAATCTAGAACTAGCAATTGAAAACCTCAAAAAAGCCGTTCAACTTGTACCTAAGAAATATCAAAATCTAGCGAAAACTGACGCAGATTTTGATAAAATACGAAATGAAAAGCGGTTTCAGGAATTATTACAATAACGTGAATTGCTACTTTTACAGATTTTAGATAAAATTTCAATTCTAAAATCCCAAATTCAAAATCATTATGTCACAACTCCAACGCATTACCATTAATCCCCACCAACTCCAAGCAACCCAACTGTTATTAACACCCCAACAACAACATTATTTGCTGCGAGTGTTGCGGTTGCGAGATAGTGATAAATTCATTGCTATGAATGGTCAAGGTAAATGGTGGTTAGCGCAGTTACAAGGGGAAGGGGCAGAGATTTTAGAACTACTTGAGGTAAAAACTGAATTACCTATATCTATTACCTTAATGATGGCATTACCGAAAGGAAATGGATTTGATGAAGTTGTTCGGTGTTGTACGGAATTAGGAGTTACTTCTATTGTCCCAGTTTTAAGCGATCGCACCTTATTAAATCCCAGCCCCCAAAAACTAGAACGTTGGCGGCGCATAGCCTCAGAAGCCGCTGAACAGTCAGAACGGGCTTTTGTTCCCACAATCTTAGAACCAGTAGCTTTTAAAACCACTATCAATGAAATTACTGCTACTCACCGTTATATCTGTGAAGCCCGTGGTGATTATCCTCATTTAAAACAGATGATAAATAACACTGCAAATGAGATAATTATTGCGATTGGACCAGAGGGAGGATGGACAGATCAAGAATTAGAAATAGCTGTACAATCAGGATTTAAAGCTATTTCTCTGGGCTGTCGCATTCTCCGCGCAGTCACCGCACCCATAGTTGCGATATCTTTAATAGCAGCCAATTTTGAATGATCCCCTGGAAACAATTAAAACAACACTTAATTATTTTTACCCGCTACCCAGAACCAGGGAAAACAAAAACCCGGTTAATACCGGCTTTGGGTGAAGTTGGTGCTGCTAATTTGCAAAAGCAGATGACAGAATATACGATTTCTCAGGTTAAAGAATTGCAAAAAATGTCTAATGTATCCGTAGAAGTACGGTTTACAGGTGGGGATTTACAAGGAATGGTCAATTGGTTAGGAAATGATTTATTCTATCAATTTCAAGGTGAGGGAGATTTAGGTGAAAGAATGGAGCGATCGCTTACCAATGCGTTTAGTCAAAATGCAAAAAAAGTCATTATCATTGGTACTGATTGTCCTGATCTAAATTCGCAAATTTTAGCAACCGCTTTTGAGCAATTGGAGTTTTTTAATCTCGTCCTTGGTCCGGCTGTGGACGGTGGTTATTATTTAATTGGATTACAACAACCAAGAGCAGAATTATTTACTAATATTCACTGGGGTACGGCTCAAGTATTCGCAAAAACAGTAGAAATTGCCCAAAACTTAGCTTTATCAATCGGTTATTTGCCAATTTTGGCAGATATTGATCGTCCAGAGGATCTTTAATAACTTCTACAAACTTCTACATAGATTTTTTTATTTTTTCTAGACAAAAACTTATGTATATCAAAAGAAACAGTAATCATCAGTAGAAAATTCTAATTATTCATAGAGGAAAAATTTTGATAAACTAAATTTCATAACACATTCTCAAAGTTTAATTTTAAATAGACTATGTTTAAATTACCTAAAGCGTTTTCGGTATTGGGTTTACCAGTTCATGTCATGAAAAATTATCCAGACTGGTTACTAAATTGTATACAAGAAAATAGAGGAACTCATGTAGTTACCCTCAACGCAGAAATGACTATGCAAGCAGAGCGAAACTTAGCCCTAGCTAAAGTAATTCAAAACGCTGAATTAGTAATTCCCGACGGTGCAGGAGTTGTTTTGTATTTACGATATTTACTCAGACAAAAAGTACAACGTTTTCCAGGAATTGAATTAGCAGAAAAACTTTTAGAAATAGTTGCTCAACAACAAACATCTGCTGCAATATTTTTCTATGGAGGCGCACCGGGTGTAGCCGCCCAAGCAGCAGATTTATGGCAACAACAACTTCCCAGTCTAAGGATATCAGGTACACATTCTGGTTATCATTCCCCAGAAGAAGAACAACAACTATTGCAAACTTTGACTCAATTGCAGCCACAAGTGATATTTGTCGGTTTGGGAGTACCACGTCAAGAATTATGGATTGCTCAACACCGCTATTTGTGTCCTCACTCGATTTGGGTAGGTGTTGGTGGTAGTTTTGATATTTGGTCAGGAAGAAAAACTCGCGCTCCTGGGTGGTTAGCAAATAATAATCTAGAATGGCTGTATAGATTATATCAAGAACCTTGGCGGTGGCGACGGATGTTAGCTTTACCAGAATTTGCCTTGAAATCTTTGATTTATCGTTGGAGCGCCAAGGATGTAAATAGCTGGGAATACTAAGTAAGGGTTGCGGAAAAAGTCTTTTCGTGATCAAGCATCAGGTTGTGGTGGAGTTGAAAGCTAAAATATACAGATTTTGGGATGATAGATAAGTTATCAGTTAAATTATCCGCTGTTAATTCTTGACTATTACTGTAACTGTATTTTATAGTCTTCAAATCTTCACAGACAATTTATCAATAACAATCCTGTAAATCCTGGACATCCTGATATGGCTTGCGCCACGCTACGCTATCAGACAATTACAATTTCAACATCCCACCAACAACTTACAAATCACAATCCTGTACCTCTTTTAATTTGGTGCTAATTATTAATTTCCAGAAGATGGAAAACGCAAACATAACAGAGGTCTTACTTGTTGAATAGTTTCAAAATCACGATCATTATGAATTAAAGTGAGTTGATTTTCTATTGCTACTTGGGCAATACAACAATCTATACTACTTCTAACAGTTAACCCTTGTCTTTGTAAATCATAATAAATTCGTGCAGCGAAAACCCAAGTATTATCAGTTGCTTCAATATAGTCTTGTTCTTGCAGGTAGGTTTGCAATAACATCCACTCCCTTTCATCTCGACAACCTTGTAATAATTCCATTTGGGTAAATCGAGTAAGAAAGACATTTTCATCTTTTATAAGTGTCTGGAGATTTTGACGTGCAACTCCTGTTTTATCGCGTAAAACATTTATCCAAATGGAAGTATCAATCAGAAACATTTCGATTTTCTCGCAATGCTTTGTAGTCGTAGTCAGGGGTAAATTGAATTTGTCCACTTAAATCAAGTAAATTCCGTTTTTTACGAACGCGAATTAGTTCTTGTAATGCTAGATGAATTAATTCTTTTTTGGTTCGCACGTTAGTTAAACGAAATGCTTCTTCTACTAACCCGTCGTCAAGTTCAATATTGGTTCGCATGATATTTAGGTAGATTATGTGTATGGATATGTGTATTATACACTATTTTGTCTGATAGCGTAGCGTGGCGCAAGCCATATCAGGATATCCAGGATTATAGGATTTTCAGGATGTTGTTGTTTATTTGAAGTGGGGATTTTGAGGATTTTTTTGTCTGAATCAGGATTTCCAGGATTAGAGGATTTTCAGGATATTGTTGTTTGATTGTCTATGAGAAGTACAGATTTTAGGATGTTAGATAATAAATTATCCGTTAAATTATTTGTTGTTATTTTTTGACTGTTGGTGTAACTGTATTTTCTAATATCTCAATATTCACAGACAATTCATCAATAACAATCCTGTACATCCTAAAATCCTGGACATTATCTCGACTATGGCTACGCCACGCAGGCTATCGCTCGATAACCACCTGATTCTGACAATTACAATTTCAGCATCCCACCAATAACCTACAAATTACCAACGAATTATACAAACTGTAGTTTGGGTAGAACACAGTGAAACTCAACAAATTAATCATCATCTATGATTATTGTGAAAGTGTTGGGTTTTCTCAGCTTTGTCGCGGGTCTTCATCTGGTGGATGCCAACCACCTTTTATCCAAAAACGACGCGCTTTGATAATAGAACCTCCATTATGCCTTTCATCATTGAGGTCTAAGCGATTACAAGTAGCCCTTCCTGTAGGAGTAATACCAATAATTTTTAAACCATCTGCTGACCAAAGAAAATGGTCTGACCATTTCTGTTTTCGAGGATTGAATATGGGAATTAAATCTCCAGTTTCCGGGTCAATACCAGTTGTGAAATTATAGCGATATCCGTTACAACGTTGACAAGCTAAAGCTAAATTCTCAGGGTCATCTGATGAACCAGGAAGAGACTGGGGGATAATATGATCAATAGCAAATAACGCTGCACTTGCTTCTTCTAAAGAATGACAGTATTCACAAAGGAATTTTGCTCTTTCTCTGACTAACTTTTTGGCTGTCTCGTTAACTGTCATGATTCAGCAATTATTTTTGCATTCAATAAAGTAAAAATCCTATCCAGTTCTAATATTCCTGCTAGTTCAGCTTCTTCTGTTGTAGTTAACATTCCTGCTTTATTTTTATCAGCAAGTTCTTCTAACCTAGATTGTAATTCTGGAGTGAATTTAAACAAGTTCAAATTTCTGACTTTGCTGATTTCAATTCCAGATTCTATCCAGTATGAGGGTTGAATCATTACTTGAGTCATCATAGAATTATTTTAATAATTTTGATAACTTTTATATTATAACATGATCAACAATAAAAATATGGATAATTTAAAATATTTTTTGTCTGAATCAGATATTTTCATTATGTTGGGTTGCGTTCTTTAATCTAAGCTAGAAGATGAGGGATTTCTAAGTCGCACTTTGCGATTGCATTAACTTAATTGAGACTTTATATGTTTAGAAACTTGTTTTAAAATTTCTTGAATATCAACAGGTAAATATGGAAAAACAGAGTCTTCAGAACCATCATGTACATGATGAGGATAGGTTGCAATTTCAGGATGATGAGGTGCGTTGTCCCAACGTTTTATTAGTTCTCTATTTTCAGTTTGCCAATGGAAACTATATTTAATTATTTCTACTTGTCCTGATGCTATTTTAAAAAACTCAAACATTTCTAAAAAGCTACCATCTTTTAATGTCAAACGATAACGCCATAGTCCTTTATCAGTTTGTGCTTCTTCTCGAAGAATAGTTAAATTTACGACTTCTGGACAAAGTGCAATTACAGATTTTATCCATGCCAAATAGTCATCGGCATTTTTAATATTTTTCATAAAGCTTGTTCTAATTTATGGATTTTTTGTAAAATATCTTGGCGTAGTTCGCATAAGCCAAACCACTCAAAATAATCCATTGCATCCCCTAAACTTCCTGAGTTAAATTGTTCTACGAATTGTTCGGAGGTGAGTTGATATTTTATCTCAAATTGTTCTACATCAGAGTTGTAAATGGCTAATTTTTGACGATGACGGATTAAGATTACATTTAAAAGTTGTCCAATAATTCGTTCTAATTCTGTGTTGTCGCTACAGTTTTCACTCAGCAATTCTAATTTTTCTAATGTATTCATAACTATATATACCTTTGGTGAGGTTTATCTTTATTATACACTATAAATCTGAATGTTTTTGTCTGATAGCGTAGCGTGGCGAAAGCCATATCAGGATAACCAGGATTAGAGGATTTTCAGGATGTTGTTGTTTGATTGTCTATAAAATATACAGATTTGGGGATGATAGATAAGTTATCAGTTAAATTATCCGCTGTTAGTTTTTGACTATTACTGTAACTGGATTTTATAATCTTCAAATCTTCACAAACAATTTATCAATAACAATCTGTCTGAATCAGGATTTCCAGGATTAGAGGATTTTCAGGATGTAGTTGTTTGATTGTCTATAAAATATAGAGATTTTGGGATGATAGATAAGTTATCAGTTAAATTATCCGCTGTTACTTCTTGACTATTACTGTAACTGGATTTTATAATCTTCAAATCTTCACAGACAATTTATCAATAACAATCCTGTACATCCTAAAATCCTGGACATCCTGATTCAGACAATTACAATTTCAGCATCCCACCAACAACTTACAAATCACAATCCTGTAAATCCTAAAATCCTGGACATCCTGATTCAGACAAAAAATATGAATCAGATATTTTCATTATGTTGGGTTGCGTTCCTTAATCTAAGCTAGAAGATGATCCATAACTATTTAAGCCTATAATTCCAGGTTGTAATAGCTAAATCAATATACCATCCTAAATTATTAGGATTTTGTTTTTTATATGATTCTAACAAATAATAAGGCTCTAAATTACTATCTGGATTCATATTTTTAATTACAGATGTTATTAAGGAATCATTTTCACCATAAGAAGCATATGTTACATATTTATTACCTCTAGACCATTTTAGCATACGGTTTCTATTAAATGAAGATCCTACATCATTAGTTGGCTTTTGTTTCATATCAATTGTAGTTTTTGTACAGACAACCCACTCAACAACAGAATTTCGAGAAAAAGGATTATGATTAGGTTCTAAAACTAATCCAAATCTAGCTATAGGTCTTTTTAATCTTTGATTAACAGCAGTAGGCAACCAAAGAAATAAAAATATTCCTTTATTAGTAATTGTTATTTCTGCCAGTTTCTTATGATTTATTCCATCACCAGTAGCATATAATATTTTTCTGTAGCTAGAGCTAACCATTTCTTTTACTTTAGGTTGAGCTATAAAAAGTGACCGTAAATCTCGAAAATCTTGTTTATACTCTGATGGTATATTGTTAGCAAAGTTATGAGTAAATGCAGGTAGCGTACCAGAAGATGTAACATTATTTTGTGAATCTGACGGTAAACCAAAAATAGGATAAGGAATATTGTAAGATTTACCCCTTAACTCAAATTCACCTAAATTATTTGTATTATTTAAACTAAACTGCATAAAACAAATATCATCTTCAAATTTTGATGCTTCTTTATCAGAATAGTTATCTTCATGAAATTTTGGAGCAACTGCTATTAATTTAACTGGTAAAGAATAATTTATTTGTTCTGCAAAAGGTTTTTCTATTAAAAGTATTTTACGATAACGAATTAATTGAGGCACTAAACCTCTATCTTCTTCATTTTTTAATTCAACTATTACAGGTTGTTGATCTAATTTTGTGCTACATAATAAATCAGTTCGTTGCATTTTAATACTAAACTGACGCTTGACTAAATCTAAATCAGGAAATATGAGAGTAAAATTTTCTTCAATATAATTTTCTAACTCCATTTCCGAAGCAAAACGTATTTCTCCTCCTGAATATATTAGCTTATAGCTGTTTTCATTGGCAAGTTCATTCCACTTTTTACCACTTTTAGAGAGATGTCGAGCTTTGAGGTATGGCATAACACTGGATATAACATTAGTTTAGATAATTTTACCACAATCATAATCCTGAAAATCCTCAAATCCTGGACATCCTGATTCAGACAACTACAACTTAACAAAGACACAAAAACGCAATAAAAAACCCTTTGCGTCTTTGCGCCTTTGCGTGAGACTATTTAACTATAAGCCTCCATAGGTAAACAAGAACAAACAAAATTCCTATCCCCAAAAGCCGCGTCAATTCTCCCCACACTTGGCCAGAACTTATATTCCTTATTCCAAGGTGCAGGATAAGCAGCTTGTTCACGAGAATAGGGATGATTCCACTCACCAATAATCAAACTTTCCGCAGTGTGAGGGGCATTTTTCAAAAGATTATCGTGAATATCCATCTTACCAGATTCAATTGCCGCAACTTCCTCACGAATCGCAATCAAAGCATCACAAAAACGATCTAATTCCTGTTTAGATTCACTTTCCGTTGGTTCAACCATAATTGTCCCAGCAACAGGCCAAGAAACAGTAGGTGCATGAAAACCATAATCCATTAACCGCTTCGCAACATCATCAATTTCAATCTGCGCTGATTTCTTCAAACTTCGCAAATCTAAAATACATTCATGTGCCACCAAACCATTTTTTCCCTGATACAAAACCGGATAATATGATTCCAATTTCTTAGCGATGTAATTAGCATTCAAAATGGCAATTTTGGTTGCTTCCGTCAACCCATCTGCACCCATCATGATAATATACATCCAAGAAATCACTAGGATACTTGCACTACCCCAAGGTGCAGCGGAAACAGCACCCAAATCACCACCCATTCTCACCACAGAATGTCCTGGTAAAAACGGGACAAGGTGGGAAGCGACACCAATGGGACCCATACCCGGACCACCACCACCATGAGGAATACAGAAAGTTTTGTGTAAATTCAAATGACAGACATCTGCACCAATATCACCAGGACGACAAATACCTACTTGGGCATTCATATTAGCGCCGTCCATGTAAACTTGTCCACCGTGACTATGAATTATCGCACAAATTTCTTGAATTGCTTCTTCAAATACTCCATGAGTTGATGGATATGTCACCATTAAAGCTGCAAGTTCATTGCTATATTTTTCGGCTTTGGCTTTTAAATCTTCAACGTCAATGTTACCTTGATCATCACAAGCAACTCCCACAACTTTCATTCCACACATTACCGCACTTGCGGGATTTGTGCCGTGTGCAGATTGGGGAATTAAACAAATATTTCTGTGTCCTTCTCCACGACTTTGATGATATTCATGAATTACTAAAAGTCCGGCATATTCACCTTGAGAACCTGCATTTGGTTGTAAAGAAATTCCCGCAAAACCTGTAATTTCTCCTAACCATGCTTCTAGTTGTTGGAACAGGATTTGATAACCTCTAGTTTGGGAAATTGGCGCAAAAGGATGGATTTTCCCAAATTCTGCCCAAGTTACGGGAATCATTTCTGAAGTTGCGTTTAACTTCATGGTACAAGAACCCAAGGGAATCATTGAAGTTGTTAATGATAAATCCTTGCTTTCTAGTTGATGTAAATAACGTAATAATTCAGTTTCTGAATGGTAACGGTTAAAAACTGGATGGGTGAGATATTTACTTTGACGTGATAATTGAGAATGAGAAATTGGTAATTCTTCCACAGTAAAAGGTAATTGATCTTTCAATGCGAAAATTTGCCAAAGGTCAATTAAATCTGCTTCTGTGGTAGTTTCATCTAAAGAAATACCCACAGTGGAATTATCAAAAATTCTCAAGTTGATATTTCTCTCATTTGCAGCGTCGAGAATTGCTTCTAATTTGGTATTTCCTAATTCTACCCGCAAGGTATCAAAGAAGTTTTCCGAAGTGATTTTATAACCTAACTTTTGCAAACCTGCGGCTAAAGTTGCGGTAAGTTCATGGATATTTTGAGCGATCGCTCTCAGTCCATCGGGTCCATGATACACTGCATACATACTCGCCATCACTGCCAATAAAACTTGTGCTGTGCAAATATTACTGGTGGCTTTATCTCTGCGAATGTGCTGTTCACGGGTTTGCAAAGCTAGACGTAAAGCAGGTTTACCATGAATATCTTTTGATACCCCCACAATGCGCCCTGGAACTAGCCGTTTATACTCTTCCTTCGTCGCAAAATAAGCAGCGTGTGGTCCCCCAAACCCTAGAGGAATTCCGAACCGCTGGGTGCTACCTACAGCAATATCAGCCCCAAATTCACCGGTGGGTGTAAGTAATGTTAAGCTAAGAGGATCTGCGGCTACAGTCACCAATGCACCCTGAGCATGAGACTTTGTGATAAAATCGCAGTAGTCGTAAATTGTGCCATCAGTAGCAGGATATTGGAGAATAGCCCCAAAAATTGATTCTGTGAAATCAAAAGTTTGATGATCACCGATAATGATGTTTATCCCTAAAGGTTTTGCGCGTGTTTGCAATACATCAATGGTTTGAGGATGACATTCACTAGAAACAAAATAGTTATGGGATTTGTTTTTGCAGACACCATAACTCATACTCATTGCTTCTGCGGCTGCTGTTGCTTCATCAAGTAAAGAAGCGTTAGCAATTTCTAAACCTGTTAAGTCAATGATCATGGTTTGGAAATTTAGCAATGCTTCCAAACGTCCTTGGGCAATTTCTGGCTGATAAGGGGTGTAAGCTGTATACCAACCGGGATTTTCTAAGATGTTGCGTTGAATGACGGTAGGGGTAATACAGTCATAATACCCCATACCGATAAATGAGCGATAAACCTGATTTTTATCGGCTATTTGCTTTAATTTTGCCAGTGCTACATATTCGCTTTGTGCTGCTGGTAGGTTGAGGGTTTGATGAAAACGAATTGCCTGTGGTACTGTTTTATCAATTAGGTCATCAAGG
Organism: uncultured cyanobacterium; assembly: GCA_903848645.1. Lineage (GTDB taxonomy): Bacteria > Cyanobacteriota > Cyanobacteriia > Cyanobacteriales > Nostocaceae > Dolichospermum. Next base: position 6,208 of record CAINGU010000047.1, on the reverse strand, counting down.
TTGGAAAGACCTAATAAATCTAGCATTTGCTGAACATCATCGGGGTTTGGTCCAATGTGTCTTTGTGTAAAGTTGCCTAATTTCTGACTAGTGTTAGTTTGAGTGCGCGGGGGATTAGCTACCACAAATCGTTCTCCAAGGAGTTCTGTATTAATATATTGTAATGATCACTTTTGGATATTAGGGTTTTTTCTAAATTTTGTTTCGGGCAAAGGAGCAAAGACGCAAAGGAAGAAAGAAATCTGAAGTTTAAGTATTGGTTGAATTCATTGATTGGTAATGTTTCCATTTTTGTTGTAGTCGCTTTCTTTTTTCTGGTGTTAAGGTATGGAAACAGTGAGGACAAGAAATACTTTTTTCATATTCTGGGGAAGTTTTATCTGCTTCGGAAACGGGATATCCACAACAAAAGCATAATTCCTGATTTCCTGCTTCTAAGTTATGACTAACTGTGACTCTTTCATCAAAAATAAAACATTCTCCTTCCCATAAACTTTCTTCTTGGGGAACTTTTTCTAGATATTTAAGAATGCCTCCTTGGAGGTGATAAACTTCTTCAAAACCTTGAGAAAGTAAATAAGATGAGGCTTTTTCACAACGAATTCCTCCAGTACAAAACATGGCTACTTTTTTATGTTTTTTAGGATCAAGATGTTGTTGTACATATTCGGGAAAATCTCGAAATATTTGAGTTTGGGGATTTTCTGCACCTTTAAAAGTCCCAATGCTGACTTCATAATCATTGCGGGTATCAATGACTGTTACTTCTGGGTTAGAAATTAAATCGTTCCAATCTTCAGGTTTTACATAACTTCCTACTTTTTCACTGGGGTTAACTTCTGGTAATCCTAAAGTCACAATTTCTGGCTTTAACCGAATTTTCAACCGTTCAAATGGGGGAATTTCTGTGTAAGATTCTTTATGTTCTAAATCTGCAAACCGCGAATCATTGTGAAGAAAGGCTAAAACTGCATCAATTTGCTGACGAGAACCGGCAATTGTGCCGTTAATTCCTTCCTGTGCTAGTAAGATAGTTCCTTTAATTCCTTGTAACTCACAAAAGGATAATAAAGCTGCTTGCAGTTCGTTACAATCAGGTAGACTCACGAATTTATATAGTGCAGCAACAACTGTCTGATTTTCTTGGTTCATGGTCTTGTCAAACTAATAATAATAGTTTATGATAGTGTGGTTATGTAAAATCAACCCTTTTTACATAAAAAAACAGACTTGGGGGTTTAGCTCAGTTGGTAGAGCGCCTGCTTTGCAAGCAGGATGTCAGCGGTTCGAGTCCGCTAATCTCCATTAATTATGTTTAAATACTAGCGAAAAGTTATTTGCTGGCATGGGGTGAGTTTGATGCAATGTCAGATTTTGCTCTTTAGCAACTGAAACTACATCCTCTAAATTACGCACTCCCCAGTCTGGATTTTGTGCTTGTAAAGATTCATCAAACGCAGCGTTACTCGGTGCGGTATGTACTCCATTCTGTTTGTAGGGACCATACAAGTAAAGTATACCACCAGGTGGCAGAATCCGACCAGCCCCTGCCATTAGCCCTAAACAAGCAGACCAAGGAGAAATGTGAATCATGTTAATATTGACGATGGCAGAAATAGGAGGCTCTGGTAACGGCTCTTTTTCTACAGGCCAAATTGGTGAACTGGCATCTAAATCTAGGGGTGGTTGAATAGCATCACAGGGAAAATATTCAGCCCATGCGCTAATACTAGCACGCAGTTCTGGGTTAGGGTCTGAAGGTAGCCATTGCCGAGGTGCTAGGTGGTAGGCAAAAAATGTAGCGTGTTCACCTGTACCACTGGCTATTTCTAGAATAGTCCCATGTTGAGGTAATACTTCCAAAAGCATCTCTAGAATTGGTTCGCGGTTGCGCTGGGTTGCGGGGGCAAATTTTCGCTGGTCTGGTGATGTGTTCATATCTGGTGAGCATTCACTATGATAATTAAATTAGCAGCGATTTCTCAATTCTAGCTTTTTTTGCCACACCACAGGAGAACAATTTGCCTAAGTCTATTCATTCCACCCAACCACCGCTCAAATTTATTCCCCAACGTCATAACCCCCTGATTGTTAAAATTGTATCTTGGTGTTTGCCTTTTATTTTGCGGGTGAGAACTAGACCTTGGCTACCTGCGGGTATTGTCAAGATTGAAGCCAAAAACGCTGAAGCCTTAGCTAAATTATACCACGAATTTCAAGCAGGTAAAGTCCGATTTTTAATCGCTTTCCGTCACCCAGAAGTAGAAGATCCTCTGTCTATGTTATATCTGCTATCACGAATTGTCCCTAAAGTGGCACGGGAAAAAGGCATTAGCCTCAAATACCCAGTCCACAGTCATTTTATGTATGAACGAGGCATGACGCTATGGGCAGGAAATTGGTTAGGATGGTTATTTTCTAGACTTGGTGGCGTACCCATTCGCAGGGGAAGACGCGTAGATAGAAATGCTATCCAAATGGCCAGAGAATTATTTGCTAATGCAGAAATACCTATAGCGATCGCTCCTGAAGGTGGTACAAATGGACACAGTAGCATAGTTAGTCCTTTAGAACCTGGTGTGGCCCAGTTGGGTTTTTGGTGTGTGGAAGATTTGCAAAAGGCTAACCGAGAAGAACAGGTTTTTATTATTCCTATTGGCATTAAATATAGTTACGTTAATCCACCTTGGCAAAAAATAGATTCGCTATTATCTAAGTTAGAAGCTGATAGTGGTTTACCTGTGACGGAAATTAGTGCAAATGGTAAGGAACGGGAAGGAATTTTATATCAGCGGGTGCTGCGTTTAGCTGCATATCTAATTTCGGAAATGGAGAAATTTTATCACCGTTTTTATCATCAGGAATTTACGGAAATTATAGATTTAGAACTTTCCGAAAATGAAGTCTTAATTATTAGGTTACATCGGTTGATGGATACAGCTTTAAAAATTACGGAAAAATATTTTAATATCCAGCCCCAAGGTAATTATATTGATAGATGTCGCCGTTTAGAAGATGCTGGTTGGCATTATATTTATCGAGATGATATTGCCGATATTCAAAGTTTACCACCTTTTAAACGGGGTCTGGCTGATTGGGTAGCAGAAGAAGCAGATTTGAAAATGCAGCACATGAGAATTGCGGAAAGTTTTGTGGCAGTTACTGCTAATTATATTCTAGAAAAACCAACACCAGAAAGATTTGCAGAAACGATTTTATTAATGTTTGATATGTTGTCTCGGATTCAGGATTCTACTTTACCAGGAAGGCCGCGTTTGGGTTGGAAACAGGCAATGATTTCTGTTGGTGAACCGGTTAATGTGAATGAAAGATGGGAAAGTTGTCAGGGGAATAAACAAGCTTTGCGAAAGGGTGTTAGTGAGTTGACGCAGGATTTACAGGTGATGTTGGAGGGGTTGATTAAGGATTAAGCTCCACGCTCCCGACACATCACTACATCAATCTAAAACTTTGACAGCGTAGGCACGAATTGCTGTGTCTACAGTTACAATTGTTAAATTATGTTGTAAGGCTTGACAAATCAAAATTCTATCAAAAGGATCACGATGTAACAATGGCAAATTCAAGAGTTGAGCAACACTTTCTTCATCTAAAGTTAGAGTATTAATAAGGTGTTGCTGACGCTGTTTGGGAAGATAAATTTCAGGAGATTCTGGTAATGGTAATTTTCCTAATTGATATTTAACAGTTACTTCCCAGACAGAAACACAACTTAAATATACGTCGTTGTTTAAATCTCGAATGCTATTCTGTAAATGAATTGGTAATCTTTGATCACCACTAATGAACCATAAAAAAATATGTGTATCCAATAATAGTTTCATTTAGCCTCGAAACTATTCAAAATATCTTCAGTTAAAGGAGCATCAAAATCATCTGGAACGGTAAATTCTCCAGCACACAAACCATAAGGTCTCATTTTTTGAGAAGTAGGAGAAACTGGTTTAATTTCTGCGATTGGCTGACCTCCTTGCATGATAATAATACTCTCTCCTGCGGCTACTTGGTGAAGATAGCTAGTTAGATTTTCCTGAATTTCATCAATTGTTAGGGTTAGCATCAAATTATTTTGAACTGATCTACTTTATTATACTTACTGACAGCCATCGCAAATTCCCTCAACTGTCACCTCATATCGTTCTACTTTTAAACCCTCCCGCAGTTGACTAACATCAATACCAGGGAAAGCATTCCAGTTAATATCTTCAATCGCACCACAGCAGTTACACCGAAAATGATGATGAGGGGCAACATTGGCATCATAACGAGATATCCCCTCTTGTAATAGCACTTCTCGCACCAAACCCACCTCACGCAGTGCTTGAAGTGCTGCATACACCGTGGCTTGGGAGGATGTGGGTGCTTCCTGATTCAAGTCCCTCAAAATTTGATCAACCGTGGGATGGTCTTCCCTTGCTAATAGATTGGCATAAACTCCAAATCTTTGGGGTGTGACTCGTAACCCTCTATTTTTAAGGGTTTTGACAATATCATTAGCTTTTGGCTGCATAGGATTTACTTAAATATATAAAGATATAAACTTCCATTATAACTTTTCTTTTTTAAGAACTAACCTTTTTTAATAAATACATTATAAAATAAGTATTTATGACTATTGACTAATTCTTAAATCAGAATTATTCTGATTTATAGGATAAACACACGAGTTAAAATCTTCAATCTAAAAAAGAGGTATTTATGACTGCTATTACTCACGTTCCAAATGTAGTATTCAAGACTCGTGTTCGGGATGAATCTATCGGTGGACCCAATCCTTACACTTGGAAAGATGTCACCACACAAGACATTTTTGCCGGCAAGAAAGTAGTATTATTTGCTCTTCCTGGTGCATTCACTCCTACCTGTTCTTCCACCCATTTGCCTCGCTACGAAGAACTGTTTGAGGAATTCAAAGCGCAAGGTGTTGATCAAATTATTTGTTTGTCAGTTAATGACGCATTTGTAATGTTCCAATGGGGTAAACAACAAGGTGCTAAAAATGTCTTCTTGTTACCAGATGGTAGTGGAGAATTTAGCCGCAAAATGGGAATGTTAGTTGATAAATCTAACATCGGTTTTGGAATGCGTTCTTGGCGCTATGCAATGGTTGTGAATAACGGCGAAATTGAAAAAATGTTCATTGAACCTGGTTTTGCAGATAACTATGGTGATGACCCCTTTGAAGTATCTGATGCTGATACTGTTCTTGCTTACCTCAAAGGTGTAGCCCGTCCTACAGAAGTTGCACCTCGGTTAGCATTTGTTGGATAAACTTCAATCTTTTGACAGAGGTTTATAGTTTTTAATTCATCTAAGGCAAAGGAAGTTACTCTGATAAAACTTCCTTTGCTTTTTTGTTTTGATAGACAAAAAATTTGGAATTCTGTCCAGTAAATCAGATTTAAAAACTTGAATTGAGCCTATAAAAGACGAAAATATAAGAGAATGAATGTTAAATTTATAGCCTGATTTTATCCCAGCTTGGATTGGGAAAGGAGAGTCAATTATGCGGATAACAGTTGCTGACATATATCCCGTGAGTAGCGAACAGATTCTCAATGATCTCACCATTGAGGAATTGAAGAATATTATAGGTGGTTACAGAAGACGACGCGCAAATTATCAGTCTACAGAAACCCCATTACCTCATAACATAGAGACTCAACTTCGAGACTGGAGGACAGAACTCAATACAATGATGGACAAACTCAGACAAGGATTCGGTACTTAAGAAACATACTAATAATTGAATATTTTCCTAAATATCGTGTGTTTTCATGCTTATGAACAGATAACACACGATTTTTTCTATGATTTAAATTTCCCATATCATCTTCAGAAAAAGAGGGAGATAGTCTTGTCTTTAAATTCATACCTAATATTTTCTTGATAAACAGACTCAACTCATTTAATTATGTCTATTTGACCTGGTTTTTAGCCTTGATTTTTTCTAATTCTATGAATAAAAATTAGATCAACGGTTAAGAGAAGGCAAGCTTAACTGACTCTCGCAGAATATCAATTGCCTGATGATTAATCAAGGAGGAAAATCATGGCTAGTATTAAACTTTCTCAACTACAAGCTAACGGTTCTGAATTGTTCCAAGATTCCGAAAGCTTTTTAAATGAAATGAATGATGTCGATACCATTTCTATTCAAGGTGGTAGCGGTTCTGGGATACATGAT
>CAINGU010000046.1 GCA_903848645.1 uncultured cyanobacterium | reverse complement strand
ATCAATTGACAATTAAGTTTTTTCAGTGTGCCTTTCGTTAGGTATAAGCAACTTTTTTAGCTTTTATTGTTCTCGTAATGTCTACGCGAACAAAATATTTTTGAATTCACCCCCTATCTCCCCTTAACCGAGCAGTATTGCCCGCAAACCGTATAACATTTGGGTGATTGAGAATTTCAGAACGTCCCACATTTTCTAAAACTGTGGTCATTTGGGCGTTGTTTAGTCGCTGGAAAGGAACAAGTTGACAACGGCTGGTAATTGTAGCAAGTAACCTTTGGGGTTGGGATGAAATGAGGATAATTGTGCCAGATATTGGCTCTTCCAAGGTTTTCAGAAGTGCATTAGCAGCAGTGGGTTGCATTCTTTCAGCATTTTCTACCACCACAATTTTGTAAGGTGCAATTAGAGGGGAGGTAGCCAGAAATTGGGTGATTTCTCGAATCTGCTCAATTCTAATTTGGGATGGAGATTTTCGCAGTCCCCCAGAAGCTGCTATTTCACTTTCATTTAACAACTGTTTTTGGTGTAGGTATGTTGGTTCAACCCATAAAATATCAGGACAGTTAGCTATGTTTTGGATGTTGAAAGTTTCAGCGATAAAGCATTTAGCAGCTAATGATTTTCCTACTCCCTCTGCTCCAGTAAACAAATACGCAGGGACAATTCGGTTGTGTGTAAAATTGCACCTTTGAGTAAAGATACCGCTAAATTTTGACCAATGATTTTTGATAACTGCCAGGTTTCTGCAATTGGCTGTGTAGATTCGGAATCTATACTTTGAGAAGGTTCACAAACAGAAAGGTCTGTTGTGAGATGAAGTAGATCAAGTTGCTTCATTTTTTGAGTTTTGGAAATTGTTGATTAGACATCTCCAGAAATTTAATGTCCCTCTAACAACCAGAGAATTTTAGGTTAAATTTCCGAGGTGTCTATTGCATTTGCAAGAAGTAATACCTACGAGCAAAGTTTGATAATTTGAGTTTGCAAGGCGAGTTTTTCATCTACACCAGATTTCAGCATTAGCTCTAGTTCCAACAGCATTTTCAAACTATTTTTCAGCTTATTTACACAACAATTAGCAACCTCTTGGCGTATGTAATACAAGCGTTTGGGATTTTTCACGTCTGCAAGTTGGGCTATTGTATTGTCATCTTGACACCCGGTGATGATCATCTGTTTGACTGTTAGCCAAGTGCGAAAGGTTGTAGTTAGGGTAGCGGTAATCTTTAAAGCTGGTTCGTTACAGTTAATTAAGCGTTCAACAAATTCTAATGCTTGAGCAATGTTACCCAAGCGAATGGCGTTGGCTAGTTGTAAGCTATTAGCAGCACTTTCTGAGACTAATTCTTTCACCATATCCCCATTGACTGTTTTACCCAAAGCATAGGTTTTGAGCTTTTCTAGTTCAGTGAATATCAGTCGTGTATGATTGCCTGTGTAATCAATTAATACTTTGTAAGCATCGGTAGTGAGTGTTACACCTACTTCGTCAGCTAAAGTCCGAGCTTGCTGTATTAATTCTTGGGTTTGCCATTGGGGAATGAGAGGAAATTCTTTTACCTGTGCGTATTCCAGTAGGAGTTTGACTGATTTATTTCTCGCGTCAGGTTTGTGAGTGTTGGTGATAAGGAGGGTATTTGTTGAGGGAATTTTGGGGAGAATGGACTCCAACTGCAACAAAATTTCTTTTGAACAAACTCCCAGTAATGTGCTGTTGGGCAAATGTACTAATCGTCCTCCACTCCCAACTGGTGGTGTCATGAGATCGGATAATGCTTGAGGAATGGTTTCTTTAGATTCTGGGGGGTATTCTGTATAGTTGAAGTTTGCCCATTGTTGATCTAGAGTGTGGGTTTTTAGTTGTTTGATGGTGCGAGTTAGAAAGAATTCGTTTTCACCAAAGTATAAGTGTGTTGGCATGGTAGTACGGCAATACAATTGTCGTACATGAGCGTAAGCTCTAAAACACTAGCTGAAATTTGTAATCAAAACTTTACTTCATAAACTATGACCATATTTTCATCAGGATCACAGCAAGAAAAGTAACGTCTTCCATCCTTTTGAGAAATGTTTTTCACAATTCTTGCTCCTACTTTGACTACATTATTGTAAGGTTCATCAAGTGAAGCAACTTCAAGGTCAATAACATTAATCATCGGTTTATGATTGTCTAAATAAATACCATTTCTTTTTTTATATGTTTCTAACTCAATTAATGAAATACTCCCGCACCTTATAAAAGTTTTTGATTCTTTTTCTACCTTAATTCCTAAAACTTTCTCATAAAAAAAACGAGATTGATACATATTGTTAACTGGAATCTCTACTCCTGATATAAGAACATTAACTGGTTGTAACTCAAAAGTATGCTTAGATTGATTATGAGAGTTGAAATTTAAGCTAGTTTCTGATTTATTTGTTGCACGTGAAATTTTTTTTATATATAAAGACTGTCCATCGTCAGTAGTTAGCTTCCATGATTTTGCTACTGTAGATTTAGAGGATTCATGGTTTATAGCATTTGATACTTGAGCTTTTCTGCCATCAGGAATCAATATTGTATTAGCCGAATGTAATATTTCAATTTGGTTTTTCACATCGTCTAAATGCATTTTCCCTACAGTAATATCATCTGCTTGTTTAGTTTGTGAATTCTTTTGATTTATGGCTAAATGTTCTGCTAAATTTCGGATATAGTTTGCATCCTGAACTTTTATTGAATAATTTCCTAGCCATTCAATTCCTGCTACAGCACCAAGGATTCCACCAGTCATTGAAGCAACTGTATCAGTGTCAGATCCTTTAGCAAACCCTGCTTCTAAAAGGCCATAAAGCGGATTAGCAGCAAAACGTGATGCTAGAAATATAGCAGCAGCAGCACTTACAGTTCCTGCCCCTTTGACACTTTTATTAAAACATCCAAGTTGATTAAGAATCTCTTGTTCAATAGGGAGAGAGCCTTGCTTCATGCCTTCTCGACATAACTGAAGAAATTGTAGCATCTCCCTAATTGTAACTTGCCAAATCTCTTCATATTGTCCATTAGTTGTCTGCAAAGCAGAATTTTTCCAAGTTGGACAAATATCATTTAAATTCGGCAAAGCAGACCAACATTTAACTTCAGATAAAACTTTCTCAATAATTGCACCATATTCTAGAGTATTTGTTTCTTTTAATGCTACCCAAACAGCAAAGCCGTAAGCAAGCGCACCAATTAAGGCTCTAGGATGACCATGAGTCGTCACTCCATTAGCCACAATATCTTTTGCAATTTGGTCAAAATTATCTTCTTTCGCATTTAACAAACAATGAGGCAGTATACGCATTGCAACACCGTTACCACCAGCGTCAAAATACTGCTTGTTTTTACCCAGATCACCAGAAGACCAAGGCTCTATTCCTGCCAGCCATTGTTTTGCAGACCGTTTTGTAGCTCCTCCTCCTCCACGTTCGTAAGAAGTCCAAGTTGGTAATTCCCGCTTAGTCAAATGATGCCACCAGCGTTTACCATAAAGTAAGCTTCTTGCTGTACAAAGAATTAACTGTGTATCGTCACTATATTCCCCAGCAAGGATTACTTCTTGATGAGGGTAGTATTGCCCTCCTGACTGTCGCACCCATTGTTGGAATCCATTCTTTAAAAATTCTGCTGGAGAAAAAGTATTTTTATCAATTCTCCTAGCTTCTGGTTCTTGAGGCCATCCCAAAGCATCACCAACAGCAGCACCAAGAAAAGCACCTTGTCCTTTTGCGCTGAGGGAGATTGTATTTATATGCTGTTCATTGACTTTCATGTTTCCTCCCTTGGATTCCAAATGATTTCATCTGGTCGCTTACCTGACTGAATAAAGTTCTTTAACTTATATTTATCAAATAAATCAGGTGCTATTATAAATGTGTATTTATCTTCTGGAATGTCCAGAATGCCTAAGCGTGCTGCTTCATTTTTCGCCTGACTTTTAGTAGGGACTGCAATACCCATAATGTCAGATATTCCTATTATGTCTGGAACTAGAATTTCTGCTTGGTTATCTGTTGGACAACAGGCTAAATGGCGAGTAGAGCGTGGAAAATTCCTTCCACCAGCACCAGATATAGACGGAGCGAACATTGACATAAAAGCTGTTTCACCTTCAACAATATCACGACCATAATTAGATGCAGCATTTCTGGGACAGAAACGAGTACCAGGCATCCACAGATATTGGGGGTTAATAAAAAGGACAACCCAATCTGTGAATAAAATATCTTTGGATTTTGCTTTATCAAAATACCAAGTATTTGGATACTCTATTGAACAGCAAATATGTCCAGCGTGTCCATCAAGCCGCTGTAAATCAGTTGGTGTGAAAATTTTGCGTTCATCGTCCTGTAACTTTTTTGTTGCCAGTATTCCCATTTCACCTGTTAAAATGTGAACAAGATTGCGGGATGGTGTAAAATGACAAACTCTTGTTATTCCGCGACTTTCTACGGCGTTTTTAATCGCATCACTCATCTTTTTAGTCTCTCGTAAAGGCTGATATCATTTGGCATAAGATTTGTTAATATATCACAATACGTAATAATCAGGCTTGTTCTAGCGCGTGTAACACCTACATACAATAATCTGCCGTCTTGGGCATTTGCGTCTGCTTCACCAAAAGCTTTTATTAAATCAGAGTCTGGTAGTTTTTCATTATTACAGAAAGGTAATATAACTGCATCAAATTCAAGACCTTTTGCTGAATGATAAGTACCATATCTGATACCAGGACCTGCTTGCCATGTCATATCTCGATGTAGACGTATACTTTCTCTTGGTAAATACTTTTGAATGAGTTTTTCATCTTGACGAGAGCGAAAAAGAATTGCCACATTCTGAGTTTTAGCTAGTGTTATTGCCTGCTTGGCAGCAAACGATATTTCCTGGTCAGTAGAATCGAATTTAACAATTGTTGGTAAAGGTCCATCAGCAGGAGGCGTTACTGGTTCTACTAAATCAGGTACACCTCTAAAATAAGACATTTTTGATATAGCTAATGCAAGCTTGGCAATTTGTTTTGTATTTCGGTAATTTTCTTTAAATTCCCAAACCTGCTTAATATTCAGCCCTGCATCTCGCCAAGATATACGATGTCCATATATTTGTTGTGCAACATCTCCAAAGAATGTTAAAGAATCATTTGGGGGAATAGCTTTGGTAAGAGAGCGGAGCATTTCTGGTGAAAAGTCTTGTCCTTCATCAATTATAATGTGCTTATAAAGACGTTCTGATTTATCAACATCTAATTCATCAGCCACAGCAGTGGCTATGTCATCCCAGTCGTACTTCTTGCCGTTTTGCTGACGCAAATTGAGATAAGTCTGATAAATTTCAAAGACTAACTCTTGATCTTCCAGTTGAAAATGTGTTTTAAGATTACAAAAATTCTGATATTCAGCGTAAGTATTAATACCATATTGTGCCATCCAGCGCAGTTCTTCTGAAAAAAGCTCTACAGGATAGTTAAACAAAGGGTGTAAAGGATGATTTTGCGAATTTTTTTGTATTGCTTGCTTGATCAAATTCTCACGGCTATCTGGATCAAGAATTGCATAACTAGACATTTTATTACGATAATTGAGATATCCTCTCGCAAAAGTATGGTAGTTCTCAATAGTTACGTTTGCCAGTTTATGATCTTGAATATGTCTTAAATAAGTTACAAGTGCCTTATTAAAGGTGACTAGCAATGTCTTACCACCATGTTCAGTTTTGGGGCTTGCCAAAAAAGCCGCTCGCAAAATGGCTAGTGTTGTTTTACCACTACCTGCCGTTCCCAAGACAGCAAAATGCCCTTGTGCTGGCAAACATAATACATCTTTTTGACGGCCAATTGGTTGGGGTAGACTCATAATTTCGTAGAGCTTTAGTTTCTATTTCTACTATAGCTTGTCAGTACCTATCCAATAATTTCTGTTGAAAAATATTTGGGGTCTTGGCAACTTTTGGTGATCTTGTCCTAGATGTAAGAGGTATGGAGATAAAAATTATAGGCGATCGCCCTTTCCATTACCATAGACGATCGCTCATAATTAGCATAACTCCCCTACTCAAAACAGACTCAACTGCTTTCCCACATCACCTTGAGGCTCAACAACCGAAAGTAACTCATCTCGTTTTTTAGCTATCAACTCCAAATAATACCCACTGGAATAGACTTCAGAATTAGTCAATCCCGTAATTCCTTGATAAAACGTCACAACATCCCCAGTATTACCCAGAACCAAAAGAGCCTTTTCACCCTTCTTAATTTTCCGAGTAACCTGTAACTGTTCCACAGGAAAATCACCAGAACGAATAACCTTTGTTAATTCCTGGTAATATTGTTCTGCCTTAGCTTTTGACAGAAGATATTGTGTCAGATAGTTCAAAGGAAACTCCTTTTCCAGACGAGAACGATCGCGTTTCCGCCATGAACCCTTAGTAGTAATTTTACCATCTTCATGCCAGATAATATAATTCTTAGCTCCTCTAGAGGGAACAAACATCGCTTTAGCAAGGATTTCCAACTCTATTTTGATACCAGTAGGTAAAGCATTTTGCAGCTTTTCAAATATCAGCAGAGGTTTAGAGTGGGAGAAGAACACACCATCAGTATCACTTTCAACCTGGATACCTCCCGCTTTTTCAATCACATCAATCATGAATCGCAGAATCCGTCTACCATAAGCTGTAACCAGTGCAGCAGCTTCCATATCGTTAAAACCAACACCAGAAGTCCCATAAAAGCCAAACAACGAGTTGATTAACACTTTGAGAGCAGCTTCAGCTTGTTTAGCAGCTAAATCTCCAGCTTTTCCTAATTCTTTGAGTCTGAGTCGTTCCCTGGTGAGATAATCGAGAATACTTAACCCCATTCGTTGCGTATCCTTGCGGGAGCAAATACCATATTTAAGCATAATGCTGGGATACAGACTGGAAACATCAATTTTGGCAATGTGTTTGTGTAAACCTGGTACAGAAATTACCAGTCCCCCCTCAAATTTCAACTTCAGATCAGATGTTGGTTTGTAACCTGGATATTGTCTTTCTAAAACTCGCTGCCATTTAGTACCATTACCAGTCAGCGATAGTTGTTGTAAATTCATACCTGGTACTATCAGCGATTCATAGTAATAGGAAGGAACTAATTTATCAGCAATTAATTTCGTATCTTCCAAATCATAAATTAGGTATTTTCTGATTTTCTCCCATCCTTGAGAACCTGCACCTTCACCCCAACAATGTTGAATTTCTTGGGGTGTTAAAACTAATCTAGCAGATTCTCGCAATCCCATTTCTATGACTGCACTTTTGAGGGAATGTTGATATAATGCTTTATTGACAAAATCCCATCTCAGGACGCAAATATACACATCAATATGTTGGCTGTTGCTGATGAATATTTCGGAAATATTCATAGGTTTACCAAATACCTGTGCTGTCTTGATAATTCTCGATTGCTGAGAAATAGTAAATGGATGAGATATGTTATTGATTAGGCATCTAGTAATGATAAATGGAAAATCAAACTCTGTACCGTTGTATGTCAAAACTACATCAGGAGAAATAGATTGAAAATAGGAAATAAATTGGCAGAGTAATTTTGATTCATTTTCATCCATAAATACAAAATACTCGCCTAATTCATTCATACAACCAATAGCGAAAATTCTATCTTTACTAGGAATCAGCCCTGAAGTTTCAATGTCAATAACCATTTGCTTGAGGGCATTGTAAGGTTTAATAGTCTGTAAAGGTTGCCAGGATTGATAAACTGTATTATCTGTGTAGAAGATGTTTAATTTATCTTCGGCAACGGTAATTTGATTATCGCTTTTGGTGATAAAATGACGATGGTTGTAATTAATGTTCATTGTAATTATGAGTTATTTACTAATGGTTTTTATTTTTTGATGTTGAAAAGTAATGAATGAATTTACATCTATAACGGCATTAGCCGCTAATATTTAAAAAGCTTGTTACAAATAGATTTTCAAAAAAATCGCTATGGTAATTTTATAATGTCATACCAAATTAATATGAAACTCCATAGAATAAAATATCAGGAATAATAGAACGCAGATGAACACAGATGAAGATGGAATAATGAATTTCATGATTCTGTGCAGCTTCACAAAAAATTGGTGTAAGAAATTAGGGACTTCCAAATAAAAATATGTCCCAAAACTAACGCAAAAACCCTCTCTATTTCTTCTCTCTCCGTGTTCTCTGTGCCTCTGTGGTTCTTTTGTTCATTTATTGGGATAATTTGTTTCCTGGAAGTCCCTTAACTAATTTAGGAATTAGTGTGTGATGGAAAATTTAAAAGCCATTCAAAATGAATGGCTGGTTATATAGCGTTTCCCAGTCTAATGAAGTACACTGATTAAAATAAAGCTGTGCATCTACTTAATGGTAAAAATGAAAGCATATTCTCTCGACTTTCGCCAAAAAATATTTGATACATACTTGGAAAGTGGAATATCACAACGT
>CAINGU010000045.1 GCA_903848645.1 uncultured cyanobacterium | reverse complement strand
TGCGTTAACCTCAACTGAAATTGATATGATTGCGGCTTTCGGAACAGAGAAATCACTTTTAGCAGTGAATAGCAATCGAGTTGCTATTGAAGCTTCTGTAAAACTACAAGGAGCTATGGGATTAACACTAGCAGATCCAGTCGCAATGGCAGTTGCTCTTGATCCAGCCATTGTTACCCGTCAAGGAAAATATTTTGTGGATGTAGAAACAACAAGTGATTTAACTCGTGGGATGACAGTGGTTGATCAATTAGGTGTTCTTGACAAACAACCGAATACAACTGTGGTTTGGGAAATTGATATACCAAGATGGAAAGAGATTTTATATAGTTGTTTAAAAGCATAATACAGCGTTTTGTATCCCTTACGAGACTGAAGGAAAGAGAAGCAATGGCTACTGCGAGTGAAGCGATTCCTGCGGGCTACGTCAAAGTTAAAGCATTGTATCTAAAGACGTAATTCAATTTATTACCCTAGACTCAAACATTGATCAGAACCAATATAGCAATATTGAATATCTCTGTACAATTTTTGGGCAAGTTAGTAAATCTTAAAATCGGTTTCTGCAATATTGGTTTACAATGTGTCCTAAATTGTAAGTATCCTGCGTGTACCTCAATATGTTCTAAATATTCACTCCCACCAATTGAAAAGCCTGTTTAATACCTGCATTCATTGGTGATTTTTGTTCTTTTCCATATAATTCTGTAGCTTTACTATAAGCAGATAACATTTCTCGGCAGTTTTCTACTTGTCCATCTTGACTTTTAATATTCAGCAATACCCAACCTAAATTATGATAGGCTTCAGCATAAATATGATTATATTTAATCGCTTTTTCAAGATATAACCTTGCCTTTTGCCATTCTCCTATTTGAGCATATAAAGTACCGAGACGAAATAAAATAAAGGCTTGAGGCGTAAATTTTTGTAGATAATTGTCATAGATTTGAATAGCACTTTGATAATTTTGTAAATTTTCCTGAGTAATAGCGTAATTAATTAATACCCAATCTATAATTAATGCTTGATGACTGGCTTTTTCAAAACTGCTGATAGCATCTTGCCATAAATATTTAGTGGCTTGTTTCCAACCTTTTAAACCCCAAGCTATAGCACTATCAGGCACTTGATTAATGAATTCTTCAATTCTTCTATCTACATCATTAGCTTGTTTAGTGACAACGGCTTTTTCTAAAGCTATAATTAAATAAGGATATAGGCTAGATTGTAACTCTTTTTCATTACTATTTTGCTGATTCTGTAATTTAAATATTGCTTGTGTAGCTGCACGAATAGTTAATTTCCATTCTTGTTGCTGTACATATATCCAAGCTTGCAAACCCAAAGCAAAGGTACAATCAGGCTGTAATTGTAATGCTTTATTTACTGTATTTTCTGCATCTTTCCATTTACCAAATTTACCTAATGCCCAAGCAAAATTAGCTTGTATCCAAGCCTCATGAGGAGCTAGTTGAACGGCTTTCTGTAAATTCTTAACTGCTTCTTCCCAATTTGTTTGACGGCAATTAATCAGTCCTAAAGCTCCATAACCTCTGCCGTCATTAGGTTGTAATCGAATGGCTATTTCTGCGGCTGTTTCTGCTTGTTGATCATCAAGATATATTTGTAATAATGCTAGTTCTACGGCTGCTTCTCCATGATCTGGTGCAAGTTGTAAATATTTTTGATATGCTTGAACGGCATCAGCTAGTTGACCTTGTTTGACTAATTCTTTGGCTCGTTGATGTTGAGGAGAAATAAATTTACCTTGAAGTGCATTAGTTAATTCATCAGCAGTTTGAAATCTATCCTCTACTCTAAATTGCATTCCTGTGAGAATAACTTTTTCTATCAATGAACTTAAATTAGGGCGTAATTGTCGGGGTGATATTAATTTATCCACAGAACTACCTTGTAAAAAAGCACTGGCTCTATCTGTGGCTTCTATTGGTAATTTTCCCGTCAATAATTCATACATTGATGCACATAAAGCATAAAGGTCTGTACTGGGAAAACGCTTACTTTTTTGAATATATTGTTCATAAGGTGCATATCCAGGGGTTAATATTCGGGTCATATCCCCAGTTTGACCGGCAATAAATTCTCTAGCTGCGCCAAAATCAATTAATACAGCTTTATTGGGAGGAACAATAATAATATTTTCTGGTTTGATGTCTCGATGCAGTAAATTATGACTATGAATAACTTTTAAAGCATCAGCAATTTGCACAAAATAATTTTTAACTCGATTTTCTTCTAGTGGTCCTGTTTCTAGCAATATTTTATCTAATGATTTACCAACAAGTAATTCCATTACCATGTATGCGGTATCATTTTCTGTAAACCATTCATAAATTTTAGCGATATGAGGATGAACACATTTTTGTAAATAGTTAGCCTCTAATTGAAATTGTTGCAGTTGTTGTTGACGCTGCATAGGGGTAATGGACATTGGCCACAGAACTGTATTACCTTGTCTAGCTGCATTTTCTGGCCATAGTTCTTTAATGGCAACTTTGGCTGATAACGATGGCGTGGCGTTAGCCATATTTTGGATGCAAGTTGCTGCATAAGTAATCCCAAAGCCACCTTGTCCTAATATGTTCTCTATTCTATATCTGCCATTTTGTAATAATGTTCCTGGGGATAAATGCAGATTTGATGTGGTGGAAGAAGAGGTTAAAGGTGTACCGCAAGCGATACAGCTAGTTTCATTATCGTAGTTATCTGTGAGACAGGTTGGACATTGAATAGACATAATTGGTAATTGGTAATTGGTAATTGGTAATTGGTAATTGGTAATTGGTAATTGGTAATTGGTAATTAATGAGAATAAGATCCCCAACTTTTTTAAGAAGTCGAGGATCTAGAAATTGACTGAAAATTGTAATGCTAAAAGGGTAGCGTTATCAGATGCACCACGTTCTAAAACTTTATTGATAGTCAAATTAACTGATGTTTGTAAGTTTTTATCAGGGGTGAAAATTTCCGCTATTTCGTTTTTAGGCACTAAATCCCAAACCCCATCAGAACATAGTAAAAGAATATCTTGATGCTCTAATTGCATAGATAATTCTGGAGTAGTTTGTTTTAAATCTTGGACGTAACCATCACTTAATCTGCGTTTTGTACCGATGGATTTTGTCAGAACATTTCTATCTGGATGTTCTAAACTTTCGGCTTCTGTAATTTGTCCACTGGCTACTAACATAGCAACAAGAGAATGATCTTGACTGAGTTGTTTTATTTCTCCTTGTCGTAGTAAGTAAATACGACTATCACCAACATGACTAATTATTAATTGTTGGGATACAGCTAAAATGATGCTGAGGGTTGTTCCCCCATCTTTAACTTGATTTGATACTGTTTCGTTTGTTTGAATGAATAGGTTTGTTAACCATTCTTGGTATTGTTCTATGGTTTGATATTGGAAAAAATGGGTGTTTCTAAAACTGTTTTTATTGCCAATTGACTGGCTAATTTGCCTTGAGACATTCCCCCCATACCATCAGCGATGGCAGCTAAGAGGATGGTTTCTGTATCACTGATTTTATGTTGTTTAATGCCATAGTTATCTTCATTTTGTAACCGATTTATTGATAGTCCAACGGTAGAACTACTGGCTATTTGCCAGTTAATTTTTGGTGTGCTAATGTTTTGGCGGGTGCGAACTAATATTTTTAATAGTTGTTCTAGAGGAAATCTTTCTTCTGGCAGGGAAGATAAACAAATTTTGAGAATTTGATAAATAATAGGAATGGGATTAATTTGTATTTCTATGGTTTGGTCTGTTGATAAGGTTTGTTTGTGAATTATATGATATAATAATGCTGCTACTGTATAACTACTCATTGTTTCATGAATGGGATTTTTACAGTATGCTAATTCGGGAGCGCAATAATTTCCTATTAACCCAGAATTGAGAGTTTCACCCAAAGGATAGGCACTTGTAAGGTCGAAAAATTGTATAGGTGTTCCTACTTGAATAAATTGGGGAATGATATTGATAAAACACCATTCTCTTTGATGAAGATAGCGGCATAATTGACATATTTGGCTGGTTAAAAATATTGATTCTTCTAAAGAATGTTCGGTTTTTAGCCAAGTTTCTAAGGTTTGATTTTCGTGGGGAAGGTAGGTAAGAAGGAGAAGTTTTTGATTTGATATATTGGGGCTAATTTCTGTTTCTGGATAATATTCATCTTCTAAATATTCTTTTTGTAAACATTCGTCTTCTAAACATTCGTCTTCTAAACATTCTTTTTGTAAATATTCATCTTCTAAACATTCTTTTTGTAAATATTCTGAGGATGTATCTATTTCTGTAATAGGAGAAAAGATAGTTTCAATTTCTGGTGTATTTTGGGGTTTAATATCAATAGTTATATTGTCTTCTCTATGTGCAAGTAGTTCGGTAATGAGTTTGTAATCACCTAGTCTTTTTCTCAGTTCTAGTTCTCGGTTGAGTGCGCTGTTAGTTGCACCTATTCTCAGTAAACCTGGTTTTTCAGATATGATATTGACTTGAAAATAATAAATGTCAGGTGTGAGTTGTCCTAAATAGGAGATGATTTCTATTTGCAGGTTATCTATTTGAAAACAGATGTTTTCTTTAATTGTTAATGGGTTTTGATTTGTCATTTCATTCATGGAATTTGCAATAAATATAGCAGTGGCTGGCGGGCAAGATGCCCACCCCACAAGAGAATTTTTTTGATTTTTTAGATAGTTTGAAAGAGAAATCTAACTTTACCAAATGCTATTTCATCACCTGAGTTTAAGGGGGTGGGTATGGTAATTCTGGCACTAAAGCGAGTTTGTCCTGGTGGTTTGATAAATACTCCGTTGGTAGAACCTAAGTCTTTAACTTTCCATGTTCCTAGTTCTTGATAAATTTCGGCATGATTACGAGAAACTGTTTCTCCGCCAAAAAATGTTTCTAAATCAATTTCTACTGGTCCTGTGTCTGGATCAAATATGCCAACAATGGCGTTATTATCTAGGATAAATTCTGGTATGGGGGCGTTTGTTTGTTTAGATGTTAGTTTGGCTTTTGTAAATGTGTTGATAATTGTGGGAGATTCAGAAATAATTGGGGGATAGTTGGGTTGTGGTGTAGTCGGTTGAATGACTGTAGGTGCTAAGGTGGGTTCTATTTTTGGTGGTGGTGTGACTATGGCTTGTAGTTCTGAACCGCAAGCGTTACAAAATTCTGAGTTTTCTGGATTTTGATCATAGCCGCAAACTGTACAGGTAATCATGGTGTTTTCTCCTCATTTTTAATGATTAATTTTTTTGCACAAAGACACAAAGGCGCAAAGTTTTATAGTTGGAGTTATACGGTTGGAGTTTTGCAATTTAAGATTCTATATTGTGTCAATTGTTGATGTTTGAATCTTTCTTACTGCTGACTTCTGCTGTATTTATGTTCCTGTGAGTTTTCGCATTTCTTCTTCTGAAAGCATTTCGTTAATATCGTTGCCCATTTTTACTGTTTTACCTTTTGCACCCATTTTAACGGTTTTCCGAGTTCCATCGGAGATTTTTTTGGTTTTTCGGAGTTCTTCTTGGGCGTTATTTAAGGATTCTGTCATGTCCTTATTGCCGATTTTCATGGTCATTCGTCGGGCTGTTTCTAATATTTGTTCAGCTTTTTGAGGATCATGTTCGGCTATTTTTGTGGCTTGGTTGACGAGGTTAGCTATGTTGCATTGTTGTACATAATCCATAACTTCTTGATTGACTTGGGCGGCATTTTGTTGTCCAGAAACGAATTGGATAATTAGGTTTTGTGGTGGAAGTTCACCGCGTATTTTTTGTCCAGGTATGTCGTAAGTGAGTCCAAGTTGGGCGATACGCACACGACCAGCGGGGCGATTATTAATAGTAAATTCGAGGATAAATATGGTTTCGTCATTAGCGATCGCATTTCCTAAAGGATGAGGATCTTGATTAATGGGAAACTCGGCTTGGGTGGGGTAAGCGCGAACTATGCGAGTTAGTTCTACTCCTTTGACTGTTTTTACTGTTAAGGCTAGATTGGTGATAACTTCTTGTTGGGCTTGGCTATATTCGGCAATGATTTTATTGGGTAAATCGAGGATAGAAATTTGTGTACCTATGGCTGTTCCTGGGACAATATAAAGTAATGTTCCCCCTGTAGAATCGCTAAGATGGGTAAGTAAATCTTCGTTGAATTCTCCTACTCCTAATGCGGTAATGGGGATATTATTGGTGGCGAAATTACTAGAAATTGACCGACATTGATCTTCATCAAATGTTTGTCCATCAGTAAATAATAGGGTGCGTCTGACTGTCATTTGTTGTTCACTTAAGATATCAAATGCCCGACGTAATCCTAAACCCATGCGTGTACCACCGGAAAAGTCCCGAAGTTGGGCGATCGCATTTTCTAGTTGATTAATTTCTGTAGCACTGGTTAAACCGATAGTTTGGGAAGCGTTATCATCAAATTGGACTATAGCAATGCGATCGCTGGTGGTCAATTTTCCCGAACGTACTAATGCTAATAAGGATTCAATGACTATATCTATTTTTGATTTTCCCCCTGTAACCTGTTGATATGCTTTGCCATCTTGTTGATATGTAATACCAGTTGGTTTCACATCTCCTGATACTACCTCATACATTGAACCACTGGTATCAATAACAAAGGTAAAGGTTGTGGGGGGACGACTTGTAGCGACATCTTTAGTAGGACGTAATTTCAACATCACAAATAATTTTTGTGCTGCTGTATCCGCTGGCATAAATTCCCGATGGGGAGTAATACTAATGTTAAGATTATTCTGCATTTTTCTTTCCTAATTGAATAATTAAATAAAATTTAAAGGAGGAAGCATACCAAATTGAGGTTCTATATTTGATATATCTGGCTCAATTATTTTCGGGATTTCTTGATTTCCTGTTTCATGGAGTTTATCAATATTCTCTTCTATTAATAACCGCAAATTGAGAGTTAGAGAACTAAATCTATAGCCTTCTCTAATATCCTCTACCCAAGTTTGAATAATGTTGTTGAGTTGATGATCTTTAATTGCTGAGAGGCTGAGTTTTTGTAAGGTTGTGCGGATATCTTCTTTGATAGCGGGGGTAAAAATCTGTTCTGGCATATCTTCTTGAATTGGGTTTAAATCTAAGGTGTAAGTATATTGTTGTGGTGAATCTTTAAGTTTGAGATTAAATGTATATTTAACCATTTATTTAACCATTTGCGGTAAGGGTTTTATCTTTAACTTCTATAGTGATTTGTCCTAATTTCCGGGTATCACCGACTTTTAAATCTTGACTGGTTTTTTTCATGTTTTTTATAGCTGCATACTCTTGATCAAATTGCATAATAATGTTTTCTCCTTCTTTAAAGATTTTAGCAGTAATAGGTGTAAATCCATCGGAGGCATTTAAGGGAATTTCTACATTTAAGGAACTACCAATTAAAATTGGCTTTGTCCCTAATAAATATGTAGTTTGTTCCGTTGGAGCCCAATTTACTAATAAATATGGTTGTGATTGTAATTGCTTTTGTTCTATCCAGGCTATCATTAAACCAATAAAAAATCCCAACATAGATGCACCGGATAAACGCCCCAAAACATCACCAAAAATATTGGCTGTAATTAAGAAACCACTAGCACCAATTCCTCCCCCAATTGTTCCACCTAATAAAGCATTTTTTAGTTTTAAATTGGGAACAAAAAACTTAGTTCCTCCTCCTACTAATGCACCTAAAATTACCCAGCCGGCAATTCTGCCAATAATTTCTAAAACAGCTATACTAGAGAGAGGTAAAAATAAGATTTGTCCGGTTGCACCTGCTATCATTCCCGCAGCTAGACTACCAAAGGTGCTAATAATTCCTTTATTTGCTGTTAATAAGGGAAGGCGCATATAGCGGTTTTGTCCCATAATTAAAGCTAGGGATATTCCCATTGCTAAAAATGCTGTCCAACCACCAATGCGTAATACTGAATAGGTGATACTGTAGTTTTCGCTGGAATTAGATTCAACTAATTGTTTATAAATTGCGGCTTCTGCGTTGCGAAATGCTTGATCAAATTGACCGGAATTAGCATAAAATACTAATGAGCGATCGCCTGTAATCTGAGTTAAATAATTTATATCAGCATCCCCAGTAGCAACTGAAATTAGTTTTACTCCCGTGTTTCTGGTAGCTAGGGCTGAATTGTAAGCCAAATTAGGGTCATTTGGTACACCGTCAGTAAATAAGATGATATTGCGATTTAATGCAGTTGTTTGTAATTCTCCAATGGCTGCGTTGATACCTTCAGCCATTGGTGTACCTCCATTTTCTGATAAAGTATCAATGGCATTTTTTAAGGTGTTAGCGTCGTTTGTGAGTGGGGTAGTAGTTTTAATTTCTAGTCCAAAACTGACTACTGCTAGTTGATCTTTTTGTAAGTCACGACGTTCTATAAATTTGCTGGCTGCTGTTTTGACTTCTGTTAATTTTCCATCACTCATACTTGAGGATGTGTCAATTAATAAAACTATGGCTTGGGGAGTGACGGAGGAAGTTTTAGCTAATTTAGTTAAGGCTAAAAATGGTTCTCCTAATAGGATTGCGGCTGTGAGACATCCACTAGCACCGTATAATCCAAATAGTAGGGGTTTGTTGTTTTTTAAGCGGTTAAATAGGTTAAGCATACTGTTATTAAATATTGGTTTTTAATAAAAATTATTACTCAGCATCAGATATTTTTTCATTATTATATATTTTCCATGTACCATTTTCTTTTGTAAAAAAATAAATATAATCAATTTTATATTCACCAGAATTTGTTTTATCAATTCCTTTTTCACCTTGTAAATATAATTCCTCTACCACTCTAACTTTAATATATGGTCTGCTTCCAGAACTAGAAAAACCCATAATATTTGTAATTGCTGATTTATTGTATGTATAGTAACGATTATATTTTTGTAACCAATCTATTGCACCGTCTTCACCTCCCACTCTTTGATAAAGTTTTCCTGTGGCTAGTTCATTTAATAAATCTCTATCAAAAGGTGGCGCAAATATGCGGGTTTTAGCTGCATACCATTTCCGGACTAATTCTAATGCTTGTTCTTGAGAAATATCATTTTCTGGTTGGAGATTATCATTTTCTAAACTAGATTGAGAATTATTATTTTCAGAAGTATTTTCAGAAGTATTTTCAGGAGTATTTTCAGGATTGTTAGTAGGTGATGCAGTAGGGGTACTAGAAGCAGTTTCTAAAAGTCCTAAACTCATTTTTAAATCAAACGTTTTTGCCCCTTGAGGTGCAGCAACTTGAATAATATATTTACCATTTTTAGATAACTCTCCACCTTTGAGAATTTCATTATCTGGAGTAAATACCCAAATACAAATATCCGCATCAGTGCTATAACTTAATTTCTGTCCTGTTGTTGCTGTAAAGGTATAGCCAATATTTTTATTAGCACTAACTTGACCAGACTTAGTAATTGTACTTTCATTTAATGCAACAGTTTCTACATCTTTTCCACTCAGCGAAACTATAGGTTTTTCCGCACAACCAGAGGAACTGATAGCATTAGAGGAAACATTAGCTAGAGGATTTTCTATTGCTTGACAACCGATAATTGATAGACAGGTAGAGTAGACAATTATTTTTTTAAACATATTAAATCATCTCAGATTTGCTAAACAAGAATTAATTTTCATCATTATCGTTCTTTTGTTATGGTTCTGATTTATCATTAATTAACCATCTATTATCATTTTGATTCCATATTAAATAAATACGACTGCGAGAATCTTGAGCAATTTTACCAGTGTTCATATAATACCATAATTCAACATCTAAAGTAACATTATTACCATTATCATTGACAATTTTAACATCACCAATTCTTATTTTTTTAACACTATTCCACCATTGTTGATATTCTGCATAAGTACCAGAACGATTATTTTTAAACTGATTTGATAGTTGATTCCACGTTTGACTATATTCACGGTTGTTTAGAGATAAATAATGATTTCTAATAAAATCAGCCGCATCTTTTCTGGGGGAATTTTCTATATTAGTTTGACTGGTTTCTAAAGGTGTTGGTTGTGCTGATGATAACGATTTATCTGCATCGTTTTGTAATTGCAATGCTAAATCAAAGGTAGTAGAACTGCGCATAGCAGCAACTTGAACCGTATACTTACCATCAAGAGGTAAAATAGGACTATTAATTAATTGATTATCTGGGGTATAAACCCAAATACAAATATCTTGATTAGTTTTATAAATCAGTTTTTCACCTGATTTAGCTGTAAACGTATAACCATGATATTTACTAGCATTAACTTGACCAGATTTAGTGATTGTTCCTTCATTTAATACAATTTCTTCTACATCTTTCTTGCTGAGAGAACCTGTAGGTTTATCAGCACAACCAGAGGAACTGACAGAATTAGAGGAAATAGACGCATTTTGACAACTGAGAATTGATAGACAGGTGGAATACACAACTACCTTTTTAAGAGTTTCATATAGTTTAATTCTTGTTAAGCAAATGTTATTTTTCATAATTAGGGTTTAATTTTTTTATCAATTAACCATGTATTAGAGTTCTTACTCCATATTAAATAAATACGATTGCTAGTATCTGGAAAAATTTTACCGTTATTCATATAGTATGATAACTCAGCATCTACAGTGGCAGTGTTAGTATTCTGATTCACAACTTTAATTTTACCAATCTTTATTTTTTTAACACTATTCCACCATTTTTTATATTTAGAATAAGTACCGTAACTTTTATACTTATTTGATAATTCGTTCCGTGTTTGACTATAGTTACGATTGTTTAGAGATAGGTAATGATTTCTGATAAAATCTCCGGGATCTTGTTTTGTTGAATTTTTTCTATTAATCTGACTTGTTTTTACAGGTGTTGCTGTTATGGTTTTTGTGGGTGTGGAGGTAGGGGAAGTTATTTCTAAAGGTGTGGAGCTAGAAGAAGATGATAAATTAACAGCCTGTGTATTATTGTCCTCTAATTCCAATGCTAAATCAAAAGTAGTAAAACCCTTGATAGCAGCAAGTTGAACTGTATATTTACCATCAAGAGGTAAAATAGGATTAGTAATTAATTGATTGTCTGGGGTATAAATCCAAATACAAATATCTTGATTAGTTTTATAAACCAGTTTGTCACCTGATTTAGCTGTAAAAGTATAACCAAGTGATTTATTATTAGTCACCATACCTGTTTCGGTAATAGCTTGAGAACTGAGGGAAATAGGTTTAACATTGTTGGTTTCTAAAATTGCTGTTGGTTGACTAGGACATTGGGAAGTAATTACTTGATTCGCTGGCTGATTTTGAGAACAAGCAGTGAGAAAATAAAGACTCAAAGAAAATAAAAATATTCGCCGATGTTTTTCAAATATCCTCATAGAATTAGTCCCTTTGTGCTTCTGCTTTTAAATGTTTTCCCCAGTAGTGAAAAGGGACTATTCCAAAAATTATGACTATAAATAATACTGATATTACCATGATTAGACGTACTCCCAAAGGCAGCGATCGCCCAAATACAGGCATAATATATTCTATGATTTGCGACTCCTTGGCTTTACCATCTTGAGAACTCACTTCCACCTGAACTTTGTGCTTAGAACCCCTTTCTGCATTAGGTTGAGTAAAGGTAATTTCATACTCTCCTAACAACGCATTCAGAAATAATTGCAAGTTTTCGGCTATCCTTTCCGCATTACCAGAAAACTCCGCAATTCCCCCCGTTAATTTGGCAATTTCCGCTAGTCTTTGTTGGTCTACAAATTCTGCTTCGGGTACTTTACGTTCATTCAAATCAGCACGAGTAGCAGGTCGGCCTAACTTGTATTTTACACCTAATTCTTGTGGTGTCAATCCATAACCTAAAGTATGTACTGTAATTTTGTCATTGTTTTTAAGCAACTTAGTTAAAGCTGCAAAATCAGTCGCTTCATTAGTTACATTGTGATATCCGTCAGACAGGAGAATTATTGATAGTCTGGGTTGTGGTTGGGAAGAACTTTCTGGTAAGTAAAACCGGGGGTCTTCATTATTAGCTAAAAACTTCACTGCTTTGGTTAAAGGTTCATATAAATCTGTAGACGCACAGGGAGTCAAACTTGATAAATAATCCAGATTATTTTGCAGTTTAAAATCATTGGCCGCTAGAAATTTATCCAGAGTTTCTTTATTTACAATAGATTCAGGACACTTACTACCAGCTTTTCCAAAAGGAACTATAGAAATTTGGGTATTTCCACCGCGTTCACCAGAAATTTTAGTAAATTGACGAATCGCATTAATAGCACCTGCTATTTTTTTAGTTCCTCCACTATCTACTTGATTCATACTGCCACTAAAATCTAGTAAAACTATAATCCAAGCTGGAGGAGGTACACTTTCTTCTGGACTTTTCCAATCTTTAGGTTTAAATTTGGTTTCCTTGTTATCAACTGTCAATTTAAAATTAGTATCTTCTAAACCCATTAAGGGTCTATCTTCTTGATTGTTGACTTTAATTCTAATTGTTACTCTGTCATCTTTAACTGTAGGACTACCAACGATTTCAGAAGTTTTAACATTAGCTAAACCAGGTAATATCCAGCATATTAATAACAAGCAAGATAAACTAAGCTTGTGGGTCAAGGAAGCGGTTATAGTAGACAAAGCGATAATATTTTTCTTCATTGATGCCATCTTTCTTAATTTGGTAAAATGTCAATACGTAATTATGTTTTAAAGGTATACCACGACCAGATTTAACCTTGTTTCCATTCACTTCTATTGCCTTAATAAACCGAACATTAGGTATGAGAATTGCTGTCCGTTTTTCTAATTTAATATCAGCAAGATGGAAAGGTAAACCAGGAATAGAAATGTGCGTATCTTTGATAGTAGAACCTATTTTAATAGTTCCATTTGCAGGTAATTGAATAGATAAACCTTCTTCAATTTGATCATCCTTAATATTATCAGTTTCTGTCACAAAAGAAAGTACAGATTTATCAATAAAAGAATGTGATTGATTGATATTTGGTAATGAGGGAAGTTTCTTATCCTCTTTAATTTCTCTATACTCAAAACCAGTCCCAGCCCGCAAAGCGGCAATATAACTAGGGGAGTTAGTGAGACTAAAAACGCCACCTAGCAATAAACCTAAAATACCAAAACCAATAGGATCTTCTATACCTTTAAATTCTATCGGCATTGTCCCCAACATTAAGCGAATGATTTCAAATATAATTGCTGCTGCAAAACTCGCCCCACTTGCGGCAATAATGCTGGTTTTTAATCTTTGTTGAAAGCGTTTTTTACTCCCCGCTTCCATACTATACCAGCGCCAACTTAAACCTTCTGCAATCCCTACAGAACTACCAATTAATAACCATCCTAATGTTCTCACAATGGGAGTAGGTACACGAATAATTGGTAAAAACAGAATTTGGGAAATAATACCAGCAATTAAACCTGAAACTGTACCTAAACCCAAGGCTATTAATAGGGGCTTTTGTGCAGTTTGAAAACTGCGTTTTGGTCTAGTGGGGTTGCTGATAAATATTTCATTCAGGATCATGCCAAAGGCTAGGGAAATGGCTATACAGGGAAATAGAGTAATTTCGGGAAATTGTTTGAATAACCCCAAATCTGTGAGGAAAAATTGACCTATATTCCAGCCTATTAAAGCTGATGTAATGCCGGCTAGTATGTAAAGATAGATTCTCATGGTTTTTGTATTCTCATTTAATTATTTTTTTGAACTTGCAGCAATTAAGTAAAATATGAATATTATAAAAAATATTCCAAAATTTTGAATTCCGAAACCAAAAGCCGCTAAACCCATTGATATACACACTAACCAAATAATAGCTTTAAAAATCCACTTTATTAAATCTACGAGAAACTCAATAGTGTTTTTGATTAAATTGCTAGTAAAATTTATGCTGGGTGAAATCAAACCTTGGATTACAAAATTGATAATAAATTCAACAAACGTTGGTTTCCGTTTAATCAGTAAGCCGTAAACAACGATATTAGAATTGCGATATTCTTGATAAGCCACCTCATAAAACAAAACTTTAGAAAGTTTATCTCCATTAGGATTAAGCCGGAGATATTTTTCATAGGCTATGTTATAAAATAAATCATTAGAAACGTTGCTTTGACTTACTTGATAAAAATATGCAGCTAAGTCATATTCTTGGAATTTTTCAAATAATTCAGCAAAAGGTTGATATTCTTCGCTTTTATGATTTTGTTCCTTAATACTTCTCCAATTACTTATTAAAGTTGTCCAAACTTGCTTTCGGCATTTAAAAAATTTATGGTCTAGCCGTCTGGTAACATAATCACCAATTAATTGTAAATCATATTTAACATCGGTAATAAACTTTTTCTGAGCATAAACCCAAGCACTACCCTCTGTTGTTAATAACCAATAAAGACTATCTACCGATATTTGCTTATTCAATAAATTTATTAGTAGATAATTAATCCCTTTTGTTAGTTGCTCTTGAGGAAATAAAGGCCGAATATCTTTTTGAAATTCTAAAGACACAGTTTGATGCTCGTCAGGTTTCTTACCCCCTTGAATATTCAACCATGCCAAAAACTCCTGTAATGTTTCTGGAATTACTATTGCTCTTAGGGTTATCAACCGCACCATTTGGGGACTATAAATTTTTTGTTTGATTGCAATATCAGCACCTTCTTTATTAAACAAACTTTCCCAATAGTCAGAGGGGATATAGCGTTTCCCAGTCTAATGAAGTACACTGATTAAAATAAAGCTGTGCATCTACTTAATGGTAAAAATGAAAGCATATTCTCTCGACTTTCGCCAAAAAATATTTGATACATACTTGGAAAGTGGAATATCACAACGT
>CAINGU010000044.1 GCA_903848645.1 uncultured cyanobacterium | reverse complement strand
ACTGTGGAAGGAATTAATAACAAGCTTAAACTAATAAAACGTTCGGGATATGGATTTAAAAACTTTGAAAATTTCCGAATTAGATGCTTATTAAACTGGCATTTTATTTAATAGTTTAGCATAACAAGTACCGAAGAGCCAAAAATAATCTGGATTGTATTTATAGTTAATAACAAAAATTTCTTATATGTCAACCTTTACAAGACTTTTGGCTATTTTTTAATATTATTTAATGAATGTAACTAATAGTTTGGCATAACAAGTACCGAAGAGCCAAGATAGTTGTTGTCGAGGAGTACCATGATTTCGATGACTTCGTTTTTTACTCTTAAACTTTGAGCGGGCTTTCTTGACTACCCTAGGATTACTTCTATGTTGTCGTAAAGGAATTTCTAAATCTGAGATTTCGGCAATTAACCAACTATAATATGTGTTGATATCCAGTTGATTATTTATCTGACGTTGAAACTCAGGAATCGCCCGACGAATCACTCGAAGACTACCAACAAAACTTAACCTTAATAACCCAATTGTAGAAAAGCGACTACGATATAGTGAAATTGCCTCCTCCAGCAATGTGTCATCAGAGGTTTGCAATAACTGGGAAAAACTGCTTTTCAGTGGTGGTCCAATACACCAAAGCAATTCATTAGCATCTGGTGGTTTATAACCAAGCTCCGATAAGGCATACTGAATACAGCGAGTAATCCCCGGTTTAGGATCAGTTAGAGTTCCATCTAGGTCAAAAAGGACTGTGTGAGAAAGCATTTTTGTAAGTTTATATAGTTTTCAACCTTTGCAGAAACTCAATATTTAACGGTAGTTTTTCTCCTAACCACAAAGAATGATCTGTATGATCTTTGACATCATCTCCCGTTTCTGGGTGAACCAAAATATCTAAACCTTCTCGATTAAGCATTAACCAAGTCACAACTTCACCAAACTGATGTGGTAAAAAAGCTACTTGATACATGGATTTGGGGTGTGGTCCTATAGGCTGTTCATGCCAACGTCCCAATCTTACATCAAATTTAGCACCTAAACTTTCTCTTATACGAGCAGCCGTTTCACGACTAGCGGTATCAAAGTAAATATGTGCATGAAAACCAGTAATATCAGTATTTTTATCCATAGTTCTTGATTTTATATCTTATCCTCAAGTATAACTTAACAATTATTTAGATATACTAATCATTAGTCAGCCATAAATTTAGTTAAACCACTTGAATTTTCTTTCTGGTCATGTAATACTACTAAAACAAACACCGATAAGTCGGTCAACAAACTGTAGTTTTTATTTTGTCCCAACCCGTCACGGGTGATGCACAGATAACTGGCAATAGTCATGTCTGCGCTAGTTTTGGTATTAGACATCTGGTGGAAAAGAATGTAGAGACGAGAATCCCTACCCAGGTCACGTCTCTACATCTAAATTATTTAAGATTTGGGTTTTTGATGTCAACAAATTCCCCATACCCCAACACAAATCCTAATTTACAAAGGAACTCCAACATGGCTGACATTAAGATTTATAGTGCGGTTGTTTGTCCTTATGCTCACCGTACCCGCTTGGTACTTCAAGAAAAGGGCATTGATTTTGATTTGATTGAAATTGATTTGCAGAATAAACCAGAAGGTTTTACAGAAGTTTCTCCCTATGGAAAAGTACCTGCAATTACTCATGGAGAAAATCGAATTTGGGAATCAGCAGTTATTAACGAATATCTAGATGAAGTATTTCCCAATCCACCGCTTTTACCTAGCAACCCCATTGCAAAAGCTCAAGCTCGGATTTGGATAGATTTTGCTAATACTAGATTAGTTCCTGCTTTTTCTACGCTGTTACGCAGTCCAGATTTCCAAAAACAAGAGGAAGCTAAACAAGAACTCTACAAACATCTAGAATTTATTGAAAATGAAGGTTTAGGAAAACTTTCTGAAGATGGTCCCTACTGGTTTGGTGAATCTATCAGTTTGGTTGATTTTACCTTTTTTCCCTGGTTTGAAAGATGGGCTGCACTCAAACATTATCGTGGCTTTGGTATCCCTGCTGAATTCACTCGTTTGAAACAGTGGAAACACGCGCTTAAAGAACGTGAATCAGTGAAAGCGATCGCTCATTCTAAAGAGTTCTATATTGAGCGATATGCTAAATTTGCTGCTCCTGTTCCTGTGGCTGCTTAATCAAACGCTGCATTCAACTATTCCTAAATTGAGAACACAGATTTATGAGTTATCAAAACATAGAAATCAAACCAATTGCTGGACGCATCGGTGCAAAAATTAAAGGTGTTAATCTAGCTGAAAAACTCAGTGATGAAATTATCAGTGAAATTAGAAAAGCCTTAGTTGAATATAAAGTTATCTTCTTTCGTGGACAAGAACTTGATGCTAATGGACAAGTAGATTTTGCACGGCGTTTTGGTGAAATCACTACTGCACATCCCACAGTTCCATCACTTCCTGGACATCCAGAAGTATTGGACTTAGATTACAGCCGCACTGTTGCCCGTGCTAATAACTGGCACACCGATGTCACATTTGTAGATCGTCCGCCCCTTGGCTCGGTCTTGCGGGCATTGGTAATTCCCCCAGCAGGAGGGGATACTATTTGGGCAAATTCTGTGACTGCATACCAAGATTTACCGGAGCATTTGCGTAATTTAGCTGACAAACTTTGGGCTGTACATAGTAATGCTTATGATTATGCCACAGCCTTTGATATACCGGACGAAGTGAAATCTTACCGAGATGTGTTTACTTCAACGGTGTATGAAACCTTGCATCCAGTGGTGAGAATTCACCCTGAATCTGGGGAAAAGGGTTTGTTTATTGGTGGTTTTGTGCGTCAGATTCGCGGTTTATCTCCAACTGAATCAGGGGAGATTATTAGACTATTGCAATCTTATGTTACACGACCTGAGAATACAGTGCGTTGGCGTTGGCAGGTTGGGGATGTGGCGTTTTGGGATAACCGCGCTACTCAACATTATGCGATCGCCGATTATGGAGATCAACCCCGTCGCGTGCAGCGTGTAACCATTGCTGGTGATCTTCCTTTAGGTATTGACGGTAAGTATAGTCAAGCCATTAAAGGAGATTCTGCGGCATATATTCCCAATCTTGTAGCAGCTTAATTACAGGCTAACTGTAGGGTGTGTTACCGCAAAGTGTAACGCACCATTTTGATCATGAATTTGATAATTTAAGGAATTGGATTTTATGGCTTTAACACCTTCGACAATGTTACCTTTGGGGACTTTAGCACCTAATTTTCATCTCCCAGATGTGGTTTCAGGGAAAACGATTTCATTGGCAAATTTTGCTGATAAAAAAGCTTTAGTAGTTATCTTTCTGAGTCGTCATTGTCCTTTTGTGCAACATATCAAATTTGAATTAGCAAAATTAGGACAAGATTACAAAAATAGAAATGTGGGTATTTTAGCAATTAGTTCTAATGATATTAATACTCATCCTCATGATGCACCAGAATTACTTAAAGATTTTGCCCAAGAAATAGATTTATCTTATTCTTTACTTTATGATGAAAGTCAAAAAGCGGCTAAAGATTTTTTTGCAGCTTGTACTCCTGACTTTTTTGTATTTAATGCTAATAGAAAGCTGGCTTATCGAGGACAATTAGATGATAGTCGTCCAAAAAATGGTTTACCTGTCACTGGACAAGATTTACGGAAAGCAATTAATTATGTTTTAGCAGATGAGCAAATTACTTGGCAGCAAAAGCCGAGTATTGGTTGTAATATCAAATGGAAAGCAGGGAATGAGCCGGTTTATTATAAAGTTCCGGTAGCGGTTGGGTAGTTAGGGATTTTCAGCAGTACAAGCAAGAGTGAGGATAACTTACTGGCTTTTACTGCTGTAAAATTTAGGAAAATTTATTTATACAGTGCGATCGCTTAATAGATAACCTTCAAATTTTATATACGTAGATCAGATTGCTAGATATTACCTGCTATCATATACACCTTATAATGTTGGGTTTAGTGACAGGATTCTGTTTTAGATAAATTTTGCTTAAACTTCACACTATACTTCACACATTTGTTCTATTATAGATTCACGAGACTAAAGGCAGTATTTCCTGCTTTCGGAACATATACAGTTTCCTGAAAACCAACGAACAAAGGATGGAGAGCAGTGGCCATAATCAATCCACTTATTGCACAACCGCCAAAAGAGGTGTCTTTAAAAAAAGCACCTCTAGTTCGTGTTATTGCACAAATACGCTTTCCGCTGATTACGTCAATTGAAAATAAAAGCTTTATAGGAGGATTTCAAGAAGCTATTAGAGATAAGTATCCAATATTACAACAAGAGCAGACCCGAAGCTTAGTTTTTGGTTCTCAAGGTGTTACGCAGTCTGAGCAAGTAACTTGGAGATTTATAGATGCTCAAGGTAATTGGCGCTTATCACTATCACCTGACTTCGTAGCACTTGAAACAACTGCTTATACAAGTCGTAGTGATTTTATAGCACGGTTAGAAAACTTGCTAATAGCACTTAATGAACACATTAAACCTAAAATTGTTCAACGATTCGGTGTGAGATATATTGATCGGCTCGTTGGACAAGCAGTAAATGATATATCTAAGCTTGTACGCTCAGAAATTACAGGTATTGTAGCATTAGACTTTGGAGAATATATTCATCAAAGTATCAATGAATCTTTGTTTAGTTTACCTGGGGGAGAAGATCAGATAATTGCGCGTTGGGGGCTAATTCCTCCTAATGGAACTTTTGATCCAGATGCAATTGAACCAGTTGATGAACCTAGCTGGATACTTGATTTAGATATGTCTCTCTCAAAACAACGAGATTTTGATGTTGAAGAACTTCTGAATGAAGCACAGCATTTTGCTGAAAGAATTTATACTTTTTTCAGATGGGCAGTAACTGATGAATTTTTGCAGCATTTTGGAGGTGAACCATGACTTCTCTTTTAGATAGAAAGCCTGAGCAGTTATCGGGTACTTCTGCCCGTGGCTCAATGCGTACTCAGCATAATTACCGATCACTTATTATATCTAAAATTTTCTCAACTTTTCCTATTACAGCCACTAGTGCAGGAACATTTGAACGTAATTTCTTACCTGCTTTGGAGATAACCACGAGTGGGTTAACTTTACCATCAACAAGTTCTGCGGAAACAACACGGATTGCTATTAACCAACTGAGAAAGTTAAGTGGATTGACCTGGGATCAACTTGCTAGGCTTTTTAATGTTTCACGTAGAAGTATTCACTTTTGGGCAAGTGGCCAGCCATTATCTCGTTTTAATGAGGAGAAGCTTAATCGCCTTTTGGCTGCTGTTCAGTATATTAATCGGGGAAGCGCCAGTCTTAATCGTAGTCTTTTATTAACTCCTGGTAGTGATAGTCAACTTCCTTTCGATCTCTTGGTAGCTGATGAATATGAAGAGGTAAAACGAATTATTGGTTATGGTAATGCTCCTGAAAGACCACAATTAGCTCCCTTATCCAAGGATGCACGTGCATCACGTAGACCACCAAATCCGGCTGATCTAGTTGATGCTCTACAAGAGCCTATCCATCGTGAAGTTGGACGATCCAAACCTGCTAGAGCGGTAAGGAGCCGCAAAAACGGTAGTGGACAATGAGCGTGATGTTTGGATTAAGGAAGTGGATGCTGCTCTTCAAGAATGGCAGCAAGGTGATTATGTGGTTGGCGAACATTGGTTTGTACAGCGTTTTCACTCTCAGCGTCCTCTGACACAAGAATCTACAGGTGTTGCACAAGAGGAGACTGATCTTGCTGAGTCAGAAGTCAGGGGTTTTGTAGTGGTTACGCAAACTTGCGATATTGTGCGTACTTGTCGCACTCGTCCATTTGTCGAAATAGTTCCTCTGG
This sequence comes from uncultured cyanobacterium, assembly GCA_903848645.1. Classification (GTDB taxonomy): domain Bacteria; phylum Cyanobacteriota; class Cyanobacteriia; order Cyanobacteriales; family Nostocaceae; genus Dolichospermum. The sequence continues at coordinate 56,471 of CAINGU010000044.1, read as the reverse complement.
TGGAGGTTGATGAGAAGCAGTTATATCAAATTCAACGAAGTAGACAACCTCAATATGCTTATATTCCAGGAGTAGGAGAACTGAATCTAGTGGCTGATCTTGATCGTGTGATGACAGTAGAGAAGGCTGTTATTGCAGAATGGGAGCGCAAGTCTGGATGCCAAAATGATCAAGAGATTAGGGTATTAGGCCAAGCATTAGCGCGGAAACGAGCTAGATTTGCTTTTCCTGATGACTTCAATCAATTTGCTAAAAAGTTGCAAACACGAATGCAAGATAAGCATGATAAATCTAGCCCTGAAGGTGAAGCTCTTCGTGCTTTGCGTGAAATTAGAGTATATGCAGAACCTTCTTGGAATGACACTGCAATCAACCTAACTTTTTTGTTTATCCGTGATGAAGAACAAGTTCAGTTTCAAGATATAAGGTGGGATCAACTTTGTGAAAATTGGTTGAAATTAATTCCACCATCCGGCCGTTTTCAATCTGTAGATGGCTTGGTAGTATCTTTGGAAGACATGACAGCAAAGGAATATGTTGAGAGTGATCCGCTAGATTTGGATAACTTATCATCCTGAAATCATTCTCGACATGAACCACCTATTGACAGGGGTTATTTTTAACATCTAATAGCGGTGAAATAGTTAACTTCTGTACAGTCTGATTAATTCCATTTCCAGGAATGATTATTTCTGTAAGATTTCCTAGATAATCTATCCCTTGTCAGAATCAGGATGTCCAGGATTAAAGGATTAACAGGATGAAAAAAATACTAGATACAGGACTTACTCAAAATATCTCTCAAACCCTCTTATCTTCGTGTCCTTCGCTCCTTCGTGGTTCATTCTTCCGTGACTTGTCCGTAAGTCCTAACAGATAATTAAATCCTGTAAATCCTCAAATCCTATAAATCCTGATTCTGACAATTAATCCTCATGCAAAGCCCCCAACTTCCTAATCTCCGGCCAAATTGCGGCTGTAGCAACTACCACCAAAATCGTCCCAATCCCCCCACCAACCACAGAAAACACCAGACCAAATAAAGCCGCAGTCAAACCAGACTCAAAACCCCCCAACTCATTAGAAGCACTGATAAATACACTATTAATAGCCGCCACACGACCCCGTAAATGGTCAGGAGTGCGAATTTGCACCAAAGTATGACGAATCACCACGCTAATACTATCTAACGCCCCGCTTAATGCCAACATCAACAACGACAACCACACCCAACGAGACAACCCAAAGATAATTGTTACAACCCCAAATCCCACAACTGACCACAGTAATGCTGGCCCGGCTTTGCGGATAGGTGGTAAATATACTAACAACGCTGCCATAATCAATGCACCTATTGATGGGGCGGCTTGTAAATAGCCCAATTCCACCGGACCAACGTGCAAAATATCTTTAGCAAAAACGGGTAATAATGCTACTGCACCACCCAGTAAAACAGCAAATAAATCTAGGGTAATGGCTGCGAGAATTAGTTGATTATTCCAAACAAATTCAGCACCAGCAGCTAGAGTTTTTAGAGATATTGGTTCTTTCTTAAAGTTGGTTTTTTGGGGTTTGATGGCTGCGGTAAGGAAAAAACATGATAGTGCAGCGATCGCTGATAATATATATACTCCTGTCGCACTCTTAAAAAGAGCAATACTCAATCCTCCCAAAGCTGGCCCAATTACCGAGGCTAATTGAAAGCTACTACTATTCCAAGTTGCTGCATTGGTAAAAGCACTCATCGGTATTAACTGCCACATCAGCGCATCACCAGCAGGTTTGAGAAATGCCCTGGCTACACCTGTTAATAATAAGCAAGCATAAATTAGAAAAACTGCACCTTTATAATAGGAAATAACCGCTAAAGTTAGAGAACAAAACATTAATAGCAGGATTGCAAATAAAGTAATCTTTTTGCGATCGCTTTTATCAGCAACGTGTCCCGTAATCAAAGTTAGGGCAATCATGGGGAGAACCTGCGCCAGCCCGATTCCACCCAACGCCATCGGTGAATTTGTCCGCTCATATAGCTCCCAGCCCAGCGCGACGGTCTGCATTTGTCCCCCTGTGAAGAGGACTACACGCCCAATGGTAAAGAGCCGATAATCTCGAAATCTCATGGCTGCCAAAGGATCGTGTTGTGCAGCCTTATTGTTATGGTGAGTTGGTTTCTGTTTGCTCGAAGACATTTTTTAGTAGAGTCAAGCCTGATTCAATATGTGATACTTGCTCTGGTGTCAAACTCTCTAGAATCTCCGCAATTTCCCCGCGAGTTTTCTCCTGGGATTGCTCTAAAAGCAGTTTTCCCTCTCTCGTCAAATTCAGGACTACTCGTCGTCGTTCTTGAGGATTATCTGTCCGTTGCACCAGATTTCGTTGGACTAATTTTTCTATAGTTGTTGATGCTGTAGCACAGGTGACACCTAAATGATCTGCTACCTCAGACAAGGAAGCACCGGGATTGCGATTCAGAAAAGCGAGCGATCGCAATTGTGGTATAGATAAAGAGTCAGCACTGTGAGTCCGCATTTCAGATCGGATAAACCGCATCAATAAGGGGACTGTTTCCATCACCCTAGCGGCACATTCTTCAGAGGGTTTATCCAAACTCATAAGACCGTTTTTCTCCAGATTACATCGCCACCCGTGGATAAAGTCGGCCACAGATGTAGGTTAAACCTATTAATGTTAGCAAGAGAATTGTACAATCTAACCCGAACCCATAAATACTTGAGCCATTTGCCAGCATTGCACCGCGTAAAGCATCCACTTCATAAGTCAAAGGATTCAAGTGGGAAATGACCTTTAACCAACTTGGCATCAATGAAATAGGATAGATGGCATTACTGGCAAAAAACAACGGCATGGTGATTAATTGCCCAATACCCGTAAATCTTTCCCGCGATTTCACCAAACAGCCGATGATTAAGGAAAAAGTGCAAAAACAAGCTGCTCCCAAAAATATGACTAGCACAACTTGCAAGAAACCCGAAGGATTGAGATTGAGATGTACACCCAGCAAAAACGCTAAAAGGTAAATAAACACCACTTGGAAAAAACAACGAATCCCAGCCGCTAAAGCTTTGCCTAAGACAATCGCTGCACGGGGGATGGGTGCAACTAAGAATTTCTGCAAAATCCCTAAATCACGTTCCCAAATTAATGTCATTCCCCCAGCAAAAATAGCAACAAACAGCGCACTCTGAGCCAAAATACCGGGAGTCATAAAATCCAAGTAAGGTAAATTACCTGTAGGGATAGCACGAGTCCGAGTAAATACTTGCCCAAATATGAGTAACCATAAAGCCGGTTGTACAGCCCGAATCACTAAATCACTAGGATCATGGCGAAGTTTCCGCACTTCCAATTCAGTAATTACCAGGGTTTTAGTAAATAGTTCTTTAATATTAGAAAAAATCCCTTTGGGGCGATTATATCTGGGTTCAGCCCAACCGTTGAGAGGTACGTCTGGTTCTTGCAGTTTCACTGTAACTGACTCCTGATACTAATTGATTTCCTGCGTAATGGATGAAGACATCATCTAAAGTTGCTTCTGGGTCGCCGATAGCGGCTTTTAAGTCTGCGGGTGAACCAGTGATAATTTCTTTACCTTGGTTCATAATCACGACTCGATTGCAAAGATTATCCGCTTCTTCTAAAAAGTGGGTAGTTAAAAAGATGGTTGTACCGTACTCAATCCGCAATTGCTGTACAAGCTGCCATACTTGTGTTCTAGCAACTGGATCTAATCCGACTGTTGGCTCATCTAGAAATAAGATTTGGGGTTGATGTAAGATAGCTTGAGCAATTTCTAGTTTGCGAATCATCCCCCCAGAAAAGGTTCTCACTAAACGATGTGCTACATCCTCCAAACCCATAAATTCCAGCACTTCCGCGATTTGCTGTTTTCTGCGTCGAGGGGGAATATCATACAATTTAGAGAATATTAACAGATTTTCATAACCGGTCAAACTACCATCTGCTGATAAAGCCTGGGGTACATAACCTATTACTCTTCTGACTGCATCAGGTTGACGAGTCACATCATAACCGGCTAAGTATGCTTTCCCGCTACTGACTGGTAGCAAGGTTGTTAACATCTTAATTACTGTACTTTTCCCCGCACCGTTGGGACCGAGTAAACCAAAAACTTCTCCAGATGCAACGGAGATATTTAAAGCATCAACGGCTGTTGATTTTTCAAAGCGGCGCGTCAGTTCCAAGGTTTGCAGTATTACTGACTTTGGAACTTGTGCAGGTATTTCCGCAGATTCTATTCTTCCCGTAAGTTTCGTCACGAGTAGGATTTACTTCCTTGTTCAAATAATTAGAGTATCTAAATATTAGTTTGACATATTTCTGCTAAAAGTCAAGATCAAGTTGATCTTGAATTATTTGGTAATATATCCCTAAGTTTCCGTATACGGAAACTAAATAGGAGGGAAACAATTATGTTCATTAAGCGCCAAATTAAAGATGGAGTCACATATCTATATCTTGCGGAAGAACGATACAACGCAGAAAAGAAACGTGGTGAGACAAAAATCATTAAATCGCTGGGGGTAGAAGAGGTAGCTACCGTTGGCAAAATGACCAAGGAATTTGCAGTTGTATGGGGAGAGGGAAGAACACTAGGAAATGCTGTCCCATTTAGCGAAAGTGTTATAGGGCAATTCCCATTAGCAGAAAGCGGTGAAGGCGTAATTTTGCCCTGCGATATTGTAGAGTGCGGCAAGTTTCGCAATGGAGCGCAACGGTGGTGGTGTCGCACGCATCAGGTACACTGGGGGACCAAAGCAGATTTGCTGCAAGCTGCGCGAGAGGGTGAAGAGGGCATCAAATGTGCAAATGTAAAGCAGCCGATGAATTTTACCAAAAATCCTTTGGTGATTGACCCTAGTGATTACGAAGGGGGAATTGGCATCTGGGCAGCTTTACCAACAGCAATTAACAATACAAATGAGCCGGACATTGATGATGTCAAAATTCACGTCCACGCACGCCCCAAAATAGGTGGTAAAAAAACTATAGACACCAACTTTCCGGCAGTGGTTATATCAGCAAATGATATATTACCCTTGCTTGGTGTCATGGAGGATAAAAAAAGAGTTGTTATTGCGCCACCAGCAGCATTGGCATATCTAGAAGCATTAATTAATAGTCTTCCCTTGGGCATACTTAACTGTAACAAATGCCATCACCCACATTTAGACTTGGGTGATTTTGCAAAGAATCCACATAAAAAGCATTTCTGCGGTAACTGTGGTGCTGATTCTAATTGGTCAAAAGAACCAATTATTAGCAGTCCAATTAAGGAATTAGTGGATAAATTTACAAAAAATCCCAACTTCGTTAATAGCGATCGTACTCTTGATCTTAGAGATTATCAAGACCATCAGCTAAAAGTTTGGGCTTCAACACCAGCTATTCTCTGGACTTGCAATCAACCCCAAGAAATGGGTATTCATGTTCATATTTATCAAGGGGGTAAAAAAATTATTGATGATACTTTTGGTCAAGTTACAGGGTTAGATGGTTCATTGCTGGAGAGAGACAAACTAATTTCAGCAATGCTAGATAAACTCAAAAATAATGTTGAGAACTGAGAATATTGCCACTAAATTAGTTGCATTTGCTAAAATTTCGCTTTAAGTCTAGTTCTTCAGTGAGTTCAGCCAAGGGGGATTGACGGAAAAATTCTGAGATTTTAGTAGGTTGTTCTGAGTTGTTATTACCTGTTGTTAGGCTTTGGGCAAGGAGTTGAATAATATACAGTTTATCGTTATGCGAAAGCTGAAGGAGTTGTTGTTCGAGTTCTGGGATAACCATGATGGGGTTTAAATGAAGGATAATTTTATTGTACTTTCAGCACTTGTCGGTTAATCTCGAAAAATAGAATTACGTAGGGGTGATTTAGGAGGATGTAAAAGTATTGAAGACAACTCCAAAATATTTTCAAACATCCTCTTACGGAAATATTCATAACTGCTATATAATAGAAGTCTAAGTTATTTCCCAGATTTTACTCAAAATTAAAATTGAATGACGCGCTTTATACATGATAAATTCGCCAAAGACTATCTAGAAGAATTATTAAAAGATTACGGAGAAGTCAAAGCATCAGAAAAAGTTTCAGGAGAAATTAAAGAAATAGATGTTTTATTCACACCTGCTAAACAACAAACTTCTAAATTAGAAATACTGGGGTTACTAGGAAGACTTGCCGAAAATCCTGCAATAATAGAACCATACCGCAATCCAGCTTCTAGCGATGAAATCTGCGACTGTATTCTCAAGTTATTAGAAGTCAAGGCTTCATTGCGATGAGAAGCCAAAGCCAATAAAATCAAACTTCAGGAGTCAGAAATTCCTAAATTGTGGATTTTAACCCCCACCATATCTGAAACTCGTTTATCTAGCTTTGGAACTATCCAAAAAGAAGATTGGTTATCGGGAGTACATTTTTTAGCAGATGCCTTGCGAACAGCAATTGTGGCAATACACCAACTACCACAAACACCCGAGACTTTATGGTTGAGGCTTTTGGGTAGGGGAAGCGTACAATCACAAGCAATTATCGAGTTGCAAGCGTTACCATTAGATCACCCTTACCAAAAAGCCACCCTGGAATTAGTTTACAACTTGCGCGAAAATTTGAGAGTAAATCAAGAACTAGAAACAGATGATAGGGAGTTAATTATGCGACTAGAACCACTTTATCAAAGAAATAGAGAACAAGCTAAAGAAGAAGGAAGACAAGAAGGAGAAAAAGACTTAATACTGCGTCAACTACATCGCCGGATTGGGGAAATTGATGCGTTATTAATCGAGCGAATTACAGCATTATCAATTGAACAGTTAGAAAACTTAGGAGAGGCGTTATTAGACTTTTCTAGTGTTGCTGATTTAGAAGCTTGGTTAACCCAACACTCAATCTAATTCATTTTTATTGTTCGGGAGTTAATTATGCAATTAGAACCATTTTTCAAACAACCTATACTTGTTATAATCTAACAACATTAAATCAGGTAGGTTGGGTTGACGTTAGGAAACCCAACATTTACGGACGTTTGTTGGGTTGCGCTGTCGCTTAACCCAACCTACAAAAACTCTTAAAGAAACAGTATTGTAATCATTAATAAGTTCCACTTGCTAAACTGAAAGGGTGTAATTCAATATAAAAAGCCATTTAAAACATCCAATTCAAAAACATGAACAGCTTTAAAACTCTGTGTAAAACTCTAGCTATTAGTACAGGAATCTTTTTGCTATCTGTTCCTGCTACTTATGGAATACCAGCAACAAAATTATTGACTGCAAAAACAACTTACAATCAAACAGGTTCTTGGGACGCAACTTATTATTTTACAGTCAAATTACCAGAATCTCTGGCTAATTGGCAATTACAACAAGTTGTTTTAACACAAATAGAAGGTGTAGAAAATATTGAATTCAATCAGAAAAATAGTTTTGCTTTTATAGAAGCAAGTGGAAAAAAGGAAAAGCTAGGTATTACCCTAACCAAGAGTTCAACTCAACCACAAACTATCATTGCTACTTTTGATAAACCAGTTTCTGCAAATCAAACAATTACTATCGCTTTAAAACCTTTTTATAATCCCACTAGCGAAGGTATTTATCTATTTCGAGTTCATGTTATTTCCTCTGGTGAGAAAACGAATAATTTAGTTGTGGGAACTGCTCGGCTGCAATTTTACAATGATTTTGATAATCACTTATTTTATAAATGGTAAACCGTATAGAAATTGCTGATTTTTCATACAAATTCAGCAATATTTATCAATTAGTTAAGAGTGCTATATCTTATTCATATCATCTAGTTCTTTCCTAAAAGAGACTACCATTTCATTCAATGCTTCCATATCAATTAAAAAAGCATCATGTCCGTGACTCGACTTAAGTAACCCTAGTTGAGCATTAGGGATTAAATCTGCTAGTTCTTGTTGTTCCACTGGAGGATAAAGAACGTCAGAATCAATGGAAATAATTAAAGTTGGTTGTTTAATACTTCGCAAAACTGATTGATAATCTTTTCTATTCCAACTAACATCATGACTATCCATTGCATGAGTTAATGTAATATAAGTATTAGCATCAAAACGTTCTATCAATTTTTGACCTTGATATTGTAAATAACTGGCTATAGCAAATTGATTAGATTCATCCTGCTGTCTACCAAAACGATTTGTAAAACTCTCCCAATAACGATAGGTAATCATTGCCATCATCCGCGCTACCGCTAATCCTTGGACTGGTGGTGTATCAGTTGTATAGTTCCCACCTTGCCAATTGCGATCGCTATAAATTGCCTGTCTTTGGGCTTCACTCAAGCCAATAGACCATGCTGAATGTCTTCCAGGTGCAGCCATTGGGGCGATCACCCTCACCTTTTCTGGATATAATAAAGCCCATTCTAAAACTTGCATTCCACCCAGTGAACCACCAATTGCTAACCGTAGAGATTTAACTTCCAGATATTCTAATAGTGCAGCTTGGAGGTGAACCATATCCCGAATTGTAATTCTGGGAAAAGATGCACCATAAACCTTTCCTGTATTTGGGTTAATAGAAGTTGCTCCAGTTGTACCGTAACAACTTCCTAAAATGTTGCTGCACACAATAAAATCCTGGTCAGAATCAAAAACTTTCTCTGAACCAAACAAATCTTCCCACCAATCATCAGCGTCAGCAGAACCTGTGAGAGCATGACAAATTAAGACCCCATTATCGCGGTTTGCGTTTAATTTTCCCCAAGTGCGATAAGCAACCTGAACACTAATTAATACTTCACCAGATTCTAATGAAAATGGTGCTGACAATTGGTAAAACTGGGTTTTTGATGAAATGAAGTTTGAGTATTTCATAAGAGATGATTTATAAAGTATTCGGCGATTAGAAATCGCTACTACACAAACGAAGTCCACCTATTCCTGCGGAACGCTACGCGAACGTGGACTAATGAAAAATCAATATTTTTAACCCACGAAGGTGGGTTTTGTCTGTGTAGCCGCGATTTCTAATCGCTTTACTTTAGTTTCCAAATGCCTGTTCAAAATCCTCCTTAATATCGTCAATATGTTCAATTCCCACAGATACCCGCACCAAATCCGGTGTTACACCAGCCGAAATTTGTTCACTATCACTTAGCTGTTGATGAGTTGTAGAAGCAGGATGAATAACAAGGGTTTTTGCATCACCGACATTTGCCAAATGACTAGCTAATTTCACATTACTAATGAAAGCTTTACCTGCTTCTAATCCACCTTTGATACCAAAATTAAGAACTCCTCCAAAGCCATGTCGAAGATATTTTTTTGCTCGTTCATGATATGGATGATTGGGAAGTCCTGGATAATTAACCCATGCTACTTGCTCTTGTTGTTCTAACCATTTAGCTAATTCTAAAGCATTGTTGATATGACGTTCTACACGCAGGGAAAGAGTTTCTAATCCTTGCAGTAATAGAAAAGCGTTAAATGGACTCAATGCTGCTCCTAAATCTCGTAATCCTTCGACTCTGGCACGAATAATAAAAGCAATGTTACCAAATTGACTACCTTTCCCAAATACTTCTTGAAAATTCAATCCGTGATAACCGGGGGAAGGTTCGGTAAAGAGGGGAAATTTGCCGTTACCCCAATCAAATTTACCAGAATCAACGATCACGCCGCCAATAGATGTACCATGTCCACCAATCCATTTGGTTGCAGACTCGACAACAATATCTGCACCATGTTCAATTGGTCGTGCTACATATCCACCTGCACCGAAGGTATTATCTACAATTAAAGGAATGCCGTTTTCATGGGCAATTTGAGCTAAAACAGCAAAATCGGGGATGTTAAATTGGGGATTACCAATGGTTTCAACGTACAGGGCTTTGGTGTTTTCATCAATCGCTTGACGGAAATTTTCTGGATCATCTCCTTCCACAAATTTGACATTAATTCCCAATCGTGGAAGAGTAACTTTGAACTGGTTATAAGTTCCCCCATAGAGGAAACTGGTAGAAACAATATTATCTCCTGCTTGAGCGATCGTACTTATTGCCAAAAATTGTGCCGCTTGACCGCTTGCAGTGGCTAAAGCTGCAACACCCCCTTCTAATGCTGCAATTCTTTTTTCAAATACATCCGTTGTCGGATTCATGATCCGGGTATAAATGTTACCAAATTCCTGGAGAGCAAATAACCGCGCTCCATGTTCAGCATCATCAAAAACGTAGGAAGTAGTTTGATAAATTGGTACAGCGCGGGCATTAGTACCAGGTGCGGGTTCTTGTCCAGCATGGACTTGTAGGGTTTCAAAACGATAATTTTCTGACATAGTTAGTATTTAGGTAAGTTGATTATCAAGGGCGACTAGAAGTCGCGGCTACACAGACAAAACCCACCTGCGTGGGTTCAATGAGTCCGCGCAGGCGGACTTCGTTTTTGTAGCCCCAGACTTCTAGTCTGAGGGCGCTATTCCATATTGTTTAAACCATTTCTGGAGACGCTGCCAACCATCCTTGGCTTCTGTTTCGCGGTAGGAAGGGCGATAATCAGCAAAAAAGGCGTGAGGTGCATCAGGATAAACAATTATTTCTGATTTACTGCTGCTAGATTTGAGTTTTTCTCGTATTTGTTCTACTGTGTCCAAAGGAATACCTGTATCTTGACCTCCATAGAGTCCCAGCACGGGGACTTTGAGTTCAGAAGCAATATCAATGGGATGTTTGGGCTGTAATTCGGTAGTATTGCCTACTACTCTACCGTACCAAGCCACACCTGCTTTTACATTGGGATTATGTGCTGCATATAACCAAGTGATTCGACCACCCCAGCAAAAACCCGTAATTGCTAATTTATCAGCGTTACCCTTGGCTGATTTTACAGCCCAAGTAACAATATCATCTAAATCTGATAGGACTTGAGCATCGGGAACTTTGGACACAATTGCGCGAATTTCGTCAATATTGCTTAATTTTGACACATCACCTTGACGGATAAATAGTTCAGGTGCGATCGCTAAATACCCTAATTTAGCAAAGCGTCTAACAACATCCTGTATATGTTCATGAACACCAAATATTTCTTGAATTACTAAAACAATGGGGAAATTTTCACCTTTTTCTGGTTGCGCTCTATATGCCGGAATTTCCCCACCCTCAACGGGAATTTTTACTGCTCCAGCAATTAATCCTTTTGTATCTGTGGTAATTACTTTAGCAGAAACAGGTTGTACGGCTAAAGCAAAACCAGTTGTTAAAGCAGCAGTGGCAATAAATTCACGCCGTGTTATTTCTTTGATCATTTTTAATTACCTTGATTTATTTTTTTCTCACGCAGAGGCGCTCCAGACACAGAGAGAGTAAAGGCAGATTTTTAGAAATAATTGATAATTAGTAATTTTTCTATTACCAATTACCAAATTATTTATTAGCTTGCCAAACTATTTCCTTAACCTTGACTTCTTTAGGAATCAATTTGATTTTATAGAAAGCATCAGCAACTTCTTGTTGTTTCGTAATTATTTCATTTGTTAGGGGTAATACACCATACTCACGCCGCTTTTCTGCTATTTCTAAAACAGCAGCATCTATCCCTAATATAGGTGATAGTAACTTAGCAACTTCAGGAGGATTATTTTTTGTCCAGTCGCTTACTTTCTTGACTTCATCAATAACCGTTTTCAGAGTATCTAAATTGCTATCAGCAAAAGATTTAGCAGCAAGATAATAGCCACGATTAGGTGCTAATCCAGTCGCATCTGTTAAGGTACGGACACTTATTGCTTTCTCTGCTGCGGCTAAGTAAGGGTCCCAAATAGCCCAAGCATCCACCTTTTTACTTTCAAAAGCAGCGCGAGCATCGGCTGGTTTAAGACCCATAGGTTCGATATCTTTATATTGTAATCCTGCTTTTTCCAATGCTTTTACTACTAAATAGTTAGTATTAGAACCTTTAGCAAAAGCGATTTTTTTACCTTTGAGATCAGCAACACTTTTAATAGGTGAATCTTGAGGAACAATAATCGCTTCTGCTTTGGTACTCAAGGGATCATAAGCAACATAAACAAACGGTGTACCTCCTGATTGAGCAAATACAGGGGGCGCTTCTCCTGTGTAACCAAAGTCAATACTTCCGGCATTTAAAGCTTCTAACATGGGTGGACCGGCGGGAAATTCAGTCCAAGTCACAGAAGCACCAGAGGCTTTTAAAGCTTTTTCTAATTCCCCTTTGGCTTTTAATGCGTAGAGGACAGTTGCAGCTTTTTGATAGCCAATACGAACCACTGTACTGTTAGAAGTTGGACTTGAAATAGCGGTTTTAGTTGTTTGCGCTGTCTGAGTTGTCCCAGTATTCTCGCTTGTGTTAGGAGAACAGGCAGAAATAGCTAAAGTCAAGCTTAGTCCAACTACAAATAGCAAAGAAAAAGTGCGGATGTTCTGCTTTTGATATTTTTTTAGGAATGTGATTCCAGCTTTCAATAGTCGGGATGGAGAGAATTTAGTCAACATTACTCTGGTGGTTAGGGTCAATAGAATATTTGAACTGAAGTTAATTGATCGTTAAACTACAGTATATCAATCAATTTACCGTACTTTTTACTTAAAATAGCACATAGAGGTTATTTTTGTTGCTTTTTCTGGTGATCTGTGAGATGCTTGATTTTAAATTAACACTATCTTTATCAAGATACCGTATTTTATCAGTTAATCAATGAGTTCGCTATGACAAGTAAATTAGAAGGGAAAGTCGCTATTGTTACCGGGGCTTCTTCGGGAATTGGGGAAGCTACGGCTATTTCACTCGCAGCAGAAGGAGCAAAAGTAGTAATTGCAGCTAGAAGGGGAGAGCGTTTAGAAGCAGTAGCAAAACATATTACTGAAAATGGTGGACAAGTATTACCTGTTGTTGCAGATATTACCGATGAAGTACAAGTTAAAAATTTGATCCAAAAAGCTAATGCAGAATTTGGGCGTGTAGATATTTTAGTAAACAATGCAGGTATATCATTTCCAGGTCGGATTGAAAATGCAGATCCCGCCAACTGGCGAAAAATGATTGATATTAATGTTTTAGCGTTAATGTACACAACGCATACTGTATTACCTATTTTCAAAGCACAAAAATCAGGACATATTGTTAATATTTCATCCGTCGCTGGACGCATTGCCCGTGCAGGAATGGCAGCTTACAATGTCACTAAATGGGGTGTAAATGCCTTTTCGGAAGCATTAAGACAGGAAGTATATCAAGATAATATTCGGGTTACTATCATCGAGCCTGGTTTAGTAGAAACAGAAATTGATCAGCATATTACTGATGTAGTAGTAAAGCAGGAAATTGAAGCTAGACGGAAAGGAATTACACGATTAAAAAGTGAAGATATAGCAGCAGCAATAGTTTATGCTGTTAGTCAACCACAGCACGTAAATGTGAATGAAATCTTGATTCGTCCAACTCAACAAGAACGGTAATAATTATACCTAAAAATAGGTAATATTAATGTTAGAAGAAAATAGAACATCGTTAAAGAAAAGCAACAAAATATTTGCCTTTTTGAGAATTTCACCTGCAATTAAATCACCCAATTCATTTGGTTTTCTCATTGGGGAAAGCGTGTCTTTTTTCGGCTCTTGGATGACACAAATTGCCCTAGTATGGATGGTTTATCAATTAACAAATTCAGCTATGTTAGTTGGTGTTGCAGGCTTCACTAATCAAGCAATGGGCTTGGTTATTACACCATTGGTAGGAGTATTACTAGATAGATGGAATTTAAAATATGTTTTGTTAACCACTCAGATAGTATCTATTATTTTATCCTCACTACTAACTTTTTTAACTGTTAGTAATCAGATAAATTTTACAGATATTATTATCATTGGTATTCTTCAAGGCATAGTCAAAGCTTTTGATTTACCAGCACGTCAAGTAACTATTCCTAGATTAGTAGAAAATAGAAGTGATACTTATAGTGCAATGGCTGTACATTCATTTTTAATTAATACAGCTAAATTTGTCAGTCCGATGATTGGGGGTTTGATAATTGCTAAAAATGGAGCATGGTTATGTTTTTTAGTAGATGCGATTAGCTATTTTCCTTTTATATTAGCTATCTTAACTATACAGATAAAATCAAATATTAATTATTTATCTACATCAAAATCCCCAAAAATTTGGCATAACTTGAAAGAAGGATTTATTTTTGTCTATAATTTTATGCCTATTAAATCTATTTTAATATTGCAAATTATAGTTTGCTTTATGGCAATGACTTATGTAAATCTTCTACCGATATTTGCTAAAGAAGTCCTGAAAGGCAATGCGGAAACAATGGGTTATCTGATGACTTCTACGGCTTTTGGTTCTATATTTTCGGGGATTTATCTCATGCAGCGGAAGAAAGTAATAGGACTAGAAACTGTTATGGTAATTTCTACTCTAGTGCTGGGAGTATCATTAATATTATTTTCTCTCTCAACGCGGCTAGAAATTTGTTTGGTATTAATCTTTATTGTGGGATTAACTAACACCTTAACTCTAGCTTCAATTAGTAATTTTCTGCAAGTAATTTTAGTGGAAGAAGATAAAAGAGGACGAGTAACCAGTATATTTATGACTACTTTTTTGGGAATACTCCCTTTTGGTAATTTATTTTTTGGAGGATTAGCAAATTATATTGGTGTTGCTAATGCCTTATTATTTGGTGGTGTTTGTTGTATTTTGGGAGCTTATTTTTTTGCTAGGCAAATTTCCAAGATTAGAACAGTGGTAAATCCTATATATAGAGAGATAGGTTTAATAGCAGGTGACAGATTATAGTGATATTAGGGAAAATAAAAATTAAAGAAAATGCTATCTAAATCTATAACAATAACAGATATAAAAGCAGCGCAACAAAGACTTTTAGGTATTGCAGTTGTAAATTTACTCACATTTTATTATAAATCTGAGACGATTTCTAAAAGTTGCTTGGCAGTTATAATATCAACTCCTCGAAACGGATGAAGATCTAATAAATCTTTGTCTCCTGTAATGATGTGAGTTGCATTACCATTAATAGCAACATCAAGAAATTTGTCATCTTTTGGATCTCTACACTCCTTGATCATCTCATCTATTTCAATTTGTTCGGCTTCTAGTTTGAATTTAGCTAAAAATTGAGTACAAATATTAACAGAAATATATTTGTTGAATTTTGAGCGATTGAGAATTTCTTGCAATTCTTGAAAAGTTGCATCTGAAAATAAAATTATTCCTAAGCTTTTCGCTTTTTTGAGTGCTACATCTGGAATAGATGACTTAATCAAAACAGCACTAACTAAAATGTTTGTATCAATAACAAACCGTAATTTATCCATTCTCAAGAATCTCATCTAAAATTTCCTGAGTTAGCCCTCTATCTTTGGTTTGTTTTTGCATTTCTTGAATAATTTCATCTAGGGATTTATCTTCAATAATTAACTTGAGCCAATCATTAACAATAGTCTGAATTTTTTGCTGTTTTTGTGGTTCTGCTTCTTGATAAGCCTTAGCAACTTCAGCATCAACTTGAATTGGAATTATTTGCATATATTTGATATAAAAAATAAATTACACTCATCTAATTATAGCATTCAATACACAAATGCGATTAAGCTACAAGATCGGCGATTCCAGGGTAAGTGCTGCGCTATCCCACTGCTACTCAGAAATAATGATTTAGTTTAGCCAAGCTAAATCTAACACTTTCCAAACCCCACCGACTTTGTTCTACAGCTTGTGCCGCAAGAATCTATTATGTTGATGTTGTCATCTTGTCGTGTTAGATTTCCTACTACTTGAATACTCGTTAGAGATAATGTTCTTTTTAATAATTCTGTCTTTTCTTTCTCACTTAACATTACTGGATATTTTCCAGGTATATTGTTTTCTATTTTCGATTGCAGATCGGGTGTAAGTAATCCTAGATCAAACTTTACTCTATTGCCGTTATGAGAAATTGGCAAAAAAGAATACTCGTCTTTTTTATCAAACCATTGCCTACTTACATAAGTATATTTTCCAGTATGTGGACCAATAAAAGGGTACTTAAAATGTCTTTTCCATCGGTCAGATTTATTGTTTTTATAATCCTGTTGAAATTCTTCAGGTATTCCTTCTTGGTTATCCGGCCACTTAGCACTATGATCTACAACAAAAACTGTGTCTAGCTCAATAGTTTTTTTATTGGCAGCATTTCCACTACAGAAGAACAGATATGATCCTGATCTAACATAGGCATCTTGTGTCACAGGATTTCTTCTTAATTGTGTAGCATGACAGTATGAATAAAGCCACCTTTCTGAAAATACAAATGGATCTTCATTTCCATTCGGTTCATCCACCCAAACATTACCTTGCCAATCTGTAAGTTGATACCTGATCAAAACTTTACCTTGGACTTCAGTTTTTTTCCTTGCGTAGTCAGGATGGAATATTAAATAATGTAGTGGCTGCATTAATAACACCCAATTCAAGTGACTTAACTATTATACCGTAATTTTGTATTTATTTAGATTAAACCCAATCGACAGCATTCATTCATCGAGGTAGTTCTCGGAAATAAAGCTTTGCAAAAATGTATACTTATCCAGTAACTCTATCAACTTACCGTAGTTTTTACTTGCAGTTTGGGAGAGGTTGTGGCATAATCTAGTCAATAACCCCGGTATTCCGACCAAGTTACCGTAGTTTAAGAATTTAAATTTTGCTGTAAGGAATTCATCATGCTTAAAGATGGACAAGGACTGTTAGTGACAACAGGTTCAGCCGAAGCGATCGCTGCTATTAACCGTTTTATTGATCAATCCCTTGCTTATGGTAAAGATGCAAAAACAGCGATTTTAGAAGCAGTTGAGGCTGATCCAAATTGTGCTTTAGCTAATGCTTATGCAGCCGCTTATCATCTGAGTCAAGAAAGTACAAAAGATTGGCAACAGGCACAACCATATTTGCAAGTCGCACAAAGAAATTTAGGCAAAATTACTGCCAGAGAACAGTTATACGTAGAAGCAATTTTAGCTTGGGCAAATCAAGAGATTGATGTAGGAATAGCCCTTCATGAAGAGATTACCAATCAATTTCCCACTGATTTAATTTCCGTGCAGCAGGGGCAATATCACTATTTTTATACAGGCAATAAAGAAAAATTACTAGAAATTGCCCAAAAAGTTTTACCTAACAATCCCCAACAAGATTATCTATATGGGATGGTGGCCTTTGGCTTAGAACAATGTCACCAATTACCAGCAGCAGAAAAAATGGCACTTGAGGCGATCGCCTTAAATAGATATGATCCTTGGGCGCATCATGCTATTGGTCATGTAATGGAAACCCAAGGAAGAACCCAGGAGGGAATAATTTGGATGGAGAATTTTGCATATACCTGGGACAACTGTAACTCTATGCTTTATACCCACAACTGGTGGCATATAGCACTGTATTATTGGCAATTAGAAAACTACGAAAAGGTTCTAAAAATCTACGATGAGCATATTTGGCAACGTGCTAACAAACAATCTCCCAAAGACCAAGTAGGTGCAATTTCCATGTTATTACGGCTAGAATTACGTGGGGTAGATGTAGGCAACCGTTGGCAAGATATAAGTCCTTATCTTTACAGTCGCATTGATGAACACGCATTACCCTTCCAGGATTTGCATTATGTTTATGCCCTTGCCAAAGCTGGACACAATAACTGGGTAAAGGAAATGCTTCAAAGTATGGAACATCACGCCTTGAGTATTAATCCCTTTCTCCGCAGGAGTTGGGTAAAGATAGCAATTCCCGCAGCTAAGGGCATGGTAGCTCATGCTCAAGGTGATTTCCAGATAACTGTTAACGAACTCAAATTTGTATTATCGCGGTTGCATGAGATTGGGGGAAGTCATGCACAGCGAGTATTATTTGCAGAAATTTATCAAGATGCTCTCTTGTGCGAACAAAAGCAGCATCGAATTTATCCTATTAGTGCTTAGAATCTTATGGAATGGGCATCTTGCCCGTCCCTATATTATTAGCGCAGTATCGAATTTATCCTATTAGTGCTTAGAATTTTGTGGGATGGGCATCTTGCCCGTCCCTATATTATTAGCACTGATTAAGTACCCGATAATTTTCTAACTGTACAGCATCAAAACGCTTAACACTAAATTGTTTCATAATTTCTTGCAACTGAGCATCTGGTTGGAGTAGAGCCAATTGCATTTGCTGAATCAAACAGATACCTAAACGCCGCGCTGTTACTAATGGTGGCATCGGAGAAGGTCCAATTATTTGCACCACACGTAAATGGTGTGATAATTCAGGAAAATCCCGTAATTCTTGTTCTAATACAACACTATCAATGGCTGCACAATCAGCCAGTCCTTCAACTACCCAACGAATAGAACGTTGATGAGAACCTGATTCTAAAGATTTTCCCCAGAAATTGGGTGAATATTTTTCTTGACTCAACCACCGCCAAAGTAAATGATAACCACTATTAGAACCAGAGTCATTATAGCAAAAAGTTTTCCCTGATAAATCAGCAAACTTCTGAATATTGCTATCCGTCTTAACAATCACATCTGCATAGTATACAGGACAATCACCATATCGAGATGATTGCATCACAGGCGCAACTAATGTCTGTAATTGATTTGGTGCTATTTGACTATAACGAATTAGTGGTAATCCACAAATAAAAGCCAAATCTATTTGGTCTTTAAATAATAGAGTGTCTTTTAAGGGGTCGTATTTACTTTGATGTAGTGCAATTTCTACTTGTAAAACACGACCTAAATAAGCTGTAATCTCCTGATATAATCCAAAATAATTAGGAGCTAAATAAGATACAGCCTGTAATTTTGTAATCTTAGTCATTCTTTTTTTTAAACACTGCTATTTTGGAAAATTTTAATTAGCTTTTGCCTAGAGTAATGAATATATAAAAAACTGAGACTAGCAAAAGCAAGCAGCATGATTTTGAAAACTATTATATAAGGATAAATATACCACCATGTTCCCTTAAGTAAGGATACTCCTAGTTCTGATACGTTCCCTAAAAAATGAGGATATGCTTTTTGATGGATCTGAATATTAATGTCTTGGGCTAATGTCATGATAAATTCTCTTGTCAATAAAAAACTAAATTACAGTAACTCGATAGGCTTTTTGTAGATTATATCAAAAAAATCTGGTTTTCCTATTTTGACGAATAAAAATTCCTAATAACCAGCAGTTTTATCTACCACATTACGTAAAGGCTTACCTTGATAATAGCGTTTTAAGTTATCAAGAAATAGGGCAAGTGTTCTCTCTTTTACTCTAGGAGAATCACCAGAACAATGGGGGGTAATAAAAATATTTGGCAACTTCCACAAAGGACTCTCTGTTGGTAATGGTTCTGTATAAACTGTATCTAAAGCTGCACCAGCAATCCAACCTGCTTGTAAAGCTTTAGTAAGTGCTAATTCATCAACAATTGCCCCTCGTGCAATATTAATTAAATAGGAGTCAGGGCGAAATAAACGCAGGGTATCTACATCAATCATTCCCTTTGTTTCCGGCGTTAAAGGTGTAGCAATCACCACAAATTCTGATTCTGGCAGTAGTTGTTTCCACTCATTTGCACCCACTACTTTATCAAAATTTGGTAATGGTCTTCCATTACGAGAACTGCCAAAAATACGCATTCCAAAAGCTTTAGCACGAACTGCAATTTCTTGACCAATTCCACCTGCGCCGATAATTAATAAAGTTTTATCTGTTAATTCTTGAATTGGTAAACCCCTTTGCCAATTACGTTCAGAGTGTTGCTTGTACAGACTTGGTAATTGCTTACTATAAGCAAGTAAATAAGTAATCACAAATTCGGAAATAGGAATCGCATGAACACCTGCACCGTTAGTTAGAATCAAATCCCGTTCTAAATATTTGGGTGTCAAAATATGATTTACACCCGCATTTGGCGCATGATGCCAACGTAATCAAGGCGCAGCATCTAATACTCTATGTAAAGTAGTAGGTTTGAGATAAAAAAAACTAAAATAAACTTCTGCATCTGTGGCATCACCATCTATATTACCCTCACCATCTACACGCACTATAGTTGTATTTTCAGGTAAATGTGGCTCAATTTCATCGGCAGTTTCTACAGGTAAAATGAGTTTCATAATTGATAACTTCGATTATTTTTGATGTTCTATTTCATCTTCTGCAACAATTGATATGTTGAATCTTCTTTAGCTGTGGTTGTTAAAGATTTTACCCAACCGATATTTTTTCGATAACTGCCTAAAAGTTTAGCTTCTTCTAATGATTGTTCATTGATTCCTGTTAATGGTTCTACATCTGGTGAAACATATAGCGCATCCACTGGACAGTATAATTCACACATAAAACAGGTTTGACAGTCGCTTTGTCTGGCAATTGTCGGAGGTGCATTTGGTACTTTATCAAAAACATTTGTCGGGCAAACTTTAACACAGATATTACATTCAATGCACCGGGATTCACTAACTAATTCAATCATAATAAAAATCCAAAATTAATATTGATGTAGGTTGGGTAGAACGAAGTGAAACCCAACACAAGTTATGATCATGTTGAGTAGAATGAAACATAGCAAAAGTTTTGATCATGTTGGGTTGACGCAAGGAAACCCAACCTACAATTAAACAGTTACAAGTTCTTTTGCTTTTGTATCCTGTATAGGTGTAGCTTTTACCCAAACTTGATCCAAACCACCACTAATTAAATGATGTTGTTGATTAATATCCTGTTCTGGATAATCTAAATGTTTGTGCATTCCGCGTGTTTCTTTGCGTTCCAAGGCAGTGCTATACATCCATCTGGCTGTAGCTACCATTCCCGCAGCTTCCCTGGTGCGGACAATATTACTATTATCTGTAACTTGGCTATTGCGAATTTCATCCCAGAGAGAATGTAATCTTTGCAATGATTCCGTTAAAGTTTGTTCGTTACGGAAATAGTTGCGGTTATATGGAAAAACTTCCGCTTGAGTGGCTTTGATGATGTCTTCACTGTGAATTTGTTTTTCACTACCAGAAATAAATCCTACAGTACCTACAGATTGAACTGGTCTTTGGTTGGCTTGTGAACCTAAATTATGGGAGTATGTAGCGGCAGACTGTCCTGCCCAATACCCTGAAGATAGCGCCCAAGCGGCATTATGACTACCACCACCAGTAAAACCACCACAAATTAATTCCCTTGTGGCTGCATCACCAGCAGCATAGAGTCCACGTACTGAAGTAGCACAAGTATAATCGGTAATTCTAATGCCACCTGTACCCCGGACAGTCCCCTCTAAACGCAGAGTTACAGGGAAGCGTTGAGTAAAGGGATTAATACCTGCACGATCAAAAGGTAGAAAGAAATTGGGTTGAGATAACCGCATTGTTACCTGCATTTCTTCTGAGGTTTTGTCTATGATGCAATAAACTGGTTGAGTTATCAAAGTTTCGGCAATCACAGAACGCCCTTTTTGTGAACCAGCACCGGGGATAGGTGTCCCATCTTCGTAGGTGAAAGTTGCCCAATTATAGAATAAGGTTTTGGTGACAGAAGAAAAAGCAGGTGCGATGCCATAGGCGTTGGAAAACTCCATTCCTGACATATCTGCACCCGCTTCGGCCGCCATGAGATATCCATCACCTGTTAGCACATTACAACCCAAGGCTTTACTCAAGAAAGCACAGCCTCCGGTAGCAATGATCACTGAACCTGCACGCACAACCCACTTTTCACCAGTCTGACGGTTAATCCCCGTTGCCCCAGCTACAGCACCTTCTGCATCTACCAACAACTGTAAAGCCGGACTGTGATCTAAAATTTTCACCCCTGCCCGTTTTATTTGTTGCCGCATCAAACGCATATATTCTGGACCTTGCAGACTGCGCCGATATGGTTTACCTTCTTCATCTGTAGGGAAAGGATAACCCCAATCAGCTAGTTGGTTGACGTTCGCATAAGTTTGATCTAGCACCCGTTGCATCCAATCTCGGCTAGATAAAAATCCTCCTAAAGCCTCTCTAGAAGCCATTGCAGCTTCTCGACTGTCGGGTTCTGGTGCAACATACCATACACCGTTACCTGATGCGGCTGCACAACCACTTGTACCACAATAGCCTTTATCTACTAAAACCACTTTTGCACCAGCATTAGCAGCACTCCACGCTGACCAAGTTCCAGCAGGTCCACCACCAATTACTAATACATCAGCTAATAAGGTTTGATCAATATCACTATCTTGGGAAAATAATTGTTTCTGAGTCATGGAAATTCCTCTTTTTTTTAACATCAACTTATTGAATCGTAGGTTGGGTTGACGTAAGGAAACCCAACATTTTTGGGATTTTGTTGGGTTGTGCTGTCGCTTAACCCAACCTACGCAATAACTTAAACTCCAGGTGTACTTCCACCATCAACTTGAATTTCTACACCAGTAATAGAAGCAGCTAAATCAGAAACTAAAAATAAAGCTAGAGATGCAATTTCTTCAGGTTTGACTATTTTTCCTAAAGGTATTGATTTCACTGCTTGGGCTTTATATTCATCCACAGTAATACCCAAGCTTTGGGCATTTTGGACTGCTAAAGTTTTGGCTCTTTCTGTGTCTGTTAATCCTGGAGAAATGGCATTAATTCTAATATTATCTAGGGCTAATTCTTTAGAAATGCCCCGTGTAAAGTTGAGCAATGCGGCGTTTGTTGTTCCTCCTGGTAGAAAGTTGGGGCGGGGTGTCCTTCCAGCACCACCAATAACGTTAACAATACTTCCATTACCCTGTTTTTTCAGATGAGGTACAACGGCTCTCACAAAGCGAATGTAACCCAAAAGTTTTAAATTCCAAGCATCTAAAAATGCTTCATCACTCAATTCTAAAAAAGACCCAGCGCGGGCTGAACCAGCATTATTAATCAAGATGTCAATTTTACCAAATTGTTCTAAAGTTTTAGAGACAACTTTTTCAACATCTTCTGCTTTAGTTAAGTCAGCACTAATGCCAATTATTTTAGTTCCAGTTATGGGTGAAGATTGGATATCAATTACGGCTTGTGCCAATCTTTCTTGATTGCGAGCAGCAATAACGACATTCACACCTTCACTATATAAACCTTTGGCGGTAGCTAACCCAATTCCTGCACTACCACCTGTAACAATTGCTGTTTTACCCGATAGATTTAGTTCTAAACTCATAGAAATTGCACCTTTGATAAATTTACAAACAAAATAATCACAGAAAAACTAAATTTGCTTAACTGCAAAATTTTCTACGAGAAATTGCTTGAGATGTGGCTGTTCTAAATTAATGCTGAATTCATTAGCTTTTTGAGCGATTTCTTCATAAGTAAAACCTGATTGAATTGCTTCTGCAATTAGGGCTACTCCTCCGGCTCTTGCACCACCAGCACAGTGAATTAAAATTGGTTTGGGTAAATGATCAATTTCTAGAATTGCTTCTGCTGTTAATTCTTGATTTGGTGCTTGAGAATTTAAAGGAATGTTTGTATATTCCAATCCTACAATTTGTGCTTCTTGCTTTTCATCATGGAAAAAACCATTTTCATCAGGAGAACGTAAATTTAAAACTGATTTAAAACCTCCTATTGCCAATTGTTTTAATTCCTCGGATGAAATTTGTCCAGCGATACTCAAATCATCATTAATCTTTTTAAAATCAGTCATTTTAATTCCTCTTTGGATGAAATGGAATCAATAAATAGATGCCAAAACCTTATCTGCTGCGGCTCGTAATGCGGTTGCAGCACCAGCACTCATATCGCGTGGCGCACAAATCCTATTTCTCACATAAGCCAGTGTAATAGCCCCTGTAGCCGCGATAATGGGATCTATACTTTCTTTTCCTCCAGTTCTTCCTCCTAGTAAGAGTTCGTTATTACCATTAAGGAGATAATCAGCTAATAGTCTGAGGTGAAAATCAACAACTTCTTTGATTATTGAGATATCACCTAAAGATTGAACTCCTGAGTTTTTGAGAATATCACCAATAGCAGTTTCTCGATTATCACTCAATCTTTCTGCCGCTTCTGCCCGATATTCAATAAATTCAGCATCAGCTAAATCTAAAGGTAAGGGATTACCAATAGGTTCTACACCAAATCTGCGCCGTAAAAGTAAATTATTAGTAATATTGTCTGATTTAACTCGGTTGTAAGCAGGACGTTTTTTAAGTGCTGCAAACCAAACATTGATGAGAGGAAAACGAGGATTTCCTTTGATGTGATATCCTCTATATACTGGTAAATTAGCCGCCAATCTATCTAAATGGGGACTATACATAATATCTACCAGGCTAAATGTTGATAAAAAATAGGGTTTTGGATATCTACCCAAAGTTTTCTCAATTTCGTCTAATTTAGCTTCAAATTCTGCCTGTAAATTTGCTAATTCTTTGGCATCTTCTGGAGGTTGTCTCAAAAATTTATAGGTAATATCCCGGAAACCATTGGTTTCTGCATCCTCAATCCATTGTCTAGCCAGAGCATTTTCTTCTGGATTTTCAGGTAACAATGTTTCTCCAAAGTGTTCTTCCAATTCTAAAAGAATGTCTTTAGATTCATAAACTAACTTACCCTCAATATTTGCTGCGGGAACAAGGGTTGTTGGGACTAAATCTGTGTACCATTTAGGTTTATTACTCAGATCAATAAATTCTGTTTCAAAGGGAATTTGTTTTTCTTCTAACGCAAACCAAACTCTTTCACAAAAAGGACACCAAGAGTTACTATCACGATATAACAATACTGGTGGTTTTTGATTGATTGGAAGTTTATGATAACTGCTAGGAATAGGAGCAGTAGAAGGTGCTTGTCCTGGTCGTTTAACTCGACGGGCGGGGGTATTTTGTCGAGCAGTTTCTAATAATTGATCCCAATTGGATATGGTAGTGCTTGCAATAGACATTTCTTACCTCGCCTTATTTGGAACACCAGAAAATACAAATAGTTTTTCTTCTTTGGGTGTAGGTAAATTTTCACCTAAATAACGATGAATCCCTACTCCCATATCTCCTGTTGCTGTGTATTTAAAGTTAACTTCCTCAAATCCAAAATCACGGAAGTATTTACGCACGGTTTCTGAATAAGCAATACCGTTAGAATGTCCACGAGTCCAGAGAACAAAAGCACCTTTTTTACTCAGAAAACTCAAGTTTCCTAATAACCGATTGAGTTCATTTTCATCAGCTAAATTGCCAAAAATACCACAAACAATCACAATATCTGCTGGTACTGCTCCTATATAGTTATCAGCAGCAGTTGCATCACCATTGATAAACTCAATTTGTTTTGTTAGACCCAATGATTCTATAGTTGTGCGGCCATGTTCAACTAACTGGGGATTGATTTCTACTAATCTTGCATATACATCTTTAGCGCGAGGATGATTTGCTAAAGTTCCTAATAAATCTCGTCCATCACCAGCGCAAGCACTAACTACACGAATAGCCCCTGTTGGGGAGTTATCTAAACTATAGGAAATATATTCCTGCACGATTTCTAGACGTTGCTGTAATTTGGGTTCGCTATTGTAAAGATCGTGCCATTCTAACCAATCTTTTGGCATAAAAGAAAATTCCCGATTGCTAAAAATTCAGATTCTCAACAGTGTTTTTGATCACTTTGGTATTTAATTACGGTAAGTCTATCAACAAACCGTAGATTAAATATAAATATAGACTACCATATCAATTTGGAGAAAATCAAGTAGTTAGATAATTAAGCTAGTAATGCAAAAGATGATCAAGTTGTTTCAATTGACTAACTTGCAATAAATCTACGTTTCCACCACTGATAATTACGCCAATTCTCGCGCCTGGCACTTTTACTACACCTTCTAATAATGCGGCTGCGGCTATGACTCCGGTGGGTTCAACAACGATTTTTAACCGTTCCCAAATAAAAAACATGGTGCGAATGATGGCTGCTTCCGATACAGTCACCATATCATCTACATATTGCAAGACTAGGGGAAAGGTAATTTTACCCAAGCAGGGAGTTCTTACACCATCAGCAATGGTCTGGGGATTATGGACAATTTGCAGAGTTTTGGTGTAAAAGGAGCGAGTCGCATCATCCGCTAATTCTGGTTCTACACCAATTATTTTACAATTAGGTAAAACTGCTTTTGTAGCAACTGCACAACCAGAAATTAATCCACCACCACCACAACATACTAATAACAAGTCCAGTGAACCAACTTCTTGAATTAGTTCTAATGCAGTTGTACCTTGTCCAGCAATGACATGAGGATGATCATAAGGTGGAATTAAAGTTAATTGCCTTTCTGTTGCGAGACTTTTGGTTAATTCTTCCCGGTTAATTGTATCACTGTTATACAAAATGACTTCCGCACCATAACCGCGAGTAGCAGTTTGTTTGACTATCGGTGCATCATCAGGCATAACTACAATGGTGGGAATATTGAGTAATTTACCAGCAAGAGCGATCGCTTGTCCATGATTTCCTGAAGAATACGTAATCACCCCTTTTATTTTCTGCTTTACTGATAATTGGACTAAGGCATTATAAGCACCACGAAACTTAAATGCTCCTGTCCGTTGAAAATTTTCGCATTTAAAAAATACTTGGCTTTTAGTCAGTTTATTGAAAGTATTAGAAGTAATTACTGGTGTTTGATGAGCAATACCCAAAAGCCTTTTTTGCGCTGCTTCTACATCAGTAATAGTAACAGAATCAGATAATAACATTTTTTTTCTAAAGCGAATAGAATTCGCGTCTACACAAACTAAGTCCGCCTACGGGGACTAAATCTTAGCCCACACAGGTGGGCTTTGTTTGTATAGCCCCAGACTTCTAGTCTGCGGGCATTTTTCGGTTAAGGTGCTGGATTAGGATAACGAGTATGAATTGCATCCAATTCTGCGAAAATCTCTTTATCTAAAACCAAATTGACACTATCTATATTTTCTTGCAATTGTGCCAAAGTTGTTGCGCCAATAATTGTGCTTTTCACAAACCAACTACTTTTGACAAATGCGATCGCTAATTGGGCAGGTGACAGATTATACTTTTTAGCAACCTCCACATAAGCCTTAACCGCTTCTTGGACATTGGGTTTTAAATAACGTTGTCCAAAACCTGAAAATAGGGATATTCTCGTATTTTCTAATTGTTGATTTTCTATGTATTTACCAGTTAAAAACCCAAACCCAAGAGGACTATAAGCCAATAAACCAACATCTGTATAACGAGAAACTTCAGCTAAACCTGATTCAAAATTACGATTGAGTAAATTGTAAGCATTTTGAGTTGTCAGAACTTTAGGTAATCCCAATTCATTAGCAATGCGAACAAACTCACTTACCCCCCAAGGCGTTTCATTGCTTAGACCTAGATAGCGAATTTTCCCAGATTTAATCACATTAGCAAACGCCTGTAACTGTTCCGCAATAGGCACAGTTTTCCTTTCTAATTCTGGATTATAACTTGTCTGTCCAAATGTGGGAACATAACGATCAGGCCAATGAATTTGATACAAATCTATATAATCCGTTTGTAATCTCTGCAAACTATCATCTACCGCCTGTGCAATATTATCACGGTCAACTTTATTATTTCCACCTCTCAACCAGGAAAAAGGACGACCGGGACCTGCAATTTTAGTAGCAACTATCAGTTTATCTCGTTGCTGTTTCTTTAACCATTCCCCAATATAAGCCTCAGTTTTTCCTTGGGTTTCACCGCGAGGAGGGACGGGATACATTTCCGCAGCATCTAGGAAATTAATCCCTTGCGCTACAGCATAGTCAAGTTGCTCATGAGCTTCTTCAATACTATTTTGATGTCCATAGGTCATCGTTCCCAAGCAAATTTCTGAAACATTGAGGTCGCTTGCACCAAGTTGGTTGTATTTCATAATGTTTGAATAATTCTCCTCATTTTATTTTGCTACAAAAACTAAAAATATGACTATTTCATAAAACTACACTAAATCTATTGATTTAGCGGAGTTAATATCTGAAAACGTATACTATCATACAAATTTAAGATATACAACCCTTTGTAGCAATTAATTTAAAATTATAAAAAATGTATCCAGCAATACTCAAATTCTAGATTTTTTGTGAAATACTGCTATCTATCAAAGATTAACTACAGTAACTTGACCAAATTAACGTATTTTAATGAATAAGGTAATTTAGTCACTACTATAGGCTTTCATGTCATTACGAATACAAAACTAGTTGAAATAGACCTGTAACAGGGAAATTCTATCTCAGAAATTTCGTTCTTTTCTCTGTGGTAAGCGAGAAATCCTCTGTGATTTCGCGCAGAATCAAATTGTGTGTGTGGAGTTATCAAAATGAAAAAAATTGCTGGGAATTTATTGCTTACTTTGCCAATGTCTGTATTTTTGTTAGTCTTAGCAGCTAGTACAAAAACTCTTGCCAGTGAAAGAAAAGGAGAAAATGAGACAATAGGTAAAGAAACTTTACTACCCATCAGCGCAAATATTCCTGACTCTGACAACGTTACCCAAACAGAATCTTCCTCTTCATCAGATGAGTCACAACTTACATCTGTATCCCAGCTTTCAGATGTCCAACCAAGTGACTGGGCATTTCAAGCTTTGCAATCTTTAGTAGAACGATATGGTTGTATTGCTGGTTATCCAGATAGCACATTTAAAGGTAATCATGCCTTAAGTCGCTACGAATTTGCCGCAGGATTAAATGCTTGCTTAGATCAAGTCAATAAACTTATTACCTCAACCACATCTGATTTAGCTGTAAAAACAGATTTGGAAACTATACAAAGACTAACTGAAGAATTTAATACCGAACTGGCTGTATTACGCGGAAGATTAGACACAATAGAAGCACGAACAACAGAATTAGAAGCTCATCAATTCTCAACAACAACTAAACTTTCAGGTACAGCCCAGTTTGTTCTGGGCAGCGTTTTAGCTGGTAACAACGTTGTCACTAAGCAACCAGCACCTCGCACCGTCACACTTCAAGACCAAATTCGCTTATTGTTAAACACTAGTTTTACTGGTAAAGATCAACTACGGATACTGCTCACAGGTGGAAATATTAACTCATTAGGTGGATTACCTAATCCTAAAGGAACTGGGACTGGACTCAGCACCAATAATCCCACCGGGGGAATTTTTGGAACTTATGACGGGAGAACGTCCGATAATGCCAGCCCTAGTTATGCACCCAATCAGTTTTATGTTGGTGGTATCCGTTATCGTTTTCCAATTGGTAAAAAGACCCAATTTAACATTTTTGCCCAGTCTGATGGAGCTAATGAGACCGGCTTAAGTGGTCCAACTAACCCATTTGAAGGGGCTGCTAATAATGGGATTACACGATTTTCCCGGCGAAACATGGTCTATAATTATGGAGACACAGGTCCAGGAATTGCTATAGTTCACGAACTCAGTAAGCAGTTGCAATTAGGGTTATCATACACTGCTCCTAATGGTAATGATCCCACACCTAATAATGGCTTATTTACAGGCAGATATGTAGCCTTTGGACAAATAACATACTTTAGCCCCAAGAAAAATTTTCGGCTGGGTTTGAGTTACGCTAATACCTACAGCCCACCAGGAACAGTGGGTCAAGGGGGAACAAACTTTGGACCTGCGGCTGGGAGTAACTTGGCAAACAGTACCGTACTGGGAGCAGGAACATTAGGAAACCTTTATGGTATTGGGGCATTATATAAACTTAATCCGAAGTTGACAATTAATAGTTTTGTAGGTTATTCAGCCCATCGTTATTTGGGACAAGGAGATGGTCAAGTATGGAACTGGGGAGTAGGACTAACATCTCCCGATTTGGGCAAAAAAGGTAACTTAGGCGCTCTTTTTGTGGGTATGGCACCTACACTAACTTCACTTAGTTCAAATGTAAATTTAGGAGCGGGTAAGGGTCAAGCAGACAAAAATCTCGACCTGCAAATTGAAGGATGGTACCAATATAAACTTACTGACAATATTGAAATTACTCCTGGAGTAATTTGGATTACTGCACCTAACTCAGATTCCACTAATCCCGCCAGTGTCGTTGGTTGGCTGCGGACTACCTTCAGGTTTTAACGCATAAATCAGGATTTACAGGATTTAAAGATTTACAGGATTTATTATTCATAAAAATTCTTGAATCCTGTTAATCATTGACTAAAAAAATTACGAACTACGAATTATTAGCAACAATTCCTTGAGCGTAACAATCCCCCAAATTTATTAGTGTGGTAAATCTAAAATCTAAAATCGAATGACTAACCGAACTGAATTACTTAATCATCGTTATGGTAATGGTAACTTCAATCCAGATATTCCCTGGAGTGACACATTAGCAACTCTGTTATCTCATCGTTCAATTCGTGCTTATTTACCTGATGCTTTACCCCCAGGAACTTTAGAAATTTTAATTGCTGCTGCTCAATCTGCTTCTACTTCTTCTAATCTCCAAACCTGGAGTGTAATAGCAGTTGAAGATACAAATCGCAAAGAAGAATTATCAAAACTGACTAATAATCAAGCACACATTCGCCAAAGTCCTCTCTTTTTAGTATGGTTAGCAGATTTAGCCAGACTCACAAATATTGCCGAAAATCGCGGACTACCTCATGAAGGTTTAGATTATTTAGAAATGTTTTTAATGGCAGCTATAGATGCCGCATTAGCAGCACAAAATGCGGTAGTGGCAGCAGAATCTATTGGGTTGGGAACTGTGTATATCGGTGCATTACGAAATAAACCCGAAGAGGTAGCGCAGATATTGAATTTACCTCCTCATGTAGTTGCTGTTTTTGGTTTGTGTGTAGGCTATGCTGATCCAGTTGTGAATGTGGCAATTAAACCACGTTTATCTCAATCAGTGGTGTTACATCGAGAAACATATCAACTTGCCCAACAAGAGCCAGGAATATCAGAATATAACCAAATCATGGCAAACTTTTACAATTCACAACATATGAATATTCCTGGTGATTGGTCGGAACATTCTAGCAAAAGGGTAGCATCGGCTGAATCTTTATCTGGTCGGCATAGATTAAAAGAAATTCTGAATAATTTGGGGTTCAAATTACAATAATTAATTTTTGTAACAAGAATATAAATCACAAGAATTTGTTAACGAATAGTCAAAAATAAATTTTTCTTATTGTTTAATGTCAGCAATTAATATATTAATTGCCAAATTTTCTGTGAAATAAATCCTCATGAACAAGTGGGGATTTTTTTATGGATATTTTTCATAAATTTATTCTCAAAAAGACTTGCATTTTTTATGTAGTTATGCCACACTAAATTAAAGCTACGGTATTCCTACCAACTTACAGTAGATTGTACCTAGGATACACAGATTGGCACAACAAGCATATTGGTATTAATGCCAGATGCTTGTTTACTAAAACCTTCTGTCCAGAGAGATTCAAGTAAATAAAAGCGAGTAATTTCTGTCAATCTTAAAATTTCCTCAAGCCGGAAAATAAATATATTAATTTTCTCATGATTTCGGCTCAGAAAAATCCTACACAAGCATTGTCTATTTTTATTTGACAGATTTACTCCAAATAACCAATCAAACATCTACAATTAAGAGGTTTTGATCATGACTAATCAAGTAAAAGGAATGCAATTAAATCTTGAAGGACTGCGAAAGTCTTTTGGAAATAAAACTGTTTTACAAGGAATTGATTTAGAAATTCAGCCGGGAGAATTCGTGGCTATTGTTGGTCGCAGTGGTTGTGGTAAAAGTACAATGTTGCGTCTAGTTGCTGGATTAGATGCTCCCAGTGGCGGCGATGTTTTGTTAAATGGCAAATATTCTGATAAACCCATTAATCCCGCTATCCGCATGATGTTTCAAGATGCTCGTTTGTTACCTTGGCAGCGAGTATTGGCAAATGTGGAATTAGGTTTAATAGGTGCTAATTCCAAAGTTTATGCTAAACAAACGGCCTTACAAGTGCTGCGTGAAGTAGGATTAGAAGACCGCGCTCATGAATGGCCTTCTGTACTTTCTGGTGGACAAAGACAACGGGTAGCTTTAGCCAGAGCCTTGGCCAGTAAACCCTCTTTATTACTACTAGATGAACCATTGGGAGCGTTGGATGCTTTAACTAGAATTGAAATGCAGCAATTATTAGAACGTTTGTGGCAAGAACAAGGATTTACATCACTATTAATTACCCATGATGTGGAAGAAGCCGTGGTATTAGCAGACAGAGTAATTTTGATTGAAAATGGTCAGATTAGTATGAATGTGAAAATTGATCTGCCCCGTCCACGGGCTAGAGGAGATGCAAAGTTTGCGAAGACTGTAGAGAGAATTTTAGACAGAGTAATGGGTAAACAAGAATCATCACAAACAGAATTGGTATCTGGATCTTCATCTTCTTATTTATTGAGTTCTGTGTCTGCCTAAATGCCATTACTAGAAACTGTTTGGAGCAAAAATTATGACTATCGCCATAGAAAGTCTGCAAAAAGCCAAATCTATACAGATAGGCGTTGGGTTAGCCAGACATTAGTATTAACTAAACTCTCCTTTCCTTACCATAAAAGTTCATACCTGAAAATTTCCTTACGCCTTCTGAGATTATTTAGAAGTAGATAGCAATCAATCATCCAGTTTTCCTAATTCACAAGATTTTATTACTTACAGCCGTAGTTAGGAATCAAATAAGTTTAATATTTGGCTTTCAACTTATATCCTCTACTCTATACACTTCAAATATGCTGTAAGTTTTTCTTAGTTTTCTTCATACCTTTCACTGAGGTGAATATTCCTTTTCACCTCATTTTCTTAAGTCGTTGACAAATTTAGAAACTATTATACAAAAAGGGTACTTTCATAATGGCTAATTGGGACGATAAATTAAAATCTTGGCAACAACAACATATTAGTCGTCGTAAAGCTTTATTTGCTTTTGGTTATAGCGTAGTAATATCTAGCATTTTGTTTGGTTGCAGTAATCCAGAAAGTACAACTAAACAACAAGCATCTACATCTAACACAACAAATACATCTACCTCTAGTAATAGCAGTACAAAAAAAACAGTTAGAATAGTTCGGTCAAAACAACTTACAGCCCTAGCAGTTTTAGAAAAGCAAGGTACTCTAGAAAAACGTTTAGAACCACTAGGTTACAAAGTTGAATGGCCTGAATTTGCAGCTGGTCCTCAACAGTTAGAAGCTTTGAACGCCAATGGGTTAGATATTGCTTCTACTGCTGAATCTCCTCCTATTTTTTCCCAAGCTGCTGGCTCACATCTTGTTTATTTAGCTGCTAATTCTTCTGATGGTAAAGCAGTTTCTCTATTAGTTCCTGCTAACTCCACTGTTAAAACTGTCAAAGATTTAAAAGGTAAAAAAATTGCTTTTCAAAAAGCATCTATTGGTCATTACTTAACAGTTAGAGCCGTAGAAAAAGAAGGTCTAAAACTTACTGATATAGAGTCAGTTTTTCTAGCACCTCCCGATGCTAGTGCAGCATTTAGTCAGGGTAAAGTTGATGGTTGGTTTATTTGGGAACCATTTGTTACAAGAAATGAACAGAAAAAAGTGGGTCGTGTATTAACAGATGGTAGTGGAGGTTTACGAGATACTAATAATTTTTACTCCACAAATCGCAAATTTTATCAAGAAAATCCTCAAGTCATTAAAGTTTTTTTAGAAGAATTACAAAAAGCACAAGTTTGGTCTAAAAATCACCCCAAAGAAATTGCCCAATTGCTCACATCAGCTACTCAGCTTGATGCACCCACACTAGAAAAAATGCACAGCAAATATGATTTTGCATTAGTACCTATTACTGATGCAGTAATCAATAAACAACAAGAAGTTGCTGATAAATGGTTTAGTTTAGGACTAATACCCAAAAAGGTAAATGTGAGAGATGGGTTTTTAACTCCTGAACAATATGCCGAAATTACTCCCAAGGATGTGCTTGCTCAAAAATAGCAATTTCTCTATAAAGCTTTGAATTAAATTGGAATTATCTACTATGCCTACACTCACTTTAACTAATTTTCAAATTACTCCTCTTAATGCACCATTAGGAGCAGTTATAACTGGCTTTGATGCTAGTAAATCTGTTGCACCTGAAGCAATTTTACAGCTTAAACAAGCATTACGTGATTATCATATTCTCATCTTCAAAAATCAACACCTGAGTGATGACCAATTCTTAAACTTTAGTTTTAACTTTGGCTCTCTCTTTGTACCACCAGATGATGTTCCAGTTCTAGCTTCTCAGCCAGGAGTAACACCAGTTATAATTCCTGTTTCTAATGTTGATGGTGGTTACACAGGGACAGGTGAATTAGCGTTTCATTCTGATCATAAATGGACACCCTATCCTTCTAGCGGTTCTCTACTCTATGCTTTAGAAGTACCATCTGAAGGTGGAGATACTTCTTGGTTAAATCTGAATTTAGCTTATGAAACTTTGGATGAATCAACCAAACAACGAATTGCAGATTTGCGGTTGATTACTTATAATCCATTTTTAAATAAGCCAGGAGAACCTCGCCGAAAATATCGTGAAGATGAGAATATTCCTTTGATTAGTCCTGTCTTTCCCCACCCATTAGTCAGAACACATCCAGAAAGTGGTAAAAAGATTTTATATTTAGATTACACCACAGAAGTTGAAGTTGTGGGTTTAGAATCTCAAGAGGGTAAAGAATTAATTGAATATTTGAGAAATCATCTTCATCAGCCTCAATTTTATTATCAACATAAATGGTCTGTGGGCGATATTGTCTACTGGGATAATCAATCTACTTTGCATTATCGTCAAGCTTTTGATCCTCATCAACGTCGAGTTATGAAACGGATTAGTTTAGCTGGTAGTCGCCCATTTTAGGTGCTGGAATAAAACAATTTGAATTGAAATTAAGTGAGGAGACATAATTATGAACTTTAATCTACAACAACGCACAGTTTTACATAAATTTATTCAATACTCAGCATTAGCTTTGGTTTTCCTTTCTGTTCCAATTGCTAGTAATATAGTCGAAGCCCAAAATACAACTAATAAAGCAGGAATTAAAACCAAAGTAGTCCGACTTGCTTATCAAACTTCTGGAGATATTGTCAAGATTAAAGGAGTTATAGATAAACGTCTTCAGCCTTTAGGTATCAAAGTAGAATGGTCTCCATTTCCTGCTGGTCCACAACTCATGGAAGCGATGAATGCAAATAGGGTTGATATTGGTTCTGTAGGAGAAACACCACCAATTTTTGCTCAAGCTGCTGGCGCTCAATTAGCTTATATTGCTGGACGTAAACCTAGTAGTGGAGAAGGTAGTGCTATTGTTGTTCAGAAAGATTCTCCTATTAAGACAGTTAAGGATCTTAAAGGGAAGAAAGTTGTTTTTCAAAAAGGATCAGCATCACATTATTTACTACTAAGAGCTTTGGCTGAAGCAGGTTTGAAATATAGTGATATTCAAGCAGTTAGTTTAACTCCAGCAGAAGCCCGTGATGCTTTTATTCAAAAGAAAATTGATGCTTGGGTAGCTTGGGACCCTTTTATTGCTGTTGTTCAAACAACTGCTAATGCTCGCGTTTTAAGAAATGCTTCCAGAATTGCTACTCAAGGCGGATTTTATATGGCTAGACGGAGTTTTGCTGTGGAAAATCCCGAAATTGTCCGCATAGTTTTAGAAGAGGTAGATAAATTAGGAGAATGGGCAGAATCTAATCCTAATGAAGTTGTTAAAATTCTTGCACCTGAACTAAAACTTGATCCTGCACTTTTAGCTGTGGTAGTTCGTAGACGTACATTCCGTATACGCCCAATCAACTCATCTCTTGTTGCTGAACAACAACGCATTGCAGATTTGTTTTATAAAGAAGGAGTTATTCCTAAACAAGTTGCCATTAAAGATTCAGTTCTCAGTTCTCAACAATATGCAGCTATTACACCTCAAAGAATTAGTAAGAAATAACCTGTAGTTATTCTGATTCTTACCACGGCGGCTCAACCCCGCCATAATTATTTTCATCATCACTTAATAAATTATTATGAAAGTTTCTTCTCCTGCTACTGATTTTACTTCAAAGTATGGAACTAAAAAAAATAAGTTCCACTTTAAGTTTATCAAAAATCCTTATTTTCAATCATTTATACCTTGGGTTGTTCCCATAACAATAATTATATTGTGGCAATTTTTGTCTTCTATTGGGGTTATTCCCATCAGAATATTACCAGCACCTTTAGCAGTTGTTAGTGCTGCTATTAAATTAACTCAGACAGGTGAACTTTTTAGAAATATTGGTATTAGTGCTGTTAGGGCAATATCTGGGTTTTTAGTTGGGGGAAGTATTGGATTTAGTTTAGGTTTACTTAATGGTGTTTCTCCTATTGCGGAAAAGTTACTAGATACATCTCTGCAAATGTTGCGAAATATTCCTAACTTAGCATTAATTCCTCTAGTAATTTTATGGTTTGGTATTGGTGATGAAGCGAGATTATTTCTAGTATCTTTGGGTGTCATGTTTCCTATTTATTTAAATACTTTTCATGGGATTCGCAGTGTTGATCACGGATTGATTGAAATGGGTAAAATTTACGGTTTAAATACTTGGGGTTTATTCTGGCGAATTATTCTCCCAGGGGCAATGTCTTCAATTTTAGTGGGTGTACGGTTTTCTTTAGGGATTATGTGGTTAACACTCATCGTTGCAGAAACGATTGCTGCTGATTCTGGTGTTGGCTATATGGCAACAAATGCTAGAGAATTTATGCAAACTGATGTTGTAGTTTTAAGTATTGTAATCTATGCTTGGTTCGGTAAGCTGGCTGATATAGTTGCTAAAGCTTTGGAAAACTACTGGTTGCAATGGAATCCCAGTTATTTGAAGGGTTAATCTACTAATACCCGATAGGATTACAGTTAATTTTTGTAAAAGTATTGTTTTCTTAGTCTATTTATGTAATACTTCTAGTCATTACCTAAATAATACGGTTTACCGATAGAGTTAACGTAGTTATTGATTGATTTTTTGATTACAAAGTTTTACACTTAAATATCATGCAAGTTCTTTGGTTTATTCCCACACATGGCGATGGACGCTATCTAGGAACTGCTATAGGTGGTCGTTCAGTTAACTTTGATTATTGGCGACAAATTGCCCAAGCGGTTGATCAATTAGGATTTACAGGGGCTTTATTACCCACAGGTCGTTCTTGTGAAGATGCCTGGATTTTGGCTTCAACTTTGGTAACGCACACTAAAAAAATGCGGTTTTTAGTAGCAATCCGTCCAGGGTTGATGTCACCAGGAGTAGCGGCAAGAATGGCAGCAACTTTTGATAGAATTTCTGGCGGACGATTATTAATTAATGTCGTGACTGGTGGTGATCCTGTTGAATTAGCTGGTGATGGTTTGCATCTTGGTCATGATGATCGCTATCAATTAACTGATGAATTTTTAACAGTTTGGCGAGAAATTGCTGGCGGTGAAATTTCTAACTTTGAAGGTGATTATCTGAATATTAAAGAAGGAAAAATCCTATTTCCTAATATCCAAAAACCTCATCCCCCTTTGTGGTTTGGTGGTTCTTCTCCCATTGCTCAAGTAATAGCTGCCAAGCACGTTGATGTTTATTTAACTTGGGGTGAACCACCTGAACAAGTAGCAGAAAAAATTGCCTCTGTGAGACGTTTGGCGGAAGCACAAGGGAGAACATTAAGCTTTGGGATTCGTCTTCATGTCATTGTTAGAGAAACTGAAAGTCAAGCTTGGGATGCTGCTAATGATTTGATTCGTTATGTAGATGATGAAGCTATTAAGAAAACCCAACAAGCTTATTCACGCATGGATTCAGTTGGACAAAACCGCATGAAGGAATTACATAATGGCAGTCGAGAAGCGTTAGAAATTAGCCCTAATTTATGGGCAGGAATTGGTTTAGTTCGGGGTGGTGCAGGAACTGCATTAGTAGGTGATCCTGATACTGTTGCTAAAAGAATGCAGGAATATGCGGACATAGGAATTGATACTTTTATCTTCTCTGGTTATCCCCATTTAGAAGAAGCTTATCGGGTAGCAGAATTGCTTTTTCCTCGTTTACCTTTGGATAATTTACCAACAGTAGAACCACAATTATTAAGTCCTTTTGGTGAGATTGTTGCTAACCGGGAATTTCCCCAACAGCGTCAAGAACAACTTAGAGAAACAACAGTAGCAACTGTAGATTAGTTAAAAATTAATTAAATTAAGAGGTTTTTGTCAAATGGCTTATATTTTAGCAATTGCGGGTAGTCCTTCTCATCCTTCTAGAACCTACGGAATTTTGGAATATGCAACTCAAATTCTTTCTGAACGAGGCTTAGAAACAAATATTATTTCTGTGCGAGATTTACCTGCTGAAGATTTAGTTTATGGACGTTATAACAGTCCAGCTTTAGAAAAAACAAAAGCATTATTAGAACAAGCAAGTGGTGTAATTATTGCCACCCCAATTTATAAAGCTGCTTATACAGGGTTACTCAAATCTTTTTTAGATTTATTACCTCAAAAAGCTTTGAATGGTAAGGTTTTATTACCGTTAGCTACTGGTGGTACAATCGCTCATTTATTATCAATAGAATATGCTTTAAAACCAGTTTTAGGTGAATTAGGTGCAAGGCATATTTTAAGTACAGTTTACGCAGTAGATAAGCAAATTCAAATTCAAGCTGATGGTAGTTTGCAATTGGATGAAGAAATTGATCAACGTCTAAAAGAAGTTTTAACCGAATTTATCCAAGCTGTTAATAAATCTCAACCTGATGTCAAGGAATTAGCATATAGTAACTAAAGGTATTTATGAATCAATACTCTGATTTCCTATCCGAACTATCTGATTTTCTTTATCCTCGTAGTCCTTATTATGGAGATTTGAAGTCAGAATATTTAGAATTTAATGCCCAACTTCAAGAGTTTTAACAACAAGTGAACTATATTTCTGGTCTACAAACTGGTGGTAAACTTTCCTCAGAAGAGGCTTATAAACAAATACATATTCTCTGGAAACAGTTAAAAATGACCAAGAAAAAAATATCAATTTGCTAGAAAAAGTAGATCCCCGACTTCTATCATTGGTTCATAATTTAATTAACATCATCAAATAAGAAGTCGGAGATATTGATTTTGTTTTTGTTGTAAAATCCCTTCATGCTACTAAGATTCAAGACCTAACTCAAGGTAAACAAGCAACAACGTCTAATACTGGTACAACGCGCAGAAGTGGCTAGGCACGCTTAAAATCAAGGATTAGCTTTGAATAAATGTATCAGGAATGTTAGCTAATGGTAAGTTGTCTAAAGCTATAGCTGACATGGGCTTTTATGAGTTCCGTCAGCAGTTAGAATACAAAGGTATTTTGTCAATAAAATTTAGATGCATTTCCGCTGAAACAACGCACACCCAGTAAGCCTAAGTCTAAACTTGCTCTCAAAACGACGAAATATTTTTTATTTGGAAGTCTCTTGCGCCCCAATACTGCTCGGTTAAGCCCAAATCCCTTGTTTAGACTGCATGGGAGCAGGGGGCAGGAGAAAAAATGCAAACTCCTCTCCCCGCGCCATTCTCCCTGCTCCTCTGCCTGTTTCAAAGAAAAAGTCAAAATCCTTAACCGAGTAGTATTGTCTTGCGCCCCATTATCCTTATAATTACTAAAAAGAAAAATCAACCATGCCAAAAAACTGGATTATTAAAGTAGACAATTATTTCCATGCTAAACCCGATTGTATTATCGCTACTGCCCATGTAGATACATTCCCTACAGACTTACCTCTAGAACCAAACATCAGAGAACCAAACCGCAAAAGTTCAACATACAGGCAAATCTTTGACTCTCTCACTACCGAACCAGAGAAATTCTTTGAGCGTCACAGTGGTATAGTTCTCTGTGCCAATAAAGTCAAACCTAGTAGAGACCAAAAACAACTGGAACTAGAGGTTTTAGAAGCTGCTGAGGGTGGAAGCGATGGCGTTATCAATGGTGGTCACACAGTTTTAGCTTTTGATAGTGCTAAAAATTACAAATATGACGTTAGCGAAGCACGGGTCAAAATTACTATTCACATTGGACTAGAAGAAACTGAAGCCAAAGATATAGCTTTAGGGGAGCAACGCGATTTTGTGAGGCTTATTTTGTCCCATTAATGATTTTCATTAATGCCTGTAGTTAGTGTACTAAAAAGCACGTTTTTTCCTGACCTCACAAAATCGCGTTGCTCCCATTGCAGTTTTGCCGCTGCCATGAGCAGAAAAATGTTAAATATTGGATTGTGTATCTTTGAGCATCCGACGAGCTAATTTAACGTAGGTTTTTACTGTGGTGTAAGGTATTTCCAAATCCTCGGCTATTACCTGTAATGATATTAACTTGTGAATGATGCAGTCAAGTCATAATTTTGACATAGATTGATGAGTTTTCCTTTAATGCGCGATCGCACATCCTCCGGTGAAACTACAATACAATCAGAGGAATACTGCATGATTTCCCGGATAAACCAGAATGTATTAGATATTCCTCTAATCACTCGCTTCACCTGGGATTTTTCTGGTATCCATTCAACTCTTTTATCCTCTGGTTTAGATTGATAGGCAAAAGCTAAGTTGTTTAGTAGGTGCATTTCTACATCTATTTGATCTAACTGCGATCGCCATTTACCAGCAATTTCCGTAATAGCAGCTTCGTTAATTCTGTCTAAACGAAAACACCAGTTATGCTGTAGTTCTTCTATGTCATGATTATTTAATGTTTCCTCACACCAGCAATCAAGATATAGGCGTTTTTCATGGGGGCTAATCTTAGCATAGTGAACCGTATAATTTAATATTCTTTCTGTTGCATCTTGATAGGAAAGTTGAAACGGTTGTTGACGCAAGATATAGTGGTCAATTTGTAACCGCCAAGATGGAAGTGAATTATTTAAAACCCCTTCAATTTCTTTTCGCATTGGTATGGACAATTCACTGCGTTCAAGTAACAAATTGGCGATAATCTGCGCTTGTTCCACTTGTCCAATGTCTGTTAATGCACCTATACAACAATGTAAGGCGCGGATACGTGATTCCTGCCAATCATGATTTTTGCCGATGATTAACTCATGTTGAGCGATCGCTTTGATGAGTTTGGAGATATTGGGATCATCCCCCCACATCATCCCGAATTCTAGGGCGATCGCTTCTAGTTCGGCTTTGTCGCGTTCTGATACTGACAGGGTAATAGACTGACCTTTTCGACTCATTATAAGTGTCCGTGTACTTTATACTTATTTTCTCTTGTCAACTTTTATTTTCGGTGTCATTATAGATTTTAACAAGGAGTTACGGACAATTTTTAAGTAAAAAACAAAAACTCGCACCAATAGCGCGAGAAATTAAAATCAGTTATTAAGGGTATGTCAGAAAATTACAGTATTAAACTCAAAGCTGTTTATTCTCAAACAGTCCCCACACCTGATGGGGTTAAATTACCAGATGGTTGGTCTTTATCTTGGCATCAATTAGAAACTTTAAAAGCCTTACGCAATTCAAATATTGACGTAGTTTTCAACACTGCAATGACTGGGGATGGTAAAAGTTTAGCAGCTTATTTAGAAGTTCTTCAAGGTGAATTTTCCGCGATTGGACTTTATCCAACTAATGAATTAGCGCGTGATCAAGAAAAACAAATTCAAGGATATATTGATATATTTAAACCAGAAAATCAACCGCGTGTAGTTAGATTGAGTGGTGCTGATTTAGAAATTTATGCAGAAAATGAAGGATTAAAAAAAGGTGCAGCAATCGCAAGTCTCGCTAATCAAAGAGAAGTAATATTAACTAACCCTGATATTTTTCATTATTTACATCGAGGAGCTTATATAATTTATGGTGATAGTCCTGATAAATTATGGAATAGGATTGATAAAGACTTCGATTTATTTATTTTTGATGAATTTCATGTTTTTACAGCCCCGCAAATTGCCAGTGTAATTAACACCATGCTGTTAATTCATTGTACAAATCGCCGGAAAAAGTTTCTCTTTCTTTCAGCTACACCAGATAAAGATTTAATCAGCAGATTAGAAATAGCCGGATTTCGTTGTCAAGAAATAAATCCTCTAGAAGAAAATAAATATCAATTTCCTGGTAATCTAGAACAAGAAGTGCAACTTAAGTTCGAAAAATGGCGACAGGTATCAGGAAAAATTTCACTTAATTTTATGCCTTTAGAACCGAGTTTTAAAGCTTCGGAAACTTGGTTAAAAGCCAATAGTGATTTAATTGTATCTCAGTTTCAAAAATATCCAGGAAGTAAAGGTGCAATTATTCTTAATTCAATTGCAGCAGTTAAGCGACTAACTCCATTTTTTCAAGAAATTTTAAAACCGCATAATTTAACAGTGGGGGAAAATACAGGTTTATCAAGTAAAGGAGAGAAAGAGTTAAGTTTGTCGGCTGATTTAATTTTAGGTACAAGTACAATAGATGTGGGAGTTGATTTTAAAATTAACTTTCTAATTTTTGAATCATCAGATTCTGGTAACTTTATTCAACGATTAGGAAGATTAGGAAGACATGATGGATATGAGAAAAATGGTCAAGAAATTAAGTTTGATAATTTCATAGCTTATGCTTTAGTTCCTAAGTTTTTAGTTGAGCGTTTATTTCAAACAGATTCACCACCATTACAAGTTGATAATATTTATGATCGTCCATTTTTACAACAAACTATAAAAGAGCAATATCGTAAAATCAATGATTTTCATGGCTATTACCGCCGTTGGGGTGCTGTGCAGTCATTTTGGTTATGTTGTAAACTGAGCGATCGCACTATTAAACAACAGTATGCTCAAAGTCGAGAAAAGTTCCAAACAGCCTGTGAACAAGTATTTAATACAAGTTTAAAATCACAAGCTGGACATATTACAGGATGGGCTAAAAACTGGAAAGAAATGTCAGGTAAATCAGGAAATCCCATTGCTGAAGATGCAGCAAGTTTTCGTGGTTCTAGTCCTTTGCAATGTGGGTTATATGACTTAACAGAAATTAACGAAGCAGAAAGATTTAAAACTTATGATTTACCAGGAATTTTAAGCAACTTAGAAATAGAAATGTGGACGGAAGCAGGATTTATACGGACATTAAAAGAAACTGCCCAACGGACTGGACAACCCATAGCTAAAGGTAGATTTGCTCATTGTCTCGCATTTATCAAGTTGCGTTCCTACCGTGAGGAACGGTTGAACTGGAAATTTACCTATTCTGGAGACTTGCAACCCATAGCTGACGCTTGGAAAGTACAGGTTTTAACAGGAGTGGGAGTATGGCAACCAGATAATACTTGGAT
The DNA here is from genome assembly GCA_903848645.1 of uncultured cyanobacterium. Lineage (GTDB taxonomy): Bacteria > Cyanobacteriota > Cyanobacteriia > Cyanobacteriales > Nostocaceae > Dolichospermum. The sequence goes on along the minus strand of CAINGU010000044.1, from coordinate 13,082 downwards.
AGGTCAAATTGATAAAAAGCTGAAAAAAGAGGGGTTAGTTTGTTATGTAATTCGTCGTCCAGTTGCTGAAGTGCGGATGCGGTTAAGGCTACCTATGCACTTTCAACTTTATCCTATCAGTGACCAGTACAGTATTCATGAAGCAACTCAGCCCTATTCCATAGCCTTTGGTCAATCTGCGTTGCTGCTGGATACGCTTGCTTATACGTTTAAAAGCAAAGGAGATGAGATATGGATTGCTTGAAGTTACGATCCCTAATAGGGATTTTGGTTGATGCGATGGAGAAAAAGCTTGCGCCAGTAAGTTCAGACGTATTTATTTCAATCCCTAATAGGGATTTAATATTTCACCGCATAAAGAGGGTGAATCTCCATCTGATCTGAGAATAGCAGATTGGTCTAGTAACTACGATTAAGTCCTGACTTATTTGACTTATAATTAAAATGGTTAAATAAGTCTTTAACTTACTGGCTTGCAATCGGCTATCGCTTAAGTTAGTTTCTGATTATGCACTTGGACAGGCTGGTAGTGAAACGAACTATTAGTCTTAATGAGTGGTATGTAAACTTTCTTCAATGACAAGAAAATGCAAAAACGTAAGAAGACCAAGGTTGATATGTTGATTGAAGTATTATCAGACGGCGAATGGCATTGGGGCGATGAACTAGCCCAGCCCCATAAAGTTGGTTGGCGATTCGGAGACGCTGTGGATAAAGCTCGTGATAAAAAAGGCTTCCCAATAATTAGAGAGCGAGTAGGTCTTAAACATAGGTATCGCTTGCCACAATTTTAACTGATATTGACTCTATATAGGAGATTTTTTGCTTTAACTAAGAATTTCCTATAACAGAGGGAAGCTTATTAGTAGCTTGCGGCATTAAGTTCAGGCGTAAGTAATCTCAATCCCCAACAGTTTTGTTACTGATGGTTGATCAAGTCACTTATAAAATCCCAGATAGCTTCAAGCAAAAGCATCTAGGGATAACACCAAATCTTAAGGCAATTAGTTTTAGTCAAGTTTCCCTCTTTCTTCTCAATCACATAAAGCACTCAACTTAGGGATATTGATAAATTGAAGTTGATCATGAATAACCCCATTGCTGATGATTACAGACATCTACTTATGGAAGTACAACAACGAATTCGTGCAGCCCAATACGATGCTCTCAAAGCAGTTAATCGAGAAATGATTAACCTTTACTGGGATATTGGCAAGATGATTGTTACCCGACAACAGAATGTTAATTGGGGTAAATCAGTCGTAGAACAGTTAGCAAAAGACTTACAAGCAGAGTTTCCAGGTATTAGTGGTTTTTCTACTCGCAATATTTGGAGAATGCGAGATTTTTACCTAACTTACCACTCTCAAGAAATTCTGCCACCATTGGTGGCAGAAATTGGATGGACTCACAATATAGTCATTTTAGAAAAATGTAAAGATGATTTAGAACGAGAATTTTATATTAAGATGACTCGTAAATTTGGTTGGACAAAAAATGTTTTAATTCACCAAATTGAAAATCAAACATATCAAAAAACTCTGCTCAATCAAACTAACTTTGATCAAACAGTTCCAACAGAGATACGTAACCAATTAAAACTAGCTGTTAAAGATGAATATACTTTTGATTTTCTGGAATTAGCAGATGAACATAGCGAAAGACAGCTAGAACAAGCAATTTTGACAAGAGTTGAACCATTCTTACAAGAAATGGGTGGTTTATTTGCTTTTATTGGTAGTCAATATCGCTTAGAAATTGATGATGAAGAATATTTTATAGATATTCTATTATATCATCGCCGTTTAAAGTGTTTGGTGGCAATAGAATTAAAAATTGGTAAATTTTTACCTGAATATGTTGGCAAAATGCAATTTTATCTATCTGTTTTAGATAACACGGTAAAGTTACCAGATGAAAATCCTTCTATTGGCATTATTCTTTGTAAATCTAAACAGAGAACTATTGTGGAATATGCACTCAAAGATTCTAATAAACCCATTGGTGTAGCCACTTATCAGATAGTTTCTCAATTACCTCAAGAACTAAAAAATCAACTTCCTGATCCAGCACAAGTTGCTAAATTGCTAGAAGGATTTGAATAAAAATTTTACTTCCAATCAATAAACTATTTAATGTCATGGAAATAAGATAATGGCTAAAAAAAATAAATCTTCAAACGAATATCAACAACTATCACTCTTACAGATAGAAGATAATTCTAATTCTGAAACCTCAGATGATGATTGGTTATCGGGTGATTTTGGTTTTGATGGAGATCATGACAGAACTATTGAAACTAAAGGACAATTACTCACACTCAAATTATTAAGAGAAGCAATACAAGCTGAAAATCCTCATGATCAAGTCATGGCAGACTTTAGCGAATATGTGTTACCAAATTTGCTAAAAATAGCTATTGGTGTCACTGCTAAAGGTGGGAAATTCTTTGATGAAATTGATGAAAAACGAGAAGCCGAAGGGAAAACTAAAGTTAGACGTGATAATGCTGCTGACCAATCTTTAAATACACACTTACTCAATGGCTTATTTCCAGCAAATTTAATTGAGCAAAGATTAGAAAAACTAGATACTACGGTTAAGCGATTAGTAAAAGATAAAGAACGACGTTTAGTAATTGCTGGCTTTATTCTCCATGATTTTGAAAAATTCCCAGATGCACCTGAAGAATGTCGCAAATTACCTTTAGATGAACATCGCAAAATTATTGATGAAAAAGTCAAACAATTAGGACTTGATAAATTTATTAATCCAGATAATCCCGAAGTTTATCAAGAATATATTGATGATTTATTGTGTATGGCTTATAATGCACAACGACGCTGGGATACTAACTGGAACTTTTCTGAGTTTGGCTTAAATCCTGTTCTTAAAGACCGTACTATTCGCAGTTTATGTGATTTAACTCGTTTAGCTGATTTACTTTCTTCAATTATCAAACATCCTCAAGATGCAGAAAATAGGGCATTAAATGAAATTCTCCATAGTCTCAGTGATGGTAAATTAAAATTCACCTATCATCACATCGCCGAAAATAGAGGTGTTTTAACCAACGTTGTTAATAATGCAGTAATTGAAGCTCACACTAACTTAAATACTGCTGAAAATACATATTATCAACCGTTGTTATATCTACCAACAGGGGTAATTTATCTAGCGTTACGGGATGCTCCTCCTATTTCACCTGAAACTTTACCAGATTTGGTAGTTAATAAAATTAAATCCCTTTGTGCAGGTCAATTAAAACTCAGACAAACGGGATTTGGTAGAGATGGAAAAGGGATGAAATATGCTGAATATTACAACCTGTTTTTTGAATCTCCTGGTTTAATGCAAGTTGGGTTAGATGCTACTTTGCGTATTCTCAATCCTAATAAACCATCTGTTGCTAAAAGTCGCAGTGAAAATTTAGTTAAGTTTCAAAAACAAAATGTTTTATCTGTTGATTATGATTTTAAGTTTGATGATAGTATCCGTATTGATCAAATTGCCGAATTTGGAGATTTAATTACTCGCAAAATTTGGGATGAAATAGTTAATAAAATTGAAACTGAAAGGAAGAAAGATAAAAAATTACCAGAAGTTCCAAATTTTGATTTAACTCACAAAGTCGCGGAATTTTGGAATTTAACAGAATATTTACCGCAGGTTCGAGAAATTCAACGCATTAATGAAAGTTTGAAAGAACAAAAACTCAAAGGTAATACAGGAGGTGTACCTTATGAATGGTATTATCTAGCGGCTAAATATTTAGAAAAACACCCAGGTATTGAAGATGTCCGCGAAAATTGTCAACAGGTAATTTATTATTTGACAGATTTAATTTCACCAATTCTGGCACAGTATCAATTACCTGATGGTTGGGATGATTTAAGGTTGTGGGTATCAAGAGTTGTCATGTTACCTCATACCAATAAACTAACATCTGTCACCACGGAAATTGATAATTTTATCAATGAGTTGACTAATTATAATGCTGCGAAAAAATCAGGGAGAGGTAAACAATTAATTTGCTCAATTTCTCATTCAGCTTATACTGTCACTGAACAGATGGAATCAGCAGTTTTATTTACACCTCAAGTTTATACAAATAAACAAATGTTAGGAGGTTCTAACGCTAAACGCAATATTTCTAGTATTGCGGGTGTAGAGATGATGCTGAGACAAATTCTCATGAATCAAACTCAAGCTGTAGGAAAAAGATTTGAAGATGGTAAATATCGCTATCTCTATTTTTATCCAACTTATTACTTTACCCCAGAAACTAATAAGTTTTTACAAAAAGCTTACATGAACATTGCTCAAACTCGTTTTGATACTAGCATCCGTAATCATTTCATCAGTAAAGATTTACAGATTGATTTGGGTAAAGAAAATTATCAAAGTGTGGATAGTTTCTTAATTGATGAAAATTTAGATAGTGAAAAAGACCGCACATTTAAACTTTCCTATCCAGAAGATCAGCCTTTAACATTTTACTTCATGGCCTTACCACCAGGAAGAGATAGCACTGATACAGAATCTTGGGTAATGCCGAGTTGGTTAGCATTTGCTTTCCCAATGATTTTAGATGTTAAAACTGTAGTTTCTGAGTCTCCTATTCCTCCATTTAATGATGGTACAGAATTTGAAGAAACGGTATTTCTTGATAGTGCGCCTCATGCTTTCTGTACTTTAGTAAAAACAGATAGATTTCGCCTTGATTACATTCTTGAAGGTTGGGAAGAGTACGGTATTCAATATCCTGCACCTTTAAATGTTTTAACTGCTGCTTACGCTATTCATTTAGATGTCAATGCAAGACAAGGGAAGACTGGTTATGATGCTAATTGGGGGAAATTTACGGAACTAGCAAAGGATTTTGAAACCAGTTCTCTTTATGTCTTTGCTTATCTGAATAAATGGGTGCGTAATCAAGGAGTTGAAACAGCAAGAATTGAGAAAATCAAACTTTACACCTATCATTTTTACCCCTGCTTTGACCCTTATACAAAATTTGATTCTACTAAGGAGGAATTAATTGTGGAAGAAAAATCAACTTTGAATCATCCAAAGAAATTGACGGAACTTTATCGTCGTTTTTATCGAGCCAATAAGCGGTTTAATCCTAAAAGCAATGCTGTTTTAAAACCAATTGAGATTGCTTCAACAACTATTCTTAAAGCTGATTCCAGTGTGTTTGATGGTGAAACTTTAATTATAGCTGTAGCCGCAGAGGTTTTTAAACTTATGGATCGGGTACATTCTTCTACTGCTGAAGGACGTTGGATGATGAATAAAAGGGAGGAAGAAAGACAAGCTGTTTTAGAATTTGCCAACTATTTTGTAGTGGAGGTATTTGAGAAATCATTTGCAAGCGATCGCGCACGTTTAGCAGGCCGTCAATTAAATCTCATTCGAGACACCTGTGAATTTCTTTATCGTTTAGAAGATGACAAAGAAAACGCAGGAAAAACTAAATCTGAAGATGATGATAATCAACCATAAATCAAACGTAGGGGTTTAGCAATGCTAAACCCCTACCCCAACCAACAATTTTATCAAACCAATTACGTTTATTTTGGAGAAAATCATGGCACTCTTAAAAACCGTTGAACCTAAATTATTTCAAGCTGAAATTCCCTACAAACCAATGGGAAAATATGCCCACTTTCTAACCATTCGCGTGACAGAATCTTATCCTCTATTCCAAACAGATAGCGAACTAAATAAAGCACGGGTAAGGGCTGGAGTCATAGATAAAAATACCATTAGCCGTCTTTCAATGTTCAAGCGTAAACAGTCAACACCAGAAAGATTAGTTGGTAGAGAATTATTGCGTAAATATGAATTCATGACAGCAGAAGAATGTGAATATAACGTATCTTTTGCAATGGATAATCCTGATTGTATTATTTACGGGTTCGCTATTGGTGATTCTGGTTCAGAAAAATCAAAAGTTGTTGTAGATACTGCATTTTCAATTACACCATTTGATGAGTCTCATGAAACATTTACTCTCAATGCTCCTTTTGAAAATGGGACAATGGCTTCTAAAGGAGAAAGTGGTTCTAAACCTGGTGAAGTTACTAGCAGAATTAATCAACAAGATCACATTAGACCACAAGTTTTTTTTCCTAGCATTGTCACGCTAAAAGACCCCACAGAAGCAAGTTTCCTTTATGTTTTTAATAACATCCTCAGAACTCGTCACTATGGCGCACAAACAACCCGTACAGGTCGCATTAGGAATGAATTAGTCGGTGTGATTTTTGCTGATGGAGAAATTACCAGTAACCTCCGTTGGACTCAAGCAATATATGACCAAATGAAGGCTAATAATACTCTCAAATCACCTGATCCTTTAGATGAAGATGATGTAATTATTGCGGCTAAAAGTGCAATTAGAAATTTAATGAATGATGAATTTATCGTGCATACAGACTTTATTTGTGATGCTTTTGTTCCTCTGATTAACGAAGTTAAGAATCTCACAAATAACGAAGCGGGAATTAAATCAATTTTGCAAAAAGCTGATACAGAAGCTAAAGAATATGCCAACAAACATATTAGCAAAAAGAAAACTGCTGCTAAAACTAAGTAACAGCCATGACAATTATCTATCGTTGTCAATTAGAACTCCATGACAGCCTCTATTTTGCCACCCGTGAAATCGGTAGACTCTACGAAACAGAGGCAATAATTCATAACTACGCCCTCTGTTATGCACTCGGTTTAGTTGATAGTCAAATTTACTCAACTACCGTTGCTGAGGAAGATTCCTATCGCTATTTCTGCCCCGAACAAGTGCCAAAATATGAAGCACATTTAACTCCTTTAAATGAACAAGGAATCTATATAACTCCTGCTCGTTCTCTGAGGCATTCATCTATTCTCAATACATGGAAATATGCAAATAATAACTATCATGTAGAAATGGAGAAAACCCAAAAGAATATTCCTAGTTTTGGACGAGCAAAAGAAATTGCACCAGAAAGTCAATTTGAGTTTTTTCTCATTGCTCAAAAAGAAATCAAATTACCTAAATGGATTCGTTTAGGTAAATGGATGAGTAAAGCAGAAATTACAGTTGAGCCATTACCACAACCAAAAATCAAAACTGATTTATTTACCTGTACTCATCCTTTAAATCCATTGGATGTCATGTTTACTAATCAAGTTATTAGCTATGATGTGGTAAATATGCCTCCAGTAAGTCTCATTCAAAATGTGCAAATACAAGGGGAATATTACTATTTTGATGATATCAAAAATGTAAAACTTCCCAAGTTAATGCAATACCGTTTTCAGAGTTAATTACTTCCCAAAACCTTTACCGCTCTTCTTTGTTTTAGGAGAGCATGAAGGCATTAATTCAGTCATCAAACTACCACAATTTTGTAACATTAACTTGCGATTTCGATCACGTTGATAAGTTGCTATTTCTTCAGCATGGGGATGATCTGGATCTATTTTGAGATGGGTAATAGATACTACATATTGTGCTTTATCTTCATCTTCGGGATTATCGTTTTTGCTGACCAATCGGCACATAATCCCGCCTTCATCCCCAGAATAAGCTACGCAATCAACTTCAAATTCTTTCTCTGGATTTATTATGTCTCCTCTTGTCTTCAGCATTTTCAATAATTCTTTTGCTGCCTTGACTTTAATTGGTAAACTGGCTTCTAACTTTTTAGTGAGTGCCGTTGCTTCACGAGAATTATCAACTGTCATTTTTCTTACTCTTTATTCAACTTTTATTACTTTATACGTTCCATAGTCTGAATCTTTCTTAGTTTTCATCATCTACTTACAAATTGTGCCACACTGCAAAAATTATGCCCCATAGTCTCATTCTCAACATCATCCCCCAATCTCCAATTTACCCCAATTTCCTCACAGGTAGACATTACCACGCCTTATTTCTTAACCTAGTGAGTTCTGTTGATAGAAAATTAGGAGACTACTTACACGAATCAAACGCCGATAAAGCCTTTACTCTCTCACCATTGCAGGTACAAAACAAACATAAAACCCAATCTTATACTTTGCAATATGCCCATCAAAATCCTATTCCTGCTGGTACTTCTTGTTGGTGGCGTATTTCTTTATTAAATGACAATTTATTTAGCCAACTGACACCTTTATGGTTAAATATAAACCCCAAACAACCTTGGCATTTAGGTTCAGCCAACTTATATATTACCAGCATTCAAGGTACACCTCAATCTAATCAACCTTGGGCAAATGCTTGTAGTTATTCCCAACTTTATCACCAAGCAAGCGAACAAGAACGCAATCTTAATTTCATCTTTTCTACACCTGTAGCTTTTCGTCAAGGTGAATTTGATAATGTTTTACCAACACGGGAATCTGTATTCAATAGTCTACTAAATCGGTGGCATAAATATAGCGGTATTGAATTAACTAATATTTCTTTTGAATCAATTTATGCTAGTGCTTTTAATATCAATACTGAAGTCATTAGCAACTATGATAATAAATTTATTGGTTGTTTAGGTGAAATTAGTTATCGCATTCTTGGCAATTTAGAAACAACGGCAATTAAACAAATTAACGCCTTAGCTGACTTTGCTTTATATGCTGGTATTGGTAGAAAAACAACTATGGGAATGGGAATGATTAGAAGAAAATAGTTATTTGTAGCCACTGTCTTGATTGTTTATCAAATCAAATCTTTTGTAATTTATGTTAGTTGAAAATATCAATTCTGATGATTACGTTAATATTGCCTCTTTAAATCAATATTCCTATTGTCCTCACCGTTGCTGGTTGATTCATTGTGCAGGTGAATTCATTGATAATCAATATACTATTGAAGGTACAAGTTTACATGAACGAGTCCACACAGTTGGAGAACAAAATCGTGAGGAAATTTGGCAGATACGCGCTATTTACTTGAAATCAGAACAATATCAACTTATTGGTAAATCTGATTTAATTGAGTTTGAAAATGGCGAATTTTACCCTATTGAATATAAAAGAGGACGTAAAGGAGAATGGGATAATGATGAATTGCAAGTTTGCGCTCAAGCTTTGTGTTTGGAGGAAATGACAGGCAAAAATATCAATACTGGCTATATCTATTATGCTCAAACTCATCAACGGAAATTAGTAGAAATTACGCCAGAATTACGAGGTAGTACCATTGCTACTATTGAAGCTATCCAAACGTTACTGTTTACAGGTGCTATGCCAAAAGCTGTCAAAACAAAACGCTGTGATGGTTGTAGTCTTTATTCTCGATGTTTGCCACAACTTGCTGATAAAGTTGGGCGTTATCAAGAAGCAAATTGAGAAATTTAGACTTGATACAAAAACCTTTCTAAAACTCTTTTTACTGTCTTTTGTCCACTCTCACCTATTTTGAGGATTTAATCATGGGTACTCTTTATATCACACAAGATGATGCTTTTATTGGTAAGGTTGATGAACGGATTAATGTGAAATTTGAAAAGAAAATTCTTCAAGATATTCCATTTATTCATCTTGAAGGTGTAGTTGTTTTAGGACGAGCAACTATTTCGCCGGCTGTTGTAGATGAGTTAATGACTCGTCATATTCCTCTATCTTTTATCAATAAAATTGGTCACTATTTAGGACGGTTAGAGCCAGAAATGACTGGTAATATTTTCATTCGCAAAGCACAATGGCAAGCAGCAGGAGAAACACCCCAATCTATTCATGCTGTTCAAGGCTTTGTTAGAGGAAAATTAAAAAATTACCGTCAAACTTTGATGCGTTATCAACGGGAATTTGATGATATTGATCTATCTAAAAATATTGCTCGCATTGAACAGGTAATTGCTGCAATTAGTTCAACTGAAAATATCAATTCTTTGCGTGGTTTAGAAGGTTCTGGTAGTGCTGCTTATTTTGGTTGTTTTGATAGTCTGATTCGTAACTCTAAATTTTCTTTTACTAAGCGTGTCCGTCGTCCACCTACAGATCCGGTAAATTCATTGTTAAGTTTTGGTTATTCTTTATTGCGTCATGATGTGCAAAGTGCTGTGAATATTGTCGGTTTTGATCCATATTTAGGATATCTACATTTTGATCGCTATAATCGCCCTTCTTTAGCTTTAGATTTAATGGAAGAGTTTCGCCCTTTAGTGGTAGATGCTGTAGTTTTATCTATTTTGAATAAGCAATTATTAACTCCAGCAGATTTTGTGACTGAACCATTAAGCGGTGCTGTTTCTCTTACTCCAGAAGGACGCAAAACTTTTTTGACTTTGTACGAAAAGAAAAAACTATCGGAGTTTAAACACCCGGTAATGGGACGTAAATGTACTTATCGAGAAGCTTTTGAATTACAAGCAAGATTACTAGCTAAATATTTAATGGGAACAACTGATAAATATCCCCCTTTGGTACTGAAATAAAACTTCTCTATATCAATAAGGTATAACTTCGCACAAAATTTATGAATGTTGTTATTTCTTACGATATTTCTGAGGATAAACGGCGGACTAAAATCCATAGTATTCTCAAGTCCTATGGTCAATGGGTGCAGTATAGTATTTTTGAATGTGAGTTAACTGATACTCAATATGCTAAATTGCGATCGCGTCTCAATAAACTCATTAAACCTGAAACCGATAGCATTCGTTTTTACTTCCTTTGTGCTTGCTGTTTTGGTAAAATAGAAAGAATTGGTGGTGAACAACCGCGTGATCAGACGATTTTCTTCGCTTAATAATGCGCGGATGGGTGGGTGTAAAAAATTCAGATGAGAAAAAAATGACTGCAATCATCTCTACACAAGCTTTTCATGGAGTTCATGGAGTTCACCCATCCGCGCACCTTGTACAGCAAGGGTTTCAGCTATTTTAATCCTTGACACTTTTTCTGAAATGGATTATTATAAGAGTATCCGCGCAACTGAACCTTGAAAACTACATATATATAGGCCTTCAGAACTCCGATTGCAATTTCACTTACTCCCTATTAGGGATTGAAACACTTATGACTCCGACATATACACCAAATACCCAAAAGAAATGCAATTTCACTTACTCCCTATTAGGGATTGAAACTTACGTCCTGTACTATCTCTGATTGTAAAGGAATATATTGCAATTTCACTTACTCCCTATTAGGGATTGAAACGTTGTGGGTCCGAAGTGTGCCTCAACTAGAGGATTATTGCAATTTCACTTACTCCCTATTAGGGATTGAAACGCAAAAAACAAATTTATAAAACAGGTGCAAAATATGCAATTTCACTTACTCCCTATTAGGGATTGAAACGATTGGGTAAATACACTAGCCGAGGGGACTGGATAATTGCAATTTCACTTACTCCCTATTAGGGATTGAAACAAGAATTGGTAGATGAGGGGCATTTATATTTTGGGTGGAAAATTGCAATTTCACTTACTCCCTATTAGGGATTGAAACGCCATCCTACAGCCAAAGCCAAAACTCACTTTTGAAAATGATTGCAATTTCACTTACTCCCTATTAGGGATTGAAACCAAAAGGTAGTGGTAAATCCGTTTATTTAGCTTAATTGCAATTTCACTTACTCCCTATTAGGGATTGAAACTACATTTTTGATATCCCCAAATGTGAAAAGCGGCATTGCAATTTCACTTACTCCCTATTAGGGATTGAAACCGGAGGCTCTTCTAGTATCTATCTAAAGAAGATTATTGCAATTTCACTTACTCCCTATTAGGGATTGAAACGCCTATCAAAAAGTATCTCTCGACCAAGCGAACTTATTGCAATTTCACTTACTCCCTATTAGGGATTGAAACACCAATCTGCCAAGGAGTTCCATCTTTTTTTAATGTCGCATTGCAATTTCACTTACTCCCTATTAGGGATTGAAACCCCAAAAAACCTGAGACAAGCGCGAGGCACAATCATTGCAATTTCACTTACTCCCTATTAGGGATTGAAACCTGAGAAAACTAACATCCTGCCTCAAGTTCATATTGCAATTTCACTTACTCCCTATTAGGGATTGAAACTTCCTTAGATATGGCTTGGGAAATCGAAATTCCCAAAATTGCAATTTCACTTACTCCCTATTAGGGATTGAAACGCAAGCTCCCAGTAAATGGCAGGAAGTTTAGTGTATTGCAATTTCACTTACTCCCTATTAGGGATTGAAACGCGTTGTATTCTCCAGCGCGTGGTAGTTTTTCTAATTGCAATTTCACTTACTCCCTATTAGGGATTGAAACTATGAATGGTAATAGTGGCTTAACATTTAAGTTGATTGCAATTTCACTTACTCCCTATTAGGGATTGAAACACGATGCTGTGTTTGACATCCGACTAGGCAAAGAATTGCAATTTCACTTACTCCCTATTAGGGATTGAAACTGCTCAAAACGAACTAGACTTCGCAAATAACAGATTGCAATTTCACTTACTCCCTATTAGGGATTGAAACTTCTATATGAAACATAATACTCTAATAGCGTGTAATTGCAATTTCACTTACTCCCTATTAGGGATTGAAACTTAACGGGGACCGGCAAGTGTGTAGAAAATTCCAATTGCAATTTCACTTACTCCCTATTAGGGATTGAAACGGAAATTTATCTGTTGAGTCCGCATGAAGACTGCATTGCAATTTCACTTACTCCCTATTAGGGATTGAAACTTAACATTAAGGAAATCGGCTGGATTACTTAATAATTGCAATTTCACTTACTCCCTATTAGGGATTGAAACACCTTACAAATGCTCAAAGAAGCTATTAAAGCACATTGCAATTTCACTTACTCCCTATTAGGGATTGAAACGTTCACCGGAAAAGCTGTGATGGTAAATGTCCTGATTGCAATTTCACTTACTCCCTATTAGGGATTGAAACAATCCCTACGGCGATTATTCTATAGAACCTGTAGCATTGCAATTTCACTTACTCCCTATTAGGGATTGAAACGGATTATCTTAGCTGATGCCAACTTGAGACTTTCATTGCAATTTCACTTACTCCCTATTAGGGATTGAAACGTAATACGTGATAGTACAAAACTTTATCTTCAAATTGCAATTTCACTTACTCCCTATTAGGGATTGAAACGTTAATCAGT
>CAINGU010000043.1 GCA_903848645.1 uncultured cyanobacterium | reverse complement strand
ACTGTGGAAGGAATTAATAACAAGCTTAAACTAATAAAACGTTCGGGATATGGATTTAAAAACTTTGAAAATTTCCGAATTAGATGCTTATTAAACTGGCATTTTATTTAATAGTTTAGCATAACAAGTACCGAAGAGCCAGAACTGTTTTGATGAGTTCATTTCGTCCAAAAACTTGATTGCGAGTATTAGGAATATGCACTCCTTGCAGACTTGGTTGGTTGGATGCCTGTGACTCTACAGTAGTATTTTGATATTGGTGAGTAATAATTGCCTGACTATAGATACGAAAATCAGGATTCTCTATTTCCGGTTTTGAGCAAGCAAGTTTATTTTCCTTGGCTTTTAGGGCTTGTTCAGACTGTTGAGATTCCCACTTTCTCTGTAATACACTCTTAAAGTTAGTTCTGCTAACTTCTTGCTTTTTCTGAGATTTAGTTTTGCCATCTTCTTCTGGTAAAGGCTCTGAGAGCATTTGCCATAACTGAGCTGCTTCTTTCTTAATATGCTCTAGACTATAATCAAGATTGATAGCAATTTCCTTATATGTGTCACCTTGCCAAGCTTGCTGAAAAATTTTGCAGTGCAAGTCATCAAGGTGTTCTCCAGTTTTGCTAAACACCAATTCGTCTGCAAGTTTTAATGCTTCTTGAAAGTCCATTTACTTATTTATATAGTCTGTATTAAAAGCTATTTTAGCCTTTAATAGTATAGTACCCACTTTTTACCACTTTTTCACACTTTATCTATCCTGACAAGCTTCGGTATAGAGGATAGAATTCAGCTATGAGTATACCAAGTGTTTGAAAATGTTAAAAGTGAAAAGCCTCTTATTACCCGGTATTAGCCTGTTTTTGTTGAGTATGTTGCCCATAGCACAAGTGGGAAGAGCAGAGTCTGCGCCCAGTAGTAAACCTATTGGTGAACCCCTTTGTTACCAGACAACAACTAATGGTACAGTTCTTGATCTCAGTAAATTATGTGCTGAAAATAACCAACATAAATTAACACCAGAAGCTAAACTAGCAAATTTATCTAAAGCTGCCATTGAAGCGGAAAATCAAGCTTTAATTAGTGGCAATTCAAAACAAGGAGCTAATCTGTTTTCTCATGGCATTCGTTACACTGATTTTCAAACTGAGTTGAAGATCAACAAAACGAAAATCCAGGGGAATAAAGCTAGTGTAGATGCCACTGAACATACCACAATGAACTTGGATAATAGTGGCGATCCTTCTGCTCCTAAGACAACTGAATATTACCAAGATAGACGCTTGACTTTTAATTTAGAAAATGATCATTGGAAATTAAAAGAAAATCAGATTGTTAATGCACCTGTCACTGCACCTGAACCTGGTGTACCATTAATTGATAAATCTACCATCCCCACATCTACTAATAACTCCCAATCAAAAAATAGTAATTATCAAAAAAATAATCTCATAGCTCAAGCAGGGGAAAAACTGAATAAATTGTTGAGTTTTAAGCAGCCAATAAATTATTTTCAAGTGCTTGATAACTCTAAAAAATTTAACCTTGATACTCAATTGATTGCCGCTGCTTCACTAAATCGTCAAGCGATTATTGATTACGCCTACAAATACTGGAGTAATTATAATTCATCCTATCGTACATTTAGTGATAACGATTGTACTAATTTTGTCTCTCAATCTCTTTTCGCTGGTGGATGGACACAAATATCAGGTGCGTATGATTCTATTTCTGCTTGGTATTATGGCAACCTAAATCAGAGTTATACATGGACTAGTGCTGGTCATTTATATGCGTTTACTAAAAATGGACGTGCTTCTTTAGCTAACAATATCTCTGAACTTCAACCAGGTGATTTTCTCCAAGCTGATTGGAATAAAGATGGGTGGATGGATCACGCTATGATTGTAACTTCAAAAGATAGTAAAGGAAATATCTATTTGACTGCTCACACTAACAATAGAAAGGATCTTCCTTTTTGGCAAATGCCTTCAAATGCTAATTATTATGGTTGGAAATTAAACTCTCAATCTACTAGTCCTAATGCCACTTGTTCTGCGAGTCCTAATGAAGCAAATTGTAATAATCAAGATCCTGTTAAACAGGGGTGTAATGATGGATATACAGTCAGTACCGCTTCTTTTGCACAGGGGAAAGTAGAACTGCGATATTCTCCAACTTGCAAATCAAATTGGGCTAAAGTCACTAATTTCACGGGTAATGGTTATACATTTGCACAAATAATGCGTGAAGATGGGAAAAGTTACTCCTATGATTCCTATAGCTCAACTGTTTACACTAATATGGTATATTCACCTGTTCTCAAAGCTAAAGCTTCTGGTAAAGCCTGTGGAAGTAGCTGTAGTTCTGCTTCAACTGGGTGGTATTAGAAAAAGTTGAATTGCTTAATTTTGAATCATTTTTTACTTAGTCTTTTTTGATATGTAAAACCTGGTATGGCAATCCTATTGAATTTATAAACACTCGATTATATAGGGAGGCTGGTTCATCCCGTTTTGAGTTTGGACTCATTTAGGATTACTATAATTACGTCGAATCAAAAAGCGAAGTTTGGAAAAATTGACTCTTCAGTATCTAATATCGTTTTCTTATTATTTAAACCCTATGCAAAGTGTCATTAATATCTCATCCCCTTGGCAACAACTGAAAAAGGGAGAAATCAACTGTCAACAAGCAATCAATTTATTAATAAATGAAGTAGAACAAGTCAATCTAGAATTATTAGATACAGAAGTCAGTTATCGTTTTTTTAGATTATTTCCTAATCCCCAAGAATTACCCCCAGTCATTCCCCTTATACTTTGGCGTAACTGTTACTATTTAGGTAGCCCAGTGATAGTTAAACCAGAAGAAATTCAAAAACTGAGCGATCGCACTTTCACTGATATTAAAATTATTCTCATTACCGAAAAAAGTTATAAAGCTTGGTATCACACTCAAAACCTTGACCTCAATAAAATAAGTGGAGACTCTTTAGTCAATCCCCTCACCAATGAATCGGAAATAGAAAACATTTCTGAAGTCACAGAACTCTATCTCTCTAAAGCATCAGACCAAATCGAAAGAGTCAAAACCCTTTTCAGTAGTGCCTTACGCAACCGTGCCAGTGACATCCATCTAGAACCCATGCCAGAGGGTTTAAGAGTTCGCTATCGCATAGATGGCGTATTGCGAAATATTACCACGCTCCCTCTAGAAGTGAGCCGGAGAATAGTTGTAGCCACCAAAGTCATGTCTGACTTAGATATCGGTGAAAGCCGTCGCCCTAAAGATGGACGCATTAGCCAAAAGTATGCAGTCGGAGATTCATCAGAAGTGGGATTAGATATGCGAGTTAGCACCCTTCCCTGTGTTGGTGGGGAGAAGGTTGTCATCCGCTTACTACCCCAGCATAATCCTTTCAGTGATATAACTAAACTCGGTTTTTCCTCATCTGCATTAGAGACTTACAAAAGATGGTTAAGCCAACCCCAGGGAATGATTATTCTCACAGGACCTACTGGTTCAGGTAAGACTAGCACCCTATACACTAGTTTGCAAGCAGTCGCCACTGAATCAGTTAATGTAGTGACAGTTGAAGACCCAGTAGAATATGTCTTATCAGGTATCACTCAAACCCAAGTAAATGAGGCCGCAGGGATGACGTTTGCTGCTGGTCTACGAGCAATTCTTCGCCAAGATCCTGATGTGATTATGTTAGGAGAAATCAGAGATCACGAAACGGCAGAAACTGCCATTAGAGCAGCTTTAACTGGACATTTAGTGTTTACTACACTCCATACAAATGATGCTGTGGGTACAATTCCTCGCTTAAAAGATATTGGACCAGATCCAGGTTTAATTAGCGATGCCCTCTTAGGTATTGTTGCCCAACGCTTGGTGCGTCGAGTTTGTCCCCATTGTGCAGAACCCTACACCCCCACAGCAGCAGATTTGCAAAAATTGGGACTAGAACCAACACCAAGTACAACCCAAGGTTGGCAACGCGGAAAAGGTTGTCCTAAATGCTTTAATTCCGGCTATTTAGGACGGGAGGCAATTGTAGAGTTACTGGATATAGATGACAGGGTGAGAGAACTAATTTATGAAGGTACGATGACTCAGCTAAATTGCTATTTAAAGGAGATTAATTTTACTTCTTTTAGTATAGCTGCTGCCCACAAGGTGACAACTGGGGTAACAACAATTGAAGAAGTCTTAAGGGTTTTGCCCCATAGTGCTTTGTCTCGTTATAACTTTAATTAATTATTGTGGGGTATCATTATATCTACCCTTGAACTTGAATGTAGTAGAAGCTCATACTATGTTATTGGATAATACATAGCAGATTGCAAGTCAATAAATTCTCAAACTTTAATCAGTAGGCAAAAGCGATCGCTCTCCGAGCTGTGCGAAGTGCGATCGCGATTAAGTTAACAAAAACAAAATACTCAAACCTTAGATAGAAACTGAGGCAGGAGTAATAGTGTTATTAGCAAGTAAATCTACATCTTTTGACGCTTCATTTACACGAATAATTTTTGCTCCTAATTGCTGCAACTTCATATCTAGGCGATCATAACCTCGATCTAAATGATGTAATCCTTGCACTGTGGTTGTTCCAGACGCTGCCAATCCCGCTATGACTAAAGCTGCGGAAGCTCTTAAGTCTGTACCTATGACTGGTGCGCCCGATAACATTGGCACTCCTCGCACAAAAGCAGTGTTACCTTTAACACGGATGTCTGCGCCCAAGCGATTTAACTCGGAAGCATGACGCAAGCGATTTTCAAAGACTGATTCATTAATGATACTGTCACCTTCGGCTACAGTTAATAAAGCCATGAAAGGTGCTTGCATATCAGTGGGAAACCCAGGATGGGGCAAGGTATCAATATTTATAGCTTTGAGGGTTTTCGCTGGTAAAATCCGTAAACAGTCTTTCCCTTCCTCAATAATTGATACACCAATCTCCTGCAACTTAGCAATGACTGGGATTAAATGATCCGGTACAACTGGGGATAAAAGCAGTTCAGAACGGGTGATTGCGCCAGCAATTAACAATGTTCCTGCTTCAATGCGATCAGGTATTATAGTATAATCGGTTGAGTGTAATTCAGTTACACCAACTATCGTAATTGTACTTGTTCCTGCACCTTGAATTTTTGCGCCCATTGAGTTACAGAAGTTAGCTAAATCCACTACTTCTGGCTCTCTGGCAGCATTGTCAATGATAGTTTCCCCATCTGCTAGGGTAGCAGCCATCATTAAGGTTTCTGTCGCGCCGACACTAGGAGTATCTAAGTAGATTTTCGCGCCTCTTAACCTACCATTATTTCCGGGAACATGAGCATTACAAATACCATGTTCAATTTGCACCTCTGCGCCCATTGCTTGCAGTCCCCTGACGTGCAAATCTACCGGTCTAGCACCAATGGCACAACCACCCGGCAGGGGCATCTGTGCCACTCCTAGTCGGGCTAAAATTGGACCAATGGCAAAGAAACTAGCTCGCAGTTGGGTAACGAGTTCATAGGGGGCTTTAGATGTGGTAATTTCCCGCGCATCAACATCTAAAATATCCCCATCTCTATTTAAACGTAGTCCTAAAGCTGACAAGACTTGTCCCATCCGCGCTACATCCGCCAATAAGGGAACGTTGCGAATGCGACAATCACCGGAACAAAGGAATGTTCCCGCCATGATTACCAGTGCGGAATTCTTAGCACCGCTAATTGTTACATGACCCCCCAAAGGATGCCCACCACAGATTTGCAAGACTGAGGAGTCTGCTTCTAGTGAAGACTTGGCATCTGGTAAGCTGCTAGAAGAATTAATAAGCCTACCTCCAAAAGTAAGTAATTATAAAGGTTTGATGTTGGTTTTGATGCTATGTTGATCATCCTCTAGCTAAAAGCTGGAAGATTTTTCTCTAAGTTGTCAAATTCCATAAAGTCGTTAGATTCTATCATGCGGTATGCCAGCTTGATTGGAAAAATGGGGATTGGCTAAATGCGATCACAATTTGAAAATTGCCCTGTCTCTATTCTGGCAAATTTTTGCTTGACAAATGCAAATGATTAGGCAATAATGATAAACTGTTAATAAGATTCAATTCTAGCGGAACTGGCGGAATTGGTAGACGCGCTAGATTCAGGTTCTAG
Organism: uncultured cyanobacterium; assembly: GCA_903848645.1. Lineage (GTDB taxonomy): Bacteria > Cyanobacteriota > Cyanobacteriia > Cyanobacteriales > Nostocaceae > Dolichospermum. The sequence continues at coordinate 87,734 of CAINGU010000043.1, read as the reverse complement.
TGCCTTCACGGGCTTCCGGGTTCAAGTCCCGGGTTCCGCATATCAATTAGTGAGAAAAAAAGATTGGTGAATACACTAACGAATATTGTCAAGAGCATTAGTTTCTTTTACCCGTGACAATATGAGGTGTAGTATACAATCTGCAATTAACTTGATTTAGTTTTTCAGATTCGGTAAATTAGAAAGTTTTCATCTCTCTAATTTACCGAGGTGATTAGTTTTCAAATCGGTATTCAGTACCAATTTTGAGCTTATTGCCATTATACCGGGGAGACATTAACAAAGAAGAGTCGTAGGGATTTGGTAAGTCAGGGGTACGAAGATATGGATCATTTGTCGCTTGTTGAGCGAGAGCATCTCGATACAAGGTATTTACTAACTCACCATCTTTAGCAATTTCATTGTCGGGGAAGGTAGTACCAGCTTTACCCCCAGATCCGATTAAAGAATCTAATTGACGTTTTGAACTGCCATTGTCGTAAAAGTTAGGGTCATGGCGAAAATAAGCTCGCTCAAAAGCATTACTGGTTGTTTCATAGTTGGGTGCTTCAGTTTCAGCTTTAGCAACCGCAGAAAAAGCGCAACTGGTAGCTAGAATTACCAGTAATCCACTCAGAGCTTTAAATTTTATACCCATATTGCCAACTCCTCAATTTTTGGGTGAATCTTAATTTATGCTTAATTTGAGAACTCTATTGAGTTCCAACTTTGGTGTAACACAACTTTTTAATGGTTTGTAATGTCTTATTCCACTCAAACCCCTAATCAATCAGATATTTGGGCTGCTACTACTGATTTAACTAACCTGCGTCAAAAGCTACTAGATATATTTTGCCAGCTTGCTTATCAAGAAGGTGATTTTGTTCTTTCCTCTGGACAACGTAGTTCGTACTATATTAATGGTAAACAAGTAACACTCAATCCTCAAGGTGCTGTAGCTATAGCCAGATTATTATTACCTCTGTTACCTGAAGATACTCAGGCTGTAGCTGGTTTAACTTTAGGGGCTGATCCCATTGTATCATCAGTTAGCGTGGTTTCCGTATATGAAAATAGACCGATACCAGCTTTAATTATTCGCAAGGAAGCCAAGGGACATGGAACAATGGCTTACATTGAAGGTCCTAGTTTACCTCCAGGTGCAAAAGTCGTAGTTTTGGAAGATGTGGTAACAACCGGACAATCTGCGCTTAAGGCTGTGGAAAGGTTACAGGCGGCAGGTTACACTGTAGATACAGTAATTTCCCTGATAGATAGATTGCAAGGAGGTAGGGAATTGTACGAATCTGCTGGGTTGCAGTTTCAGGTTTTATTTACAATTAAGGATCTTCAGAAACGGTATCAAGAAATTAATTTATAGCAGGAGTTAGGGGTGAAGACTTAGGAGAAGAAGAAGGGAATTCCCAGACATGAATTATCCAATTTCATAGAATCAAAATGACTTTTCTTCTCTCTTCTCCCAGTTCCCTATTCCCAGTTCCCGGCGATATTCTGGAATTAATGGCGGAAATTCAAAAATTTGTCCCCGTTGAACAAAGCCACGAAATCCGTCTTTCTTAGCATCGGGAAGTGATACTGGTTGATAACCATAAAGCCACATTTTGTTTTTGATTGTTTCTGGTAAGGTGGTTAATTGTTTGTAAGTAGCATGAACAGGGCTGGGATAGAGAGAGGTTTCACAATCATGAAAGATGATATCAGCTTGCTCATAGAATTTTTGATTTGTCTTGAGACATAATTGGGTATCTGTAGTTATAAATATATTTACTGTTTCTACCTGAAAAAATAGTCCATAACTAGGCATCAGATAATATCCACTATCAACATGAGTAACTTTTACGAGATTGAATTGGATTCCTTCCCAATAAAAATAACCTTCATGTTTGATTTTCTCTTGTTCAAAAAAGTTATCCATATTGGCAATATCCCCAGTCAGAAACCTGAGTCCACCGGATAAAGTTCTATCCCACAAATCACTCGCAATATCTTTACTGGTGTACAGTTTTGGTCTTTGACATTTGGGATCAAAGAATGTATTAAAAGCAATGTATTCCAAACCTCCTACATGATCGGCGTGAAGATGACTAATATAAATATCAGTAATATCAGAATGCGAAAACCCAGCTTTATGAAGAGAAAGCCTGATATCTGTGCCACAATCTATTAACAGCTTATGATTTTGCTCATTGACTATGAGCATATTGGACTGAAAATTATCTTTTCCGACTGTGAAGGCTGAACCTGAACCTAAAAAAATTAATTTGATCATTTCTAATATTAGTCAATAGTATGAGTATTTTAATTTAATTAATAGCCAATGAGCAAGTTTTATTTTGTTGTTAATGCTGGAGGTTTGACAGGAAAGAAAATAAATCTAGAAAATGTGATTTACAGCGAGTTTATTTGAATTTTGGCATATATCTTTTCTGATTCTGTGGGATTGTTTGGGTTTAATAGGTTGAGTTTTAGATGAGACTTACTATACGGGAAGATAAAACTCTGACTAAACTACCCTTGAGTATGATATCACTAATATCTTTACCTGCCAAAATTAAGTATAGAATAGGAATTACTAAGGGTAGGTTGTATTGTTGAGCAATGCGGTTCTGAACCGTTATAACTACAATTCAGAAATTCTGGAAATCAGATTGGTAATCTCCTGATAATATCGGGTATTTCCTGACTGGGAATAAAGATCAGCGGATTTGCGTAAATCGGTAATTGCATCTACTTGATTACCCAAATGTTTATATATATCCGCTCTAACTAAATAAGCTAAAGGATAACGTGGCTGTATTTGTATTGCTTGGCTTAAATCAGTTAATGCTTGATTTAATTTTCCTAATATAAAGCGACTACGACCTCGATTAAACCAGTCCTCAGCTACACTAGGATTAATGCTGATTGCTTGAGTATAATCTGATATGGCTTTATGATAGTCTTTTAGGGCATAACGAGCATTAGCGCGATCGCTATAAAAGACAGCAGACTGGGAATCTAATCGTAAAGCTTCAGTAAAATCACTAATTGCCCCAGTAAAATCTTTAGCAATATAACGACTAGATCCTCGATGGTAATAAGCGGCTAAAAAGTCTGAATCTATTTTTAATGCTTGGGTATAGTCTTGAATTGCTGTTTGTATATTATTTAATAATTTGTGAGCATCACCTCGTTTGCAGTATGCTGGAGCAAATTCCGGGGATATTTCTATAGCATTAGTATAATCTGCAACTGCACCAATAAAATCCTGCATAGCTTCCTGCACCATACCCCGTCCATAGTAAGCTGTAGCTAAATCAGGATTTATTTGTAATGCTTGATTATAATCTTTAATGGCATTTTCATAATTTCCCATTTGGTGATGTGCATTAGCTCGAAAGCTATATACTAAAGCTAGTGTGGGATTAATTTGTAATGCTTGGTTATAATCTTTAATGGCATTTTCATAATCTCCCAAATTACTATAAACTAAACCCCGTTCAGAGTATATTTGAATATCATCAGGAACTATTTTTAATGCTTGATTGAAATCTTGAACTGCTTGGTGATAATCTTGAAGACGGGCATAAACTAAACCCCGATTGTAGTAAGCTGCACTAAATTTAGGATTAATTTCTAGAGAACGATTATAATCATGAATAGCATTTTGATATGCTTGTAAAGCATAATAACTATTACCACGATTATGGTAAGCTTCAACAAAATTAGGATTTATTTTGATAGCTTGGTTATAATCAGCAATGGCTTTTTCATAATTACCTAAAATATGAAAAATATTCCCGCGATTAATATAAGCTATAGCAAAATTAGCAGCTAATTCTAAAACCGCATCAAAATTTGCAATTGCTTGTTGATAATTACCGCTATGATAATGATCTAAACCTTGTTGGTGTAAAGCATTAACAACATCAAGATTAATATTTTTATTCATAAATAAAGCAGGAATAGCACACAAAATAGATTTTACCACAGATAGATCCCTGACTTCTTTGAGAAGTCAGGAATCTGAATATTCTGGATATTGGAGTTTAACTTATGAGTACGGCTTCATGTTGATACTTTCCAGGTAAATCCACAATTTCCCCTTCCATATTATGTAAAGAAGTTAATATCAAATCATCACGATGTTGCCAAACTGCGAATATTATTTCTCTACCATCATTTAAAGTTTCTAAATCAATTTTATAGCCATCATTTACTTGTTGCAACTTCAAACCCAATAAACCCAAAAGTCTGTTTAATATCTTAATTCCTGCAACAGATTCTTTTCCTCTGACTAAATCAATACCTAAAGCTCTTTTAATGTGTCTACTACTTTGTAAAGCCACATTTTTAAGCCAGATTAAATCAGCATTATTTTCACTAAATACTCTTTCTGTTTCCAAAAATTGCAGCATTCCTAAAGCCCGCATAGCTTCCACTTTTAGGGTATAAGTTCTTAAATCTGGGAGAAAAACCTTACCTTCACCCCACAATAATTGCTGACTCCATTCTTGCTGATCTTTAACATGAAAATATTCACTTTCATGAGTTAGATAATAATGAATTAATAATTGTCCATAATAGCCTTTTTCATCCTGGATTTTGAGTTGGGGAGTAACTACAATTCCATACCTTTGTTTGAGGATATATTTACCAACTTGATGCCGTTCTCCATTGCTGAGAGAATGTTTGGTTAATAGCTGTTCATATTCGACATAATCAATATCTTTAGCGGTAGCTACAGAATTTGCTGATGCTAATTGATTTTGCTGCTTAATATCTTTAATTTTGCGTTTAATTTCCTTGGCTTTTTGACGACTTTGTTCCCAATCTTTTTGAACTTTAACGATTTCTAAAATTAACCGTTTGCGGTTTTCAAAATCACTGGATTCAGTGGCAAAAAAGGCTAAACGCAAATCACGAAGAATGTTATTTTGGACTTCATTACTTCGCATTTGAATTTGATGTCCATCAGTTATCAATCCATCTTGCATTGATTGACGATAAAGACGAATAGAAGCATTTACTCTGGCAGATAATTTTGCCCAAGTGCGTAAATGAATGGGATCATAAACTAGAGGTAAATCTACATCTATTTTATGTAATGGACTTAATAAAGCTAAATTTTCTTTTTGATTTTCTTGATACCAATGAGATAGTAACCGATAATTTGTACTCCCACTGCCAATTAAGCCAATACCCCGTTTAGCACACCAAATAATCCGGGGGACATCATCCCGTACTCTTGCTAAAGCTTGACGGGCTTCTGAGTCGGGAATTACCCCTTGAAAAATGCCATAAACTCGGTCAAAATGCTGAACATCAATACTAATTCCTGTTCCCAAACTAGGAGTAACAAAAATAGTATCATACTCAGTGATTTTTTGATTAATTGCAGATATAAAATCGACGGCTGCATGGCCAGGTGTATTAGTAGTATGACTGCTAACTACTAAGGTTTCAGGAAATTCTTTTCTGAGTTTTTGTAACCGTTCTTTTAAATAACGTTCAATGGTTTCACAGCTGTAACGTCCACAACGACTATCGGTAGTTACATAGCATTTTCTGCCAGCAATTAAATCAAGTTCTAATTGATGAATGAGTGGTGTAGGATTGGGTGAGTCATAAAAAGTTGTATCCCAACCTTTTGCTGGTTTCCATTCATTGACAACTACCCAAGGGGTTAATCTAATTCCTGCTAAAGTCTGTAAATACTCTAAAGATACATCTGATAAATCGGCATCTTGGGCAATTATTAAACCTCCAGTTGTGAGAACTGTAGAAATTAATTGTTGGAAAATGCGGAGAATTTTAACTCTTTTTTGTTTACAGGTATTACTGTTGAGTAAATGCCATAAAGATTGCTCAACTTCGTCTAAAATTAATATTGCTCCTTGCCAATCTTCGGGTTTTAATTTCCAAATTGAATCTACACATAATCCTAAAGATGGAGTAATTTCTAATGGACAAGTAAGAGGTAATTCATCAGCTTCTATACTCCATACTTCCTGTTCAATTCCCCATTTAATCCCGATCTTTTCACATAAGAACCGTCCTAAGATGATTCTATGGGTAATTAATAAAACTGGTTGATTGTGGCTTTTTGCTTGTTGAACAATGCTTTGTAATGCTGTGGTTTTACCTGTGCCTTTAGCGGATTTTACTCCCACTAACCCAGAGGTAGGAAAGGCAATTTTTCCCAAATACGGACGGTTAACAGTCAGTGCAGCGGGAATTGTTAACTCTGTGTGGGGTTTGCTTTGGGCAATATAAATATCTAAATCTATACTTTGACGATAAATTTTATCAAAGGCTGTTGCACCTTTGGCAATGATAAATTCATCAACACCTTTTTCTTTTCCTGGAAGTTCGACAACTTTAACAGGGCAGTTTTGTTGTTGAAATAAATAACCTAGTTGAGAAATAGCATTATTTACAGCCGCAATTTTTTTGGCTTGAGTTTCAAAGTCAAAGCAAATATAAAAATCGCGTTTTGTGGTGGTGAATAATGCTAAATCAGGTATTAATTGCCGACGGGTAACTTTGCCAAATTCATCTTTAATAACTCGATAACCGCTATTAATACCAGGAACAGCAATAGCAACATATCCTTGAGTTAATAGTGCTGCGGCTTTTTTCACACCTTCACAAATAACAATGGATATCTTATTTTTAATTACCCATGCCCAAAAACCTTCGGCTTCACCATCATGATTAATCGTGATATTTTCCGGTAAACTTAAGTTATAACGTTGGCCAACTTGTTGCCAAATTTGCAAGGATATGCGTAAACAAAATATGCGTGTGGGTGTGCTGGGAGGATGTTCATATTTAATTGATTTACCTTTTTGATTTTGTCGCGGTTGGTTGGGTTTAAAACATCCCCATTCCATCTTCTGCCAGTTATTGAGGGGGTCTAGTCCAGAACACCACCAACCACCTTCTGTAATGTGGTTATAACGCTGTAACCAAGCACTTTTAATCATCCCTGTATTGGTGCGAGGGAGTTGGTCAGAAATCAGCAGATATTCATAAGCATTTATGCCTTGAAGCGATTTAAAGTTTAAATGAATTAAGTCTAAGTTTATACCACTGCTCTTGACTAATTCTTCAAGGTGTTGTGGGTGTAAAGAAGGCAGATGCATAAGCTGAAGCAGCTAAGGAATATAACGAGATTAAAACCTTAGCACAGCTAGGCTGATTTTTTATAAAAGAAATTTTCAAATTTCAGTGTTATATTTTTTACTTTGTTTTGATAAATACTTCTGTGAATATATCAAGGTGTGGTTAGGGCTGTGCAACCGTAAATATAATAAATTTGTATTGTGATATTTATACATATATAATTTTTGTTTATAGGTATTAGCTATGAGGTTAGTTCACCCAGGGACACGGTTTATGGCAATCTGATAGATATAATTTAAATAAACTGGCAGATGGGCTACGATCTAAGAGGATGTGCAACCATTGCACTAATATAGTAAGTATAAGTGTATAAATAACCTATGAACTACGACATACAAGAAACCGAAAGTCCAAGACTAGAAGTTGAGTATTACGGTGCTGATTTTCCTGTTGATACATTAGTAAGACGAATGGAAGAACAAGAATTTATTATTCCGGGGTTTCAGAGAGACTATGTTTGGAAAGAAGAAGAAGCATCACGCTTTATTGAGACCTTGTTATTAGGTCTTCCTAGTCCTTCACTCTTCCTTGCTAAAGATAAGTTTTCTAAAAAATATCTGGTTATAGATGGACAACAACGCCTGAAAACTTTACAATATTTCTTTCAAGAATCTTTTCCAAATGGGAAAGTATTTAAGCTTAAAAAGGTTGTCCAACAGCTAGAAGGCTTAACTTATTCTACATTACCTCTATCCGAGCGTCGTGAGCTTGGTAATGCAATAATCCACTGTATAATCATATCTGAAAGTTATGATCTACAGGGTATATTTTATCTATTTGAACGACTTAATACTACTGGAACTCCCTTAAATTCCCAGGAAATTCGCAATGCTATTTATCATGGTTCTTTTAGTGAGTTGCTTCAAGATTTATCAAGTAACGAAACATGGAGAGAGCTTTATGCTAAGGATGATATTAGGGCTAATGAACAAGAGCATATTTTAAGATTTTTAGCTCTTCATTTCGATTTAGAAAATTATTCGGGAAATATGAAAAATTTTCTCAATCAATTTATGTTGAAAAATAAAGATTTAGATATAATCTCCGAACATGAGATAAAAAATATATTTATTAAAACAATAGATTTTCTTAAAAATTGTATCGGCTCTAAGGTTTTTTATGAGAAGAAAAAATTCCAAATCCTCTTTGATAGCGTTATGCTGCTAACTGCTCAAGAGTTGGAAAAAGGTTTGGAATGTTCAAAATTTAAAAAGTTTTATGAATTGCTGATTAATGACAAGCACTTTTGGTCATTTTCCCAACCTTCAACAACTAATAGAAAAAATCTGATGATGAGACTGGAGTATGTGGAAAAGCTTTATAGAAATACTCACTTATGAATCCATCTATATTAGCTCATCGTCAGAGAATAGATAATCTATTTAAAAAAGTTGCCCTTTTTGAAGAACTAGAGATTAAAAGTGAATGGTCAAAATATTTATGTATATTGGTATCAGGATTCATTGAGGAATCTTTGAGAGTTTTATTAGAAAAATATTGTGAAAATAAAGCTTCAGCAAATATTCAAAAATTTGTTGGAAAAAAGATAGATGATATAACAAACTGTAAAACAGAGAAAATTAAAAGAATATTGCTTGAATTTAGCTCAGATTGGGCAAATGAATTCACTAATAAAATAAATGATCAAATAAAAACCGCTATAGATAACGTGGTTGAAAATCGCCACAAAATAGCTCATGGTAAAAGTATAGGTATGAGCTACCACAATATATCGAGCTACTATAATAATGTCAAAAAGGCTGTAGAAATTTTGGAGGAAATAATCAAGTAACTAATATTAAATTTACTAAGGTACAGACATAAATGCTAAAAGTTTTGTGATGCGGACAAGATGCCCGCTAATAATTCAGATAAAATGTGCTGTATTCATTAATTTTGCCACAAATCTTAAACCAAATTCTTCCTCAAAAATTCCTTTCTTATAATCCAAACTCCACATTTCTAAGGCACATTCATCTTCAATTAATGATGGAAATATGGACATCTTAAATTCTTTGAAATTGGGAAGATATTCACATTGAATATGAGAAATAGCTCCTATTTGTCTTCTGTCTAAAGCCACAGCTAATCTTAAAATTGCACTGAGTTGATTAACCATTGTTCGATGTTCTTTGTGCAGTAGATTTCGATAGCTTTCATGTTTTTTCTTGGGTGGAGATTTGCGGTGATAACGAGCTATATTGGCAATAATTTCGATTTCGGTTTCGTTATAACCGAGTAATTCACCATTTCTAATTAAATAATATGAATGTTTGTGGTGTGCAGAATGGCTGACATAGTGACCACAATTGTGTAAAATCGCAGCAGCCCAGAGTAGTTGACGTTCATCTGCGCCCCAATGGTGTAGCTGTCCTTGAGTTTGGTCAAATAAACTCAATGCAAAAGCGGCAACACGCTCGCTATGCTCTAAGTTAGTATGGTATTTTTTGGCAGTTTTTAATACACTGCGTTCCCGAATAGAACTTTGAAACCGGAGTCTGTTATCAATGAAGCCGTGGGTCAGCATCCAGTCTACAATTACGCCTTCCCGGAGAGAACGTTCACAGACTGTTACGGATTGTACTCCTAACAAGGTCATTGCTTCCTGTAAAATTACTGTACCCGAAAGTATCACTTCTGACCTTTTTTCTGGCATCCCGGCGATCGCAGTCCGTTCTACATTGGTCATTTTGCGTAAGCGATTTACCCAGGTTCGCAAGTCTTGGAGACTGAATTGATAACCGTTGAGGGTGGAAGGAACAAGACCTAATTTTTCTCGCGCATGGATGGTAGCAATGGTTTCTATTGTCCCAGATGTGCCGATTAACTGGGGAGAATCGCCAATTTTGAGTTTTCCTTGCACTTCTTCTACAGAACGTTCTAGCATCCCTCTAGCATAAGCTTGGAGGTATTTAAATTCGGTTTCGCTAATGGGATCTGATTTGACTAACTCCCCGGTTAAGCGCACTGCACCGACTTTGGTACTGGTGAGGCTACGGGGTTCTTCACTGTCTCCTAAAATCAATTCTGTTGAACCACCACCAATGTCAATTATGATGTGCGGTTTGTTGTTAAATTCCATCCCCGATAATACACCTAAGTAGATGCGACGGGCTTCTTCAGGTCCTGAAATCAAGTCAACGGTTAAACCGACTTCGGTTTCAACTTGGTGGAGAAAATCTTTACCGTTGGGAGATTCACGGACGGCACTTGTCGCAACAGCAACAATACTATTTACACCTAAACTATCAGCAAGGGTTTTGAATCTTCCTAAACAAGCGATCGCTTTACTTATCACTTCCGGTTTTAATTCTCCAGTAGTTAAATTGCGATCGCCTAATCTCACCGTTTCCTTTTCTCTGGCAATAATGGTAAAAGATGGGAGAGTGGCTTCAATTTTTACCACCACCATGTGCAAAGAATTTGTACCAATATCAATAGCTGCAATCATCTGATTTTCTTGAATTAATTGACTAGGTTTATTCTCCCAGTTGGCCGAGACTAAATTCAGCATTTGCTTATTTCTTGTGAGTAGGACTGGAGGACAAATAGCAAATAACGATATTCTATAAATGTAAAAATATGTTAAATGAGCAAATATGTTAGAGACACCGCAAACCAACCAAGAACCATTATGGCTTGTAATTATCCGGCTGTTAAGGTGGAACAAACCGGAAGGGAGGTTAATTCTGATGATTCCCGCATTGTGGGCTGTATTTTTAGCCGCTGCGGGTAAACCACCGTTACCTTTAGTGGGAGTGATTATCTTCGGTAGTATCGCTACTAGTGCGGCTGGATGCGTAGTTAATGATTTATGGGACAGAGATATTGATCCCCAGGTAGAGAGAACACGCGATCGCCCGCTTGCATCTCGCGCCCTTTCCGTGCAAGTTGGTATTGTGGTGGGAATAGTCTCCCTAGTCTGTGCCGCAGTTATGGCCTTCTATCTTAACCCTTTAAGCTTCTGGTTGTCTGTAGCCGCAGTTCCGGTAATTGTCCTTTATCCCGGCGCAAAACGGGTATTTCCCATTCCCCAATTGGTACTTTCGATAGCTTGGGGTTTTGCGGTGTTAATTAGCTGGAGTGCAGTTACAGCTAATATTACAGCACCGACTTGGTTACTTTGGGGCGCAACGGTACTATGGACATTAGGATTTGATACTATTTATGCGATGAGCGATCGCATAGATGATCAACGCATAGGTATTAATTCTAGCGCCTTATTCTTTGGTAAATATGCCCCAACAGCGATCGCTATTTTCTTGATTGGTACGGTTATCCTCTTAGCTGGAGTAGGTTTTTTAGTTAATTTAAATACAGCTTTTTGGATTAGTTTAGTTATGGCTAGTATCGGCTGGATTTGGCAAATTATCCGCTTACAACAGCCTGAAATACCTCACCCTGCTTATGGGGAAATGTTTCGCCAAAATGTCTGGATTGGTTTTTTAATTTTAGCAGGAATGATTATTGGTTCTTTGTGAATTTGTAACCAAATTAACCAAATCAAATTTTTTTGTCAATCTAACTCCAGCTAGATTCAAAACTATCAGGACTACTGTTTTAAAGGTTGGGATATTAATCTACAAGCTAGATGCAACCAACCGAATGAAGCGATCTATTTTTGTTAAACTCGCTACAATAATTTTACTTTCCCTGGGTAGTTTTGGTCTAGTTATTGGCAGTTTTTGGATGAGTAAAGCTGCTAGTAAAACTAAACAATTACAGTTAATTACTGATACATCACAATATCAAGAAATTCGTAAGCATAAATGGGCTGATATTCAACAAATCCAACATTTTCCCGGACAAATTCCTAGTGATTCTCAAGTTTTACAAATGGCTTATGCTTCGGGATTAACTCCGGGAAGTAGTTCTTTACAAATTCGACTCAAAGAACCACAAGCAAAGATTAAAAACCTGCTGACACAATACAAAAAAATCTCTCAGCATCAATACCAGGGTGGGAATACAAATACTCATAGTAATCAACCAAACGGTGTACCGACAACATTCTTTTATACTAGCGATTCAGAAACAGAAACCTTTCCTAGCAGTTATGAAATATTGGTATTAAAAGCAGAAGATAAAAGCCAACCTGGATCAAAATGGAATCATGGTAATAGTCATGGAGTTGCAATTGATGTTGCATCTTCAGAAATTATTTATTGGGCGGAAAAATGGTAAAAGAATAAATGATTAAATAAACCACGAAGAAGCGAAGAACTCCAAGGAAGAAGGAAGAAGGAGTCAAATTTGTTTGATACCAATATTTATCGGTTAATACCAATTTCCGAAAATCCTAATACAGATAAATTTTTCGTAGGGGTTTAGCATTGCTCATTGGTGTCAACTTAAGCTACAGATAGCTTATTTGTTTGGCTTCCACACCCGCCTGGAACTTAAGTTCCAGGCTAATAGCTAAAGTTTACTAAAGTAAACTGAAGATTTAGACAATTATTAGTCATCTTTAGATGACTTTTGCTATGAGACTGGGAATTCATTCCCAGTCAAGCTATTGATTTTACGTTAAGTTGACACTTATGAGCAATGCTAAACCCCTACCCACTCCTAAATTCTTCTATTTACATCCTTTCTAAAACCTTAATTCCCAACAACGATAATCCTAACTTCAGAGTTTTTGCAGTTAAATCACATAACATTAACCGCGAAGTTCTTGCAGGTTCTTCAGATTTGAGAACAGGGCAATTTTCATAGAACTTGTTAAACTTATCGCTGAGTTGATACAAATAATCACACAAACGATTGGGTAATAAATCCTGTTCTACTTCCTTAATTACTTCATCAAGTTGCAGAAGATGTTTAGCTAAAGTTAATTCTGCATCTTCTTTTAGTAAGATTTGGCGATTTATTCCCAAGTTGGTAAAATCAATATTCCCTTGACGACTAATCCCTTGAATCCTCACATAAGCATAGAGAAGATAAGGGGCTGTATTGCCTTTAAGAGATAACATTTTATCATAACTAAAGACATAACTACTAGTCCGATTTTGGCTTAAATCGGCATATTTAACCGCACTAATCCCCACAACTTCCGCGACATTTTGCATAAATTCTTCTGTTTCTGTGCGTCCGTCTTCTTGTAATCTATTTTCTATGTCTGCACGAGCGCGGTTAATAGCTTCATCTAACAAATCTCGTAACCGCACAGTATCCCCAGAACGAGTTTTGAATTTTTTCCCATCTTCACCTAATACTAAACCAAAAGGAACATGAACTAATTCCACATCTTCAGGAATCCAATTTGCTTTTCTTGCTACTTGGAAAAATTGGGCAAAGTGGTTAGATTGTCCTTCGTCTGTCACATAAACAATCCGCTTGGCTTTATCTTCTTGAATCCGATAACCTAGTGCAGCTAAATCTGTGGTTGCATAGTTATAACCACCGTCAGTTTTTTGGACAATTAAGGGTAAAGGATTACCTTCTCTATTAGTAAAACCATCCAAGAAAACACATTTTGCCCCTTGGCTTGATTCTAATAATCCCGTTGTTGCTAAATCTTCGACAACTTTTGGTAATAATGGATTATAAAAAGATTCACCTCTTTCTATTAATTCAACATTTAATAAATCATAAATGATTTGAAATTCTTGTCGAGATTGTTCACATAACAATTTCCACGCATGAAGTGTATCTTCCGCACCAGCTTGTAATCTCACAACTTCTTGACGGGAAGTTTCTTGAAAAACTGGATCTTCATCAAAACGCTGTTTGGCTTTGCGGTAAAAATTAACTAAATCCCCAATATCTAAAGCATTTGCAGTAGTGAGTGCTTCTGGATAAACTTCCCGCAAATAGGTAATTAACATCCCAAATTGCGTCCCCCAATCACCAACATGATTCAACCGCAAAACATTATGACCACAAAATTCTAAAATTCGGGCAATAGAATCACCAATAATTGTCGAACGTAAATGTCCAACGTGCATTTCTTTAGCAATATTCGGACTGGAAAAATCAACAATTTGCTTTTGTGGATTTGTTGCTATAGGTATTCCCAGTCTAGCATCTACCTGAATCGTATTAAGTTGTGCTTCTAAATAAGATGTTTGTAATTTGAGGTTAATAAAACCAGGCCCAGCGATTTCTGGAGGTTCACAAATATCAGATACATCTAGTTTACTGACAATTTCCCCAGCGATAATTCGGGGTTGCTTTCCTAGCTTTTTACTCAGAGATAAAGCGACATTGGCCTGATAGTCACCAAATTTAGGATTACTTGCAGCCACCAAAATTGGATCTGTATTGGTATAGTCTGTACCAAAAGCAGCTACTAAAGCCTGTGTTAATTTTAGTTTTAGTTGTTCTTGTGTAGCGTTCATTCTGTAAATTGTATCTGCTGTTGAATGCTGTAATGCTTGATTTTAGCTTGAAAATATAATCACTGAAAGAGAATTAAATAATCCTAGCGACTAGAAGTCGCGGCTACACAGACAAAACCCACCTCCGTGGGTTTGAAACCCTGGATTTTTCATTAGTCCACGCAGGTGGACTTTGCTTGTGTAGTAGTGAATTATATTCGCCCAAAACTTTTCTACTTATTCCCTTATTCCCCTTTCCCTGTGTTTATTGACAGGTTGCATTACATTGTGATCTCAATCACACAAAATAGCTAACTCAGATCACAAAGATAACTGATCTTCATCAAATCTTTACGAGAAAAACATCACAAATTTAAATGTTGTTTATCACTACTTCATGTCTCAAATTCAGTGAATATTGATGATGTCAAGTATCAGGGAATAAACAAATGCAACTCATTGATATTAGTCCTCTCCAAAAACCAGTAGAAGTTTATACTGGTGAATTCTATGCTACCTCAGAACCTCAAGATACCTACACCTTAGAAGATTTAGTCTGGATATTAGAACAATTATCTCAATACTTAGAACTATCTAATGCTTTGTAATATTTGTGATTTTGAATCTTTATGTATTTTGCCGTTTTTCTTGAAGTTTTAACATAATTTCCGCGTGCATTTCGCGGGTAATAGGATAGAAATAAACTAAAACTAAACCTATAATTAAACAAACTGTGGGTATAGGTCCGACAGCGATGCGAATAGCTAAAAGTGCTGATTCAGGTTGTATGGGTAGAGAATTTTGTCCAGCAACAGCTTCTTTAAAACCATAAGCTTGTAAAGTATTACCGACCAAAAATAGCCCAAAAGCTAAACCAAATTTTTGCAACAACACCATGAAACCATAGAAAATACCTTCGCGGCGTTGTCCAGTTTGCAATTCATCTAATTCAATCACATCAGGTATCATTGACCAAGGAATTAGATAAGCTGTGGAAACTCCCACACCTGCCATTACAGCCATAACATACATTAAACCAATTTGATTAGGCTGTAAGAAAAATAAGCCAGCAGCGGCAATAATCCAGGAACTCATGCCTAGAAAATAAACGAGTTTTTTGCCAATTTTTTTACTTAAATAACTCCAAATAAATAGCATAAATAAAGCTGTTCCCTGAACTGCAATCATGACTGTGGGGACATCTCCCTCTTGCAGACGCATACAGTTAACGACAAAATAGGGAATAATACTGGCTGTGATTTGTACACCTAACCAAGAAAAAAGATAGATAGCAATTACAAACAGAAAAGGTTTATTACTAAAGACAATTTTTAGTTGTTCTAGAAAGGAAATTTCCGCTTCTTGTGGCAAAGAAATCCGTTTAGCTTCAAAAGCCAAAATGCGATCGCGCACCCCATAAACGCACCAATACAAAGATAAAACCGAAATAACGGTACAAACTGCGGCTAAAACTAAATACTGTTGTTGACGATCAGCAATTTGTGAAAAAATAATTTTTGATAAAATCAATGATAAAATACTACCACCAATAGAAAACGTAAACCGAAAACTATTCAAGCTAGTGCGTTCATCGTAATCCTGAGTTAATTCTGGAGTCATGGCTGTATAAGGCAAATTAACAACAGTAAAAAATGCCTGAGATACAATTCCAATTACTACATAATACCAAAATAAACACCACATATTACTACTTTGATCCGCAGTAAATTGGGGGACAATCCACTGCAAGAAAAAGAAGAAACCAAAGGGAATTGCCCCATATAAAAGCCAAGGCAGACGACGACCCCAGTGACGGGATTGGGTTTTATCGGTTAACATTCCCACCATAGGATCGTTGATACCGTCCCAAATTTTGCCAATCATCAAAATACTACCTGCCAAACCCGCCGGAATTCCTGCCACATTAGTAAAGAAAACCATCAGGTAAAATATAGCAATATTACCAGTAATAGCAGGACCTAAATCTCCAGCCCCATAAGCCAGTTTAGTTTTAAAATCTAATTTTTCACTTGTCAGAGATTTGTGAAAATCGTTATTATTAAAATTATCTTTGACCATAAATCACGCTCATATTAATTGACAATTGACGATTGATAATTAACAATTATTAGCACACTTATTTTAGTCTTATGGCAGACCTTTACATTTCTTGGTCAGATTATCACCACAAAATTGAACAATTGGCTGTAAATATTTATCAATCAGGCTGGGAATTTAACCAAATTGTCTGTTTAGCTAGGGGAGGACTGCGAGTAGGAGACATTCTTTCCCGCATTTATAATCAACCTTTAGCAATTTTATCTACTTCATCTTACAGTGGCACGGGTAAGCAAAACAGAAATAATTTAATTGTTTCTCGTCACTTAACCATGACTAGCGAAAATTTAGGTTCGCGGATTCTGCTAGTAGATGATTTGGTAGATTCTGGGGTCACTATTCAACAAACAGTTCCTTGGTTACACTCTTATGGAAAATCCCCCATTCAGGAAATTCGCACTGCTGTAATTTGGTATAAAGCTTGTTCAGTCATAGTTCCTGATTACCACGTTGATTATCTTGCCAATAATCCTTGGATTCATCAACCTTTTGAACATTACGAAGATATCACTTTATCGGAACTGGCACAAAAGCAGAATTTATCAGTGACATGAGAATATTATGAACAACCACAGTTTTTTGTGGAGATTCAAGCTACAAATTAAACAACGATGTTGAGAATTGAAATTTATGAATCTACCTGTTCGGAAATTAGGAGTTATACCCAATAATTGGCAAGTCAATGAGACATTTGCAGATATTACCCGTCCTGAAAAGACTCCAAAACCAGTTATTTTAGCAACAGAAACTAAAACCCTGCGTTGCGACTTATCTAAAGCTGCTATCATCGTCATTGATATGCAAAATGATTTTTGTCATCCTGACGGTTGGTTAGCGCACATTGGTGTAGATGTTACCCCTGCCCGTCAACCGATTGCACCTCTGCAACAATTATTACCACAACTTCGGGCTGTGGGTGTCCCTGTAATTTGGTTAAATTGGGCAAATCGCCCTGATTTACTGAATATCAGCGCTGGGTTGCTGCACGTATACAACCCCACAGGGGAAGGTGTGGGATTAGGTGATCCCTTGCCTAGTAACGGTTCTAAGGTACTGATGAAAGGAAGTTGGGCGGCTGCGGTGGTGGAAGAACTAGAACAGCTACCAGAAGACATCCAAATTGATAAATATCGCATGAGTGGATTTTGGGATACACCTTTAGATAGTATTTTACGGAATTTGGGTTTAACTACAATATTCTTTGCTGGTGTCAATGCGGATCAGTGTGTTTTATCAACTTTGTGTGATGCCAATTTTTTAGGATATGACTGTATTTTAGTCAAAGATTGTACGGCGACAACTTCACCGGAATATTGTTGGTTAGCAACTTTATATAATGTGCAACAATGTTTCGGGTTTGTAACAGATTCATCAGCGATTTTAACGGCAATTAATAATTAGGGCAGAATTCAGGAGTCAGGAGTCAGGAGGAAGAATTAGAAGGGAGTAAGAATAGTCTCGAATACCAATCACCAATCACCAATTACCAATTACCAATCACTAATATGTACACTACTAGTTGTGTAATTCCAGTTATTAAATCTCCCAAAGATTATCAAGCATATCGGATTAGTCCCCATGACTCTAACCGATTAGCAATTATCTTTGATTCCGTCAGTGCTAATACTTCTTTAACTTGTTGTGTGGAAATATTTGATGTCGGTGGACAAACACCACCAAATCGTCATGAATGGGCTGTAGAAATGTTTTTTATTCTCAAAGGAGAAGGAATTGTTATTTGTGATGGTAAAACAGTTGGTATCAAAGCTGGAGATAGTTTATTAGTTCCACCAACAGGTACTCATTTGATTAGAAATATTGGAGATTCTCGTCTTTACACTTTAACAATTATGATTCCTAATGAGGATTTTTCGGAACTAATTCGCAGTGGTATTCCAGTAGAATTAGATGCTGAAGATATGACTGTTTTAGGAAGATTAGATTCTTTGAAGTTTGTCTAATTTATGACGCGCTGGGCGACTGTAAGTCGCGGCTACAAAGACAAAACCCACCTGCGTGGGTTAAATTGTTTTTAGTCCACGAAGGTGGACTTTGCTTGTGTAGTAGCGACTTCTAGTCGCCCAATCCTAGTTTTTATCAACAATTCCACCGTTATCAATGGCAGTATAGGTATCATTATTAACTAAACCCAACCAAGGATCAGAACTGGGAGTTAAAAACAATTCAGCATAAACTTTTTCATTCAATTGATTGACATTTGATGTTTGATTTTCTGTTAAAAACCATTGATGAATTTGTCTGTGTAGCATATATTCGTTTCTAACTGTATCTAATGCCATGACGGTTTCAAAATTACGAATTACTTTGGATAAATTATTTTTATCTGTTGTATTTGGTAATTTTTTATCCTGAATTAAAGTTATGCTATTGTTATCAAGTTTGGCATCATTTTGATATAGTCTGGCTAATTTATTCCAAGTTGCTTGATCAAGAATTTCTGAAGAAGTTGCTGATGTTTCTGTTTGCATAGAATTAAGAATTGGTCTTTCGACTACTGCTTTGGAAACTGCTAAAGAACTTGCTAATCTAGCACTAGGAGGTGAGGTTAAATTATTGGGACTTGCTACTAAACGGGGTGGTGATTGAATACCCAATTTAGATAAATCTGTTCTCCATTGGTTTTCAATGTCATCAAGACGGCGTAAATGGTATTGTTGTAATAATAAATTGTATTTTTTACCATTTTGATTATTCAAAATTTTGGCTATTACTTCCCCTTGTTGGAGTTGTTTAAGAAAGGCTTTTGGTCCATAAAGTCCAGGAATGGCATCAATGGGACGACCAGAACTATCTAAAATGTAATGAATACTATTACCTGTGATTGTTCTTTCTAATTTGCGTCCGTCACCAAAATCAATGGTTATTTTGGGAACGGGACGGACTGTTTGCCAATGTAAAATAAAGTTGTCTCTTAATTCTTGGGAAATTTCGGCATTTGGATATAATGCTACTCTAAAAAATCGGCTATTGGCACAACTTAGGTCTGTGTCTAATCTCCCTAATAATCGTAAGGAAAGTATTGGTTTACCACTGATTTTAGCAGCGGTTTTAGCTTGTTCTAAATCTGTATACCAATATAATTTGGAAGCATAACAATCTCGTTGTTGACACAATTGGTCTAAGGCTGTTTTAATTTGTGCTTCAGGTGGAGATGTTAAGTTATTAATGTAGGATTTGAGAAATGTTTCTAATCCGGTTTGTCCTTGTGTTCGCAGTTTTGTAACTTCTTCAGATAGTTTAGATGTTTTTGAGTCAGGATTTTGGCTATAACCTGGTTGTGAAAACATGAAACTGGAAAGTATTAAAGCAATGGGAATTTGTAAATTAGTAAAGTTCATATTTTTTATAATTGTGAAAAAAGATTGTACCAATCAATTATATTCGGTCTATCTCCTTGATTGACTATTTCAAATACTTTGTTAACAGAACTTTGATAAAATAAACTTTCTACACAAGCTGCGGCTACATCAATCCGACTAGTATCACCTGTAATTGTGTCCCCTGTTCCGAAAACAACGTTTAATTTACCTTCAGTTGTGGCTTTGAGTAGGGTATTAAGATCATAGGATGTATAAGGGCCATCAGTTAAACGTCCGGGACGAATGATAGTATAAGGTATGCCAGAATTAATAATAGCTTGTTCTCCTTTTTCTTTAGCGTCAAGTACACCAAAAAGATTAAGAAGTTTAAAAGGAAATTGATGTTTCCGCAGAATTCCGCAGGAAGAAACAAACACAAAGCGGGTTAAGTTTTTTGGTGCAGATGAAATCAGATTAATTACACCTTGAGTATCAACTTTAGTAGGGGTACTTTTGGCTTTATCTTCTAAAAATTCGGGATTAAATGTAGCAATTCCTAATTCAAAGATATTAGGAGTTTGATTAAATTCCCATCTTGCAGAAGGAAAAGCGGTAGTTCCTGTACAACAAATGATAGCGGTAATATTTGCCATTACTGCTGTCAATGTGCTGGGTTGACAAATATCACCAACCGCAATTTCTACTTTGTCGTTAAACATTTTTGTGGCTTTTTCGGCATTCCTGGTAAGGATACGCACGGGTAAGCCTTTTTCTAATAGTTTACTAACTACAATTTGTCCGACTCCACCAGTAGAACCAACAACTAAGATCAGATTTTCACTAGTATTCATAAATGGAAAATTTTGGGATTTTTTTGAATAGGATATATTTAATTTACAACAATTTTGGTTTTACCTTTATGTCCATGAATTAATTTAATTTGTTCCCATCCTTGATTATACCAGGCTGTGGATTTAGGTGCTGTCAACCATTGCATAACAGCAATATTACCGGGATTTGGACTCAAATCTTGATTAAAAAATTGAAAATAACATCCTATAGCAACTATACCAATGCCGCTGATACCTGTCACATCTTTATCTCTAACTAGTTTAAAACTTTGCAGATGATAACTATGTCGTGAATTTTCCCCAAATATTAATTTTCTCCCTCTTTGATTTTGCAGTTGTTGAAAAGCTGCTAGAGATGGAAAAGTAGCATAACTGAAATGTGGTAAAATTCGAGCGATCGCTACTTGTCCATCTGGTAAAATAAAACCACCACCTATAATCTGTTGTGATGGTTTTGCTTCCGGTGCAATTAACCAAAATGTTTGCTGGTTTAGCTGCATAAGCATATTTTTTTATCTAGATAAACTAGAAGTATTATATGATAAGTAAGTGGGCGTTAAAAAATATAATATAAACCTAACCCCCCAACCCCCTTCCCTACCAGGGAAGGGGGAGTCAAAGCCTCTCCCCTGCTAGGAGAGAGGTTTGGAGAGAGGTTTTATATTTAATTGTGCCAAGCTACTTATGCGTTAAGGTTTTAATTACCAATATCTATAGATTAAAGATTTATGGTTAAGAAAATTCGCCGAATTTCCAAAGCTATTAATAAGTCACATGATAAGGATTTTTTTCACCAAGCAGGAACTCCACCAGGGACAATTATTGTTGATGAAAATGCTGAAGAACCCATCATTTTTTTAATGGACTATAATCAAACTGATCTGATTCATAAACAAATAAGTTACCCAGAAGAATGTATTAACTATTTGGATACAGAATCTGTTTCTTGGGTAGATGTCCAAGGTTTAGGTAGTAAAGATATTTTACACCGTTTAGGTGAATCTTTTAATTTACATCCTTTGGTTTTAGAAGATATTGTTAACATGGTAGAACGGCCAAAAATTGAGGATTATGAAGATCAATTGGTGATTATTGCCCACATGGTTGTACCTAATCACAATAATGGGAGTTTTTATAGTGAACAAGTAAGTTTGGTATTAGGCAAATACTATGTGTTAACAGTACAAGAAGAACCGGAACATGATTGTTTTGATGGTGTGAGAATGAGAATTAATAAAAATAAAGGTATTATCCGCAGACAAGGTAGTGATTATTTAGCTTATTCTTTATTAGATGCAATTATTGACGGATTTTTCCCAGTTTTAGAACTTTATGGCGAACGCATTGATGAGTTAGAAGAAGAAGTAATTGTTAATCCTAGTCAGAAAACATTGCAAAAAATATATCAAGTTCGGCGGGAATTATTGCAACTTCGCCGGGCAATTTGGCCACAAAGAGATGCAATTAATTCTCTAATTCGAGATGGTAGTGAATTAATTAGTGATGATGTGAGAATTTATTTAAGGGACTGCTATGATCATGCAGTCCAAGTTATGGATATAGTGGAAACTTACCGAGAATTAGTAGCTGGATTAATGGATGTGTATTTATCGGCAATTAGTAATAAAATGAATGAAATTATGAAATTGCTAACGGTGGTTTCTTCTATTTTTATTCCCTTGACTTTTATTGCTGGGGTATATGGCATGAATTTTAATACAGAAAAATCACCCCACAATATGCCGGAATTAAATTGGTATTGGGGCTACCCACTATGTTTAGGAGTCATGGGGTTAATCGCTATAACTCTGCTATTTTTCTTTTGGCGACGGGGTTGGCTGACTAGTTCTATGAATATCCAAAAAGATTCTCACCGCTAGAATCTATAAAATAGAGACGTTTTATTCAACATCTCTAAGTGGTGAATACAATTAAATAACAGGGGCGGCTGTGAATATAAACCACAGTAACAAAGCTAAAAACAAGACACCGATTTTAACAAGTAGATATGTATAAGCATGAGGGATCAGGAAATTTTGGGTTGTCATATTCCACCTCTACTTACTAGCAGCTAACTAGTTATTTAACAGCAGGAGTTTTTTCTCAACTCCGTTTTCTTATGTTTCTATTATCGCTTAAAAATGGGTGAGAGATAGGCTTGGGTTTTGCTTCGTTAACATTTCTTAGCTTGTCGGCAATATTCAATTCTGAGATGCTGTTTGTCAGATTCCCAAAAAATTAGCCGAGAAACTTCTATAAATCCCCATTTTTCTATCTGGTTCAGTTCAGACTCAGACAAGAACCAAGGGGGACCATCTGGTTCTGCTTCCGTTTCTCGCAAACCTGTAATAATTAATAAAGTACCGCCAATAGCAACCAGAGAGGTAACTGATTCTATAACTGTGGCACGGATACTCAAGGGTAAGGCTTGAATATTGCGACATTCAAAAACCAAGTCGAAACTGTGTTGCCATTGAGTAGGAATTGCTAATAAATCGGCAACTGTATAGGTGACAGTAGAATCAGGAAATCTTTGCTGACACCAAGCTACAGCGGTGGAGGAAATATCAAAGGCTGTTGTCTGAAATCCTTGCTTGGCAATGGCTTCCGCGTCATCTCCTAAACCACAACCAATAATTAGGGCTGACTTTTGATGATTAGTTTGAGAATGAGTTTTTAACCAATCTTCCAAATATGGATGGGGGGTTAATTTTGCCCAAGGAACTTGATTTGCATCCCCTTTTGATTCAGCATATACAACTTCAAACCAGGATGATGGATTTGATTGTGCTATGGCTTGATTAGCTAACTGTTTAATTGTTTGACGGATGGGATCTTGCGATTGAGTCATATTTTTATATTTTGGACTAGGGCGGGCTAGAAGCCCATCCCACAAGAGTCATATATTTTCTGTGGGGTGGGCATCCTGCCCGCCCATGTTTATATTTAAGCTGATGGTACATCAATCAAAATATTGCCTGCTTCGACTTTGAGGGGATAGGTTGGCAAGGTTTTTTCTGAAGAAACCTTTCCCAATAATTTACCAACTACTGGTGGAAATGGACACCAGGTTTTTACTTCACCATTACCCAAGTCAAAAGCACTGCGATGAAAAGGGCAAACGATTGCCCCATTTTCGATTTTTCCTTTTTTCAAGGACATTTTTAAGTGAGGGCAGGTATCATCTACAGCATAAAACTGATTTTCGTGGTTTAACAGTAGAATTTTGCGATCGCCCACTTTGACTACTTCCCGCGCACCCGCAGCCAGTGCATTAGCAGCTAAAACTTGAGTCCAAGCCATGAGATTCTCCTAATTTTAATAGACCTATTCTTAGTTTCTCGCAATTGTGTCCTCTTGTCCTATGCGATCGCTAATAAGCTGTTGTGCATTTAGTTTGTATAATTCTAGCGGGCAAGATGCCCGCACCACAAAGTTCAAGTAAATTATGGTTATCAAATTTAGCTGCGTAACAGCTTATCACCAGAATCAGTAGGGGCGCAAGGCCTGCGCCCAAAATATTACTGCTAATATTGAGATGAGAATTTAGATTTAGGTAAACTCAATAGTTCCGACAAAATTTAAAATCCTTTGCTTAATGTTCTCAGCTTCTTGCTGGATAGAACCAAGTGTTTCTTCACCATTGAAAAAGCTGCGTTGACTACTAACTATATACAAATATTCACCATTGACAAAGGACAATAATCCTCTATAAGCATCTAATCTTATGCTAGTTCCATTATTCAAACTTTTGTAAATTGTTGAGCCGTTGGGCATATCAACTAATACATAGTAATTTTTTTCTAAACTATCTTGCAAATATTCTGTATACTTGACTTCAGCATTTGGGAGATTAGCAGTGATCACCTCAGGAACATATTTATTGACAAGAATGCCATACAAATATGTTTCATCTCCTTGAGATTCCATATCATCAATCTGTTCTGGAGGGATAAGATAATAATCAATTCTGAGGAAAGTCCCCATATCATCAGCAAAACCCACTACTCCGTCTTGACTTTGGATTCTCCCACCCTGTTCAGCATCAACAGGGATAGGAACTGTAAAATTACCCAAGGGTGACTCATAAAAATTTTTACCAAATTCATCTTCATTCAATATTATTTCTTCATCTAGATATTCTTCCTTATCTCGATCTCGTGCTTCTATTGAGGCAATTATTTTTTGGATAATTTCTTGTGCTTGTTCATCGTTCAGTTCTAAAGCTTCTTGTAGCTTCTTAAACAAAGGTTGTTTCCCTTTAGGAATAATCAAATATTCCTCATCTAAAAGCATAATAACTCCAGCCGAAAAACCATCTAGAATTGTTTCACCAAAAATCACCTCTTTAGCAGTATTAAACAAAGCCCCTAGTCCGTCGTCCTCCGCAATGCCTAAGAGTCTATCTACCATTTCCGCTATTTCGTCTTCTGAATATTTCTCAAAAATTTCCCAATCCCAGAGATTGAGAACTAATCTTTCTGCCTCTACCTCATCAATAGTAGACTCAGCAAGTACTGTAATCACAGCAATTGCTGCTATTCCTTCTTCTGGACTCAATGATTCTTCACTGCTTTCTCTGGAATTGAAAATTTTATCATACTTTGACATGACTGCTATCTCCTCAATTAATTTTCTGTTGGTTCTTAATTACTTAGTTGGTTGGGAAATCCGGATTTCAATATCTTCCAATGTCCGTAATAATAGACGATTTGCCTGTAATTGCCAACCCAATTTTTGAATTCTAAAAGCCGCTACAGTCCCCCCGATAGCTGCTAATAAGCCAATGGGTTGATTGAGGGAAATACCCAATAATAAACCTAAACCAGCGATTCCCCAAAATGGCAAAGCTACGGTTTGTCTTTGCTCCTCCACAATTCCTGCAATCTTTAATCACAAAACCTTGCAGCGAGGTGGTTTTCTTGCTGATTGCTGACCGCTGAAAGCTGCTGTAAAATTTTAAGATTGGAGGGGCTATGGGTGGGGTTTTATCGTCGCCAGAATTTAGATTTAGGTAAACTCAATAGTTCCGATAAAATCTAAAATAGTTTGTTTAATTTTCTCAGCTTCTTCTTTTATAGAACCTGGTGTTTCACCATTTAAAAAGCTAATTTGACTACTAACTATATACAAACATTCATTATTAATAAAGGATAATAATCCTCTATAGGCATCTAATCTCATCCCACTGCCGTTAGTTTCATGCTGGGAAATAGTTGATCCCTGGGGCATATCTACCAATACATAGTAATATCTTTCTAAAGGATCTTGCAAATATTCTGTATACTTAACTTCAGCATTGGGGACATTAGAAATAATCGCCTGGGGAACATATTTATCTACAAGAATTTTATGAAGATATGTTTCATCTCCCTGAGATTCTATATCATCAATTTGTTCTAGAGAGAGAAGATAATAATCAATTCTGAGTAAAGTACCAAGATCATCAGAAAAGCTGACCATTCCTTCTTCACTTTGAATTTTTCCTCCCTGTTCAGAATCTAGAGGAATAGGAACTGTAAAATTACCCAAAGGAGATTGATAGAATTGTTCACCAGCTTCATTTAAGATTACTGCTTCATATTCTTCATCTAAATATTCTTCCTCATCTCCTGCTATAATTGCGGCAATTACCTCTTTGATAATTTCTTCTGATTCTTCATCTTCCAGTTCTAAAGCTATTTGTAATTGTTTAAGAAAAATCTTTTTATCTGCGCGAATAATTAAATCTTCCGCATCTAAAAGCATAATCACTCCAGCCGCAAAACCATCTAATACTACTTCATCAGAAATTCCCGCCAGAGCCGCATTAAATAAAGATCCTAATCCCACATCTTCGGCAATTTCTATGAGTCTATCTACCGTTTCTAACATTTCCTCTTCTGAGTATTCATCAAATATCTCGAACTCCCAAAGAATATCTGCTAAACTTTCTGCATCTATATTTTCACTGCCAGAATCATTTTCACTGCCAGAATCAACAATTGTTGTAATCACAGCAATTGCCGCTACCGCTTCTTCTTCATTCAATGATTCTTTGATTCCCTCTTTTGATTTGAAAATATAATCATACTTTGTCATAACTTCTATCTCCTCAATTAATTTGTTGTTTGTACTTAATTACTAGGTTGAGAAATCCGGATTTCAATATCTTCTAATGTCCGTAATAATAGACGATTTGCCTGTAATTGCCAACCCCATGTTTGAATTCTAAAAGCCACGACAGTCCCTCCGATAGCTGCTAATAAGCCAATGGGTTGATTCAGGGAAATCCCCAATAACAAACCCAAACCAGCAATGCCCCAAAATGGCAAGGCCACGACTTGTCTTTGCTCCTCCACAATTCCTGCAATTTTACTAGATGGTATTGTAGCTAATAACGTCGCTTTTAGTTGCCGCTGTTCTGCTAATGATACCGATAAACCAATCTTCCGGCGGAGTTTTTCCATCTTGCGGGCATCAGTGCTATACTCCGTTAGTTCATCTTCTGCCATTTTTTGCAATCGCTCTAATTGTGACATAGTAGATTAAGTTTTCTCACTGTATTAGAGCTATTATTCTACATTTGTGGACAACAAGATCCCCGACTTTTTAGAGGATGTTTGAAAAGTCTAAATTCATATATCTCTGGGCGGTTAGAAACCGCGTCTACACAGGCAAAACCCACCTGCGTGGGTGAAATCCTTGATTTTTGATTAGTCCACGCAGGTGGACTTAGTTTGTGTAGTAGCGTATCCCTAACGGGAGCCGGAGGCATCGTTCTAATCGCCGAATACTTTTCAAACACCCTATTTTTATTGTTAGTTTTTTCAAAAACACCTGAAAAACATCATGAGAAAAACTTGGTTCCGATTAGGCATAATAGGCATATTTCTGCTTTCATTTAGTTTACGTTTTTGGGGAATAAGCCGATTTAATACTTTAGTATTTGATGAAGTTTATTTTGCGAAATTTGGTAACAACTATCTTACTCATACACCATTTTTTAATGCTCATCCACCACTCAGCCAATATATGATTGGGTTGGGTATTTGGATTAGTAAATATATTCCCATAGGTAAAGATATTGTCAATAGTCTCACAGGTTCTTTATTATCCCCTTGGAATTATCGGTGGGTAAATGCGCTAACTGGTTCATTAATTCCCGTAATCGTGACTTTATTAACTTATCAATTTAGTTATCGTCATCGTTTTGCTTTATTAGCAGGATTCTTTACAGCTTGTGACGGATTATTTTTAGTAGAATCTCGTTATGCTTTAAGTAATGTCTATATAGTAATCTTCGGTTTACTAGGACAATGGCTTTTATTATTAGCATTAGAGAAGCAAAAACGGTGGTTTTGGTTAATTCTCTCTGGAATAAGTTTTGGGGCTTCTATTGGCACAAAATGGAACGGTTTATGGTTTTTAATTGGTACTTATGGTGTATGGATAGCAGCTTGGATAATTCGCTGGTTGCAATCTTTTGACAATACATCCCGCGTGCCATTATTTTCTTATTTACGCTTTTTAAATTATGCCAATAATTCCCCATCTGATACTATAAAAATACCCTTACAAAATCTGACAAAATTAAATATTTGGCAAATGTTTTCCTATTTAGGAATTATTCCCGTAATTATTTATAGTCTGATTTGGATTCCTCATCTCCAACTTGATAAAAGATATGGATTTATTGAAGTCCATAAACAGATTTTACAATTTCATCTGCAATTAGGTGGTAATAGTCCTAGCGTTCATCCTTATTGTGCAGCATGGTATAAATGGCCGTTATTAACTCGGCCAATGGCTTATTTTTATGAAACTGCTCAAAGTATTCATGATTCCTTACCTGTATTCGGACCTCCCTTACCTGATGCTGCTGGTAAGGTAATTTATGATGTTCATGCTATGGGAAATCCTTTTTTATGGTGGTTTGGTTTAGCAGCTATGATCTTTTTAATTGGTATGGTGATTATAAAAATTACGATGCCAGGAATAGAAAAAAAGCGGTTATTTATCCCTAAAAATCTCAACCTTGATGCTTGGATTGGTTTATTTTTAGTCATAAATTATGGAGCTAATTTCCTCCCTTGGGTAGAGGTAACAAGGTGTGCTTTTATCTACCATTATATGTCTGCGGTTGTCTTTACATTTATAGCGATCGCTTGGTTTGTTGATCAATGTCTGCTGAGTTATTATCGCACATTACGGTTTGTAGGTGTCACCATAACTTTTATAATTGTCGCTGCCTTTATTTTCTGGATGCCTATTTATCTAGGTTTACCTCTCTCTGCTGATGGTTATAAAATGCGGATGTGGTTTAGTTCTTGGATTTGATTGAGATTCTTATCTTTTTCTTAATAAAGATATATAAATACTTGAGCTTTTATTCAGGTATTTTTTTACATTTCTTATCTATCTATTTGGGAACAGTTAGTTCTTCTGTGCAAGAATAGCAGGTAAGAGAAACTATAAATGTAGGCTTTGCCACTATCAAAGCTACTAAAAAAAATTTTAGAGGTGTGAGGAATTTAGATTAAATCTACATATTTTATACTCCAAAATCATGGAGAAATGGCTTTATGGATATCAACGTCAAGCAGCAGAATATTAATATCAACAGCTTAAAAGAACCACCAATACATCTGGTTAGTGAAATTCAACCTTATGGTATTTTGTTAGTCTTACAAGAGCCAGATTTACAAATATTACAAGTTAGTAAAAATACTTTCAGCACTTTTGGCATATCTCCAGAAGATATAGTAAAAGAGGAATTAGAAGATTTACTAGATCCTTACCAAATTCAGAAAATTAAATTTTGGTTATCAGAAGAAAATCTGGATTTTATTAACCCTACAAAAATTTGGATTAAGAAAAAAGAAGATGAATATACAGTATTTGATGCAGTTTTTTATCGTAATTTTGAAGGATTTTTAATCTTAGAATTAGAACCTACTGGATATCAAGAAAATATTCCTTTTTTAAGTTTTTATCATTTAGCTAAATCTTCAGCCAATCGGTTAGAAAAAAATAAAAGTCTCCGCGATTTTAGTCAAATCATTGTTCAAGAAATCCGCAAAATAACCGGATTTGACAGGGTAATGTTATATAAATTTAGTCATGATGGCCATGGTTCTGTCATTGCTGAAGAAAAAATAGATACTTTAGAACCTTATTTAGGATTACATTATCCAGAATCGGATATTCCTCAGCCAGCACGACAATTATTTCTAGAAAACTCTATTAGAATTATCCCCGATACAAACGTTCAATCATCAGTAGAACTTTTTCCAAAAATTAACCCAGTTAGCAGTAAATCCATTGATTTAACTAATTCAATTCTCAGAAGTCCTGCACCCTGTCATCTAGAATATTTACATAATATGGGGGTAGGTGCATCTTTGACAATTTCCTTAATTAAAGATAACAAACTTTGGGGTTTAATTGCCTGTCATCATCAATCACCCAAATATGTTTCCTATGAATTACGGAAAGCTTGTGAATTTTTAGGAAGAATTATATTTTCAGAAATTTCTAGCAAAGAAGAAACAGAAAACTACGACTATCAAATAAATTTAAAACATATGCAATCACAATTGGTTGAATATATGTCTCAAGAACATAACTTTATTGATGGTTTAGTCAAAAATCAAATAAATCTCCTCAATTTAACTAATGCTAAAGGTGCAGCAATCTGTTTTGGTGGAAAATATACTCTGATTGGTAATACTCCGCAAGAGGAAGAACTAAATTTTTTAGTAGAATGGCTAAAAAATAATGCAAAAGATGAGGTATTTTTCACAAATTCCTTACCTAAAATCTATCCAGATGCAATTGGCTTTAAAAATGTCGCTAGTGGTTTATTAGCTATTCTCATTTCTAGAAAAAATTATGTATTATGGTTTCGACCAGAAGTCATTCAAGCTGTAAATTGGGGTGGAAATCCCCATCAGGCTTTTTCAGTTGATGAATCTGAAGAAAATGTCCGGTTGTGTCCCCGCAAATCATTTGATTTATGGAAAGAAATAGTTCAATTAACATCTTTACCTTGGCAAAATGTAGAAGTTAAAGCTGCATTGAAGTTGCGAACATCCATTATAGATATTGTCTTAGATCAAGCTGATGAATTAGCCCAATTAGCTGAAGATTTACAGCGTTCTAATGCAGAATTGAAAAAATTTGCCTATGTCGCTTCCCATGATTTGCAAGAACCACTCAATCAAGTAGCTAATTATGTGCAACTTTTGGAAATGCGTTATGAAGCAGAACTAGATGCAGATGGAAAAGAGTTTATCAGTTATGTTGTTGAAGGTGTAAGTTTAATGCAGACCTTGATTGATGACATACTCGCATATTCCAAAGTAGATACATTAGGAATTGCTTTTCAAGTCACCGCAGTAGAAACAGCTTTAAATCGGACTTTGAAGAATTTACGTCAACGCATTGTGGAAACCGGCGCAATTATTACCCATGATCCTTTACCCACAGTTATGGCTGATGAAACACAATTAATCCAGCTATTTTTGAACCTCATTTGTAACGCTATGAAGTTCCACAATAGTCAACCACTAAAGATTCATATTAGTGCGAAAAGATTAGAAGATGAATGGTTATTTTCAGTTGAAGATAACGGAATTGGTTTAGATCCGCAATTTAGCGATCGCATTTTTATCATCTTCCAACGTTTACACACCAGAGATGAATATCCAGGTACAGGAATGGGTTTGGCTATTTGTAAGAAAATTATCGAATGTCATCGGGGACGGATTTGGGTAGAGTCACAACTCGGTCAAGGTGCAACTTTCTACTTTACAATTCCCATCAGAGGGTATGATCATGAGCGTTGAAATAGCAAAAAAAAACACACACAAAATAATCTTTTTAGTAGAGGACAATAAAGCTGATGTTCGTCTCATTCAAGAAGCATTAAAAACCAGTTCATTACCTCATCAAGTAGTCACAGTTACAGATGGTATAAAGGCTATGGCTTACCTCCGTCAACAAGGAGAATATGCTAATGTACAACGCCCTGATTTAATTTTATTAGATTTGAATTTACCCAAAGAAGACGGAAGAGAGGTATTAGCAGAAATTAAATCTGATCCTCAACTAAAACGCATTCCTGTCATCATTTTGACTACCTCCAAAAATGATGATGATATTTTCCATAGTTATGACTTAAACGCCAACTGCTACATTACTAAATCTCGTAATCTAAGTGAGCTATTCCAAATCATCAAAGGTATTGAGGACTTTTGGTTTTCTATCGTGACTTTACCATCAAAATAACACTATAGCAGGAGTTAGGGGCGCAGGGTCTGCGCCCAGTCAAGAGTCAGGAAGAAGAAAGAATCAGCAATAATAGTCTTTTACTGTAAATTTTATATCTTCTTCAAGTGGATACTGCTATATTCAATATATCCTTGAAAACTAATCTAACAAAACTTTATCTTACTCAAAACTCGCAAGAGGTAAAACCAGGAAATGATTACCGCAACTTCCACACTAAAAATCCTATTAATTGAAGATAACTTAGCAGAAGCCAGGTTATTAAAAGAGTTTATTAAACTCACAAAATCTCAAAATTTTAGTTTAGTTCATGTCCAAAGACTTCAAGACGGAATCAACCAATTAAACAGCGAAAAATACGATGTAATTTTATTAGATTTAACCCTTCCTGACAGTGAAGGATTAGCTTCCATACCACAATTACTCCAGCAAAATCCTAGCAATCCCATCATAGTTCTGACTAACACAAATGATGAAGAATTAGCCATAGAAGCCGTCAGACAGGGAGCGCAAGATTATCTAGTCAAAAGACACGTAAATCCAGATACATTGGTGCGTTCTGTGCGATATGCGATAGAACGTAAACAATTTTTAGAACAACTACATCAAGTTAATCAAACATTAGAAACTCAAGTCGAAGAAAGAACTACGGAACTCTTAAAAGCTCAAGAAATTAATCAGCTTAAATCTGAATTTGTTTCCATGCTTTCCCATGATATTCGTAATCCTTTAAATACTATTCTTCTAGCAGCCGGATTACTACAAAAGCATAATGAAGAACTGTCAAATGATGGAAAAATAAATCATTTGCAACTCATTCGTTCCGCTATCAAAAATGTATCAAATCTATTAGATGAAGCTTTATTAATTGGCAAATCTGATTCGGGTAAATTATCCTATCAGCCACAGATAATCAACCTAGAAAAATTATGCCATGAATTAGTAGAACAATCTCAATTATTTGCCCAAGAAAAACAGTTGAATTTAATTTTTACGAGTTCTGAACACTGTTTTGAATTCTTAGGAGATGAAACCCTATCAAAGCATATTATCAGTAATTTACTCAATAATGCTATTAAATATTCACTTCCTAGTGGTACAGTCCTATTTGAATTAATTAAACAAGAAAAAACCGTAATTTTAAAGTTTCAAGATCAGGGAATTGGGATTACAGAAGCAGACCAAAAACAACTATTTCAACCATTTCATCGAGGAGAAAACGTGGGGATAATTCCCGGTAGTGGTTTAGGGTTAACAATTGTCAAACAGTGCGTTATAGCCCACGGAGGGGAGATTACAGTTGATAGTCAAGTGGGAGTAGGTTCAACATTTACAGTGAATTTGCCGATAACAAATTAGATCCCCGACTTCTTTGAGAAGTTGGGGATCTGGGTATTATTAAACTACAGCTTCGACTTTTTCCTTCACAGGAACATAAGGTGTTTCTGCACCTTGGGCTAAATACGCGGCTAATTGACTTTCAATTTCATCGCGGACAATTTGCCGATATTCCATGAAATGCTCAATGTGAGCGCAGGTAGAAACGTATTGTTCGATTACCTTGGGGTTATGCTTGAGAATACTAAAGAAGTGATGCCAGAATTTCCAACGAGTTTCTCGTTTAAATCCTTGTCGCCAAATTACAATTAATAAGGCTCTGACAACTACCCATTCTGGCATTTTTGCTGGTGCTGTGTATTTGGGAGAACCCAACATCATAAAACAGCGATAGGTGCGATCTAAATAAGCAGCAGGGTCATACAAAGCACAGAAAGCTTCCACATATTCTCTAGCCAATTCTTCTAGAGGACGGGTAGGAATGAAATTCATCAATGTGGTTTGATTGATGTTCCCGTCTTGGTTTTCCCGCAATCTTCCTTCTTTGGTCAAACGATGCCATAAAGCGGTATTAGGTAACGCTTGCAACATCGCAAAGGTAGTAGAAGGGATGGCTGCGAGTTCAGCAAAACGGACAATGCGATCGCCTGCACCCGCTTTTTCACCATCAAAACCAATAATAAACCCAGCCATTGGCCGCAGTCCAGCTTTGATAATGGTTTCTACAGACTCAGTTAAGGAACTGCGAGTATTTTGGAATTTCTTCGTTAGTTGTAAACTATCTTCATCTGGGGTTTCAATGCCCAAAAATACAGCTTTAAATCCACAATCAACCATCAACTCCATCATCTCTTGATCTTGTGCCAAATCAATGGAAGCTTCTGTGTCAAAATTGAAAGGATATTGATGATCTGCCATCCAAACTTTTAACTCTTTCAGCAACAATTTCACATTCCGCTTGTTGCCAATAAAATTATCATCCACCATAAACACACCCCGCCGCCAACCTAAATCATAGAGATAATCTAACTCGGCTAAAAGTTGTGCTGGTGTTTTGGTTCTGGGTTTGCGTCCATATAAAACAATGATGTCACAAAATTCGCACTGGAAAGGACAACCCCGCGAAAACTGCACCGACATCATATCATAGGCATTAAACTCTAATAAATCAAAGCGGGGAATAGGTGTACTAGTAACATCAGGCTTTTCAGCAGCCCGGAAAACTCCAGATTTTTCCCCCCGTTTGACTGCTTCCACAAACATGGGTAAAGTCAGTTCCCCTTCATCGAGAATCAGGTAATCTGCCCCTGCTGCTTCCACTTCATGGGGTGTGGAGGTAGGATAAGGACCACCCAAAGCCACCAACTTACCGCGTCGTTTCGCTTCCCGAATTTGCTCTAGTAAGTCTTGTTTTTGGACAATCATGGCGGAGAAAATTACCATATCTGCCCATGCCCATTCTTCCTCTGTAGCAGCGCGGATGTTACGATCTACAAGCTTAAACTCCCACTCTTGGGGCAAAATTGCCGCTACTGTCACCAAACCCAATGGTGGTAACAACACCTTTCTGTCAACTAGTGCCAGAATTTTCTCATAAGACCAAAAGGTGCTTGGAAATATTGGATAAACTAGCAAAACACGCATAGTATCACCCCTCACGATTTATTTGTGATCTAACTGTAACCAAAATTAAGACTATTTGACTTTTTTCTCAATTTGGCTGTTGTATGTGAAATTGTCTGAATCAGGATGACCAGGATTTAAGGATTTACAGGATGAAGACTGGGATTTCATCAATAATTACGTATCATAGCCTGTACAAGCCTTAACTTGATAACTAACAACTTGGGTGAATATGATTTTTTATGGATAGTACAAGTTGGGAAAATATTAAATCTAAATATAAGCTAGGTCAGTTTGTTCTGGGAAAAGTAGAATTTCATACACCCTTTGGCGTTTTTGTCAATATTGATGAGTCTTTAGTTAAGGGGTTGATCAAAATCCCTGACTTTTTAGATGAAGGGGGAATGAGTTCAGAAATGTATCCAGAAATTGGTAAAAATATAGGCGCGGTTGTGGTTGGATATAATGAGAGTAATTCCCGCGAGGTGTATTTAAGTGCAAAACCTAGCGTACTGCATAAAGCTCTTGTACCTTTGAAGATTCCTACTTTAGCTGGTTAAGATTACTGAATTTACAAGTATAATACAATAAAAAAATATTGGTGATAGTAAATTTATAAATTTACCTATTTTCTGTGAAAATCAAACTGGTATCTCTGGAGAAGATGGAATCATAAGGGAATTTTACGATCCAAGAATTGCTACAGATTATTCCGCTTACTTTTGTCGTGGTGTCCAACAAGCAGCGAATTTGCTACATCGACTCAGTTCAAAATACGACAATGGCCATACTCACAACAAATACAAGTTAAAAACTTCTGACTATTTAATCAAAGGTAGCCCTACCAAGATTAGTCAGTGGTTAGACCGTGATTATGATTTCAATGCTCACACTGTCAATGAAATGTTTGAGTTTTTAGGTGTTTTATATGATCTGAAAGTAGTTAAATGGTTTGGACAGAATGAAATTCAGCTTGAGCGTTCTCAAATTGAGCTTTTAGAAAAGATTGGAGAGGGTTATTATGGCGAAGAAATTCATAAACTCATTCAAAAATTTGATTTTACAAGTCACGCAAAGACAAATGGGTTTAGGGTTCGCACGTGGCCAAATATTGAAGAAGCCAATTGAGTGTGATCGCTCCTCTTGTAGAGTGAGATTCTGAGGACTTATACAAAATATCTCTGAAACGTTCTTTCCTTCGCGTTCTTCGTGTCTTCGTGGTTCATTCTTTCATAACTTCTGCCTTTTTTATTTGCATGGCAGCGATACCTGTTATAAGGTACATTCCAAATGGAGAATAGGAGACTCGAACCCCTGGCCTCTGCGGTGCGATCGCAGCACTCTACCAACTGAGCTAATTCCCCTTAGCAGTGCTTAAGTTACAAACTCTAACACACACATCATATCTTAACACTCAGGAACGACAGATTTCACATCTTTTTCTAAAAAAACTTCCTGTACTCGCTGTAAATCCAAATCAATTAAATAATCAATCGTCCAGTTAGCTTGACGGTGTATTATCTGAAAAGGGTAAGTATTCGCTACACCTACCACTTGCATTTGAGCGCGTTTGGCGGCTTGGATACCTGCGGGAGTATCTTCAATCACTAAACACTCATGAGGTTCTAAGTTTAATTCTGGATATGTTTGATTTAGGCGTTCAACAGCTAGTAAATAGCCTTCCGGGTTAGGTTTATTGCTGCTGATATCATCCCCCGACACAATCACAGAAAAGTATTCAGCTAATTTAGCAGATGTCAATACCATTTCTATTTCTGGGGATAAAGCATCACTGACTAACCCCAATTTGAGATGACGGGAACGAATCTGAAAAATTACATCTTCAATTCCCGAATACAAAGGCAATTTTTCCAGCTTCTCCAATTCCAGCACATAAGCTTGAGCTTTGCGAGTGAGTAGCTGAGTCATATAAGCTTCCGTCACCACCCTACCACGATTTTGCAGCAGGTTTTGCAGATACGCACGAGAGCTTATCCCTAAAAAAGCTTGACGTTCTTGCACCCGTTGAGGTTGGAGATTTTCCTGTACAAGAATCTCATCTATCAGTTGGATATGGATTGATCCATCTTTAATAATGACACCATTAAAATCAAATAAAACTGCCTTTAAACTCATAGTGCAAACTGGAAACAACCCTCCAGATGATTATTTATCAGAGTAAATTACCGGAATATATTTAAGATTAACCCATTTTTGCAGATATAGAAGTGTCAGATCCCCGACTTCTTCAAGAAGTCGGGGATCTTGTTGTCATAGCTTGACAGAGTAATAAATTATGTAGTATTGTTGTAATACAAAGAAATTCGACATAAAAGTTTTGTCTAAAATTCCGCATGAGTGGTATTTTCACTAAAATCTCAAGTCCCCAATTAAAATTATGCCCTACGAACAATTAGGAATTACCACACCCCACCCCGTTTTATCCTGGGCTAATCATTCATTAGGCTCAGATGAAACTAAAATGGCTAAGAATGTAGCCTCATTACCATTTGTATTTAAGCACGTTGCTTTAATGCCCGATGTTCACTTAGGAAAAGGGGCATTAGTTGGTTCAGTTATTGCTACTAAAGATGCCATTATTCCTGCGGCTG
The DNA here is from genome assembly GCA_903848645.1 of uncultured cyanobacterium. Taxonomy (GTDB): domain Bacteria; phylum Cyanobacteriota; class Cyanobacteriia; order Cyanobacteriales; family Nostocaceae; genus Dolichospermum. The sequence goes on along the minus strand of CAINGU010000043.1, from coordinate 50,115 downwards.
TCGGAGTGGATCTTGGTTGCTTTGTCGGAGAAACTTTGATTCCTTTAGTTGATGGAAAATCCTATCAAATGAAAGAATTAGCTGATAAAAATGAAGAATTTATAGTTTATGCCTGTACACCAACAGGAAAAATTGTAGCTGCTAAAGCCACTGCAAAATTAACGAGAAAAAATGCGCCCCTTGTCAAAATAATTTTAGATAACAATGAAGAGATTATCTGTACTCCAGATCATCAATTTATGCTTCGAGATGGCAGTTATCAAGAAGCAGAATTACTGCAAGTAGGTACTTCTTTAATGCCTTTTTATTCCCAAGTTGATAAAGATGGTTATACACTCATATCTCAACCATATTCTGGAAGATGGCAAAAGGCACATTGGATGATTGCTCGTTCTGGTTTATTAGGTGAAATTAATGAATTGGATAACCGTCCAGAAAATATTGAATTGATAGACGATCTCATTCATTATAATCACAAAGTTGTCGCAGTAATTCCCCTAAATTACACGGAAAATGTCTATTGTTTGACAGTACCGGAGTATCATAACTTTGCTCTCAAAGCTGGGGTATTTGTTCACAACTGCGGTATGAGTGCCATCAAAACACCATTTACAGGTGAACAATTAGAAGGCAAACTCAAGAAAATTCGCCTGGATGTTGAAGCCGCAATTCCCACAGGATTTAATGAAAATAAAGATGTAGAAAAAGCTGTAACTAACTGGCAACGGTGGCGCGATTTTTCTAACTTGCATCGTGGTGTGCAAGATTTAGAAGGTAAAGCGATGAAACAACTGGGTTCTCTGGGGGGAGGCAATCATTTTATTGAGATATGTTTGGATACAGAAAATCAAGTTTGGTTAATGCTGCATTCTGGTTCTCGGAATATTGGTAATAAACTCGCACAATGCCATATTAATACTGCTAAAGAATTAGCAAAAATGGCGAATAACAAATTACCAGATCCCGATTTAGCTCATTTTGTTGTGGGGACACCAGAATTTCAGGCTTATTGGCAAGATTTACAATGGGCGCAAAATTACGCACTTTTTAACCGTGATGTCATGATGTCACGATTTAAAAAAATTGTCGAAAAACATCTCAATGGTGGGAAAGTTACCAAAGCTTTATTAGAGGTAAATTGTCATCACAATTATGCCGAAAAGGAAGTACATTTTGGTGAAGATGTGTATGTCACTCGTAAAGGTGCAGTTCGCGCTCAAACCGAAGATTATGGCATTATTCCTGGCTCAATGGGAGCAAAATCTTTCATTGTTAAAGGTAAAGGAAATGCTCATAGTTTTTGTTCCTGTAGTCATGGTGCAGGGCGGTTAATGTCAAGAAGTAAGGCAAAAAATATCTATACTCTTGATGATTTAATCGAGCAAACTAAAGGTGTAGAATGCCGTAAGGATACGGGAGTTTTAGATGAAATTCCGGCTGCTTATAAACCCATTGAACAGGTAATGGCAAACCAAGCTGATTTAGTGGAAATTGTGGCAACTCTTAAACAAGTTCTGTGCGTTAAAGGTTAAAGTAGGGTGGGCAATGCCCACCTTATTTTGAGGGTAAATCTGCTACTTCATCAGCACTTACCATTGCCCGATAAAGTAAAGCAGCAACCTCTGCTCTGGTAGCAACTTTTTTAGGACTGAGCAATTTTTTATTAGGATAGTTGATAATTACCTTATTTTCTGTCAAAGCCGCAATAAAATCACGATGTTCGCTTCTAATACTGGAAGCATCACTATAAACTGAAAGGATATTTGCTGTTGAACCTGTAAATTTATAATTCAATCCTTTAGCTAAGGTAATTAAAACATCAAGACGAGTTAGTTTTTGAGTAGGATTAAATTCCTTACTACCCAAAGTAGTAAAAAAGCCCATTTCATAAGTTTCCCGAATAGCATCATAAGCCCAATATTTCTTAGGGACATCTCTAAAATTAATTGCTTCTCGGATTTTAGTTTTGATAAAGACTTTTTGCAATAATGCCGCTAATTCAGCGCGAGTCACAGGTGCATTAGGACGGAAAGAACCATCGGGAAATCCCCCCATTACTTCCATTGCTGCCAATTCAGAAATATATTCCCTAGCCCAATAGTTTTTGGAAATATCAGAAAATGAGACTTGAATACCTTTCGCTACACCTATTTGGCGATATTCACTTAATAATTTGCCCAGTTCAAAAATAGAATTTTGGCTAATTTGAGTCAACTTTACCAAACTACCAGGAGCAGATGTTAAAGCTTTTGCTAAATTAGAATCAAAGGCATTTATAGATTTACCAATTATAGCGAAATCACCTTCACTAAAGGAGGTAGGATAAGCGCCAGTTGTCGCAACTTTAGAAAATCCTGCGGCTTGGTATTGAGTAATATTGATATTTTCCGAACTGTTGAGGAAAGTAACTTTTTGGTTATTAACTTCCGTGAAGTAATCGTAGGTAGTACCACTATCAACAATGCTATCATTATTGACATCAAAACCATAAAAGGTGCGAACTACTTGATTTTCTCTGGGATTAGCAGATAGAATGAGGTTAACGGCAGTATTTTCCGGTAAACAAACAAATTCACTGTAGCCAATAAAGCGATTTGTGGTATCATATAAACGGACAACGATGCGATCGCCTAATTTAAATCCTTTAATAAACTTAGCTTTTTGTTTAATCTTATATTTATAGTCACCTAAAAATCTTTCTTGGCGATATTTATTCCCATATTTACTCTTAATAGAAATACGGGCAATTACTTCGGAAATTGTTCCACCCGGTTGCCATATATAAAGTGTGAATGCTGATTTCTTCTCTGATAAAAAATTACTGTTAACGGGAATTTCGACGGCTTCACCATCAGATTGATTTGCTAAAAGTTGCGTTTTTGGGGAATGAGTAAATTTTGATTCCACCGCAGCAGACAGTTTTGATAATGCTAATGCAGAAGATATTGGCGATAATGCGACAACAGAGACAGTTGCAACAACTAGTTTACTCCAATAAGTTGAGTTAATGGGTTTCATTGTATTTTATCTTACACCTTGGCAATGCACTAATGTTCTCTAGATTCAGAAATTTTTGATGCTAGTAACGCAGGGCGGAATTAAAAATTAAAAATTAAAAAGCAGATTGTATAAGCTTTTCAGGGATTTTTAATGGTTGGTTAATTTACGCCGCAGTGTACTAGTGAAACTTACAGGTAACACAGGGCATTTTATATTACTTTTGTCAGATAGGGAATAGGGAACAGGGAGCAGGGGTAAAGAATTATTCCCATTACCCATTACCAGCCTAAATGTTAGATAACTAAGAAATTGGGTTAATAGTTGTTTGGGAATGATTTAGGATAGTTATATAAATAAACAATAATTTAGGAATCTTCACAAATGACAATTACCACCCCGCACTTACAAACATTAGCAAAACAGGTTTGGACTTGGCAAGATTACAAAATTCAATATACGGTTATGGGTACAGGGCAACCTTTGGTGCTAATTCATGGCTTTGGTGCTTCCATTGGTCATTGGCGGAAAAATATCCCGGTTTTGGCTGCTGCTGGTTATCAGGTGTTTGCTTTAGATTTGTTGGGGTTTGGCGGTTCTGATAAAGCAAGTATAGATTATAGCATGGAAGTGTGGGCAGAATTATTAAAAGATTTTTATAATGCACATATTCAAACACCAGCGATATTTATTGGTAATTCTATTGGCGCACTTTTAAGTTTAATCGTTTTAACAGAATATCCCGAAATTGCGGCTGGAGGAGTATTAATTAACTCTGCTGGTGGTTTAAGTCACCGTCCCCATGAATTAAATCCTGTGCTGCGTGTTGTCATGGCAACTTTTAATAAGTTGGTGGCTAACCCAGTTACAGGTAAATTCGTGTTTAACCGCATTCGTCAAAAATCCCAAATTCGCCGCACCTTATATCAAGTATATAGCGATCGCCATGCTGTAACCGATGAACTTGTAGATTTACTTTATAACCCATCTTGTGACCCAGGAGCGCAACAAGTTTTTGCTTCTATTCTCACTGCACCTCCAGGACCTAGTCCAGAGGAATTATTACCTAAGTTAGAATTTCCTTTATTAGTAATTTGGGGTGCTGAAGACCCCTGGACACCAATCACAGGTGCAAATATCTATGAAGCAGCGCGAGAAAATGGCCAAGATATCAAAATTGTCCCCATTCCGGGCGCTGGCCATTGTCCCCATGATGAAGTTCCAGATATTGTTAATACTGAAATTATTAATTGGTTAAATAGGTAATGGATAATTTGAAAATCTTCATTAGAAAAACATAGAAAGCTTTAAATTCTTTAAATTTGCTTTTTCTCAAAACTTAATTTTTACGCTAGGATAGACTCTGAGTTTATCATTTCTATGCCTAAAAAACTCAATGCTCAGTCTCGTTCATTGCCTAAAGCCGTAACTTTTTCCTTGTACTTTTTTGGTGTTATGGCTGTTTTGATTGGATCTTTTCCTTGGCTTTATGAGATCAAAACAAAAGCTGGAATTAACATCTCACAGAAGTATCATGCGGGAACTTTTTTAGAAAAACATACTTATGGAATATTTAAATGTGAGTGGCTGTATCCCTACCATTGTAAACGTTCTCTGGATTAAAATGTAAGATCATGGTGGGCAATGCCCACCCTACAAAGTTAAGTCAATTTATCTAGATAAGCACTGACATCAACAGCTAACTTTTGCCCTAATTTCAGTAATTGACGACATTCAATAGTTTCGGCTTCACTGGCAATATCATTAATTCGTGGCAATATTTGACTGTGTAAACAACTCCAATATATTTCTTGGGAATGGTTTAAACTAATGCCAAGATGTAATTCATAACCAACATCAATCAATCGTTCTAAACGTTGGATATCTGCATCTAGTTTGCTATTGGCATCATACAATAATTGCCACAATAACCGGACTATTAATTCTTCTAGAATTTGCTTGCCTTCAGGGATATTTAATTGACAACGGAGATGTTTTGCTTCAGTAGCGATCGCTTCCAATTCTACAATATAATTCCAGCTTAATTGCATCTCGCTCATATCTTGTTCTAACGATAGTTGGGCTAGGGATCGCAATGTTGTCAGACAACGATGCCCCAAAGCAATTTCCGCAGCTACCTGCAATTCTCGTGGTACTTCCAACTCATCCCGATGAAAGGCCATAATCACACCGTAATTATCACGATAGGCTTGAGTATATAACTGGTCTAATCGTGCCAGTGTTTCCTGACTCAACAGTCGCATAATGCGGTGACGTTCCTCAGCAAATAAAGTCTGTAAACTAAAAGCTTCACCACCAAACAGTTGAGTCATCACCAAAATTATATGAGCTATACTAGCCTGTTGCAGTGCTGTAAACAGCTTTTCTTTAATTTGACTATAGTTGCGTCGTCCTGTAAACTGTTGAATGCAGCAATGAAAATCCCAGCCACCTAAATGCAAGACAGCAAATACTAATTGTTCACTTTCCCAGGTAATATCTGACACTAGCTGCAAATGCCCCACTGCCATAGTTAATGGTCCCAGGTTTTGCTTATGATAATCCATTTCATGGGCAGCATAGCAATAAACACGCTGAGAATGAGCATGAGGATGTTTATCCGTTTCTTGTTCAGGGACAGTATTTTTGTGATGATTAAATAGAGAAGTAATGGCGTAATGGGCAGCAACTTGTTTAAACCCGATTTGGGCAGTTAGCACCAATTGACGATATATTTCTGCTCCATGTTTAAAGTCTTCCACATTGCTAGGGGCTAAACCTAGACGTTTGATAAAGCCTTTTTCTAATTGTACGCCTGCCACATCCCCTGCTAATTCTAAAGCACGGGAGGCGTAGCGCAAAATTTGTGTTCCCTCTGGGCGAGAAATTTCCTCAAAAAACCAGCCGCAACTGGTGAACATCAGTAAAGAGTGACGCTGCATTTCTAACAAGCGCAAAGCCTCTACCTGTTCAGCCGCTTGCAGTTTGCGAGTTTGATGATGGGATAGAAAACGGCTAATATTGGCATGGGTGCGATTACCCATGACATGAATATACTCATCCCTCGCTTGCCAAGGATCACGAAATAATGCACTGCCATATTCTTCATAAACGTCAGTTAACTGATCCCGCAGCCAATTCAAAGCATTTCGTAACGGCCGCCGCCATTTTTGATGCCATACACCCCCTTCACCACCACAACCACAATCATCTTGCCATCTATCCACACCATGAGCGCAACTCCAAGCTGTCACAGATTTTAGTTTTACTTCCCAAGAGGGAGGATTTAAACTCAAATAGTGGGCAAAATTGGTAACAGTCCAACCATGACGGGGGAACTCACCAATAAAAGCATAGGCTAAAGTCTTCTCTGTTCCCTTTTTGTGATGTCCAAAGGTTTCCCCATCTGTAGCCACAGAAATTAATTGGGACTGACGATGATCCCCGCGAATAGCTGCCCCAATGCGTCCCGCAAAATGGTGGGAATTGTAAACAACATCACTAAAACCCATATCCCGCGAAATCGGACCATCATAGAAAAAGATATCAATATAGGGAGTTGATTTGTTTGCAGACTCATCGCTATCCAAGTAACAGCGGTAAGGACGGGTAGGATCAATCTGATTACCCCCCACCTCATGCCATTGACTATGGGGATCATTTTTTGTGGGGAGAGGACGACAACGCTGGGCTTGGGAAGGAGCTAAAATGATAAACTTGATCCCTTCGACTACTAACGCTTCTAAGGTGGCATAATCTACGGCTGTTTCTGCTAACCACATTCCTTCGGGATCACGGCCAAAGCGGGAACGGAAATCTTCTTTACCCCAACGAATTTGGGTATATTTATCCCGTTCATTGGCTAGGGGGAGGATAATGTGATTATAGACTTGAGCGATCGCATTTCCATGACCATTTAACCGTTCACAGCTTTTAGCATCAGCCTCCAAAATCCGCTGATAAACCGACCCATCGTAGCGTTCTAACCACGACATCAGCGTTGGACCGATATTAAAACTCATGTATTCATAATTATTCACAATCCTCACAATTTCGCCTCGTTCATTTAAGACCCTAGCAAAGGCGTTAGGACGATAGCATTCCCAATGAATGCGCTCATTCCAGTCATGAAAAGGACTAGCACTGGGTTGACGTTCAATAGCATCAAGATAGGGATTTTCTCTAGGAGGTTGATAAAAATGACCATGAACTGTAACATAAACACCTTGAGCAGTTTTCAGGGGATCATGTTCAGGACTGGATTTAGCCTCTTTATCTAATGGTAATATTGAGCTAGAACTACTTGGTATTTCCGCAGCTAAAGTCATATATTTTTATCCAAATAAATGTGTAATTTTGCAGAAGATTCTTACTATATCTACTTTTCTACCATTCTTTTCTCACAAAATCAGTGATAAATAACACCTGTGAAACAAAACTAAATTTTAATAGAAGTCAGGAGTCACCGAGTCAGGAGAAAGAATGGGAATAATACCAATTACCAATTACCAATTACCAATTACCACCTCCGACAGATATGATAGGTGTTAAAATGCACATAATTTTTTAGACATTGTGCAGATATCCCCTGAACTAAAGGTAAAAATGTCAATCAAGAACATTATTTTCAGCGTGCTGCTGTTGTTTATACCCATATCTCTAGCAGCCCACTTTTTAGAATGGGGAGACTTGATAGTTTTCATTACCGCTGCATTAGCCATTCTCCCCCTAGCCGCTTGGATGGGTACAGCTACTGAAGAAATCGCTGTAGTCGTCGGTCCAGGAATAGGCGGATTTTTAAACGCGACTTTTGGCAATGCTACAGAATTGATTATTGCCTTAGTTGCCCTAAATGCAGGCTTAATTGATGTCGTTAAAGCCAGTATTACTGGATCAATTATCAGTAACTTACTCCTAGTTATGGGTTTATCCATGCTTTTAGGCGGAATTCGTTACAAAGAACAAAGCTTTGAATCAGTTGTAGCACGGGTAAATGCTTCCTCCATGAACTTGGCGGTAATTGCCATTTTGTTACCAACGGCAATGAACTATACTTCCATAGGTATTAGCGAAAAAACCGTGCAGAATCTCTCCCTAGCTGTGGCTGTAGTCTTAATTTTGGTTTACGGCTTGACACTGCTATTTTCTATGAAAACTCATGCCTATTTGTATGAAGTTGGTGTAGCAGATATAGAAGAAGAAGAAATCTCCCATGAAAAACCAAATGTCTGGTTGTGGAGTGGTGTCCTTTTAGTTTGTACCCTATTAGTGGCCTTGGAGTCAGAATTGCTAGTTGATTCCTTGGAAGTCGCTACATCTAAACTGGGTTTAAGCGCACTATTTACAGGGGTAATTTTAGTCCCCATTATCGGTAATGCTGCTGAACACGCTACCGCAGTCACCGTAGCTATGAAGAACAAAATGGATTTAGCTATGTCTGTCGCTGTGGGTTCAAGTATGCAAATTGCCCTATTTGTAGCCCCAGTTTTAGTAATTGCTGGCTGGGTAGTCGGCCAACCAATGGATTTAGATTTTAACCCCTTTGAATTAGTAGCTGTGGCTGTATCAGTTTTCATTGCTAATAGCATTAGTTCTGATGGTAAATCTAATTGGTTAGAAGGGACATTACTCCTAGCTGCTTATACCGTCTTGGGTTTTGCCTTTTACTTCCATCCAGTTGGCAATGGTATGGGTTAATTGTATCGCACCTTGCTGATATCTTTCTTGACTTATTGGCAAATACCCTCACAAATTGATTAAAGGTTTGATACTCCCAATCTCATAAATTGGGATTTTTTTATACTCTACTAAGCTATAAATATTTTTTTCATAATTTGAACTCCCTTAAGATAGATGAATAAAATTAATAATTCTTATAGTCTCAAGTCAGATCATCCTTTTGATATCAATCTATAGGAATCATAAATGATATTTGATAGCTTGCGTGGCGTAGCCATAAAATTTTAAGTAGTGTAGGGTGGGCAATGCCCACCAAAACCCCTCTACGGTGGGCATTGCCCACCCTACGTATATTTCAAAAATCAAATATTATTCCTATATAGATTTATTCTGAGGATCTTTATTTAGGGCTTACTGATAGCGTGGGCTATGACTCCAACCTCCTAACTTGACTCCCAATCCTCACCAAAAAACTTTTTCAGCAACCCTTACTTATCATTGCAATTAAATGTATCTTGATCATTGTTTTTTAATTTAATATTTCCTACATTTACATTATTTTTGACTATTTGATCATAGTAATTTTATACAGGAATTATATTTGAGTTTTCAAAAAACCCAGTATCTGTTTACTTTCGTCTTCCCCTGCTTATGAGTAAGTACAACTATAAAATACAATGAATGAAATTGGACTGTTGATGATAGGTGTATTTAATCCCAAACCAGTAACTATACCCCATTTTCCATTAAACCAAACTTTGTTTCACCTGGAAAATGGTGTACAGTCAACAAATTATCAATCAAATAAGTTAATTGCCTCGACTCAAATTACACCACCAGAATTTATCCAAATTAATGAAACTTCCCCAACTCATCTTTCAATTCTTTCATTCCGACGACATGAAATATTTAAGAAAATTAGACAAAAAGAAATGTCAGTCAGTTCTTTTGAATTAGCTGATGCTGGGAATATCCCTATCACAAATAAAAAAGGTGTTCAATTACCAACAAGATATCCCAGAAACCAGAACAAACCTATGCCGATAATTAGTTTTGGTAGTTCAGGTATATCTGTGAGAGTTTTACAAAAACTTTTAGTTGCTAATGGTTATGGAATACCTGTTGATGGCGTTTTTGGACCAATTACCGAAACTGCTGTCAAAGCCTTTCAAAATCGTCGGAGTCTATCAACAGATGGTCTGGTTGGTCAAAAAACTTGGTGGGAACTAACAATGTAATTAGTCAGTTGTTAGTTGTCAGTTGTCAGTTGTCATATAAATCATCTAAATCAAAAGAATCATAGTTAAAGATGATTTCTATCAGTCAAAATTTCATAACCACTATCTGTCACTAATACAGTATGTTCAAACTGAGCAGATAAAGCATTATCAACAGTTACCGCAGTCCATCTATCAGCTAAAATTCTCGTATTTTTAGAACCAGCATTTAAAATTGGTTCAATTGCTAAAGTCATCCCTGAGCGTAATTTCACATTGGGTATTTCACGAGTCCGATAGTTAAAAACCGCTGGTTCTTCGTGTAAATTTCTACCTACACCATGACCAGTAAATTGTTCCACCACTGTAAAACCATTGGCTTTTACATGATCTTCAATTGCACCTGCAATCTCTTTTAGATGTACACCAGCTTTTACCTGTTCAATCCCTTTATATAAAGATTCTTCGGCTATTTTAATCAGTCTCGCGGCTTCACTCGTCACATTACCCACAGCGATAGTAATGCAGGAATCACCGTGAAACCCTTGATAATAAGCACCTGTATCAACTTTTAATACATCTCCTGTGCGAATTACCTTTTTAGGGCTAGGAATTCCATGGACAACTTCATTATTAATACTAGAGCAGATGGAAGCTGGAAAACCGTGATATCCTTTAAAACTAGGAGTTGCATCCATTTCACGGATGCGTTTTTCCGCATAAGCATCTAAATCGGCCGTGGTCATTCCGGGCTGAACTAGCTCAGAAATTTCCTTGAGAACAGTTGCTACAATCTTCGCTGATTGGCGCATAATTTCAATTTCACGGGTTGATTTAATTTCAATCCCTCGGCGTTGTCGTTTTTCAGGTTTTGGCTGGGCTGGTTGAGAAAGCAGGTTGGTGAAAATATTCATCATGAACTTTAGGAATTACCGGTGCTTTTAGCGATTAAGTGTGAAGTTGTTGAGATTTATTACGAAGAATATCTATATTTAAGTTAACTTATTTTTGCGACTTCAGAAACTTTCCGCTATTTCTGGATATAGAATAATCGAATAATCGCCGATATAATTTACAGATTGGTATATATCGCGGGCAAGATGCCCGCACCACAAGAAACTTTTGAGTATTTTTTTCATTGGAAGTCCCTAAAACTAGAGGACTATATATCAAAAGCTTAAGCGAGTTTAGATTGTTAAATTGTGCTTGAAAATGTATAAATTTAACTGAATTAACCTGAATTTAACTCAATTCTTAATTGACAAAACAAAATATACTAAAATACACTATTAAATGTAACAATTTAAATCTTCAGAGGACTCTATGACTCGTTCTTTTGTTAGATCTGCCTTCTGTTTACCACTAGCTTTTGCTTGTCTGCTGGGCTTTACTGCTAAAGCTCTTGCTGACGATGCTCCTGGATATGGTGAGCCTGCTGATCATTTTATTTATAGGCTTAAGGGAGGTTTGGACACTAGGTTTCGCCCTGAAGATAGACGAAAAGATATGATAAAAGATGTAGAAGCTCAAATAGACGATAGGGCGATTCGTATCTATTTTAATGGAAAAAAAGGTCAGGTGGCAGGTAGTACATCATGCGCTTCGTACACTGGTACTTACAAGACAATACCAAGTCCAATACCAGATGAAAGCCGTATTCAGATTTCTAAATTAAATATTACCAGAAAAAAATCAATGGATTGTACCATGGGAGATAGCATCGCAACATCAGAGTATTTTCAAGTTATTAATAATAGTGAATTAACCTATAGTTATGGTGATCATACTAGGAAAAGTTTATTACTACAGAATGAAGGTAGACGTATCAATTTAGAATTTACCGAGCATTATTAATCCTGATTATGATCATTAAATGTCCGTATCGAGATGAATATAGAATCCCCGTCTCTTTAAAGCCGGAAGTGTCAAATATGTTGCGAAATCCAGCTATTATTAAAAATAGCTTCATAAATTTGGTTGTGGACTTTTAAATAACCTTGTTCCTTAACCAATAACCCTTTCATTGCTCATAGCTAAAGTTTACTAAAGTAAACTGAGGATTTAGACAATTCTTAGTCATCAAAAGACAACTTTTCCTATTAGACTGGGAATGAATTCCCAGTCTGGCTATGGGTTTTACGTTAAGTTGACACCTATACGCTGTCGCTTAACCCAACCTACGAAAAATGGACATATCTATGAAGCACATTCATTTACTCTTTTTATGTGCCAGAATTTGTGGACCTGCGGTGACAACAACAATTTTATCAGGATGAAGTAACTCACGGGCAGCTTGATTAACTTGATTGAGGTTGACTTGCTCTATTTTGCTAATAAATGAGCGCAATTCTCCCTGATTTAAGCCATAAACCTCATTCATTACCATTAAGCGGCTTAACTGTTCAGGATTGGCCAAAGAAATATTATAATTACTGATTAAATTGCGTTTAGCTGTTTCTACTTCCTGTGCTGTCACACCTTGTTGATGAACTTGTTTCAGGAGGTTGCGGGTACTGGAAATCGCTTTGCGTGCATCTTCTGGACTGGTTTGCATTTCAATGAGAAATGTGCCGACATTCTTACCTGTGATGAAATTGCTATAAATTCCGTAGGTTAAACCTTGGCGATCGCGCACTTCTGCCCCCAGTCTACTTGATAATGTATCACCTCCGACAATTTGATTCAAGATCATCGCCGCATAAAATCGTTTATCTTGACGATTAATTCCCGTATAACCCATATAAGTTATTGCTTGGGGTTTACCAGGAACAACAGGATTAACATTAATGACATTTTTCGGCATTCCCACATTGGGATATTTTACCGTTGGTGGTTGCCCTTTAACTTGCCAATCTCCCAATTGTGCTTGAAAGTGCGATCGCACTTTGGTAATATCAAAATCGCCGACAATAGCTAAAACAGTGGTATCAGGACGATAATGTTGCGCTTTAAAAGCAATCACATCTTGACGTTGAATTTGTTCAATACTTTCCGCAGTTGGGAAGGTGTGTAATGGGTGTTTTTTCGGATAAATGGACTGCACAAAGATGCGATTTGCAACTTTATCAGGATCATCTAACTCTGAATCTAGGGAAGTTAAAGCCTGTTGACGTGAAAGTGCAAACTCTTTTTCAGGAAATGTACTATTTCTGATTACATCCGTCAATGTCCCCAGCAAAACTGGTAAATCCACCGCTAAACTACTACCTTTAATCCGCACACCTTCACGAGAAGCTTCAAAGTCCAAATTTGCGCCTTTTGCGTCTAATCCTTGGGCAATAGTCCGCATATCTTTGGTTTTCGTGCCATTCATCAGATTTGCTGCCACTAAAGATGCTAATCCTCCTTGATTATCTGCCTCAAATTCTGTTCCCGCGTTGATATATCCGGTTAAGGTAACTGTTGGTGTAGTTTTGTCTGGTAACAGTAACACGCGTAACCCATTAGCTAATTGTAACTGTTGGGGAATTTGTCTTTCTTCAGTTTTGGGTAATATATCTACAGGTGGTAAATATTTCTTTACCTCCGCTGGAACTACAGCCACATCAACAGCAAAATTTTCTGGTGTTGGCGATGAAGATGATAAACTAGGGATAGTTTCTGTATGGTGAGTGGGTTCAAAAAATCCTACCGTCCCTGCTGTTGGTTGCAAGTATTTATTGATGACATTCATCACATCAGCCACTTTAACTTGACGAATATCTGCTAAGTGACTATCTGTATATTGGTAATTATCCGTCGTGATTTGGTCATTACCCAATTGCATGGCTTGACTGGTAATATCACGGTTATTTAAAATTACTGAAGCTGTTAATTGGGTTTTTGCTCGTTCTACTTGTTCCGCTGTCACACCGATTTTAGCAAGTTTCCCTAATGCTTTCATTCCCGCTGCATCAATTTTACTTAAATCCTGATTTACCGCAGCAGTCACTAATATTTGATACCAACCACCCGCACGTAAACTAGCCACATTTCCCGAAACATCACTAGCTAAACCCGATTCTACTAACTCTTGATATAAATAAGAATTTTTACCCGCAGTTAAGATGTAATCCATGACTTCCAACGCGGGGATATCTGGTTGATTGATTTGGGGAAGTGGGTAAATTAGTTGTAGTAATGGATTTCCCCCCGGTTCTTGTAATTTAATCCCAGGTGCAGGTGTAGGGGCAGGGGATGAGATAATTAGAGGTTGGGGTGAATATTGGCGTTTAGGAATTTTCCCAAACACAGCTTGTACCTTTTTCAAAGTTGGTGCGGTGTCAAAATCTCCCGCAATTACCAAAACAGCATTGTCAGGACTATAGAATTTTTGATAATATTCTCGTACTTGTTCAACTGTGAATTTCTCCACATCAGCTTTAGTCCCCCCAATCGGTAATCTATAGGGATGATCAGGAAAAACCGACATCATCACAGCGCGATTCAGACGATATTCGGGGCTATTTTCATAACCTTGTAATTCAGAAATTACCACTCGCTTCTCACTAGCTAACTGTTGAGGATCAATCAGCGAGTTTTTCATTCTATCAGCTTCTAGCGTCAACAGAGCCGTGAGTTTGTCCCGTTCCGCAGTATTGTAATATGCGGTTTGGTCATAACTGGTAAAAGCATTAGAATCACTGCCCAAAGCACTAAGTAAGCGTCCAAACTGAATGGGACGATTGCTAGTACCTTTAAACATCATGTGTTCTAATTGATGGGCAATACCACTTACCCCAGATGCTTCTTGACCTGAGCCAAATTTGTACCATACCTGCACTGTCACCACAGGAGCATTATGAACCTCCTTAGTGATCACAGTTAAACCATTATCAAGAACTGTTTTCCGAACATTTGCTGTAATAGCGAGATTTGGTGTTTCTTTAGCGACTAGTGTTTTATCCGATTTTTCTGGGTTGGAGTTGTAGGAATGGGTTGGTAAAGCTACCTTTTCCACACTAAAAGCAGCATCGTGATTTAACACAAAAGCGGCTATGATCCAGATACTCAAGATAACTAAAGAAAAGCGATGTCGTTGTGCGAGCGAAAAAAAAGACATATCTTTGGCGAATAGATATATGTAATTTAAGTTACATATATTGAGTGACTAGAAAAATAGGGCAAATGTTTCTGCACCTCATGGAAACTAAAAATGTACCTGAAAAGGAAAAATATTATATCAGCCAAAGGGCATGAATAGTAATTTACAGCCTATTTATGCAAAAACCGTATAAATTCCAGAGGTAAACCGTCAAAATCAGCGATAAATGCGACTTCTAAGATATTATCGCCAATTTGCTGCTGTGTAGGTTCTAAAAGAATTTTCAGAGGTGGTAAATTTTCTATTGCAGCTAACCGTGTTTTTAAACTTTCTAACCAAGTGGGTAAATCTGGTGTGATCTGAGTCACATCAAAAGACAGATGATAGTAGCCCACATAGTGTTCATCGTCAAAAGCATCTGGGGCTGGTTTGGGTTGGGGAATTTGGATGAGTTCAATTCTCCCACCTAAACCTTCCATCCAGCAAGCTAGAGTATAACCGGTGGTGAAGCGATCGCCCACCGTAAACCCTAGCTGCTCATAAAAAGCGATCGCTAGATGGATATTTGCCGTTCTAATGGAAGCATGGTGCATAGAATTTTGGATTTTGGATTTTGGATTTTGGATTTTAGATTTGGGATTAATCTACAACCTAAAACCCAAATTGGGGAACAGGGCGGAAATTTTTACCAATTACCAATTACCCATTACCAATTACCCATTACCCATTAACAATCACCTACTCAAACAACCGAAAATATGGGTAACGCACCGGCACACCAGGTTCTTTATCCAAATCGAAGTTAATCACTTCCCAGCAAGGTTCTGTGGCTGAATCAGGGCTAAACTCTACAGGTAAACCATATAACCGCGCCCCCGTAGCAACTTCCCCTTGTCCAGAACGCCAAGGTGTACTCCGTTCCAAATAGCCACTCATTAACTCCTGATAACGGTTAGCAACAATTATCCTCGTAGCCCGATAACCTTGAGTATAAAGCTTGTCTAAAGCTTCGTGAATTTCAAACCGAATCCCATCAGGATGAGTATGTTGACGATACCATTCACCATCCCATCTGCGCCAGTGACGACCAGACTGTAAATGGACTAACTCCCCAGTTTTGGGTTCAGCTTCAAATGCGCCATGACGGGGACACAAATAAGTATCCGTCAATGTTAAAGCCGAAATAGTTTGGCGACAGTGAGGACACTGTATTTCAGGGCCAAATATCGGGTACTGAAAGCCTGGATTTATCATGAAGTGCGTATAAACATAGTATTGTTTTTTTGCCAGCACCAGTAGGTTTAAATTTACACTCCTGCTCCACTACTTTAGACAACTTGCTCACTGCTACATAAAAATGAAGATAGTGCCTGAGAACAAGTTTCACAACTACTTGACCATAGAAGGCCAACGCCGTGATATTCTGGTTTAGCAACCAGCCCTAAAGGTTGGAGTTTCTCCAGTGTTCCTGGGTACCATATCCATATTCTACCGTGTCTATCTCTTGTGACTGGAAATCTCCAGAATTTTCTCAAGCTGCTTTTGTGGCAGCCAACGCTGTAATCATTGGTTCTGTAAGCATAGCAGCCAGAGCCAGCGTTTGGTATGGATCTGTGGTTAGAGGTGATGTAGAAAGAATTGAAATTGGTGAATGTACAAATATTCAAGACGGCGCAATTCTCCATGGTGATCCAGGCGTACCCACAATCTTAGAAGATCATGTCACTGTCGGCCATCGCGCTGTGGTCCATTCTGCCCACATTGAACGTGGTAGTTTAATTGGTATTGGTGCTATCATTTTAAATTGTGTAAGAGTCGGTACAGGCAGCATTATCGGCGCAGGTGCAGTAGTCACTAAAAATGTCCCTCCCGGTTCTCTAGTCATGGGTGTTCCCGGTAAAGTAGTCCGTCAACTCTCAGACACCGAAATCACCGAAATCATCGCACACGCCGAAAAATACTATCAATTAGCCCTCCTTCATGCTGCTAATGGGTAATTGACAACGAACAACGAACAACTGACAACTGACTTTTAATCAAACTTTACTAGAAGCTTGAAAAAATTCCCCACTTCAGATCACAATAAAAGTTGAGAACTGTTGACAAAACTTGAGATTTTTTAATTTACAGAGGGATTGTAGATATGGACATTGATAATCGTGTATTAATTGTTTTAGCGCCTGTAGCGATCGCTGCTAGTTGGGCTGTTTTCAATATCGGTGCTGCTGCTCTTCGACAAGTACAAAACTTTTTGAGCAGAGAAGCATAATTTGGGTAATGGGTAATGGGTAATAGGTGATTGGTAATGGGGGAATAGGGAACAGGGAAGTTATTTATCCAAATTACCAATCACTAATCACCATGAACGTAGATTCTTTACTCCAACCTTTTCAGCATTTTGGTGTGAATTTGGGATTATCCCGCATTGTCGATTTATTGGCAAAGTTGGGAAATCCCCATCACCAAGTGCCAATTATTCATGTGGCTGGGACTAACGGCAAAGGTTCTGTTTGTGCTTACCTGTCTGCGGTACTTACTGAGGCTGGTTATAAAACCGGACGCTATACTTCTCCCCATTTGGTTGATTGGACAGAAAGAATCTGTGTTAACGAACAACCAATTGATAGTAATAAACTGTGTAAATTAATACTGCAAGTTCAAGCAGCTATTAACCCAGAGGAAGAATCACCTACCCAATTTGAAGTAATTACCGCTGCGGCTTGGTTATATTTTGCCCAGCAACAAGTTGATATTGCCGTCATTGAAGTAGGATTAGGCGGGCGTTTAGATGCCACCAATGTTTGTGATAATCCTTTAGTGACAGTTATTACTTCTATTAGTCGAGAACATTGGCAACAACTTGGCCCCACTGTAGCCCATATTGCCAGGGAAAAAGCGGGAATTCTCAAACAGGGATGTCCTGTGGTTATGGGTTCATTACCAGCCGATGCGGAAAAAGTTGTAAAATCGCGTATCCTAGAATTACAATGCCCAATTTTTACCCCGCAACCATCTCGTCAAATTAATCAAAATTGGGCAGAATATCAAAAACTAGAAAGTTATGAAGTTATACAATATCCCTTACCATTACAAGGACAAATTCAATTACATAATTCAGCTTTAGCATTAGCAGCTTTGGAAATATTGCAAAAACAAAATTGGCAAATTTCTGAAGAAGCTATTATTCAAGGAATGGCTAAAACCAAGTGGCCAGGGAGAATGCAATGGATAACTTGGAAAAGTCATAAACTCCTCATTGACGGCGCACACAACCCAGCCTCAGCAACAGTTTTGCGTGATTATGTAGATAGTCTCAACACCAAAAATATCACTTGGGTAATGGGAATGCTGGCCACTAAAGATCATGGTGAGATTTTTCAGGAACTTCTCAAACCAGGAGATAAATTATATTTAGTGCCAGTACCAGACAGCAATTCAGCAAATTTAGGAGAATTAGCTAAGTTAGCAACATCAATTTGTCCAGATTTGCAACTTTGTAATATCTATCCAGATGTGTTTTCAGCCCTAGAATCTGCTTTTACCCCCACAGATAATCAAGTTGTATTATGTGGTTCTTTGTATTTAATTGGTTATTTTTTGGTAAGTAGATGATTGTTTCTTAGAGGGTGTTTGAAAAGTTTAAATTTATACATGTATTGGCGGTTGGAAACCGCGTCTATACAAGCGAAACCCACCTGCGTGGGTTTGAAAACCTTAATTTTCCGCTAGTCCACGCAAGTGGACTTTGTTTGTGTAGTAGCGTATCCCTAACGGGAGCCGGAGGCATCTTTATAATCGCCGGAAACTTTTAAAACATCCTCTTATCTGTTCCCTGTTCCTTTTTTTTTGTAACGAAAAATGATTTCCTCATTTTTTAGGGGTGACATTCCTCCGGTTGCTTTCACTCATAGAAAACAATCACAAGGCTGTTACCCCTAGATATTTTAAATTGAGAAAAGTTAATATTTCTCAACTCATTACTCAGCAGTCACTAATTCAGTGCTACCCTTTGTCCGCTTCCGTGTCATGGCGTTATAAACCATGATACCGATAGCTTTAATCAAATTACCTTCCAACTCTTGGAACATCTTCATGTTTACACCAAAAGCGGCATTTGCTTCTTCAGTAATGCGATCGCCTGTAGTATCATCAATAGGCATAGCATCTAAATTGGCTCGATACTTAGTTTTAAATGCCTTTTCATCAGTAATATCTGCAAACTCATAAAAAGCAGTTCCTTCACCTTCACCCAGTTTCATCGCGGTTTGGGCAATGTTTTTGAGGATTTGCCCCCCGGATAAATCACCTAGATAGCGGGTATAGGAATGAGCAATTAATAATTCGGGTTCAGTGGCAGAAATTTCCCGAATCCGGTTTACATAAGCCGCACCCGCAGGCGATAATTTAACTTGCTCCCGCCAATTATAACCATAGTAGTAATGAAGGTCTTGCTCTAAGGTATGCTTGCGGTTAAGTTCAGGAAAATAAATTTTACTCAGAATTGGGTGATGCTTGTGTTTTTCCATTTCCTCTTCCATAGCCGAGTAAATGAAGTAAAAGTTAGCAACCAACTTGCGGTAGGAGTTTTTCTCCACAACTCCCTTTAAAAAACACTTGACAAAACCCACATTTTCTGCCATAGTGTGTGCTTTCTTAGTTCCCACACGTAATTTGCTTGCTAAATTGCTGCTCATATTAAAATTCTCAACTGTAAAAAAATTAACTGTTGGATTTTTCTGTACATAATGGTGAAAAAACCCCATTAAAAGGTTAGATTAAAACTATTTGATGAGAATTTATATTAAAAATCATTAAGCAATAAGTTGCGCTGGCGTTTCACCAACGTCGAGAATGATAGAAGAAAGTGCTATTCTCCTGTGTGATTGTGTGGAGTATTAAATTTATGGTTTCATCAATGACTCGGACTCAAGGCTGTATTTCAGAATTGGTGACAGAGGTTGAAAATAATTGGATGTTAAATTCCATACCACTGCCAACCAACGCTTTATTCGGTACAGATGGGATTCGGGGGAAAGTGGGAGAATTGCTAAATGCCCCTTTAGCCTTACAAGTGGGTTTTTGGGCAGGGATTGTCCTTCGTAGTCATGCAACCCATTCCGGTCCAATTATCCTCGGACAAGATTCCCGAAACTCCAGTGATATGTTAGCCATGGCCTTGAGTGCTGGGTTAACCGCTGCCGGTTTAGAAGTGTGGTATTTGGGATTATGTCCTACACCTTGCGTAGCCTATCTCGCCAGTATCACTAATGCCATTGGGGGAATCATGATTTCCGCCAGCCACAACCCCCCAGAAGACAACGGAATTAAAATCTTTGATGGTGATGGTGGTAAGCTATCCAAAGCCCTGCAAGGCGAAATTGAAGCGGGATTACGAGGTAAATTATCCCCAAGTTTTAGTATAAATAATTGCGGCAGACATTATTCCCGCCCAGAGTTAATTAAAACATATAGCCAAGCCATCCAAACACCTTTAGAATCTGGACTCACTCTCCAGGGGATGAAGATTGTTTTAGATTTAGCTTGGGGTGCAGCGGTAGGTTTAGCACCAGCGGTATTTACGGAAATGGGTGCGGAAGTTATTTGTTTACATAACGAGGCAGATGGCGATCGCATTAACGTTAATTGCGGTTCTACACATTTAGATATTCTCCAAGCCGCTGTTAAAGCCCATCACGCCGATATGGGTTTTGCCTTTGATGGCGATGCAGATCGGGTTTTAGCTGTGGATAATACGGGTAGATCAGTTAATGGTGATTACATTCTTTACCTGTGGGGTCGCCATTTACAACAAAGGCAACAACTCCCAGATAACTTGATAGTTTCCACCGTCATGGCTAACCTAGGCTTTGAACGGGCTTGGCAACAAATAGGTGGTAAATTAATTCGTACCGCTGTCGGTGATCAATATGTCCATGCTGAAATGCGGAAAACTGGGGGAATGTTGGGGGGAGAACAATCAGGACATATCCTTTGCAGTCATTATGCCATGACTGGGGATGGCTTATTAACAGCTTTGCATATTGCTGCCGTCGTCAAAGAGGCTAATCTTTCCCTGGGAGAAATGGTAGATCAAAGTTTCCAAACCTACCCCCAAATATTACGGAATGTGCGAGTATTAGATCGTGAGCGACGGTTAGGATGGGAAAGTTGTCAACCTGTGCAACAAGCGATAGCTATTGCCGAAGTAGCAATGGGTGATCATGGCAGAATCCTTGTCCGTGCCTCTGGGACAGAACCTGTAATTAGAGTCATGGTAGAAGCCGCTAACGCTGAACTTGTCAACCATTGGACAAATGAATTAGTCTCACAAGTTGCAGAACACCTAGCATAAAAACGCAGGAGGTAGGAGTCAGGAGACTGTAAATATGGCAAAAGTTAAAAAATCCCCCAAATCAAAAAAACAGTCCACGGTAGAGACTCCTACCCTTAGTCTCAAAGAACAATTAGCCCAAAAACGCCAAGCGGCCAAAGCCCGCAAAGAATTCACCAGCATCCTCACTTCTACTACAGGATGTGGTTTATTCTTGGGAATGATCATTTTTTTCGTAGCTGGAGTAAAATTAGCGATTCCTGCGGCTTTAGGCATCATCATCATCACTCTTGCCTCTAAATATCCCCGTCCTGCCCTATTTGCCTTCATTATTTACGTACCCTTTGGTGGCACAATCATCTATACCTTGGGCAATAGTCCCTTAATGCAATTAGCCAAGGATGCTTTTTACGTTCCTGCCGCAATTTCTATATGGCAAGCTTGTAAAAAACAGAATCAAGCCTTTATAGTTCCTAAAGCCATTAAAACCCCCCTACTAATACTCTGGATTTGTTGTTTATTAACACTAGTATTTATTAATGGTGGGCAGCAGTTAAGTAAACACCCATCAGGGGAAATACCTATAGGAGTAGGAATTTTAGGTTTAAAAGTATTTATGGGCTATATACCTTTAATTACTTGTACTTACTATCTGATTCGCAATAAACGGGATTTTCTATTGTTGTCCCGCATTCAAATAGTTCTGATCCTAGTCTGCGGTGTTTTGGGAATTATCCAATATATGCTGCTGATAATTGGAGTATGTAAAGGGACGGTGGGTGTGGAAGGAGATGCTTTATTTAAAGCCTCTATTGACTCTCGTTGTTATTTTGGTGGGGCATTATTATATTCTCCCGAAGAAGGGGTAATTCGTCTCCCAGGAACATTTGTTGCCCCTTGGCAATGGGCATGGTTTTTAATTTCTAGCACTTTTTTCACCTTTGCCACTGGTTTTAGTGATCCTGCCATTATCTGGAGACTGATCAGTTTAGGTTCTTTAGCATTAGTTTTTGTGAATGCCGTTGTTTCTGGGCAGAGAATTGCCTTAGCTTTAGTGCCAATCTGCTTTGTGCTGTTACTATTACTAACGGGTCAACTTGGCAACCTCAAACGGTTTATTCCACTAGGAGGAGGGTTGGCAATAATTTTAGTAATTGCAATGGCAGCTAACCCCGTTATTGTGCAAGAGAGAATGGATAGTTTTACCGGTCGGTGGAACGCCTCACCCCCTCAACAGTTTATTACTGACCAATTTGCGGAAAACTGGAAAAGTGTTGATACTCCTATAGGTAGTGGCTTAGGTCGAGCCACCAACTCTGCTCGTGTCCTGGGTTCAGGTAAGCTAGTCGAAACCTATTACCCCAAGGTTCTCTATGAAGTCGGAATTGTGGGAATGCTAGTCTTTCTAGCTTTTGTTACTAGCATCACAATGGCAGGTTTCAAGGCCTATCGTTCCATCAAAAACCGTGATTTACGGACTTATGCCGGAAGTATGTGGGCATTTATACTATTTATTAGCTATAATACTTATTACTACCCTTTAGATGTCGATCCTGTTGCTGTTTATTACTGGTTGTCTGCGGGAATAATCTTCAAGTTACCAGAACTCGATAAACAAGAAAATACGGACGAGGTAGAAGTTAAACCAAAAAACAAGAAAAAACGTCTGGCTTAAAAATCAGTTCACAAATAAACTATATATAATATGAATACTCAAAACTCAACACAAAAAAATAGATTTCATTGGATTGATAGAACCAAAGGATTAGCAATATTAGGAATTGTTTTATTTCATCTTTTTCAAAATTATCCAGAAGGGAATCAACTGATTATTGTTTTCGATATAAATATATGTTTTCATATTTACTAATATAGAAAAAAATGTTATAAAAATAATATAAAATATCAATAAATCTAAATAATAAGGTTTTAATTTTTATGGCAAAATATGGAGTAAATATGAATTAATTCACGCTTTCAATTATATAAAGCCGCAATATAGTTATATTCAATCAAGCTTAATTAATCCAGTCTTAAATCAGCAAAAATCATGAATAATCATCCTTTGATTTCAGTCATTATACCGACATACAAAAGAGAAAAATTGCTTTGTGATAGCATTTTAGATGTCTTAAAACAAGACTATCCCCAGTTTGAAGTTTTAGTAGTAGACCAAACGGAAACTCACGAACCAGAAACTCAAGCTTTTTTGACAGAAATGTCAGCCGCAGGTAAAATTAAATTATTGCGTTTAGATTGGGCAAGTTTACCAGGAGCGCGAAATTATGCGGTGAGAAGATCACAAGGTGAAATCATCTTATTTATTGATGATGATGTCAAGTTAAATCCTGAATTTTTAACCGCTCATGCTCAAAACTATTTGCAAAATCCAGAAATAGGCGCTGTTGCTGGCCGGGTATTTGACAGAATGAAATTAGGTGACTCCGGGGGAAAATTGGAAATTGAATATCTACCCCCGGAAGCAATGGACCCAGGAATTGCTTGGTATCACATTGATTTAGTTCATACTACCAAACCTCAACAGGTGCTAACAGCGCGGGGTTGTAATATGTCTTTTCGTAGCGAAATTTTTACTAAATATGGACTTAAATTTGATGAGAGATTTCGCGGTAGTGCAGTGCGAGAAGAATCGGATTTTTGTTTACGAATTAGAAAGACTGGGTATAAGATTTGGTATGATCCAGAAGCTTATTTGGTACATTTAGGAGAAGAAAGTGGCGGCTGTCATGATATGAGTATGAGATCCCTAAATTATCAAATCACTTTTTATCATAACCATTTTTTATTGGGGCTGAAAAACCTCACCTTTACCCAAGCTTTACGCTTCTATGGACGTTTATTTGATTGTCACGTTCTTGGGAATCCACCTTGCTACAAAAGTGGTTCTCCGATTAAAGTTGCAACTCGTGGATTTTTCTATTTTTGGGGCTTTCTGAAAGCTGTGGGTAGTGTAATTCAATCAAGTTGGAATGATGGACAAATTTATAGTCGTTTAGATCAACAGGTTTAGATTATAGCATTGCATAATCACAAAATAATTCTTGTGGGGTGGGCATCTTGCTCGCCCAAATAAAAGGATAGGTTTCTGTTTAGTTTAACATTGTAAATTATCATGAGAATTTTAGTTGCTAGTCATACCTATATCGTAGATTTAAATTGTGAGAAATTACGCGCTTTATCACAACTACAACCGGGAATTGAAGTTACAGTTGTCGTCCCCAAACGCTGGAAACCAGGAGGAGTACAAAACAAAATTATTGAAACTGAATATCGTGATGAAGGTGCATTTAAAATAGTCCCCATATCTAATTTTAGTCAAAATCATCAAGGATTATTGACTTTTGGGACTGATTTAATTTCCTTATTAAAAGAATTTCGTCCCCAAATAATTCAAGTAGAACAAGCTTCTAGGGGATTAGCTTATACGGAAATGATTATTCTGAATAAGTTACTGGGATTAAAAGCCAAGAATATCTTTTTTACTTGGTGGAATTTACCTTATCAGTTAAAATTTCCTATTTCTTTATTAGAGAAGTTTAATCTTGACAATAGTCATGGTATTATCGCTGGTAATCAAGATGGAGCAGAAGTTTTACGACAAAGAGGTTATCAAGGTGCAATTAAAGTTATGCCACAATTAGGGGTAGATGAAACTTTATTTACTCCTACACATCAACCAGAATTATCTGATAAATTGGGAATTAGTCAAGATGATTTTGTCGTTGGTTTTGTGGGGAGATTTGTTTCCGAAAAAGGTTTATTAACTCTGATTAAATCTTTAATTACTATCTCAGATAAATCCTGGAAATTATTGCTTTTGGGTAGAGGAGAATTAAAAGATGAATTAATAAAAATTACCACAGAAAATAATCTTCAAGATCGGATAATTTGGATTGAAAGTGTCCCTCATAATCAAGTTGCTAATTATATCAATTTAATGAGTACCTTGGTACTGCCTTCAGAAACAACTTACAACTTTAAAACTCTCACCGCTGTAGGTTGGAAAGAACAATTTGGTCATGTTTTAATTGAAGCTATGGCTTGCAAAGTTCCCGTAATTGGTTCTGATTCTGGAGAAATTCCCTATGTAATTGGTGAAGCTGGTTTAATTTTTCCTGAAGGTGATATTCAAGCTTTAGCTAATTGCTTATTACAATTAATGGAAAAACCTGATTTGGCTGAAAATTTGGGTACATTGGGTTATGAAAAAGCCATGATTAAATATACAAATAAGGCTTTAGCAAAAGAACAATTTGCATTTTATCAAGAACTGATTAATAATAAATGACAAAAAATGAAAATTCTCCAAATTCTCCCCTCAATTTCTCTGATTTATGGTGGTCCTAGTCAAATGGTATTAGGATTAGCCCCAGCATTGGTAGAAGCAGGTGTAGAAGTTACTATTCTCACCACCGATAGTAATGGTGATTCTGGACAAAAACCCCTGAATGTGCCTTTAAATCAGCCAATCAAACAAGATGGTTATGAAATAATTTATTTTCGTTGTTCACCATTTCGCAGATATAAGTTTTCTCTGGATTTATTAAAATGGTTAAAAAAACACGCTGACGAATTTGATATTGCCCATATTCATGCTTTATTTTCTCCTGTTAGTAGTGCAGCAGCGATAGTCTGTCGTCAACAGAAATTACCTTATATTTTACGTCCTTTAGGAACTCTAGACCCTGCTGATTTACAGAAGAAAAAACAATTAAAACAGCTTTATGTTCAACTGATAGAACGTGGTAATTTAGCAAGTGCAGCAGCAATTCATTTTACTAGCGCACAAGAGTCCAAAATCTCCAACAGATTTGGAGTAACTACAAAAGATTTAGTAATTCCTTTGGGTGTGATTCCTCCCCTAGAAAATAGCAGTGATTTAGTTAATCAATGGCATATTCCTAGTCATAAACCTGTGATTTTATTTATGTCTCGCATTGATCCTAAAAAAGGTTTAGAATTGTTGATTCCGGCATTAGAAAAATTATTAATAGCAGGTTTAGATTTTCATTTTGTTTTAGCAGGGACAAATCCTCAAGATCCAATTTATGAAGAGAAAATTAAATCACAAATTGCTAATTCATCTTTAAATTCCCAAACAACAATTACAGGTTTTGTCACGGGAGAAGCGAAAAGAAGTTTGTTGCAAGCTGCGGATTTATTTGTGTTACCTTCTTATTACGAAAATTTTGGTATTGCTGTCGCTGAAGCCATGGTAACAGGAACACCTGTGGTTATTTCTGACCAAGTGCATATATATCAGCAAGTGATAGATAGTGAGTCTGGTTGGGTGGGAACTACAGATATTAATTCAATTGTGGATTTATTAAAAATAGCTTTGGCAAATTCAGAAGAACTTCAACGCCGGGGATTAAATGCCCGAAAATACGCTTTACAACATTTTAGCTGGGATGCGATCGCCCTGCAAATGATTCAAGCATATCAAGAGATAATTTCTCCATAAACTTAAAATTTTGTTGCAAACCGCGACAGCCCGATAGGATAATCGGTCTTTTGTGTCATAATGTCACGGTAGAATATAAATGTCTTTTTAGAATACAGGGAATCTTGCATGACTCTTCGTCTTGGTGATACAGTACCTAATTTTACCCAAGCCTCTACCCATGGGGAAATTGACTTTTACGCCTGGGCTGGTGATAGCTGGGTAGTGCTATTCTCTCACCCTGCTGACTTTACACCAGTTTGCACCACCGAACTAGGTACAGTTGCCAAACTAAAACCAGAATTTGATAAACGCAATGTGAAAGCGATCGCTCTCAGCGTTGATGATGTAGAATCTCACAATGGCTGGGTGGGGGATATTGAAGAAACCCAAAGCACCACTCTCAATTACCCAATTTTAGCAGATCCAGATCGTAAGGTTTCCGAACTTTATGATATGATTCACCCCAACGCAGCGGCTACTGTTACCGTGCGTTCAGTTTTCATTATTGACAACAATAAAAAACTCCGTCTTTCTTTTACCTATCCTCCCAGCACTGGACGCAACTTTGATGAAATCTTGCGCGTCATTGATTCTCTGCAATTAACCGATAATTACAGCGTTGCTACTCCCGCAGACTGGAAAGATGGTGAAGATGTGGTGATTGTACCATCTTTGAAAGATCCTGAAGTCCTCAAAGCCAAGTTTCCTAAAGGTTATGCAGAAATTAAACCTTATTTGCGGATGACTCCTCAACCTAACAAGTAAGTTTTCATAACAGCAAATATTGCTTTCTATTGTAGGGTGGGTTAGCAACAGAGTAACCCACCATTACTTGTTTGATTGTATAATAGACAAGTTAGTTATTAGACTCTGATATTTGCCTATGTGAGAACTTTATTGCTAATTTATTTATTAGATTAAGTAATTCTAATTCAGCTTTGATTTTTTCCTTATATTCATTTTCCTCTATATTAATTTCAGTAAATTTTGTATTCGACAATAAAGTTATATAATCTGTTACATCTGGTAATAAATAATTAATATAAATCCCTTTTCTATCCTTCTCAATTACAAAATTGCTGGAATAATAGTCATCTTCCATACGTTTTGGTAATGCTATTTTTGTTAAAATCTCTTCAATCAATAAAGCCATTGATTCAGTAATTTCTTGATGGTTATATTTGTCTGTTATCTTATTTGGCTTTGAAACATAAGGATATAATTCAGCTTTATGATCATATTGAATAGGTAAAATAATAAAACCACTTGAAGCTAACTCCGCTATTTTTTTAAATGGAATTTGTGAATTATAGGGAGTCAATAAAATTCCTTGATATTTAACTTTTAGTTTGCTAGGTAAATGATCAGATATTTCATTTTGTAAAATTTCTTTCAACTTTAAAATTTGTTCAATTCCATTTTCTAAAGAGTTGTGATTCTTCCCTTTCATTTCAATAATTGTGCAAATACAAGAAGTACAATCAATATAAAGAGACATATAATCTGGACGTTTTAATGCTTGATTCTTGATAAGAGGATCATTCCTTCTATCTATTTCAAATAAAATACATACAGCTTGATTTTGAAAATCTAACGTTATTCTAAAATGTACTCCACTTTCTTTAGGAACACTTCTTCCTGGTACTGTACAAAACACTAGGAGATTTTCTAGAAAGTTAAAATTTTGCCAATCAAGTTTATCTTTTTTGTCTTTGAGAATTTGAGCAGGATTAATCTTCTGTTTCATCTGCTTTTTCTTGTCCTGCTTCATAAATTTGAAAAAACTTTTGTTGAATATCTACAGAAACATCACTTAAGGTATCCCATCTTATACCATAATCTGGATCATTTAATGAGACTAATTTATTATCTTTCATTTCATACGCACTAACTTTATCTATAGGTAAAAATGCTCTTTCATCTTGAAGATATAAAGATGAAGATTGACGTTTTAATATTTCAGGATTTTCATGATTACCATTAACTAAATTATTCAAATGTGCCATAATATATGGACTATGGGTAGTGAGTAAAATTCTCACACCAAGATTAACCAGAATAGATAATGCTTCCAGCAGCTTTGCTTGTGATTCTGGGTGTAAGTTCATCTCTGGTTCATCTATTACCAGAAAATCACCTTTACTTGCACGATATCTTAAATATAACAGCAATGGTGCAAGTTGCCTGATAGAAGATGAAGCATTATATAGATCAATTTCTAAACCTTTTTTAACTAAAACTTTTATTTCTTTTCCACCTAGCTTAGTAGGTTTTAAATTAGTTTTATTTTTGTTTTGTAGCTGTTTTTCAATCTCATCTGCTAATTTCTGAAATTCGTTTTTATTGCTTGAATTAATCTTGGTTGTTTCTTGAAGTTCTATTTCAGATAGAAAATCTAAAAAATCTTCTACTGGTTGTGGATAACGGATATCTATTGCTATTAGCGGTTGAGGTAAGCCAAATTTCTCTTCAGAGGTACTGTTGATAAATGACTCTCTTTGTTTTTGTTTAAGAATTCTATATCTTTTAGTTTCCAATATTTTATATATATTTATAAACGCATTTCGTTCAGCAGGAAATGGAAAAATATTAGAAAAAAGCACTTCTGCAACACTAGAGATAAATCTATTGGTAAAATGTAATGTTTGATTTTTACTTAGTTCTTCATTTTTAGGTTGAATTTCAAAGAATAAAACATCCTCTTTACGAGTAAGTTTAAGAGAAATTTCATCTGTCAGAGGAATAGCATCTTTATGAATTAATTGATTGATAGCATCTTCTACTTCTTGTTGAGAAATTATCATTTCAAATGATGTTGTCGAGAAAAGTTTACGACTTGAATCCTGAAAAAATTGTTGTACACCAAAATATTTGTCTTCTCCAAAACGTTTTGCTGTTTTTTCAATATCTCTGATAAAAAAATCAAGCAAGTTATGATCTATTTTAAGCGACCACCTATCGTGTTCTTCGGGCTTAAGTTCTAGTTCTGATTTATTATCACGTCGTAAGCTTAGACTGCTTCTAGCACGCTGCCACAAACCGTAGGTAGAATAGGCAATATAGGTTTTATTTGAATTATTCGGTCCAATAATTACTGTTAAAGGACGCAAATCTAACTCTGTTTCTTGAATACTACCTAAGTTTGAGAATTTGATTTTCATTTTTCGCCTATATTCCAAATAGAAAATACCATTTTAGTATTAACAGCGTTCATGCAGCATCTCCCGTGTGAAACGAGGTGCATTTAATGGAATCGGATTTTGCTGCATTCGTGAAATTAGAGATTTGAGAAAACGTTGTTTACTTTCTACATCGGAAATAGGAGGTGAAACAATAGAACTTGATTGAATGAGTAATTCCACCTCAGAACCTTCAGGTAAATTACAGGCTGTTTCCAAAATGAATGTGCCGTTACGATAGATTGCTTTTAGTGTAGGGGGCATAATAGAAAACTCCATAATTTAATTATTGTAGAGCAAGTTAAGCCAATAATCAGAATCACCCATCAATTAACAAGTTAATATTGCATTCAAACAGAACCATTTCCCTCCTACCGCTCACATTGTCCCTAGTAGTAATAGAATAATAACGATATCCTTGTAAAGCCTACCAAGAACAAAAGGTAGAGGTTAAGTAGCAGATTTGACAGAATTGGATCACCAAAACTCTGTATCCAGAAGACATTAGTAGCATTTTAGAAGTTCGTAAAATTTTTATGGTTTCCCAAATTCGTTTTTTGATGTGCGCTCCTGACCATTATGATGTGGATTATGTGATTAATCCTTGGATGGAAGGGAATATTCATAAGTCCTCACGCGATCGCGCTGTGGAACAATGGAATAAATTATACCATGTTATTAAAGATCACGCCATTGTTGATTTAGTTGCCCCCGAAAAAGGCTGGCCTGATATGGTATTCAGTGCCAATGCGGGTTTAGTCCTCGGTGAAAACGTCGTTCTCAGCCGTTTTTTACATAAAGAACGTCAAGGAGAAGAACCGTATTTTCAACAGTGGTTTGAACAAAATGGTTTTAATGTTTACACTCTTCCCAAAGACCTCCCCTTTGAAGGTGCTGGTGACGCACTCCTAGACCGAGAAGGGCGGTGGTTATGGGCTGGATATGGTTTTCGGTCAGAATTAGATTCTCACCCCTACCTGGCTAAATGGCTAGACATTGAGGTGATTTCTCTGCGGTTGATGGATGAGCGTTTTTATCACCTGGATACCTGTTTTTGTCCTTTAGCAAATGGTTATTTGCTGTATTATCCCGGTGCGTTTGATTCCTACTCCAACCGCGTCATTGAAATGCGCGTCGCACCAGAAAAGCGGATTGCTATTGAAGAAGCTGATGCTGTTAACTTTGCTTGTAATGCGGTGAATGTGGAAAGCATCGTGATTATGAACAAAACCAGTGAGAGTTTAAAATCACGGTTAGCAGAAGTTGGTTTTCAAGTCATTGAAACACCGTTAACCGAATTCCTCAAAGCTGGTGGTGCGGCTAAATGCTTGACTTTGCGGGTGACAGAACCTATTGGCGAGGAAATTCACGCTAATGTATCTGTAGAAAGCCGTGTCATTCGCATGGAAGGACACCTTTTAGATGCAGGTTTAATTAACCGCGCTTTAGATTTAATTGTGGAAATGGGGGGAAGTTTCCAAGTTCTCAAATTCAACTTGGGAGAACAACGTCAAAGTACATCTGCGGCTGAAGTGAGGGTATCTGCACCATCTCACGATGTGATGGAAGAAATCATCTCCCAATTGATTGATTTGGGTGCGGTTGATTTACCCCAAGATGAACGAGATACTAGGTTAGAACCTGTAATTCAAGCGGGTGTAGCTCCCGATGATTTCTATGTCAGCACGATTTATCCCACTGAAATCCGGGTAAATGGAGAATGGCTAAAAGTCCAAAATCAACGCATGGATGGAGCGATCGCTATTTCGCAAACTGCCAATGGTATAGTAGCAAAATGCAAACTCCTCCGTGATTTAGAAATTGGCGATAAAGTAGTTGTTGATGTCTTTGGTATCCGCACCGTCCGCAAAGCCGAATCACGCGAACAACGCAACTCTCAAGAATTCAGCTTTATGTCTTCTGGTGTTTCCAGCGAAAGACGGGTGGAATTAGTCGTGGAACAAGTGGCTTGGGAATTACGTAAAATTAAGGATAGTGGCGGTAAAGTAGTTGTCACAGCAGGTCCAGTGGTGATTCATACAGGTGGTGGTGAACATCTCTGTCGCTTGGTTCGAGAAGGCTATGTACAGGGACTTTTAGGCGGAAATGCGATCGCTGTTCATGACATGGAACAAAACCTGCTAGGAACATCCCTAGGTGTGGATATGAAGCGGGGTGTGGCTGTGCGTGGTGGACACCGACATCATTTGAAGGTAATTAACACTGTCCGCCGTTTTGGTAGCATTGCTAAAGCTGTAGAAGCGGGAGTAGTAAAAAGTGGGGTCATGTATGAATGTGTGAAAAATAACATTCCCTTTTCCCTCGCTGGTTCAATTCGGGATGATGGTCCTTTACCAGATACCCAAATGAACTTGATTTTAGCACAACAGGAATATTCCCAAATCATCCAAGGTGCGGATATGATTTTGATGTTGTCTTCTATGCTGCATTCTATTGGGGTGGGGAATATGACTCCTGCGGGTGTGAAGATGGTTTGTGTGGATATTAATCCGGCTGTGGTGACAAAATTGAGCGATCGCGGTTCAATAGAATCTGTAGGTGTGGTGACTGATGTGGGTTTATTCCTCAGTCTGTTAACTCAGCAATTGGATAAGTTGACGAGTCCTTATGTTGCTAATGTAGGTTAAGGAATATCTCACGCAAAGGCGCAAAGGCGCAAAGGCGCAAAGGAAGAAAGATGCAAAGGGTGGTTTTGTCAAGAGGGTTACAGTTTAATTGGGTAAGTTTTTTTGCTGATTTCCTGTTAGCTGGGATGGTTTTTGGTCCCCCTCTTGCTCCTTTTTTGGCTGCGTCTGCTGTGTTTTTGCTTCCGGGGATTGCGGACATTATTTACTTTATGGGTAATCATGTATGTCCGCAGCCTACTATGGGTTTGGAGTTATCTCCACCTTTTATTATGGCGGTTTGTATGCGCTGTTATGGAACGGTGTCAGGTTTATTGATAACTCGGATTTTGTATGGTTTAACTAATGGAAAAGGCGTTTTTTGGTTAAGTCAATATGGTTGGACTGGTGCGGCTGTTGCTAGTGTGTTAATGATGGCTTATCCTTTGGAGTTAGCAGCGCAGATTTTTGGTTTATGGGATTTTAATAATTATATTGTTACTCCTTTTGGTTTGATTACGGGTTTGGCTTGGGGTTTATTTACTATGCCAATTTTGCATTTTCGTAGGTTATAAAGTAGGTTGGGTTTCTTAACCCAACACCACAAATTATTAATTCTAATGATTTTGTTGATTTAACCAACTTACTAAGTCAGCCACTTCGGAAATGTTAAACAACGCAGCACCTAAATTTTCTAACTGTTCTACAGGTAAACCGCAATTTTAGCAACTAATTTAATTGTCAGAATCCTGATTCTGACAGAAAAGTTTTTCACATACTAGACTTTACTTCTAGTCAATTCAATACTAATTTTGCCATTAAAATCAGGAATAGGTGCAGCGGGTTTACTAAGAATAACCTGAACTTGATTAATACCGTCGCTATCCTCTAAAATACCATCAGCTATAGCCCCTGCTAGTCTTTCCACTAATGCAAACTTTGAGGTTTTCACCAAATTTTGAATTAAGCTAATGGTACGGCGATAATCTATAGTATGTTCAATATTATCTGTTTTGGCAGGTTGAGAAAGATCCAACCATAATTTAACATCTACCTCAAACCATTGTCCTAATACCTGTTCTTCTGGTAAAAACCCAGTATAGCCGTAGCAACGAATTCCTGTTAAATGAATACAGTCCATAATTTCTAATCAATGCAGCTTACTTTTAATAATCTTAATCAACTTTGGTCTTATGTATTAACTGAAACCCTCAAACGTTTGGGTTTAAATTGCGCTGTAATCTGTCCTGGTTCTCGTTCTACACCGTTAACGGTGGCTTTTGTCCAACAAATACCACATATTGAAGCTATTCCGATTTTAGATGAACGTTCAGCGGCTTTTTTTGCGTTGGGACAAGCTAAAGCAACGGGAAAACCTGTAGTATTAGTTTGTACTTCGGGAACTGCGGGAGCAAATTTTTATCCTGCGGTAATTGAAGCTAGGGAAAGTCGTATCCCTTTGTTAATATTAACCACCGATAGACCAGCAGAATTACGGGATTGTCATTCTGGACAAACCATAGACCAAGTAAAATTATACGGTAATTATCCCAATTGGCAAGCAGAATTAGCTACACCTTTGGTGGATATGGGAATGTTAGCTTATCTCAGACAAACGGTAATTCACGCTTGGGAACGTTGTCAATTTCCCAATTCTGGAGCAGTACATTTAAATATACCTTTTCGTGATCCTCTCGCGCCCATTCCTGATGGTACGGATTTTACCTTAGATGTGGAAGATTTCTTTGCGGGAATAATTTCCACCCCCTTACCAATTACCCCTTACCAATTACCCATTACATATCAGCAAAAAGGGATTATTATTGCTGGTGTAGCTCAACCACAAGCCCCGGAAGAGTATTGTAAAGCGATCGCACATTTAAGTCAATCTCTCCAATGGCCTGTTTTAGCTGAAGGACTTTCTCCTGTGAGAAATTACGCAGACTTAAATCCCTATTTAATTTCTACATACGATATTATTCTTAGAAATCAAAATCTTGCCCAAGAATTAACCCCAGAAATGGTAATTCAAATTGGCGAAATGGCCACAAGTAAAGAATTACGCAATTGGTTAATTACTACTAATCCTCAACGTTTTGTAATTGATAATTGTGATCAAAATTTAGATCCGTTACATGGAAAAACTAGACATTTAAGAATGTCAGTCACAGAAATTGGGAAATTGGAAATTGATAAGTTAGCAGAAAATGACTATTTGCAAAAATGGTGGACAGCAGAAAATAAGGTTAGAAGAAATATTGATGATTATTTTGAAAATCTAGATGAATTAATTGAAAGTAAAACCGCTTGGTTAATTTCCCAAAATCTGCCACCAGAAACACCCCTATTTATTGCTAATAGTATGCCAGTGCGAGATATAGAATTTTTCTGGAAACCCAATAATTTAAGAATTCAACCTTATTTTAACCGGGGTGCAAATGGCATTGATGGGACACTTTCCACAGCTTTAGGAATCGCACATCATCAGCAAAGTAGTGTAATGTTAACAGGAGATTTATCTTTATTACATGATACCAATGGTTTTTTAATTAGCAATAAGTTTATTGGACATTTAACGATTATCTTGATTAATAACAATGGAGGAGGTATTTTTGAAATGTTACCCATTGCTAAATTCAATCCTCCTTTTGAAGAGTTTTTTGCCACTCCCCAAAATATTGATTTTGCTCAATTATGCGCTACCTATAATGTGCAACATCAGTTAATTAACTCTTGGGAAGAATTGCAAGATCACTTAAAGCAATTACCAAAAACAGGAATTAGGGTTTTAGAATTAAAGACAAATAGGAAAAAAGATGTGATGTGGAGAAAGGAAAATTTAGCAAAGTTTGGTAATTGGTAAATAAAGAGAATATTTGTATTTTTTCCAACTTCTTCTTTCTTCTTTCTTCTTCCTGACTCCTAACTGGGCGCAGGCCCTGCGCCCCTACCTCCTGACTCCTCAAAAAATAGATAATTTTTGCACAAGTGCCACAGATAAGCACTAAACTAAAAAGTCTTGTACAGCAAACCCTGTCAACCAAAATCAAGTTATTATGTCTAAGGTTCTTGTCTCAGATCCAATTGATCAAGTTGGTATTGATATTCTTTCCCAAGTTGCCACCGTTGATGTCAAAACCAGCCTCAAGCCAGATGAACTCAAAGCCATCATTGGTGAGTATGACGCGCTGATGATCCGTTCTGGAACTCGCGTTACTCAAGAAATTATAGAAGCTGGCACAAAATTAAAAATTATTGGCCGTGCCGGTGTGGGTGTGGATAACGTTGACGTTCCCGCAGCGACTCGCAAAGGGATTGTCGTCGTCAATTCTCCCGAAGGTAATACCATTGCTGCCGCAGAACACGCTTTAGCCATGATGTTATCCCTATCTCGTCACATTCCTGATGCTAATGCTTCAGTAAAACGTGGTGAATGGGATCGGAAATCATTTGTTGGTTCGGAAGTATACAAAAAAACCCTCGGCGTTGTGGGGTTAGGAAAAATTGGTTCTCATGTTGCGACTGTAGCTAAAGCAATGGGCATGAAACTTCTAGCTTATGATCCATTTATCTCCGTAGAAAGAGCGGAACAACTGGGTTGTCAATTAGTGGATTTAGATTTGCTATTCCAGCAAGCCGACTATATCACCTTGCACATTCCCAAAACTAAGGAAACTGCCAACATCATTAATGCTAAAACTTTGGCGTTAATGAAACCCACCACCAGAATTATTAACTGCGCCCGTGGTGGCATTATAGATGAAGCGGCTTTAGCAGTGGCAATTAAAAATGGTGTCATTGCTGGGGCTGCTTTGGATGTGTTCGATTCTGAACCCTTAGGTGATTCTGAATTGCGATCGCTCGGTAAAGATGTTATTCTCACTCCTCACCTCGGTGCTTCCACGGCTGAAGCCCAGGTAAATGTAGCCATAGATGTGGCTGAACAAATTCGGGATGTGTTATTAGGACTACCTGCCCGTTCCGCTGTGAATATTCCTGGACTTGGCCCTGATATCCTAGAAGAACTCAAGCCTTACATGGAATTAGCGGAAACCTTGGGGAACTTAG
Source organism: uncultured cyanobacterium (assembly GCA_903848645.1). Classification (GTDB taxonomy): domain Bacteria; phylum Cyanobacteriota; class Cyanobacteriia; order Cyanobacteriales; family Nostocaceae; genus Dolichospermum. The sequence continues at coordinate 13,530 of CAINGU010000043.1, read as the reverse complement.
TTGGTCAACTCACAGGCGGTAGAGTTGAGACACTTAATGTTACACTGCAAGGAGAACTGGCAACTAATAAAAGCCAACCTCTAGTTATCGCCGCCCTGAAAGGACTACTTTACCAAGCCCTGCGGGAACGGGTAAATTATGTCAACGCTACCATAGAAGCCAAAGAACGGGGAATTCGAGTCATTGAAACAAGGGACGCTTCCGCAAGAGATTATGCTGGTTCATTGCATCTAGAAGCCACAGGGACTTTAGGTAAACATTCTGTTACTGGTGCTTTGTTGGGTGATAAGGAAATTCACTTAACAGACGTTGATGGTTTCCCCATTAATGTCCCTCCTAGCAAATATATGCTGTTCACCCTGCACCGGGATATGCCAGGTATTATTGGTAAACTTGGTTCTCTACTCGGCAGTTTCAATGTCAATATTGCCAGTATGCAGGTAGGTCGGAAAATCGTTCGTGGTGATGCTGTCATGGCTCTGAGCATTGATGATCCTTTACCCGATGGCATTTTAACAGAAATTAAAAAAGTAGACGGCATTCGGGACGCTTATACAGTCGCACTTTAACTGTGATTTTTGGGATTTATTTGATGAAGATGATTAAATAATTTGAGAATTATAAAAATCATCTTTAACTATGATTTTTGTGATTTATTTGATTAGGATGATTATCTTAATTATCCTAGTCATAAAAATCATAGTTTGTTTTTACCAATCTAAAATCTAAAATCTAAAATTATATGGCAAACACTTGGTGGGAACTGAATATTTTATCTGAACCTGATTTAGAAGATACTATATTTTGGCGGTTAGAAAACTTTGGCTGTCGTGGTACAGCAGTGGAAATTAAAGGCAATGTCTCATTAGTCAAGGCTTATTTGCCTAGTTTTAAAGCACAATTATTAGATTTAGCTGCCTTATCACTATGGCTGCGTCAAGATGCAATATGTGTAGGACTCCCTTCACCCATGGTACATTGGGGTTTAATTGACGAGGAAGACTGGTCTAGTAGCTGGAAACAACATTGGCAACCGGAAGAAATTGGCGATCGCATCCTCATTAACCCCGCTTGGCTACCTTTACCGGAATCCTTAGATCGGTTGGTAATTCGTTTAGATCCGGGTGTGGCATTTGGTACGGGTAATCACGCTACCACTCAATTATGTTTGGAATCCCTAGAAATGCGCTTCAGTGAAGTTCCCCAATCCTTTATGGGTACAGAAGAAAAACGAGAACCTTTAGTTATTGCCGATATTGGTTGTGGTTCAGGTATTCTAGGGGTTGGAGCAATATTATTAGGTGCTGGTAAAGTCTATGCTGTTGATAACGATCCTTTAGCGGTAAGATCCACTTTTAGTAATCGCGCTCTTAATGATATCCGTCCCGAATGCTTAATTCCCATTGAAGGGAGTGTAGACATGGTAAGAAAAATAATTGATCAGCCAGTAGATGGTATTGTTTGTAATATTTTAGCTGATGTAATTATTGAATTACTCCCAGAAATGACCGCAATTACCAAATCTACAACTTGGGGTATATTCAGTGGTATTTTACTTGAACAATCCAAAGCTGTTGCTGATGCTTTAGAACAAAATGGTTGGATTGTGGCTACTCTCTGGAAAAGAAAAGAATGGTGTTGTTTAAATGCCCGTCGCTCTTAATCTAAATGCAAAGAAATATTATATAGCAGGGAACAGGATTATAACTAAAAACTCTATAATTGTAATTTTGCATCTTTGTAATTTAAATTTATCAAATCCTTTCATCAATGAATAACCAACTACAAGAATATAATCCCAACAGCGTAGCCGAAATAAATGGTAACTTCCTCGGATTACCTCATGATTATGATGCTGCTAATTTAATTATCTTCCCTATCCCTTGGGAAGTCACCGTTTCCTATGGTGCAGGAACGGCCAACGGTCCACAGCGAATTTTAGATGCTTCTCTGCAAATAGATTTATTTGATTTTGATCATCCTGATGGTTGGAAACAGGGCATATTTATGGGAGAAATTCCCCAGGAAATGATCGAAAAAAATAACTATTATCGTCAACAAGCAGCCAAAATTATTGAACGTCAAGCCGAAGGTAAATCCCTCACAGATTCACCAGATTTAACTCCTATCCTCGCAGCCATTAACCAAGCCGGAGAACAGGTAAATCATTGGTTATTTACTCAATCTCAAGCAGCAATGAATCAAGGTAAACGAGTTGCTGTCATTGGTGGTGATCACAGTTCACCATTAGGTTACTTCCAAGCCTTAGCTAATCAATATGATGACTGGGGAATTTTACATATTGATGCCCACGCAGACTTACGTAATGCCTATGAAGAATTTGAATTTTCCCATGCGTCTATTATGTTCAATGCCATGAAAATACCGCAAATTTCTAAATTAGTCCAGGTAGGTGTGCGGGATATTTGTCATGATGAAGTGCAAATAATTAATCAATCAAATGATCGGATTATTGGTTATTATGATTCAGCCATTAAACAACAACTATATTCTGGTAAAACTTGGCTAGATTTATGTCAAGAAATCATCAGTCATTTACCAGAAAAAGTTTATATTAGCTTCGATGTTGATGGTTTAGATCCCAAACTTTGCCCAAATACAGGTACTCCTGTTCCTGGAGGACTGGAATTAGAACAAGTTTATTGTCTATTCCGCGAAGTAGTAAATAGTGGTAGAGAAATTATTGGTTTTGATGTTTGTGAAGTTGGTAATGCTGAATGGGATGGTAATGTTGGGGCGCGCATAGTTTATAAGTTAGCCAATTTCCTGGATTTATCCCGTAAAAAGAATTGACAATTACCAATTACCCATTACCATTTGCCATTTTGGCAAGACGAAAAAATATATCTATGATAGGTTTAAATAATTGTATGGATAGATAATGCTGGCAAAACGAGCAAGAACTAAATCACGTTCTTGTTATTTTTGGCTTCATTTCCTCTCCTCACAACCTATTGAATTTTATTCATAATATTTTTGGAAATTTCAAGGTGTACTACTACTTTCAAGCTATGATTGCGGACGGGATCAAACCCGTCCTTTATTTTTGGCTATAAATTATGATTTCTTATCAGATTTTAGGAAATTTGCATACATACTATAGGAAGATGCGAAGAATAGATCATACAGGTTAGATTAATTCGGGATGTTGTTATGCACTGGATTTAAGTCAAGGTTTGGTTGTCAACCAAACCTTTTTTATTGCTTATTTTTGTCCCGTTGATAATTTAGGAAAAAACTATACCCATTTTCTCTAGGACTAATATTTTATTTTTGAAATATATGTAGGGTGGGCATTGCCCACCTTAGGGGGTTTTTGGTGGGCATTGCCCACCCTACACTACTTAAAATTTTATGGCTACGCCACGCAAGCTATCAAATATCATTTATGATTCCTATATTATTAATCAACAATAAGATCATAAGATCCCCGACTTCTTCCAGAATCGGGGATCTCAGCGAAGTTTTAAGTTTTACCCGATTACACTGGCAAAATTGCACAAAGTTTGTCAAAATCTATCATTGATGATTTTGAACAACCTCAAATTACCAGTGCTAGTGCTAGTCAGATGACGAATAAACCCCGCAAACGCAGACCAAAAGCTACTAAGCTGAATCAGGCTTCTCAAAGTGTCACAAAGAAGAATGTTAAAAAAACGTCACAACCTTCTCAGTGGCGAAGTTGGTTATCCTCTACTTTAGCGCTGAGTCTCTTGTTTAGCATTGCTGGTGCAATTATTGGTTTTGGTTGGATTAGTGTTTTATTTATCTTCAACCCCGCACAGGTTAGTTGGATGAATGAATATTTACCAAAATGGGCAAAAATCTCTACAGGTAAGCGGGAAATACCCCAAACATTCCCAGCTATTCAACTCAGTTTAACTCAAAAACAACGTCTAGCTGGCGAAATTATGCCTTTAGATGGTAAGTCAGAAGATTCTTTTTTATTACCAATTTTCCAAAAACGGACTAATTGTCAATCTAATTGTCAAGAATTGGTAGAACTGAGGATTTATCAACTTTCCCAAGATTTAGAATATAAATTTCAGTCAGAAAAATATTACTATTTAATTACCAAATTGCCTATTATTGGTCTATCAAAAACTTTTATAGAGTCTCCTTCAGTTGCAGCCATTTCTGACTCAGATAATCAGGAAGCAAAGTTACATTTACCTTTAACTAAGGTGAAAGCTTTTGCAGATGCTAATCTAGCACCTGGATTTTGGTTTTATTTGCAGGGTGAACACAAAAAGGAGAAAGATAATATTATCTATGGTCAAATTGCCCATTATAATCCTACTTTAAAAAGCTTACAACAGATGTTGCTTTGGAAAACCCGTAACGGGCAATTACCTAAATGGCAACAGATAACGGGTAATGATACAAAAGAGTTAATTATTGATCAAACGGTGGATATAGAACCAAATTTGCAAGTCTATCAAGTCAAATCTAGTCAGTTAGTTGCTAATTCTATTTATTTAGAAGCGATTAATTTCCAGAAACCCGCAGTTAATGAATTTGCTTTTCAACAATCTCTATTATTAGCTAGAAATGGACTCTGGACTCCTGCTTTTACATGGTTAAAATCTCTAGAGAAACAGCGGAAACAGCCTTTTTCAGCAGCAGCACAGGCACAAATAGATGTAATTCGGTTACATTCGGAATTAACGAAAAGTCAAGCTGAAAAAAGTTGGGCGAGTCCTAATCAACAAGTGACAGCAGATATTATTGATGGTCGTTGGGAAAAGGCTTTACAGGTATTTGAAACTTCACCTGGTTATGCTGAAGAAATTGCTAATTTACTACAAACTGATAAAGGGAGAATTTGGAATCGTGCTGCTGTAGCTTTGCGACTCAATCCCAATCGTCGGGCGGTTTTAGCTTGGGTAGCACTAATTTTTAAAGTCCAACGGGGGGAAGAAAGAACTAATGCTTGGTTGCAAGCACAACCAAATATTGACGCGGAAACATTGAACTATATTCAAGGTCTTTTAACTAAACTTGATGATGATACAATTAATGATCATAAAAGTCGGATTATTGGGACTGTACACCAAATTAGTCAGATTAATCAGTCGGATTGGTTGCCAATATCTCTGCAAACTGATTTGAAAATTACTAATCATCAAGTTTGGTATCAGGTGGAAGTTAGTGCATTTCAAGATGGTACAAACTGGTTACGTTATCCGTTTACTAATTTTGACCAACTGAAGAATCAACCTCGACAATTTTGGCGAAAAATTTTGGGTATTAGTTCTGACCCAAGTATGCAAATTATTGTCTGGAAACCTAATGGAGAACAAGAAGTTACTACTGCTACTATTAAAGCTGTACAAGTTCATGATCAAGGTTTAAGCCTGTTAGTTGCTGGCTCTTCACTTCCTGAAAGTCAGGTTAAGTCTCTCCAACCTGAACCTTTAGCCCTGACAGTGGATGCTTTGAAATGGGTAGAACCTTCACCGATATCTATAAAAGATTTATATCAACAAAAACCCCAATTGGTAGAGTCAATGCTGCCGACCATCTGGCGAACTTTACAACAGTCGGGTGATATTACTGCTAATCCTATTCCTAATTTACAGGAAATGCGCGAAAAAATGGCTGATTGGCCAGTTCAGTTGGCCGATTTAACTAATGATCAACAGCAGGAGATTGTCCTGACTATTTCTACTACAGCTATAGCATCTTTAAATCAGTCCGATGGTAATAACTCCAAGCTAGGAGAACGGGAAAAACGTCCTCGGACTTTGATTTTATCGGCGGATAGCAAAGTAATTTATAGTGATTTTGCCCGTGCAAACCAGCAAACGCTAATAGCGATCGCTCAACTTACTGATGACCAATCTCTAGCGTTACTGGTAGAAAATAAACAGGGCTATAGTCTGCAACGTTGGTCACAAACTAATCAGCGATTTGAATAGTTACCAGATAGGTGGCTTATTCTTCGTCGCTAGGAGCTTCCACTCTTTCGCTTTTGAGATTTTGCAATTGCTCTAAAAGGGAATCTACCTCTGCTTGCAAGTCCATGAACTTCACTTGCTGATCGTCTCGATAGTAAGCCTTCGTTAACTTCTTGACCAAGTTAGCGTGGGATTCGCATTCGGAAACACTGGATGACATAGTAGACATAGTTGTTTGCATTACAAACTTAGCTCACACCATTAGAGATTATACTATAATATACTAATTTTAAGCTTTGTTAAAAAATAGTATAGTTTTCATAAGACCTCGCGGTAAGTGGGAAACTCAGGGAAGCGGCACGAGTAGTTCGACAAGCTCACTGACCACGGTTTTAACCGCTGTGGTCTTTCTACATCTTGACAATCTCCATGCCTCTCGCTAGGATAGCTAGAGTTACAGCGAAACTAAAATGTATCTGACTCAAAGGAATCAAATACGGGGACTCAAAACCAATGAATTTACAGCCCTGAAAGAACTCTGTAGGCTGAGTAAGAATCTCTATAACGTAGGACTTTACACAGTTAGGCAGTATTACTTTCAAGAACGGAAACATTTGAAATATGAGTCTAACTATCATCACTGCAAGGGAAATGAGAACTATCGGATGCTTAACACTGATATTGCTCAACAAACATTGAAAGTGGTTGACAGAATTTTTCGCAGCTTCTACGAATTGATTGCTTCAGTTAAATCTGGGTCTTACAGCAGTAAAGTAAGATTGCCTCACTACCTGCCCAAGGAGGGATATTTTCCTTTGATCATGCCAAGAGTTAAGGTCAAAGATGGAAAATTTCGGATTCCTATGTCTACTGCTTTTAAGGCTGAACATGGTGAAATCTGGATACCGTTTCCTGAGCGATTAAACCAAGAAACTCTCAAAGAAGTCCGCATACTCCCAAAATATAATGGGCGATTTTTTGAGGTTGAATTTATCTCTGAGGCTGAAGAAACACCGATTGAGACTAAATCAGAAAGTGCAATTAGCATTGACTTGGGACTTGATAATCTAGCAACTTGTGTTGATACCAATGGGGCATCCTTTATTTTGGATGGCAAACCACTTAAATCTTTTAATCAATGGTTCAACAAAGAAAACGCTAGACTGCAATCTATTAAAGATTTGCAGAAAATTAAGGGAACTACCGAGCGTCAAGCTAAACTGGCTATTAATCGTAATGCCAAAGTTCGAGATTATTTGAACAAAGCGGCTAGATATGTTATCAACCACTGTATTGAGCATCGTATTGATAAGTTGGTAGTTGGCTTCAATATTGAGATGAAACAGGCGATTAATATTGGTTCTCGCAATAATCAAAACTTCGTACAGATTCCCCACAGCAGTTTTAGATTTAAACTGAAAGCTCTCTGTGAGCGATACGGAATCAAGTATGCGGAACAGGAAGAGTCTTATACTAGCAAAGCTAGTTTTTTGGACAATGACACTATTCCTGTTTTTAATGCCGACAATCCCAAGAAGTATGAGTTCTCTGGCAAGCGAATTAAGCGGGGTCTGTATCTTACTCAGTATGGTATTTTGGTGAATGCAGACTGCAACGGTGCGGCCAATATTCTCAGAAAAAGTAAGCACAATGCTTTAAGCGGAGTGTCTAGTGGCTGTTTGGCACAGCCTTTACGAGTGAAAATCTCCTAAGAATCTCAGTGTCTTTAGACCTGAAAGTGTCAAATAGACTTGAAAAGTGGGATACTTATCCAAAAGCATTCCCAATTCCAAATCCTTAATTAAGAAATTTAAAAATCCCGTGACTTTGAGCCTGTCTGCTGCTAAATCTCATCGCCAACCCTGGCCAGGGCTGATAGAAGCCTATCGTCAATACTTGCCTGTCAGCGCCAAAACCCCCGTGGTGACTCTGTTGGAAGGTAACACACCTTTGATTCCCGTGCCAGCGATCGCTGAACGTATTGGCAGACAGGTCAAGGTGTATGTCAAATATGATGGTCTTAACCCTACTGGTAGCTTCAAAGACCGGGGGATGACCATGGCAATTTCTAAAGCAGCAGAAGCAGGTGCTAAGGCTGTGATTTGTGCCAGCACCGGTAATACTTCCGCCGCCGCCGCCGCCTATGCTAGACGCGGGGGAATGAAACCCTTTGTGCTAATTCCTGATGGCTATGTAGCTTTAGGCAAGTTAGCCCAAGCGTTACTTTATGGTGCAGAGGTATTAGCAATTAAGGGCAATTTTGACCGCGCCCTAGAAATTGTCCGGGACATGGCAGATAACTATCCCATCACTTTAGTGAATTCTGTCAATCCTTACCGTTTAGAAGGGCAAAAAACTGGTGCATTTGAAGTTGTTGATGCTTTAGGTGATGCTCCCGATTGGTTATGTATTCCTGTGGGAAATGCGGGCAATATCACAGCATATTGGATGGGCTTTTGTCAATACCATCAAGATGGTAAATGCGATCGCCTACCCAAAATGATGGGTTTTCAAGCCGCTGGGGCTGCACCTTTGGTAAATGGTCAACCGGTGGCACATCCTGAAACCCTAGCCACAGCCATTAGAATTGGTAATCCTGCCAGTTGGGATAAAGCTGTAGCCGCCCAAACAGCTAGTCAGGGAAGTTTCCGCGCTGTGACTGATGAGGAAATTCTCGACGCTTACCGTCTATTAGCATCATCGGAAGGGATTTTCTGTGAACCTGCTAGTGCGGCTTCTGTGGCAGGATTGTTACAGGTAAAAGACGAAGTTCCTACTGGTGCAACAGTGGTTTGTGTTCTTACTGGTAATGGTTTGAAAGATCCAGATACAGCTATTAAACACAGTCATGCTCAGTTCAAGCAGGGTATTCCCGCAGATATTAAAGCTGTTGCGGAAGCGATGGGATTTTAAACAAATTTTAGAGTAGGAATTATACTCAACAGGGCTAATTATTTGATTCAGTAGGTAGGGGTTTAGCACTGCTCACTGGTGTCAACTTAAGCTAAAAATGGCTTATCTGTTGGCTCCCACACCCGTCAGGGAATAAATTCCCTGTCTAATAGCTCAAGTCCGTTAAAACGGACTAATAAATTTTCCTAGTATTTAGTCATCTTTAGATGACTTCCGCTATTAGACTGGGAATTCATTCCCAGGCGGGCTATGGGTTTTACGTTAAGTTGACACCAATAAGCACTGCTAAACCCCTACAAATCTAGGTTTTTCGTAATTTTGCAAAAGTCCATCTCCCAACCGTATTTAGTATATCTATTAAACGAGAATATCACTTACCTTAATCTTAATTTCTGGAAATACTTCACTTTTAATTAAATCATCACCTGTATAGATAAATTCTTCATAAAAACCTTCTACTAAAGATAACACTGTAATTTTGTTCTGTACAGGATCGACAATCCAATATTCAGCAATTCCCCTGGCTGCATACTCAGAACGCTTGAAACGATAGTCTCTTACTTCATTTTCAGTACCAGGAGATACCACCTCTATCGCTATTAATGGTGGTGGCATATCATGGGTAATTGTTCCTCTTTTCGTAGTTTCTAAAGCAGCGCGACATTCTTCACCCAAGATTAATAAATCAGGGATTCTTACCTTAGCCCTACGTCCACTTACTTCAATCATAACCTCTTTATATTTTAATAGATGAAAAGGGATTATTTTACCCAATTCCAATAATAATCGCATTGATATATCAGAGTTAAAAATTGATTCTGGTGGCATTAAAACTAATTCTCCATCCACTAATTCATAGCGATTTTCAGTGCCATCATCATAGGCATAGTAATCTTCAAAGGAAAAATAATTGACTGGTGCTTGAGGAGTTTGAACCATAAATATAATTCCATTCTCTTAGTACATATTACTACAAAATTTGAAACATTTATGTTATATACCCAACGAATTGCTACTTGAGAAGACAAAAGTGCGATCGCTCCTAATATATAAAGATTTCATGAAATCTTTATGAAGCAATGATGATTTGTATAAAATCATGTCTCAATGCTGATATGTATAATATAGCAATTTGCGATCGCTCCTGATTTGTAAAGTTTTTATGAAGCAGGGGCGATTTGCGTAAAATCATTGCTCAAAGCTGTAAGAATTAAGGTGTGATGCTTACTTATAGCAAATTGCAAATACAGGAAAACGCTATGACATTTGTGTACGAAAAAATCAGTGATGAAGACAAACAGCGAATTGATTTTTCTTCAATTAAGGTTGGGGCGATTAAATCAAATCCACACTGGTGGACAATTGATCGTGACTTAGACGCTTTTTTAGTGTGGGTGATTCAAGAGAGAGAACCGCCACATGAACATTGGTATGCTTTTTGGTGGCAGGAACAGGTGATTGGTGTCGCCATCATCATAAAAGATGGACCGAACTCAGAAAATGGTAAGCCAACAATAAACGGCAAAATTATCAATTTCTGGACACCAGACAATTGGTTTGATTCACATTCTGAACAAAATTTGATTACCAAGAAAATCAGAGAAGCTCTCACTATTCACCTACAAGCAGAATGTGATAAAGCACCTTGGGGAACAGTTGTGGATGAAATTACAGTTGAAAAAACTAATTATTAATAAGGATTAAACAAATGACTCTAACTGCCGCACAAGCCGAGGCTTTACTCAACGATCCCAAATATCAAACACCGGACGGACTTAGCGATCTGATTCGACAGCTATCGGTTTCTACGCCAGCGGATCGCCCAGGCGCAACAACTTTGCTCTACAGTGGTCATCTTGGTCCAGAAAAAACTGGTCCTAATGCAGGGCAATTGGCTACCTACATCAAAAACAATTATTCCAGCAGCGTGCGTGTAGTTGACAGTACTCCTGCGGCCGAGTTTTTAAATGGCGATCAGTTTAAGGCTGCATCAAGGCAATTATTCTCAACACAATCTGCTTATGATGCTTGGCTTTTTGATGCTACCAAAGGTCCGTGGGCATTGGTGTCCCAAAACTTTGTGAAGGCTGCGAATGGTCCTGTCGAATCAGTAACCCCATTTGCCGACCCAGCCCGCACGTTTGGCGCAGTCGAAATAGCTACTGCGCTTGGAAATCCAAACGTACCTAGCATCGAAGGAATACCCCGCCAGCAATGGGTAGATTTGCTTGATGATCTGATAAAAAGTAAGGGTTTCAACCAAAATGATGCTACCCGTACTGTGACGGAACTGGTTTCTGCCGGCTCTCAGCTTAACACCCAAAACCTGCGAGTTGTAATAGAAAATGGTCAGATTACTTGGGCTGATGTATCGCAGTTCACGGATGATGCACTGAAAGCAATACCCTCTGGCGCGAAACCAACAACACTAGGAGAGATTGCTGGCAAACCGACTCCTGAACGCATAGCTTTAATACAGAATTTATCTGCTTCTTTGGAACAGGCTGGCTTATTGGAACAGGCTGGCTTAAACGCAAAATATAGGGGCTATGTGGAGGGTTCAGGAAAACTTCTGGGCACTGTTGGTGGGGTAATGATGGCGGTTTCACTCGTTAATATGGCTCTTGATGCAAATAAAGCTTATCAATCTGGCGATACAGCCGGCGCACTCAGATTAGTGCGCGATTGGAGCTTGGGGACTGCTGGAGCTATGCTGTTGGGTGGCTTGGCATTTGAAGGAACAGCAATTCTAGCCGCACCATTGGCGTTGTTCGGTCCGATTGGTATTGGTGTGGCTGTGGTTGGTATTATTGCAACGAGTTTATGGGCTGCCTCCTGGGGAAACAAGGGCGGGGTGGGTCTTGGTAAATTGATTACCGATCTTTTTTCTGATTTCAACCAAGCCGAAGTTATCCGCAGTCCAATTGTTCTAGATTTAGACGGCAACGGCGTTGACACAATCAGCAAATCTGCTGGGGTGCATTTTGATCTAGACGGCAATAAATTTGCTGAAACTACTGGCTGGGTTGGCAAAAACGATGGACTGCTGGTATTAGACAAAAACGGCAATGGAAAAATAGACGATGGTTCTGAACTGTTCGGTAATAACACCCTGCTCAAGAATGGTAGTAAAGCCGCCAATGGTTTTGCCGCTCTAGCAGAATTGGACAGTAATAAAGATGGTAAGATTGATGCCTCCGACAGCGCCTATTCCCAATTGCGTGTATGGAAAGACAGCAACAGCAACGGAGTAGTAGATACGGGTGAACTGCTTACCCTGACTCAAGCTGGTGTCAAAAGCCTGAACACTGGGTTTACCGAACAGACGCAAACAGATACACAAGGCAATCAGCACCTACAGGCTGGTAGCTACACCCGCACAGACGGCAGCACACGAGCAATGGACGATGTTTGGTTTGCAACTGACACCGCCCGCACAATAGATCAAAACCTCGTTACTGTCAATGCTACCATTGCTGCCCTACCCGAATTGCAAGGCTTTGGCAATGTCCACAGTCTACAGCAAGCGATGGCGCGAGATACTAGCGGAAGACTGCAAACCCTGGTACAAAATTTCATCAAAGAAACCAATGCTGCCACCAGAGACACCATCATGACTACCTTGCTATATGCCTGGGTAGGTGTTGAAGGCGATAACCCTAATAAACGCGACCCGACACAAGTATATGGACATCTGATAGACGCACGCAAAATCGAAGTGCTGGAAGCGTTTATGGGACAAGGGTTTTTAGGGACTTGGTGCTGGGGTACGTTAGACCCCAATCCTCACGGACACGCAACACCCATTTTGGAAGCCATGTTTGGTAAACTGGCACAATTCATGGAAAATCAGCTACTGGCGCAAACCCAGTTCAAAAGCCTATACGACAGCATCAGTCTGAGTTGGAACAACACCACAAACCAGTTTGATATTGATGTCAGCGCCACCGTCACTGCTTTGCAAACCAAGTACAAAGCAGACGCAACTGCTGGTGCTGCTTTGATACTAGATTTTGGCAACAGCCTCAAAACCACTGGTGGTGAGTTTGGACAACAAGTATTAGCTACCTTACAAAAACAAGGCAACATCGCAGGACAGGGCTTTGCTTTCTCTCTAGCTACGATGGGATACAACACCATCAACGGCACTGCAAACAACGACACCCTCAACGGTATCAACGGAAAAGACAATCGGCTAGTTGGAAATGCAGGAGATGACAATATTTCTGGTAGTGATGGGAATGACCTTATTGATGGTGGTGCTGGTAATGACAATATTTCTGGTGGTGATGGTAATGACCTTATTGATGGTGGTTTAGGAAATGATACCTTAAATGGTGGTTATGGTAATGACACCTACATCTTTAATAAAGGTTTTGGACAAGATACCATTTCTGATTATGACCCCACCACTGGCAACATTGATACCATCCGTTTTGGTACTGGCATTAATCCCACAGATATTACCTTAACTAGAGATGCGACTAATTTTTATCTCAGTTTGAATGGTAGTACGGATAAAATCACGATTCAGAATTGGAACTATGGTGCTAATTACTGGATAGAAAAAGTGGTCTTTGCCGATGGCACAAATTGGGATATTAACAAGTTATTAACCGCACCATTTATCGGGACTGCCAATGCTGACTATTTATCAGGATTTGACAATGATGAGAAATTCTCAGGCAATGGTGGT
>CAINGU010000042.1 GCA_903848645.1 uncultured cyanobacterium | reverse complement strand
TGCCATTCACGGTGCGACAGTAGAAAACACCCTATTTGAAGATGGTGAAGGTGCAAACACCTTCCGCGCCTTTAACCCCACCCAATCTGAAGAAACCTACTCCATGGTGACAGCAAACCGTTTCTGGTCACAGATTTTCGGAATTGCTTTCTCCAACAAACGTTGGTTACACTTCTTCATGTTGTTTGTTCCCGTCACAGGCTTGTGGATGAGTTCAGTAGGGATCGTTGGTTTAGCATTAAACCTCCGGGCTTATGACTTCGTTTCCCAAGAATTACGGGCAGCAGAAGACCCAGAGTTTGAAACTTTCTATACCAAAAACATTTTGTTGAACGAGGGTATCCGCGCTTGGATGGCTCCTCAAGATCAACCCCACGAACAATTTGTATTCCCTGAAGAAGTATTACCACGTGGTAACGCGCTCTAATTTTGATGATGAATGAATCACATCCTTGAGGATTCATCGTTTTTAATCTACCCCAGGCAATTAGTCTGGGGTTTTTTATCTGAAAAATATTGCCAAACTAATTTTATGTGTTATAGTAATTTCAGGTTACAAACCCAGAGTTTTTCACTCTGCCTTTTTGAAACTAAGACCGATTAGGCAATAAGGAGGTGATGCCCATGATAGAAAGTAGTATAACCATGGGTCATCAAGTTGCAGTTAGCCGGCTGTGCGTCGGGGCTGTTCTCTAAAAGTTAGCCTTAGTTATCCTGAGATACTAAGTTAGCTCAATTAGCTAGGCAAGCTCGGAGTTCCTTCCGGCAGTCTGGTTGCAACTTGAAGACCCGCTAGACCGCCCTGACTTAGATTATCTGATCTAAATCAGGGCGGATAGTTTTTATAGGTAGTTTTTGGTTTAAACCAATACGCAACGAAATGAGTGAATTAACTAGTTAAAAAGCCTGAAAATCTTGTTTAGTCTGCTCTTTTAATTTCGATCTGCGGTGGTAGGTAGTTATTTTTAACAAGCCGCATTAGACAATATCTGAAATATCTGCTGACAATGATTAGCCGCGTCAATCATGATCATGGAACATTTATTAGGATAAAGCATCATTCATATTTGTAGGTTTTGGAGTGAAAACGAAACACCAACCACTAACAAATTATCAAGCAGAAAGGTTTTGATTGCAAGTATATTTCAAGACTTGTCTAATTTATTCAATGCCACAGCTTATTAGCTAACGTTCTTGATAGGAATAATTTGATGCGATGGTAAGCTCGTCAAATTTACTTAGTATACATAAACTATACTACCAGAATAATTGACAGTTACTTGATCAAAAAATCTTATCTTGATCATTAGAGTCCGATATAATATAATCGTAGGATATGATTATAAGTTTTTACATAAGTTAATCACATCAATTCTTAACAATTAGTTAATCAATTGTTAGCCTTGTGAGAACTAGAATTGTAGTGGTGGCAGCTATGCCTAATCCACAGGTTTCAATCAGATTTCAATCAGATGTCGGATTTCTAAGAAATCATCACGACAAAAAGTGTTATCTATAATATGGTGTGAGGAGAAAAGGAAAAATGTCTAATATCTTGTGGAAATCCCTAGTGGTTAGCCCCGCAATTTTGGGAGCAGCGTTGTTAGTATCGTCAACAGCTATCGCTTCGCCTGCGGCAAGCAACGCAGTTCCCAGTAGCAGCACCACAGAAGCATCATCAGTAGGAACTTCCTCTACAATAGAAGTTTCTCAAAAGTCAGAAGTATTGGCTCAAGCAAGAGACACTCAAGTTTTAGCTCAGGTTAACCGCTACAGCAACGAAAACAATACTTCCTTAAATCAGGTAACATCAGTTTCTCAGTTTTCTGATGTTCAGCCTACAGATTGGGCATTCCAATCGTTACAGTCTTTGGTGGAGCGGTACGGTTGTATTGCTGGTTATCCCAATGGCACATTTCGTGGTAATCGGGCTTTAACCCGTTACGAATTTGCGGCTGGTTTGAATGCTTGTTTAGATCGTGTGAACGAATTGATTGCCACAGCAACGGCTGATTTGGTAACAAAGCAGGATTTAGCGACATTACAGCGTTTGCAAGAAGAGTTTTCCGCAGAACTAGCAACTTTACGTGGTCGCGTAGACTCTTTAGAAGCACGGACTGCTGAATTGGAGGCACATCAATTCTCCACTACCACTAAATTAAAAGGTGAAGCTATTTTTGCTGCCACCGATGCTTTTGGTAGTGAAACAGGCAAAGCTAACCGGGCAGTATTGCAAGACAGAGTTCGTTTAGGCTTGGAAACCAGCTTTACGGGTAGAGATATGTTGACAACCCGTCTGGCTGCTGGTAATGCTACAGGCTTTGATTTCAAAGACAACACTGGTACTTCTATTAATGCTGCTGGAGTTGGTAAACAAACTTTTCAAGTCGGTAGCACAGGTAATAACAGTGTTAAAATTGACAAATTAACTTATGAAGCTCCTGTTGGTCCAGCAAGAGTTTATATTGCAGCCAGTGGTGGCCAACACAGCGATTATGCGGCTGTTAACAACCCCTACTTCTTTGATAAAACAGATGGTGGTAAGGGTGCTTTAAGTACCTTTGCATCTGAAAACCCCATTTACCGGATTGGTGGCGGTTCTGGTATTGCATTGAATGTACCTTTTGGGAAACCTGGTAGTAGTTTATTAAAACCAAGTTCCATCACATTAGGTTACTTGGCTTCAAATAACACAACTGCGGGCGTGGGATCAAATGCTGCTAATCCTGCCCCTGGTAACGGATTATTTGACGGTAACTATGCAGCTTTAGGTCAGTTGAATTTTAATGTTGGTAATCGGGTTGCTTTAGCTGCTACCTATGTACATGGTTATCAAAAAGCAAATAGCAACTTATTTGATTCAGGACTTAATGATGGTAATGCTTTAGTAGGTACTTCACAAGCTAACACCCCAACTGTAGCTGGTCCTAGCTCTAGTAACTCCTACGGTCTTTCCGCCGCTTTCAAACCTAGTGACAAACTATCTGTCAGTGGTTTCGTTTCCTATCATGACATTGTTCCTGAAGGTGCTGGTGTTGGTAGAGAAGCTTGGAGCTATGGAGTTGGTTTAGCGTTACCTGACTTTGGTAAAAAAGGTAATGTCTTGGGTATCTTTGGTGGTGCTCAACCCTACTCACTAGGTGCGACTGGTAGAGAGACTCCATACCAAGTTGAAGGCTTCTATAAGTATCGCGTTTCCGAAAATATCTCAGTTACTCCTGGAGTTATTTGGGTGACATCACCTGGACAAAATACTAACAGTAATGATGCCTTTATCGGTACATTGAGAACAACTTTCAGCTTCTAGATAGTTAAAAGTTTGTTAATAACTTTACAAGTTATTTTACCCTGCCATGAGGCGGGGTTTTTTTGTGGGGAGAAAAACCCCAGTGGAGAACCGGAGTATACTAGAAAAGAGATGAACTGTAAGGTTTTGCTCATCTTCATACTTCAAATACTTCAACCTTCATCTTGGATTACTGCTTGTGGAACTATCCTGTAAATCTGAATACGCAATTTTGGCGTTATTAGAAATGGCTACTCATTATGAAAACGGTGAACCGATGCAAATTCGGCAAATAGCGACGCAACAAAAGATACCTGATCGCTATTTAGAACAACTGTTAGCAACTTTGCGACGTGGGGGTATAGTTAAGAGTCAACGGGGTTCAAAAGGTGGCTATTTATTGGCGCGAGAACCTCGGAAAATTAGTATCTTTGAGATTTTAGAATGTTTAGAAGGTTTAGATGTGCAGACTACTGAGCAAAATCCTAACCCCACAAGTTTAGATAATTCTGTGGTGTCAGAAATTTGGCAAGAAGCACGTCAGGCGGCAAATTTAGTGTTACAAAACTATTCGCTTCAGGATCTTTGTGAAAAACGAGATTCCCGGAAGCAGTTGGATATCATGTACTACATTTAAGGACGTAAAAACTGATCATGCGAATTGCTGAAAATATTACGGAATTGGTAGGACGCACACCCCTAGTAAAGTTAAACCGGATTCCTCAAGAATTAGGTTGTGTAGCTAAAATTCTCGTGAAATTGGAAAGTATGAACCCCTCAGCATCGGTAAAAGACCGCATTGGGGTAAGTATGATTACTGCGGCTGAGAAAGAAGGATTAATTGCGCCTGGTAAGACAATTTTAGTAGAACCAACATCGGGAAATACCGGAATTGCTTTAGCAATGGCGGCGGCGGCTAAGGGGTATAAATTAATTTTAACAATGCCGGAAACCATGAGCGCGGAACGGCGGGCAATGTTAAGGGCTTATGGGGCCCAATTGGAACTCACACCGGGGATTGAGGGGATGAGTGGGGCGATTCGTCGGGCGCAAGACATAGTGGATAGAACACCATACTCCTATATGTTGCAGCAATTCCGCAACCCGGCAAATGCCCAAATTCATCGGGAAACTACCGCTGAGGAAATTTGGTCAGATACTGATGGACTGGTAGATATGATAGTAGCAGGAGTGGGGACAGGGGGGACGATTACTGGGGTTGCAGAAGTGCTTAAAGCACGGAAACCGAGTTTTCAAGCGATCGCTGTAGAACCAGCTAATAGCCCTATATTATCGGGAGGTAAACCAGGTCCCCACAAAGTTCAAGGCATTGGGGCAGGTTTCATTCCTCAAGTCTTAAAGGTAGAATTGATTGATGAGGTGATTACGGTTACTGATGACGAAGCGATCGCTTTTAGTCGCAAATTAGCCAGGGAGGAAGGATTATTGTCTGGAATCTCCACTGGTGCAGCCCTTTGTGCGGCGGTTCGTGTCGCCCAACGTCCAGAAAATCAGGGCCGCTTAATTGTGATGATTCAGCCTAGTTTCGGTGAGAGATATTTAAGCACACCTTTATTCCAAGACCTAGAAGCGAAAACCGCAACTAGCCCTAGTTAACAATCTATTGGATTCATGTCCGATTTTAACCACTACGATACCCTAAAAATTAGTAACCATGCCAACCAAGCGGAGATTAAACAAGCTTATCGCCGCTTGGTGAAAATTTTTCATCCTGATAGTAATCAAGAAATCACAGACAATGAGCAAATTATTCGTGTTAATGCTGCTTATGAAGTGTTGAGTGATAGTAAAAGTCGCCTTAATTATGATGAAAAACTCCGTCATAGCAAGGAACAATTCCATCAGGTTCGCCAAAAACGTGCAGAATCTGCTCAACAACATTACAAAGCAGCTAGAAAAACTAGAAAAGATGTTGATGAGAACGTTGAGGAATGGTTACGTTTAGTTTATAAACCAGTAAATCGGATACTCTGTACAATTCTCAATTCTTTAGAAGCACAAATTGAGGAATTAGCCGCAGATCCTTTTGATGATGATCTTTTAGACGAATTTCAAGATTATTTAGAATCCTGTCGAGAAGACTTGAAGGACGCGCAAATTAAGTTTCGTTCTTTGCCAAATCCTGCCAGTTTTGCAGCAGCAGCAGCGCATATTTACTACTGTATGAGTCAAGTGGGAGACGGAATAGAAGAGTTAGCGTACTTCCCATTGAACTATGATGAGCGCTATTTGCACACAGGCCAAGAATTATTTCGGATAGCTAAAAGATTGCATCAGGAAGCGCAAGAGTCGGTTTAACCGATAGGATAACAACCCGGATTGACCGCATGAATAAATTCACTACCAGCTAATGGTCTTCCCCGTTTATAAGTGGCTTCTTGCGGTTGTCCCCAACCTAATTGCAAAATAATTTCTAAAAAATTCGGGTTTTCCCATTTTAATAAGGTTGCCCATTCTGTTCTTTGGGTAATTCTCTCTACATCTACTTTGATAACTTGTTGATGTTGTTTACCATTACTAAAACTTAAATACAAATCCATTTCTACTGTTGTTGTATACCAAAATTCTAAAATTGAGTCTTTGGTAGATTTCAATATTTCTAAATCACTTTCTAAAGCAATTAATTCGGCATCAATTTCTGGATAATGCAAATTTTTACCTTTAATAGTAATATCTTGCCAGATAATTCCAGAAACTTGATTTTCTCTTTGATATTCATGAATAGAGGTTTTAAAATCTTGGTAAGCCGTGAATCTTTGCAGTCCGTCAGTGCTGATAAACTGGTCTATCAAGGGATTACCAGAAGTTGTTAATTCTAACTTTAAACGTTCACCTTTTAAGCAAGCTTGGCGTTCGGTTGCCAAAATCTGAATTAACTCTTGGGTATTGTAAATATTTGACATCAGAACAAAACCTAATTAGTCATTAGTCATTGGTTATTAGTTATTAGTTACAGCACTTTCCGGTGTTATGAGGTACATATCCAGCGGGCAAGATGCCCGCACTACAAGAGTTTCATAATTCAAGTTTGTACCTCATTAGAGCGAAATCTGCTGTATGAAACTAATTGTTAATTTTGTGTCAGATGGTAATCTAGAATGATTGAAGATTTAATTATTATCTGTTGATAGAAATAGAAATGCAGTATCAAAACCAACTAAAAATCATGATAGCGTAAGATTATGTCCGCTATTGGTGAAGCTAATTATAAATTATTAAAAATTGTGGGTTAACGATAACGTTACCCACCTCATACCAAATTAAGAATAATTGAACGCAGATGAACGCAGATAAAGACGGATGAATCAATGGATTTTATGATTCTGTGCAGTTTCATATAGAATTGGTATTAGTTAAGACTCAATATCTGCAAAACTCTGGGTGTTGCAACGATTCATTGCCTTTTCTACGCCTTGTTTAAAGCTAAATTCTACACAATCAACAACAAAGTCTAAAACTTGAGACATGACTTTATTTTCTGTGCTGGAAAATCGTCCTAAAACATGAGAGACGGTATGAGAATTATCCCCATCTATTGCACCTTTTGGTTTACCTATCCCAATTCGTAATCTAGGGAAGTTTTGGGTATTCAGGTGAGAAATAATGCTTTTCATGCCATTATGTCCACCAGCAGAACCAGACAAGCGTAAGCGAGTTTTTCCCAAGGGTAAATCCAAATCATCGTAAATTACTAATACGGATTCAGGGGGTAATTTGTACCAATTGGTTACGGCTTGGATAGCTTGTCCTGAGCGATTCATATACGTTAAGGGTTTAAGTAAGCGGATTTTAGTGCTACCTGGTGCAGTCCCCTCACCAAACTCTCCTTGAAACTTGCGATTTTCAGCTAGAGAAATTTGCCAAGCACGAGCTAGGGTATCTATAGCTGCAAAGCCGATATTGTGGCGAGTTTGGTCATATTTAGGCTCTGGGTTTCCTAGTCCAACAATTAGCTGGGGAATCACCAAAGCCGTTTGTTTTAGTGCTTCGTCCTTCATCCTTGTATATTTTCCTGCTGGTGTTTTCCAGCTTCAATGTGTTTAGTTTCCAGTTCAGCTTTTGTTTGTACAGTTTCTTTCAATTGTTCAGTTTCGCGTTTGAACTCATTTTGAAATTCACTAGAAGCTTCTTGAAAACTGCGAATGGTTTTCCCGAGACTGCGCCCTATTTCTGGTAACTTTTTCGGTCCAAATATCAATAATGCCACTACCATAATTACACCCATTTCTGGTAAACCGATACCAAATATATTCATCTTGCTCTCCTGTAAACTTAGAAGCCTTCTTGCTATATAGGCTAATTTTATCGCTATTTTCCGGTGTTTTTATGACTAATAAAAAAACCCGGACAAGCCGGGTAGATGCTAATTGTCATATTAGCCGAATAGCTAGATAGCGATTAGCCGCCTAAACTGCGCCAATCAACAAGCACATCCTGAATTAACAGAGACTTGTTATAAACTTGGAGGATAATTAGCAGAAATACGAGAAATAAACCCATAAACACACCCATTAAAGGTGTTGTTCCCCAACCAGGAGATACCTTACCATACTCAGCATTTAAGGGTCTGAGAACGTCTCCCAACCTAGTCCGTTGTGCCATAGTTCACCTAAGATTCAGTTACCAAAGCTTTTTTAAATTTTCTTTAGACATTCCCCAGCCTGAATAGGTTGAGGATTCTTGGATTGAACTTGCCTGTTTTAGAGTTACTTAATTACAGGTTTAATAGTTCGCGCTTACTCGTGTCCTTGCCACGAATAATTACCCAAGCTTTTATCCGTTGGCGGATAAGTTCCCGTTTGTCTCCCAGTAAATGGATTAATCCAAAAGCTTTTATTAAATTATCGCAGTTTGTGATCTTTGTTTAGCGATATTGATGGAGTTTTTCCCTAGATTTACCATCATACCACTAGGCAGGTAGTTTATTTGGGTTAGCTCTAGGTGGAAATGTTATTTAAGTTAAATTTTGTAATATTCTATAAACATAGCTTTCATAATATGTATCTAAATTTATGGACTTTGAACCCGCTACAGTGCTTGGAATTTCCTTTTGCGCGGCATTAGTTGCTATTACTGGTATGGCAATTTACACATCTTTTGGGCCCCCAAGCCAGGAATTAGATGATCCCTTTGATGATCACGATGATTAATAAGGTTATTAATTTAACATGGAGGTGGGTATTGCCCACCTGATTTTTCCAAATATGCTGACAAGGCGCGGGTAATGTCTGGTATGTTCAGGGGTTTAGTAATAAAATCATTCATCCCTACATCTAAACATATTTGCCGATCTGTTTCTAAAGCATTAGCGGTTAAAGCGATAATCCAAGATTGAGGTTTACCCAGGGCAATGCTATACATAGTGCTTTTTCATGGCGTTGTCCTGCGGTTCTTCTGGGGTCTGGTAAGTCTGTGAATGCTTCTAGAATTGCTATTTCTGACATTTTTCCTGCTCATAGATGCCTAGTGGTCTCTACCATTTTATCCTCTCTTTGAGAATGAAATAGCCCTGATCAGAACATAAAGAAAAACTGATACCCAAATTGTGCTTTGGATGATTTGTACAAATGGTAAATCCGTGACTTTCGCAGGAAGTGATAAACTCAATAAAACTAAGGTTAATATCAAAATATTTGATTTATTTGGCTTATTAAAAGTCAAATCAATTACTGCTAATAACAAGAAAACTAACATGACATTATCATAAATTAAATGATAAGTCCATAATCTACCAATAACAGAAGCTATAGCCAATAGAAACAGCAAAGAATGATCCTTAAATAAATAAAACAGACTTATAACTATAGCAGTCCCAACTATAGCTAAGAATATTGTGGCTGTAGCTGGATTAATCCCCAAATTCGTCAGAACATTAATTCCCGAATAGCCACTATTCACATAATATTTGGAAACTTTAATCATTTTTTGAATCATATAAATAGGAGAAACCTGTGTAATCACTCCTATGATTGAACTGCTAATTACAATATAAAGTCCGCAAGCAAATACTGAATCAACTCTTTTACGAATAACTAAAATAAAGAAGTAAAGTGCAGAAATACTGGGCTTGAGTAAAGCAAAACCTAAAAGCACCCCTGCCGAAAAGTTACGCCCTTTTTGCAATAGCCAAAATACCCCTATTAATAAAGCATTAATAATAATGCCATATTGACCAACGCCAAGAGTAGTAGAATGACTGCTAATTGATAAACAAGCAACTACTGTAAACCAAGCTGTTAATTTTCCATAGGGTTTGCCTATTTGATAAGCAAAAACAGCTAAAATAACTAGGGATATGGTATTTAACAGACCATAATACCAGCGCGTTAATTCAAAAGAAATAGGTGGCAAAAATATCAACCCAGAGAAAAAAGCCCAAGGTGGATATCCCCCTGATGTTATCGCTCCAATTTTGGGATCTATAAGAAGCGAACCTTTGGTAATATCATAAGGATATAAACCACGATAAATATATTGTTGTTCTTGCCAGCGAGAATATAAATCTTTTGCACCGAT
This sequence comes from uncultured cyanobacterium, assembly GCA_903848645.1. Taxonomy (GTDB): domain Bacteria; phylum Cyanobacteriota; class Cyanobacteriia; order Cyanobacteriales; family Nostocaceae; genus Dolichospermum. The sequence continues at coordinate 91,154 of CAINGU010000042.1, read as the reverse complement.
TTCATCTATTAGTAAGTAATAAAAACCTCTGATAAAATAGGCAAAACAGAGTATAGTTAAAACTATAGATAGACAAGGGATGAGCTTCTGAGTTTGGAAACTAAAATACTTAATTTTCATAAATTTTTTGACTGTTAGTAATCAAATTATATGCTTCTACCGTTCCCCTTGTGATCAAACATCCCTTTTATGTGTCCAAAGCCATTGCCGTACATGGGTTTGATCTAAATTAATAAGCGATTCCTGCGGAGCGCTTCCCTATCGCCTATTTTTGACATATTAAAACCTAAAATTCAATCAGCGTAAGGGTTTCAGGTATATTTTTCCAAAAAAAAATCATAAAGGGAGCGGTAGAACTAATTATATTTTCAGTTGTACAAAATAATAACTATGACTATAATTTATTATGCTTGATTATTACACTTTTTCCTTAAAAACTGAAAATATGACTAATTTTACACCATATCAGCTTAAAAATATTCTACATAAAGCTTTAGGATCATTAAAAGCATTTGAGCAATGCGCGTTATTAGATTATCCCAACTATCCTAATATTGGTGATCATCTGATTTGGTTAGGTGAGGTCTTTTATCTAACTGATGTTTTAAAAGCAAAAATAAACTACGCTACAAGTGCAGATAATTTTTCCGAGATACAAATGGAAAAGCGAATCGGTAAGTCTCCTATCCTTTTGCAGGGTGGAGGTAATCTGGGTGATATTTGGGATAAACACCAAAACTTCCGTGAGTACATTATATCTAGATATCAAGACCGTCAAATTATCATCCTACCACAGACTATTTATTTTGCCGATCCTTCTAATTTAATCAAAACTGCGACTATTTTTAATGCTCACCCTAATTTAACTTTATTTGTTCGTGATAATTATAGTTATGAAATTGCTCTTCAATATTTCCGTAATTGCCAAGTATTCAACGTACCTGATATGGCCTTTCAAATGGCAGGAATGCCAGGTTTATCCTTTAATTATCACCGAAAGCACCCTATTCTATATCACTGTCGTGATGACAAGGAATATAATCCTCTCTTTTCACCTAAATCTATTAATATCCCCAATCTAGTTATAGAAGATTGGAATTTCCAGAAAAATAACATGAGAGATAGCAAAAATTTTGATAGTAAATGGAAAGGATTTCAGGAAGAGACAACTATTACTACGGAGTGGATATCTCGGCAAATCTGGAAATGCTTTCACCCCTACTCCTCTAAATTCTACAATTTTTATGACCCTTTCCTACACTTGCGATCTTGGATGTATATGCATCGAGGAATTTATCAATTTCACCAATATCGTTTAATTATTACAAATCGCCTACATGGTCATATTCTTTGTGTCCTTATGGGTATTCCTCATATTTTTTTACCCAATAGCTATCATAAAAATGAGGCATTTTATAATACTTGGACTTACTCTATTCCCTTTTGCAAATTTGTTAAAGATAGTTCTAAGATCAAAATTGTAGCCGAAGAACTTCTGAATTTTAGTTCGGAATTAAACTGAATAAATCAAGGTATTTTTGAGTCACTTTTGCTATACTAAATTGCTCAATCCAAGCAGCATCAACAGATTTAATATTACCTGCTAATACCAGTTTTATAGCCTCAGCAATTGCTTGGCTATCACCAACAGGCACTAACTCTCCATACTTCCCATCGGCTAGAATTTCCCTCGGTCCACTAGGACAGTCTGTGGATATAACTGGCGTACCTAAAGCCATTGCTTCAATGAGAACAGTCGGTAAAGCCTCAGTAAGAGAAGATAAAACTACGACAGATGAGGCAATTATATAAGCATAAGGATTATCGACAAAACCTTGTAGGACAACGTCCTGTTCTACACCCAACTCATAGATTAGAGATTGTAGCCGCTTTTCCTCCGTTCCAGTTCCTAAAATCATCAATCTAGCGAGTTGTACCTGTCGGACCATTGCAAAAGCTCGAATCAGATTGGAAAAATCTTTGATCTGATGTAATCTTCCCACCGCTAAAATAACTGGAGGTTTTCCTTGCTGAAACCAAGGATGATCTAGGGGATGTTTTGACTTTTCCAGGAGTGCAGGGGTGATAACAGGGTTATAAATTACCTGAATCCGAGATAGAGGAATACCAGTTACTTGCACAAAATCCTTGGCTGCTGCCTGAGAAACGATGACAATATCATCCGCCCAAGGATAGAACCATCGGGCTAATAACCTTACCCAAGGGGCATGAATTTTACTTAGAACAGGCCACGGAAACTGAACAACATATTCTTGACAAGAAAGCACGCCATGAACAGATATCACAATACGGGTAGATGACTTGGTGAGGTACTTTGCCAATATAGCCATCTCATTAATGGGATACATAGCTGCAAACAAATTCAGAGGTTCTTCTTGTTTTAGATAGTTAATCAGTTTGAATAGTCCTTTAAAACCACTTCCTAATTCTATAATTCGGACTTGCGGTGGCAGTTGCGATAAATATACCCCTGCACCTTCCCCTTGCACAATTCGGAGCAACAAATCAACTTTCAAGCCCATTTTAACAAAGTATTGGATTAGATTGATGGTATTTCTTTCAACTCCACCAGAATCGAGGGAATGGATAAAAAAAGCAATATCAGGGTTATAGTTTGACATTTTACCGATTTGATTTTTCAATTTTAACGTGATACAACTTGCTAACTAAATGTATCCATAACCAATGGCGAAATTTAACAGGCAAGGTACGCCGACCTATCGGTATTAATAACTCTATATAACCACGCGAGAAAAAGAATACAATTGGATTGTGATAAACAAGTTTCATTCCTCGTAACGCTTTCCAGACTTCTACATTATTCACACCCTGATTTAACAAATAATGTTCTACCCAGTCAAGCCAATCTATATATTTGTTAAACTGTTTTTGCTGTTGCCTAAAAAACTTTTTTCTATTTTGGCTAATAAAATAAGTACATGAACCTTCGTGTTTTCGATATTTAATCCAGCACTCTCCTGAAACAAATATCGGTGCGTTTAAGGCGACTTTGATAAAAAAGATGTAGTCTTCTCCCCAGACTCGGAAACTTTCTTCAAAGCCACCAATTTTTTCCAAGATTGCTCTCCGAATCATTACATTAGGTGTACCAAATTGTTGGTACTTTTGTTGTATTAAATTAATCAATAGTTTTGGAGGTTCTACCAAGGTATTTGGCGGAAATCCTAGCTCCTCAAAGTAGTCACGTTGACTATCTTCAGGGTTTCCCGTCCAACTAAACCAAAATTGCATCCGTCCATAAACCATTGCTGCTTCTGGATAAAATTGTAAAATCTTAACTTGCTGTTCTAGTTTGTGAGACAGCCAAATATCATCAGCATCTAAAAAAGCAATATATTCACCTTGAGTATGTTCAATACCCAAGTTACGAGAAATACTTGTACCCCGATTTTGATGGTTTTCGTGGTCGAGATAACGGACTTTTTCTGGATATTTCTGAACATATTCTAAAGCGATCGCCGTACTATTATCTGTTGAGCCATCATCTACTAGTAATAGTTCCCAGTTTTCATAAGTTTGTGCGAAGACACTTTCTATCGCTTCTCTAATGAATTTCTCTGTATTCAGGAAGATAATAATTGCAGAAACTAAAGGTTGCTCATTCATAATTAACTGATATTTAGGATATTTAGTAAGTGTAACTCTTGTCAAGTTGTAATTAATCTTTGATGTATTTTGTTTAACGATACAATTTCATACCGATATTTAACCATAACCAATGACGAAAATTCGCAGGTAATATTTGTCGTCCCATCAACATCAAAAAATTTAAAAACTTCACCCAGAAACCATAGGCAATAGGATAACTGTGAAAAAAATTGCTTTTTCTTATTTGTAATACCCTCCAAATTTTTGTATTATTCATATCCTGATCAACTAAATACTGCTCTAGCCAATCAAGAAAAAATTTAAATCCTCCTGGAATGGGATGCTTATTTCTTGAAACGAGATAACAGCAAGAATCTGGGTGTTGGCGATATTTAGTCCAGTGCTGATCGGACACAAATACTGGTAAGTTCAATTGTACTTTGGCAAAAAAAACTTTATCCTCCCCCCATGCTCGAAAATTCTCTTCAAAGCGACCAACTTTTTCAAACACATTCTGTCGAATTATTACATTACTAGGGACAGGATCTTGATAATGACCATTTAAAACATTAATTAATAGTTGTGGAGGTTGTATCAGAGTATTCGAGGAAACTCCCAGTTCACAAAAATAATCTCTTTGACTATCTTCTGAATTACCTGTCCAGCTATGCCAAATTTTTACCCATCCATAAACCATTGCCGCTTCTGGTTGAGACTCTAAAATTGCCACTTGCTGTTCTAGTTTATGAGACAACCACACATCATCAGCATCTAAAAAAGCAATATACTCACCCTTAACATAATCAATTCCATAGTTACGGGAAGCACTCATTCCTCGATTTTGATGATTTTCATGTTCAAGATAGCGGACTTTTTCTGGATATTTTTGAGCATATTCTAAGGCTATAATCGTGCTGTTATCTGTTGAGCCATCATCAACTAGTAGTAATTCCCAGTTAGGATAGGTCTGGGAAAATATACTTTTAATAGCTTCCTCAATAAATTTTTCACCATTTAGGAAGATCATAATACAGGAAACTAAAGAATGTTGATTCATGATTATACAAAATACTAAGATTTAAGTGCTAACAAAAAATATCAAATAAACGATATCCTTTTTAGGAATTTAAGAATAAAAATAATATTTTAAAATTTTATCCCATAACCAATCGCGCAATGAAGTAGGTAAAATCTTTCTGCCGAGTACTTTCAGTATATTCACAAAATTAGTTAAGTTTTGATAGCGGAGCGACATGGGCAGATCACTCTTTAAATTTATACATTCTTTTGGAACTTTGACGCTTAATTCATTTTTTTGTTGATCTTCTATAATTACCTCAGCCAGAAAAGCAAATATATTATATTTGTTCAGCACTAATTCCCTAGCATAGATCACCGCATCCCGATTGCGAAGCCAGAGATCATTGTTAATGGTTTCTCTAATAATTTCTACGGCTTCTTCTGGCTGATTAATATCAATCCAGACAAAGGACTCTTTAGGAAAATAATCACTAATATTAGTACAACCGTAGTAGATGGGCATAGTATAACCTAAAAAAGCATCAGCTATTTTTTCAGACCAATAATAAAGACCGCTATAGTTCTCAATTGCTAACGTATATTTATAGGGAGCGACTCCATCCCATTTAACTTCAATTGGTTTCACTGGTGGTGGAAAACCTCTACCAAAAAATTCTATATCTAAATTTGTAGTTTGAATATAATTCCAAAAATTAAGCCGCTCTATTTGACCTTCTATCGATGTGTCTGCATTAGTCAACCAAGAAATAGTTAAATTCTTTTTCGGTATTTCAGCATTAGTGAGAAAATTATAGTCTTTGCCAATCCACCAACCTATTGCTCCATGACTATGAATATATCTATTTCCTTTCCTATTAATATCTGGAGTGTATATTCTTGAATATCGCTTCGCGTGTTTGTAATAGTAGTCAAACCTTTCATCTGGTGGTTCTTGGATGATTGCCCAAATATTATCACCATGACTATTGACTATAATATCTTTGGTTATACAATTAAAAACCACAACATAATCACATTCTTTAGTTGATTCTAATGTGAATTGAATATTTTTCCAAATCCCCAAACTATTAGGAGTTTGATCTATTATATTTACATCTCTCCGTGCTTTAAGTAGTCTTACTATAGTCATTGTTATTAAGCTCCTGTTTAGTAGTAGTCTAATTTTCTTTTCCTTGGTAGTCCAACTGATAGAGTTGATTAAATTCAGTTTGTTTGTCCATCAGATCACTAAAAGAACCATTTTCTTGCACTCTACCTTGTTTTAAAACAATTATTTGGTCAGCATCTTTAATAGTTGATAAGCGATGAGCAATAACAATCATAGTTCGATTTTGACTCAGGAGATTAATTGCATCTTGAATCAATTTTTCAGAAATATTATCAAGAGCATTTGTGGCTTCATCTAAAATTAAAATTTCAGGATTACATAAAATAGCTCTCGCAATAGAAATCCTTTGTCTTTGTCCTCCTGAAAGTTTAACTCCTCTATCACCGACAAATGTATCATATCCTTGAGCAAGTTCACAGATAAATTCATGGGCATGAGCTTGTTTTGCTGCTGATATAATTTCTGTTTCTGTAGCATCTGGACGACCATAGGCAATATTTTCTTTAACTGTAGAACTGAAAATATGTACATCTTGACTAACTAAAGCCATATTACTGCGCCATGTAGCTAAATCAAGTTCTTTGATGGGATATTCATCAATATAAATCTCTCCTGATGTCACATCATAAAAACGGAAAATCAAATTAATAATAGTTGATTTACCTGCCCCTGAATAGCCAACTAAAGCAGTAGTTTTCCCTTTGGGAATAAACAGAGAAATATTTTCTAAAGCTGGTTTATTTTCAGCAGGATATAAAAAATTTACAGCATCAAAAGTAATACCTTTCCTCAATTCATAAAAATTAACATTCCCAGAAATAACATAAGGTTTATCTTCACGTTCTAGCAATAAAAATACCGATTTAACATAATTACTCAAGGCAATTACTTGAGTTAAGTTACTATTAAGTTTTTGGACTTGTGGCTGCAAGCGATAAAGCATAAAAATAAAGGTGATAATTACAGGAAGAGTAACTTGAGTGTAAAAGGCAATCAACATCACGCACATTAATATTGCTACTGATAATCCTTCAGCAACAGGATCAACAATTACTGATTGCCTGGCTACATTTATGCCCGTATCACAAGATTTTTTAGAAGCCTGGAAATAACGGTTTTCTTCGTAGCTTTCTTTACCAAATGCCCGAATGGTTTTAATTCCAGTAAAGTTTTCTAATGTCAGGTTACTCAAATAAATATTTGCTTGTTGATATTTTCTTCCCAATGCTTGTGTTTTCGATGTCAAAGTGCGGATTAATACGGAAATTAGTAAAAATGCCAATGTTACTAATAACGTTAATCTCCATGAAATTAACAGTAATAATAAACCGAAAATACCAATCATGGAAAGATTGATAATTACCCAGATTACAAAACTTAATGCTTGACTTGAGTAGTATGTTTCTTGGGCAATTAAGTTTAAAAGTTCACCACTTTTATTAGTATCCCAAAAGCTTTGACTAACTGTAATTAATTGTTTGTATACTGCGGTGCGTAACCGATGGAGAGTAGAATATTGTAACCATGAACAAAGTGCAGTATAAATATAAGATAAAACCGCTTTAATTAGAATTGCTACTAAGATTGATGATGTAAGCAATAAAACTCTTTGTTGCGGTTGAAAATTAATCAGGTATTGGTCAATATTTTGAATAATTGGATTGTTAATTATTAGAGAATTTCCTGATTGTAGGTTTTGCAAAAATGGAATTAATAAACTAATTCCTATTCCTTCAGATAGAGAAGCCAAAATGCCTAAAATCACGATTGTTGGAATACCCCAAGGATAAATCTGAATTAGAGGAAATATGGTTTTAAGAATTTTGATTAAGTTAACCATTGTTTATTTGTTGTGAGTTAAATATATTTTGAGATAATAGCTTTTCTGTAACCATACCAAATGTTGTAGCAATTTGAGATAGCAAAATCATAAAACTAAGGAGGACAGCCGGTTGAGAATATTGTTTTGTTAAAGGATAGGTTAATAGTTTAAGGTAAAATGACCAAGGCTGAATACTTTTTTGCCGGGGATGTCGTTGGGAGTAGGTTTTGTGAAACAGAAATGCACCACGTCCATAATTAAAATGTTGTCGGTAAAAGGTTTTTAAGGTCAAATGATGAGCATGATATACTATTGCTTCTTGAGCGTACCTCATCTTATAATTATGAGATAATAGGCGATCGCAAAATTCCCGATCTTCTGAAGCTATGGAAAATAGTATGTTAAACCCACCAATTTCTAGAAAAACTTTTTTTGATATAGCTATGTTATTAGAAGCGAAAAAGATAGATTTTTCTGGGTTGGCATTATAACTAATATAAACATAATCTAGCAATGTCTGACTAGCAGTAGCATAAATATTTTCAGAAAGTGCATTGACGGTATAGCCACCAATTAAATCATTTGGATGAGCAATTAAATAACTCTCTAAAACTTGCAACCAATTATTTGCAGGTGTACAATCGTCATCTATAAATGCTAAGAATTGTCCTTGTGCTTGCTTTGCACCTGTATTTCTAGCACTTGCTGGACCGGCGTTAGTTTGGGAAATTAAGGTTAGATTTAGCTGACTTTGAAACGGTTTAACCACAGCATCTAAAGAGATTTTACTACCATCATCCACTACTATTACCTCAAAGCGGTTATGAGAATAATCTAGATTAATTATAGATTGTAAGCAATTTGTTAATGGCTGTGGACGATTGTAAGTAGGAATAATGATGGAGAATAAAGTCTGGGTTTCTAGCATAAACTGAAGTTACTTATTTTAGGTAATTCAGGCATTTTCTCTTATTTTTTGTCTGAAAATTTTTGTGGTTAGGCTAATTGAGTAAGTTTCGATAAAGATTGAGATTAGTTAAGTAGCTAGATAAACCATATTTGATATCTTCTGGCGGATAAAATCCCAAAATTGACCTAGCATTGTCAATATTCGCCCAAGAATGCTGAATATCTCCTTGTCGCATTGGTGCAAATTCTATCGGTACTTTTCTTTGGGGATAATACTCTTGCAAAATTGCTAAAACTTCCAGTAAAGAAATTCCTTTTCCCCGTCCAATATTACAAGTCAGAGAATCGCCAACAGGTAAGGGAGTTTTCACTGCTTGAATTAAAGCATTAACTACATCTTTCACATAAATAAAATCTCGCGTTTGTGTGCCATCTCCATAGATTTTAATTGGTATTTCTTGTTGTATAGCTGATGCAAATAGAGAAATTACTCCAGAATAAGGTGATTTGGGAGATTGGCGATCGCCAAAAACATTAAATAACCGTAAGTTCACTGCCGAAAATCCGTAATTTTTGGCAAAAAAACCAGTATATTGCTCTCCCATTAACTTATGTAAACCATAGGGTGAAATCGGATTTGTGGGGTGAGTTTCTCCTAAAGGTAATTGAGTCGGATTTCCATAAACTGCTGCTGAACTGGTAAAAACTAAACGCGGAACTCCTAAAGCCTGACAAAGTTGAATAACAGCCATTGTTGAGGAAAGATTGTGATGATGGGTTTCCAAAGGATTTAGCCAAGATTGTTGTACCGAACTTGCGGCTGCTAAATGAAAAATACCATCAATAGGTTTATTAAAATCTTGGGGTTGACATTCACAAATATCTTTCTCGACAAGTTGAAGATGAGAATTTTCTGGTAGGTTATGACGAAACCCAGTCATTAAATTATCAACAACTGTTACCTGATGTCCTGTTAATAATAATTCATCAGTAAGATGAGAACCGATAAAACCTGCTCCTCCTGTGATTATAAAGTGCATTTTAATTCCTTTGTCCTAAATCTTTTTTGCTAAACTCTTCATGGTAAGAACGTTCTGTATTCACATCCCATAAATTATGATTCTCTCCCAAAATATTTTTCGCTGCTAATAATCCTGTTAACATTGAATGATCTTGATTATTATAACGGTGCATCCCATTTCGTCCAATGGTTTGTAAATTCTTACAACCCTGTAAATAATCTTCGATAACTTGCAAATGTTGACGATATTCTTCATCATAAACAGGATAGGCTTTTAATTGTCTAATCACTGTGGCATCTTCGATTTTATGAATATTTGACAACAGTGATAAATCTACAATTTCTTTACTAGCAATTTCAATTAATTCACTATCTGACATTGACCAAAGTTTATCACCTTGATTACAAAAATATTCCATACCCAAGCAAGTTTTACTGCTATCTGGAACCATTGCTGGACTCCAGTTTTTGAAATTTTGTATCCGTCCTACTTTAAACTCTGGACTATGAATATAAATCCAGTTATCGGGAAATAAATCAACCTCATCAATGATTAGAGAGACAATTAAAAAATCTCGATATTTCAAACTGCGTGCTGCTTGTAATACTGCTGTTGGTGCTGGTGGATCTAATCGTAATACTAAAGCAGTTACCGGCATACTAGAAATAAACTGGTCTGCTTGTAAATTAAAAGTTTGGTTTTCCTGTCTAATACTAATCTTTTGAATTTGATAATCTTGATGGTAAATTTTATCTACCGTCGTGTTGAGATGAACTTTTCCTCCTTTACTATTAACAATTTCTTGGCATTTTTCCCACATCATCCCTGGTCCAAATTCTGGGTAGTAAAATTCTTTAATCAAGGATTTAGTTGGGTTATTTTTAAACAAACTATTAAAAACTGCTCTTTTTAATGACATTCCTTGAATCCGTTGTGCTGCCCAATCTGCCCTAATTTCTGTACAGGAAATACCCCAAACTTTTTCAGTATAAGATTTAAAAAAAGTTGCATATAACCTCTTCCCAAAGCGATTGCAAACCCATTGTTCAAAATTTTCTTCGACTGGATGAGGTTTAATTTTAACTTGCAAATAACTAAATAACATTAGCAAACTGTTAATAATTCCCAGATTTGATAAGGCGTTAGTTAGTTCCAAAGGATAGTTAAAAAACTTCCCATTGTAGTAAATGCGGGATAGTCTAGGGACTTTCAGAAAGTTATTTCCCAATATTTCTACCCAAATTTGCTGAATTTCTCCTACTTTGGTGTAGAATCTATGCCCGCCAATATCAAAGCGATACCCTTTATATGTTTCTGTACGCGAAATTCCCCCTACTCGGTCAGCTTGTTCTAATACAATTGGCTGGATGCTTTGCTTAACTAACTCGTGAGCGGCTGTTAAACCAGCAGGACCCGCACCAATTATTACCACACTGCAATTATTTTTCAAGTATTACCACCTGATATTATTATTGGTATAATATCACGAAGATTTACAATTTTATACCTTTTCTCAAAATACCAATCATGAAGGCTAGACCACTATAAAAATAGTAAAACCAATGCCAAGGTAATACGCCCAAGGTAAATAAAATACCCCGCTTATTTATAAAAAATTGGTAAACAGAAGCATTAATAGTTGTCAGCAATGCACAGATAACAGCAGTAACAATTAATAATTTCCACTGCCACCAACAAGCAATTAAACTGAGTAATAAAGAGTAAACTAAAACCACACTTAGCCGACTTGACCAACCCAAATTCAAATCAGAAGGCATTTGTCCTTGACGGATTATTAATTGTGTCCAAGGTAAAGCGCGATCGCACACATCTGCTTTAATTAAAGATATGATTCCCCATCGTTTCAAATGTTTTACTTGCAAAGCCTTATCCAACTTAATTTTATAACCTGCTGCTTTCAAGCGATAACCCAACTCAATATCTTCCACACAGGGACGACGATAAGTTTCATCAAAACCCCCCATAGATGAAAAGATATCATGACGAATTGCACCGCAAGCCCCCCAAAAAGTGAAAGCGTTTTCATTGGCATTTTGATGGGTATAATGATGAAAAAGATTTTTGTACTGAGAAAGAAAATTACTCGCTCCCGGAGTATCATCATAAGAACCTATCAACGCTGCTAAACTGGCATCTTTTGCAAAAGCTAATCTTACCTGATTGATTGTATCTGGCGCTATGGTAACATCAGCATCCACAAAAAACAGGATATCTCCTTGAGCCTCAGATGCACCTAAGTTTCTGGCCTGTGCTGGTCCGCCTTTTTCCTTGACTCTAATAACTTTAGCGCCCCAGTCTGTCGCTACCTGCCAAGAATTATCTGTATCCCCATCAGCTACGACAATAACTTCTTGAGCGCGTTCCAGTGAGGCACTAATAGCTGACAAACACTGACGAAAAATCTCACCGCCATTATAAACGGGAATAATTACCGAAATTGATAGCTCTGTTAGCAAATTCATAAAAATACCTGGTATGTGGGAAACGAGCGCGGCTTTAGCCCTGAGAGGGATGGTTCGACATGGCTCACCAGCCGCGACACGGGCGGTTTCAGGCTTCTGACACTTGACACTAAAGAATACCAGAAATTATGAACTGAACCCCATCCCAATAGCTGCGAATCTTTTGAGCAAAAGCATCAGCAGTAGCTGTGAATGAAGCAATATAATAACGAGTTTCAGTTTCAACTTCTATGAAATTTTGCTTGATAATTTGACGTTCGGACTGGACTCGAATTACTGTCTCTAGTCCTGGCCAATCACGTTGACTTTGATACTTGCAGATACTAACAGTACGTTTTTCAATTCGACCATGACCTTTAGAGACTTCCAATTAAAGAAATATCCAAAATTTCTTGTAGTGCGGGCATCTTGCCCGCTAATAATTCTTTTTTGGTCTAAATAAATTTATTAATTCATCTCTATAAGCTTTAATCCAGTCCCCCATTGCCAGGAACCCTCTGTTGCCTGCCACAATCGCTAAAGTAAATAATGCTATATATAATACATAGTGCTTTTTCATGGCGTTGTCCTGCGGTTCTTCTGGGGTCTGGTAAGTCTGTGAATGCTTCTAGAATTGCTATTTCTGACATTTTTCCTGCTCATAGATGCCTAGTGGTCTCTACCATTTTATCCTCTCTTTTAGAATGAAATAGCCCTGCATTTTCACTCCTTTGAAATCTTAAATTTAAGCTTTGATTACTTGCTCGTAAATGTAATATCATCTAACAAGCAATACAGGTTGTTTTTCTTGAGCAATGATACCTGAATGCTCCCCAACAAAAGATGCAAGCCCCGACTGATTGATTCTGATGGATGTATTCTTTTTCATTCTCACTTAAGTGCATACCGCTATAATAATTTTAACAATCACCAATTTATTGACAAAAGATCAAAAATATGTTGATAATTGTAATTTGTGGAAACTTTACCCTTTAATATAATCTCTTGGCTAACGTCATTGTCATAGGTGCCCAGTGGGGCGATGAAGGAAAAGGTAAAATAACTGACTTACTCAGCCGCTCCGCAGACGTGGTGGTACGTTACCAAGGGGGAGTTAACGCTGGGCATACAATCGTAGTCCAAGGTCAGACGTTTAAACTGCACTTAATCCCCTCTGGTATTTTGTATCCAAAGACCGAGTGTATCATTGGCTGTGGAACAGTCATCGATCCACAGGTTTTGATCAAAGAACTCGAACAACTAGAACAATTAAATATTTCCACGGCTAATCTGTTGATATCGCAGACGGCTCATGTCACCATGCCCTATCATCGTCTGATTGACAAAGCATCAGAGGAAGTCCGGGGAAATCATAAAATCGGGACAACAGGTAGAGGTATTGGTCCTACCTACGCCGATAAATCTGAACGGATAGGCATCAGGATGTTAGACTTGATGGACACCGACGGACTCCGTGAGCAGTTAGAGTGGACGATCAACTATAAAAATACCATTTTAGAAAAGCTGTATAATTTGCCGCCCCTGAATCCACAAGAGGTGATTGAGGAGTATTTAGGTTATGCAGAACGCTTACGTCCTTTTGTCGTTGATACATCGTTGAAAATCTACGATGCGGTTTTACAACGACGAAATATTTTGTTTGAAGGCGCACAAGGTACACTACTTGACTTAGATCACGGAACTTATCCCTATGTCACATCCTCCAACCCAGTCGCTGGGGGGGCTTGCGTTGGTAGTGGACTAGGACCGACAATGATAGATCGGGTAATTGGCGTATCCAAAGCCTACACTACAAGAGTTGGTGAAGGTCCTTTCCCCACGGAGCTAAACGGCAAAATTGGGGACTTGTTAGGCGATCGCGGTGCGGAGTTTGGCACAACAACTGGGCGTAAACGTCGCTGTGGTTGGTTTGATGCAGTGATTGGGCGTTATGCAGTCCGTATTAACGGTATGGATTGTATGGCACTTACCAAACTTGATGTTCTCGATGAACTAGAGGAAATCAATGTTTGTGTAGCTTATGAAATTGATGGTGAACGTTGCGAACACTTCCCCACTAACGCCCGACAATTCGCCCGTTGTCGTCCCATCTACAAAACTGTACCAGGATGGCAAGTACCAACAAGTCACTGTCGTACCCTGGAAGAGTTACCACAAAAAGCACTGGACTATCTGAAATTCTTAGCAGAATTAATGGAAGTTCCCATCGCAATTGTTTCCTTGGGAGCAAGTCGTGATCAAACGATCATTGTAGAAGACCCTATTCACGGTCCCAAACGCGCACTGTTGCATCCCAACGTTACACCAGTTTAGTAATTGACGATTGTCAATTGTCAACTACCAAGGGTTTAGCACTGCTAAACCCCTACCAACTAACAACTAACAACTAACAACTAAACAAATTATATGGCGATCGCACTCGAATCTAAAACCCGCCCAGAAGGTAGCAAACCCAGAGCTTTGCGCCGTTCTGGCTTAATTCCCGCCAACTTATATGGTCATAAAGGAATTGAATCAATTTCTCTAGTTCTTGACGCTAAAGTTGTAGAACGTTTGCTCAAGCAAGTTATTCCTAATAAAACTGAAGTGGAACTCAGCATTCCTGAATTAGAGTGGACTGGTACAACCGTGCTTCGTGAAGTTCAGATTCACCCAGCCAAAGGTACACCTTACCACATCAGTTTTTTTGCTGGTGCTAAAGGCTAAAATTCAGGTAATAATAACGAAGAGAACCAGGGTTAGCCCTGGTTTTTTTGTTGAAAAGACGCAACAATATCAAAATCCCTCTTAGCAATGACAACTGACAACTGACCAATGACACAAACAAATCTTCCCTCCTTCATTGCACAAATGTTACAACCAGGATTTTATCCTCATCCTGTAACAGAACCAATTCAACTCATTCAAACTCATATTTCTTATGTCCTCCTCACAGGAGATTATGCTTACAAGCTGAAAAAACCAGCCAACTTTGGTTTTTTAGACTTTTCTACCCTAGAAAAACGACAACATTTTTGTCAGGAAGAGTTGCGCTTAAATCAGCGGGGTGCAGGTGAATTATATTTAGAAGTTGTACCTTTAACTTTAGTTGGTGAACAATACCATTTAGGGGGAACAGGAGAGGCTGTAGAATATGCAATCAAGATGCGTCAATTTCCCCAAGAAGCCCTATTTAGTGAACTTTTTGCTAGTGGGAATTTACAAGAAAGTCACTTGGAAGAATTGGGACGAGTTGTGGCTCAATACCATGCTCAAGCACAGACAAATGATTATATTCGCAGTTTTGGGGAAGTTTCCCAAGTGCGGTTAGCAATTGATGAGAATTATCAGCAAGCGCAAAACTATATTGGTGGACCCCAGACAAAAGAGCAGTTTGAGGAAACAAAACAATATACAGATAACTTCTTTGTTCAACATCCAGAATTATTTAAAAGCAGAATTGACAATAACTATATTTGTGAATGTCACGGTGATTTACACCTGAGAAATATTGCTCTTTGGCATGATCAAATTATGCTATTTGACTGCATAGAATTCAATGAGCCTTTCCGCTTCGTTGATGTTATGTATGATGTGGCCTTCACCGTCATGGATATTGAAGCTAGAGGACGGAAAGATTTAGGAAATGCCTTTTTAAATGCCTATACGGAGCAAACTGGAGATTGGGAAGGCTTGCAGGTATTACCTTTATATTTAAGTCGTCAAGCTTATGTGCGGGCTAAGGTGAATTCCTTTTTATTAGATGATCCTAATATCCCGGCTGCGGTGAAAGAAGAGTCTGCAAAAACAGCATCTGCATATTATCATCAAGCTTGGGAATATACTAAACCTCAACAGGGAAAACTGATTTTGATGTCGGGGTTATCTGGTGCTGGTAAAAGTACCACAGCTAAACATTTAGCACGGAAACTCAACGCAGTTCATCTGCGTTCTGATGCTGTGCGTAAGCATTTAGCAGGAATTCCCCTTTTAGAAAGAGGTGGGGATGAAATCTATACCCCAGAAATGACGCAAAAAACCTATAGCCGATTGTTAGCATTAGGAATTATACTGGCTAATCAAGGTTGGTCTGTGATTTTAGATGCTAAATATGATCGTCAGGATTTACGAGCAGCAGCTATTTCTCAAGCTACACACCATCAATTACCTGTGCATATTATCAATTGCACCGCACCGCTAGAAGTTTTAAAAGAACGACTGTTGAACCGGACTGGTGATATTGCTGATGCTACTGCTGATTTATTAACATCCCAAATCAATCAATCTGAACCATTTACAGATCAAGAACAACCTTATCTAACCGTTGTAGATACAACTCAACCACTAGACATACAATTACCAGGATTAATTTAATTTTTGTCTAGTAAATCAGGGTTTAGCATTACGCTTGACCCCTAAACCATTAAAATTAAAAATTCCTAAACAGCTTGTTTAATCATTCTTTCTTCTTCCTGACTCCTGACTCCTGACTCCTGACTCCTGACTCCTGACTCCTGACTCCTGACTTCCAATATTATGGCACCAAAAAATAATCTTCTAGGCGATATTTTATCTTCTTCACCTAACTTCTTTTCTCAATTGCTATTTGGGTTATTTTTATTCATTATCTCTAGAATTGCTGGGGCTTCCATCCCTCTAAGTCTATTTATAGGTATCCTAGGTGGTGTCAGTTTAGGGTGGATTACAGTTGCAAATGATAATAACCCCGAACCTACCACTATAGCTTCTAATGATGGTATTGATGCTGGCTTGAAATATTGGTTGGTTTTTATGCTGGGCTGTCTTTTTTTAGGTTATTCAGCACCTATGAGTATTTTGTTTGGTGGTATTGCTGGTGTTGGTGGTGGCTGGATAATTGCTTGGTGGCGCAGTCAGGAAACCTCACAAACACAATTATCTGAGGATATTGTCGAAGAAGACACAGAAAAACCGAGTGATAGAAGTGCTAAAAGACGTAAAAGAAAGCCTACCCAACGTTTCCGTCGCAACTCTTCAATGTTCAATTTTCGCTTTTGGCAAAAGTAATTAACAATTGATAATTACAAATTACATACAAATTATCAATGAGTAAAGAACTACCATATATTGTCCCAGCCCCTCAGCCCGAAGCCGAGGAAGTATTTGCTGTTCATCAAACAGCCCAGGAATTTTATCACGAAGTTAATACCCGTTCTGAGTTTAAACAGCATTGTCAGTGGTATTACGCAACCGCAACCCAAAACCGTCGAGACTTAGCGAAAATGCGCGGCGAACTGAATATTATGTCCTGGTTTTGTCGCCGCAAACTGGTGAATTAGACGTTTTCTAATTCATTCTCGCGTAAATGGACTTTAAATTTTTTACTAAACTGAACATGACAAGGAAAGTTTGCACTGACAGGTCTACCTTGCCATTGGGTGACAATAGCTACTACTTCTCCTTCCATACCTTTAATCTCAAAAGCCTGACTCCGATGTTCAGGATGATGATAAACTACTACTGATTCTTTAACACGCACGCGATCGCCTACTTGCATAATATCTTATGTATCTAACTTTTGCTTTTCTCCAACCATCTCCACAGCTATTTTGACGGAATTTGCTTTTAAACTATAGATGGCTAGGGCAAATCCAGCATGATTTAATGGCAAACCCAATTTTACAACACATTGTGTGATTATTCCCGTCCTGGACAGAATTCTCGCACCTTTGGGGGAAGTTGCCGACATACCTGTTGAAAAGATTGGGGATATAATTGCCACCAAGTAAATAAACCGAGAGTGGTACTTCCCAATATTAAAACTAATAAGCCGGTAAATAGCAGCAAACCTTTACCTCTAGATGATTTTATCGGTGCTGTCGCTTCTTCCGTCAAATTTAAATTGAGTAGGGCTTGAGAACTTTCTGCTAAATCTGTTTCTAAGGATGCTGTTATAATTAGGGCTTCTGCGTCGGGAACAGCTAAAGGTTGAGGGGGGACAATTTCCGCTGGAGGTGTGGGGATAATGGCTATTGAAGATGGTTTGCTCACACGGCAAAGAGTGAGGACTACAGATATATTATCTTGGCCGTTCTTTTCATTAGCCAGTTTAATTAATTCCTGGGTAGCATCTTCTATGCTTAAATCACCTGTAAGTACGGGAATTGCGTAATCTTGCCAAGATTGTTCAACTAAATTGCGATCGCTTAAACCATCGGAACAAAGTAATAAAATCCCATCTTCTTCTATAATAAATCGTTGAATTGAAAAGTTGAGAAATTCGGCTTCTTTTGTGCCTAATGCTTGAGTGAGGGCTTTAGCTTCGGGAATTTGCAGTGCTTGACGATACAAGCTTTTTCCTAAGCCAACTTCACGTTTTACCATATCATCATCTACAGTCAAAAGTTGACAATAGTTACGAGTTAGCCAATAAGCCCGACTATCTCCCAGATGAGCTACATAAAGTTCATGGGAATTTTCTAACAGTTCTCCACAAGATGTCACAATTCTTTGGGGTATCTGCAATGACATGACTAAAGTTGTGGCCATGCGTTCTTTCCCCTGACGTTTTTGCTCATCATTGCGTGACCAAACTACATTATTCACAACTCGCAAACAAGACTCTATTTGTTGATCTAATAAATCGGGAGTTAACAGTTCGGTTTGTTGTCCTATCTCTGTCAGTAAAGCCCGCATTTGCAATTTGAGAGACTGGAGGGTTAATTGACTGGCTACTTCACCACCTTCATGGCCACCAATACCATCACAAATAATTGCTAGTCGTGATTGTAATTGATCATCTATGTCTTGAGCATGACTGGGATAACAAGCATCTTCATTATGTTTAATAATTGGTCCTGTATCTGTTGCCCCGGCTATAGTTAAAAATAAAGGTAAATCTGCGGCTGTTGTCAGCAATAATTGATTGAGTTGAGTATTAATTATCTGTAAATCAACTTCTGGTTGACAAATTAACTCAACTATGCTTTGTAATTTATCGGCAATCGTGGTTTTTGCTGCTGTCACCCAAGGCTGCCAAGAATTACCTAAAT
The DNA here is from genome assembly GCA_903848645.1 of uncultured cyanobacterium. Taxonomy (GTDB): domain Bacteria; phylum Cyanobacteriota; class Cyanobacteriia; order Cyanobacteriales; family Nostocaceae; genus Dolichospermum. The sequence goes on along the minus strand of CAINGU010000042.1, from coordinate 72,129 downwards.
CTTGTAATGTCGGTTTTTGCGAGCTTTGATGCAGTTCCAACAACCGAATACACCAACCTTGTACACATAAATTATCTGGTAATAGTAAACTTTGGGCAACTCCCAATTCTAATAAGTGTGTCCACAATTGGAGAATTTGCCATAACCAGTAAACTTGTCTGACGGCAGATGCTTGTTGCCAAGAGTCGCTAATAGTTGGATAAATACAGCCTGTTTCATCTATCGGGGCATTTTCTAATAGTAAAATATTACCCTCTGTTTCTGCCAAGGAAGTAAATCCATAAGCCTGGGGAATATGTAAATGTTCTGAATACAAGCGCAGATAGGGAATGACTATATTAGGTAGTTCTGGGGGGATATCCGGTAATAGTGCGGGTTGGGTATCTAGCCAAATTTGTGGTTTAATGACTTCATATCTATCTGCGACCTTTGTTCCTGGGGGAATTTGTGCGGCTTGATTGCCAGTTGCCCACAAATAGCGATAAATTAGGGGAGTTTGACAGCGATCGCAAATAGTATCTCCCACAGAATTTAAAGGCTGATCACATTCTGAATTTGGGCAATTAATAATCCGCTGGGTAGAAAGCATAATTAAAATAAGGATTAGTTTTTTCTGTAAATATTCACTGTGTTGGTGTATTTAAAATACCAAGTTAAAATGAAACAGGAGGGAATAAGGTTTTAAGAATATTTGACCGCAGATAAACGCAGATAAGGATGGATGAATTAATGGATTTCATGATTCTGTTCAGCCTCACATAATATTGGTATGAGTAAATTCATTGTAAGGGAAAAGCGTTATGCCAAGTTTTAGTTTAATTTGGCTGTTAGCTGGATCGGTGCTGTGTTTAACGGAACTTTTTTTACCATCGGCTTTTGTTTCCTTCATGATGGGCATTAGTGCCTTGATGGTGGGACTTTTATCTTACCTGGGTTTAGGAAACTTATGGATACAAGTTGCAGCTTGGCTATTATTATCCACAATACTCATTATCCTTTCCCGGCGGTTTTTACAACCACGACGACGGAAATCAAAGATTCAAGATGCAGTAGTCGCAGAAACTTTAACGGAAATTTTACCTGGACAGGTGGGTAGGGTACTATACGAGGGTAACTCTTGGCGAGCAAGATGTGATGATGACAAAATCAGCTTACCACCTGAGCAAACAGTTTATGTGGTGCGAAGGGAGGGAACAACTTTGATTATCATGCCAGATAATTTTTTGAGTTAGTTGTCAGTTGTTGGTTGTTATACCACGTCTATTTTGAGAGCCATAGTTATTGAAAGTAGTGGGAGCATCTTGCTCCCTGGTGATGAGTAGCGAGCAAGATGCTCGCATTACTCCAGGTTTCAACTTGGGCAGGGTTTAGTTCCTGCTTTGATGGTTAATATCTGCAAATAGGGAGAAAATTATTATGGAACAGTTTTTTTTACTTATCTTTTTAGCACTTGGTGGTTCGGCTGTTGTCGGATCTGTGCGGGTTGTCAATCAGGGAAATGAAGCTTTGGTAGAAAGATTGGGTAGTTATAACAAAAAAATGCAACCAGGGCTAAATATTCTCATCCCGTTTATTGATAAGGTTGTCTACCAAGAAACTATTCGGGAAAAAGTTTTGGATATTCCGCCCCAAAAGTGTATCACCCGCGATAATGTGGGGATTGAGGTGGATGCTGTGGTTTACTGGCGGATTGTGGATATGGAAAAAGCCCGCTATAAGGTGGAAAATCTCCAGTCGGCTATGGTGAATTTGGTATTAACTCAAATTCGCGCGGAAATGGGACAATTGGAGTTAGATCAAACTTTTACTGCCCGTAATCAAATTAATGAACTGTTATTACAGGAGTTGGACGTTTCTACTGATCCTTGGGGTGTAAAGGTGACTAGGGTTGAGTTGAGGGATATTATTCCTTCTCAAGCTGTGCGGGAAGCAATGGAATTGCAAATGTCCGCTGAACGACGCAAACGCGCATCTATTTTAACTTCGGAAGGAGATAGAGAATCTGCTGTGAATAGTGCTAGGGGTAAGGCAGATGCCCAACTTTTGGACGCGGAAGCCCGACAAAAATCAGTAATTATGCAGGCAGAAGCTGAACAAAAAGCCATCATTCTCAGGGCGCAAGCAGAACGTCAACAACAGGTTTTAAAGGCACAAGCGATCGCTGAATCAGCAGAAATTATTGCCCAAAAAATCAAGGCTAATCCTGATGCACAAAAAGCGGTGGAAGTGTTATTGGCTTTGAGTTATCTGGATATGGGGACAACTATTGGTAAAAGCGATAGTAGTAAGGTGATGTTTATGGATCCTCGCACTATTCCTGGTACTTTAGAAGGTATTCGTTCTATTGTTTCCAATAATGATGGTGATCCTAAACCTTTATTTCCCACTAATTAGATTTGACATTTTTTACACAGTCCAAAAAACTCTAGGGTGTGATAAAAAACTTTAAATTGATGACTGGTTTGTAATTGGTTTTCCAGTTCATGGACAGGACATTGATGAATGGGTATAGAAATACCGCACTGTAAGCAAGTTAGATGATGTTTATCTTGCTGTATTAAGCTATACAGGGCTTCACCATTGGCCAAAGTTCGCACCTGTACTAAGCCTTCTAGTTTGAGAGCATCTAAGGAACGGTAAACTGTTGCTAAACCCATGCTTTGTTTGAGGTTACGTAATTCCACGTAAATATCCTGGGCAGAAATGCCTTGTTTAATACTTTGTAACAGGTTTAAAATCCGTTCTTGACTACGGGTATGTATCGCTCTCATAAATGTTTGTTAAATTTGTATCTATGGTAGGGGTAATTCATGAATTACTCCTACATTGCTAAATCCTAATTATATTTTCACTCACTTGGAACATAAAAGTTATAGGATAGCGATCGCAGCATTCAGCAAAAAGCCTGTGCAAATAAAATATTTAGCTAAAATTTTCGTAACACTTAGGACTTCAGTTTTAGATCCTGCTGGTGTGGCTGTACAATCTGGCCTCAAACAAATGGGATACGACAACGTGGAACAGGTGAGAATTGGTAAGTACATTGAGTTAACTATTGTCGCACCTGATGAGATGAAAGCGCGTCGAGACTTAAATCAAATCTGTGACCAAATGTTATCAAATCCGGTAATTGAAAATTATCGCTTTGATTTGATTGAAGTAGAATCACAAACTGGCGTATTTTGAAATTGGTAATGGGTAATTGGTAATGGGTAATTGGTAATTGGGAAAACTCTTACCTTTTATCTTTTGCCTGTTCCCTGTTCCCTGTTCCCTGTTCCCTTTCCTCTGACAAACAATGAAATTTGGTATTTTAGTTTTTCCAGGTTCTAATTGTGATCGTGATGTGGCCTATGTTACTAGAGATTTGCTAGGACAACCAACGCGCATGATTTGGCATCAAGAGACGGATATTAGTGATATAGATGTGGTGATTGTCCCTGGTGGCTTTAGTTATGGGGATTATTTGCGTTGTGGAGCGATCGCTCGCTTCTCTCCTGTGATGCAGCAAGTAATTAACCATGCACAACAAGGTAAATTTGTCATCGGTATTTGCAACGGCTTTCAGGTATTAACTGAAGCTGGTTTATTACCTGGAGCATTGGCTAGAAATCAAGATTTGCACTTTATTTGCGATCGCTCTCCTTTGAAAGTTGAGCGTAATAATTTACCTTGGACTCATGGTTATGCGGAAGGGGAAATCATCACTTTACCTATTGCACACGGAGAGGGGCGATTCTACAGTGACGAAACTACTTTAGCAGAAATCGAAACCAACGGACAAGTTTTATTTCGTTATCAAGAAAATCCCAATGGTTCATTAAACAATATTGCGGGGATTTGTAATCTTCAAGGTAATGTTTTGGGGATGATGCCACATCCAGAAAGAGCAGCAGATTCCGCTTTAGGTAATAGTGATGGTTTGCGCTTGTTTGAGGGGTTGTTGGGAAAGGTAGCAGCTTTGGTGTAACTAACTGCTAAACATAAACAGTAAACAGATTCCCGACTTTTTTCCCCAACTTTTTGGAAAAGTCGGGGATCTATAGTTTATTTTTTATACTTAGGAATTGCTGATAGCGTGGCGTAAGCCATAAGGCTTGATACAATCAAAACTTAAGCACTTTTTTAGGTTCTAGATAATTCTTAACTTCTTCCTTCTTCTTTCTCCTGACTACTGACTCCTAACTGATATTAATAATCAAAATGATAATGGATCAACAGTTTTAATGTTACTAAAAAATGCCTTACAGTAAGATTTCTGGAAAAGCCTATCACGATTTAAGCAAGCATTCCTACTTATCAGTACAAGTTAATCCTAATTATGTAGATGCCGCTACACAACCAATTTCTTTTAAAGTTTATCCTCGTTTTTATCGGTGCTTGCAATTAAATCGCAATAACCCTATTCATGCTTTTTTGTGGTTAACTAGTGCTATTACTTTAGAAAAGATATATAAAGATAGTCGCTATAAATTGCGGGTAAATCCGTCAGCAGGGGCTTTATACCCTACGGAAGTTTATGTACAAATGCGTGGGGTAGAAGGCATAATAGATGGCATTTACCATATAGAAGTTGAGAATAATTGTCTGACATTAATTTATGAATTAATTGATGATGGATTGGAGAATTATGTTATACCAAATAAATGTATCAATGGATTCATCTTTTTAGTTAGTTGTGTTTATCATAGGTCTAGCTGGAAATATCAAGACAGGAGTTTGAGATATTGTTTGTTGGATAGCGGACACCATTTGGGTGCTATCGCTGCTTTTTGCATATCTTCACGAAAACAACATACAACTAGGCTTTGATTTTGATAAACTTATTCTCAATGCAGATTTGGGATTTGAGAATAAGGAGTTTATTACTAGTTGTGTGATTTCGACAAGAAGCGCAAGAAAAACCAGTCAGACGCTTAAGGCTACCTATTCCTTTTGTCTGTGGTACTGACTATTTTCAAGTTAATCAATGTGTTGAAGATACGTATCAAACAACGTCTTTACAGCCTAGTCACCAGCAAAAGCTAGAACATCCTCAATTTAATTTTGACCGAGAACGGTTTTTGAAGAACGTTTGGAATAGACGTTCTATTAGGCGTTTTCAAAAGCAGTCTATTTCTCAAAATGTCTATTGGCAAATTTTGCAAGCAGTTCGACAACCAATACCAACAGAGAATTTTGAAGAAATAGAAATTTACTCAGTGGTGCATGATATCGAGGGAATTTCACCAGGGTTATATAAAAATACACATCTCATTAAAGCGGGTAACTTTAGAGAAAAAACAGGTTATTTGTGTATCAATCAAGCTAGAGATTGTGCTGTAACTTTATTTTTCGTGTCCGATTATTTGAGTTATCAAACGGCTATGCAATTAGCCGGATTTGTCGGACAGAGAGTGTATTTATTTAGCAACTATTGGGGAATAGATTGTAGTGCTATTGGTGCTTTCTATGATGATGAAACCCAAGCCTTTCTAGAAACCAATAAGGACGTATTGTATGCAATGGCAATTGGTAAATAAATAGGAAAATAACCGGAAATGGCGAGAACAGAACATCAATTCCATGCTGATGATAAGCACCCTATACAGCCAACATCAGCAGATATTATGCTTCGACAACAATTGGAACATTCCATTAGCAAATACTTTTATGAAGGATGCGATCGCATTATTCATAGTTTGTTGTCTAATTGTCGTTGGTATGCCACAACTCACGCGAGTATTTTGACTTTAGTAATTGAATGCCCTGACCAAGTTACTAACTGGCAAATTTTGCAACAAATCGTCCCTATGGCGAATGTTCTTCATGGCATTGTTAGCAGTGCCAAAATCCGGGTTTGTCCTCCCGATAATCAAACTGTGCCTTTTGAAATGAGAGTAGATGAGTTGCCAGTGTATCGTGATTGGATTTGATGCAATTGGGGATTTGAGATTGTTGATTAAGCCATAACATTCTGTTGGATAACTGTAATTAGTTCGGCAAAAACTAAATCAGCAGAATGTTGAACAACGGGACTTAATTCCAGTCCAAAATCCAGATTTGCAGCTTCAATTAAATAGACTGTCACCTCTTGGGGAAAATCATCTAAAAAGATTTTTCTCCCAGCAGCCAAGGCATGATCCCAACGAAAATCATGTAAGTTGTAACTAGGTTCGGGCAGTGCTTCTAGTTCGTTCCCTGGGACTTTAAATATAGCACCTGCCTCTGAACCTGTGCAACTAGCATCAAGAATAATTAATTTTTGACTTCCTCTCGCTTGAAACATCACTTCCATTCCCGCAGTTCCACTATCGAAAACGCGGATGTTGGGGTGAGGATTTTGGGCGAGATATTGCTGTAAACGTTGGGCAATAATTACGCCGACAGCATCGTCATTCCGATTCAGATTGCCACAACCAATGATAGTTAGCATGGGATATTTATAATAACATGAATATCATCAAGTTGGCACAAAAAATTAAAATTTACGGAAATTTTGACTACATCTTTAATCATTGACTTTATAGTGAGTTTAGTAGCCGTAAGTCAGTGACAAAAATTTGTCTTTATTTTTTCTGCGTTTATCTGTAGTGGTTAGTCAAAAATCATTCTTACCCATCAGATAGAATTGCTATATGCTAGTATTTCGTGATACAGAGACTAAAGGTAGAGGTATATTTGCCCAGCAAGATTTTGCTAAAGGAGATTTAATTGAAAGAGCCGCTGTGATTGTTATTCCTAAACAGCAAGTTAAGTTAATTACTAAAACGGTGTTATTAAATTATTATTTTGGTTGGCATGGAGAAAGCGGAGCAATAGGTTTAGGTTTTGCTTCTCTTTTTAATCATTCTTATCATCCTAATGCGGTTTATATTAAGAATTTTGCTAAAAATGTTATTGATATTGTTGCTCATCAATATATTCGGGAAGGGCAGGAAATTACGATTAATTATAATGGGCAGGTTGATGATGTTTCTCCTGTGTGGTTTGATGTAGAAGAGTAGTAGAAGAGTAGGTTGGGTTGACGCAAGGAAACCCAACATTTATACTAGCCAAGTGTGTCAGCATTTACTATAATTATTTATTATTTTTTTGTTTTCTTTCAGCATCTCGTTTAGCCCAAAAATCATCTCGTGCTGTTTGTTGCTCAATAAGTTTCTTTTGTTTGATTTTCTGCAAATTCCTATCAAGGTGATCTACGATTGATTTTTCAATTTCCAGATATTTGATACTACGAACAGTGTGAACAGGTTGAACAATTTGTACTAAAGCTGCACCAAATTTGGTTGTTATCATTTCTTCTGTCTGTCCTGAATATCTTCGACCAGTTTTGACATACCATGCAAACATTTCACAGTTATTGGAGTGGATGTTATATTCACCAAATAAATCAGCATATTCATGAACGCGCTGTAGTTCTTTTTCTGTGAGTTCTACCGTTCCATTCCGTTCAACCCCAGCCGGACCCCAACCAACAGAATTATTGAAATTACCATCTTTACTCAGGTAATAATGACGCGCGATTCTTAATGTAGAATCAATCGGTATGCTGTAAATACTCACCATAAGTCTATAGTTTTATGTATATTATACTCTATATTTATGATTACATAGTAAAGTAGGTTAGGTTGACGCAAGGAAACCCAACATTTACACTAACCAAGTGTGTGAGCATTTACTATTGTCTGAATCAGGATTAATAGGATTTAAGGATTAACAGGATTATTCATTGATAATTTACTCATGTTAAGTATATAAATTCCTGTGTCTAATATTAAAAATAAACATCCTGAAAATCCTTAAATCCTGTTAATCCTGATTCAGACAAAGGTTAATAATTCACTTACCCCTTTTGTGTTGGGTTGCGCTCCGCTTAACCCAACCTACAATTATTGTTTTTATTGGTGGGCATTGCCCACCCTACAAATCTATAAACTCACACCATGTTTTTTGGCAATTTCTACAAGTTGCTCATATTGATGTTGTGATGCTTTAGCTAAAATTGCATCTGCTTCTTCTGCATTACTACCATCTTTAGGAATTAAATATTTAACATAAAGAGAAACAAAATCAACCACAGCAGCCAAACCTGTTAATTCGTGTTTATCGGCTTGTTTTCCAGCAATTACAGCCACCAAACCCGCTCTAATGGGGTCAGGTCTTACCTTCATAAATTGGTCAACTAATTGCTTAGAATAATCCGCTGGTGCTAAATTCTTTAACTTACTTTGATCAGGTTTAAATTCTAATCCTGCGGCTGTTGACTGCTCCAACATACACCATTCTATAAATTCTTGCAGTGCGGCTTCAGGAAGCTGAGGAAGATATTGATTTAGTTCTAAATTAGACACAATTAGTTACCAATTTTAGTAAATTTGTCATTGATAATTGATAATTCATAATATAATATTTAGGAATTACCAATTACTCATTAAAATCCAGACTAACCCACGGATTTGGGAACTTTTGTACTGCAAATAACAATTATATAGAACCCTGACTTATCGAATAAGTCGGGATTCTAAGTAACATAAATTAAGCCGTTCTAAAACGAGCTAATTCTTCGCCAGTTTTCGCATCATGGGCATGAACAGTACACACCAAACATGAATCAAAAGAACGGGCTACATGACCCACTTCTACAGGGTCTTTAGGATCTTGAATTGGCGTTCCTATTAATGCTTTTTCAATCGGTCCGAGTTGTCCTTCTCCGTCACGGGGTCCGATATTCCAAGTACCGGGGGCGATAACTTGGTAATTCTTAATTTTGCCTTTTTCGATTTCTACCCAGTGACATAATGCACCTCTAGCGGCTTCGGTTGCACCCCAACCTTTACCATCTTTTTCTTCTGGTTTAATATACCAAGGATCGTTTAATTTGAACTCTCTTAAACAGCGTTCGGCTTGACGATATAGTTTAACTATTTCATGAACTCTTCCTAATTGCCGAAGATGAACACTTGCACCACCCATTTTCCTGAATGTATCCAGAATAAAGGGGTCATAATGTTGCCAAGATTCTCCATGATTTCCCCCTGCAACTAATTGACGGGCTAGGGGACCGGCTTCTAAACGTCCTAAGTCTTGGTGAAGAACTGCACTTGACCAAGAATATGCCCCATTAAAGTCTTTTTGGTTGTTGTTTATTGGGTTAGTTGTGCGATCGCTTGGATGCCAATCTTCTGTACCCTCATCATACCAAGAATGGGTTAAATTCTCACGGGCAAAACCTTGATTCATCAAGGTATGAGTATCAGTGAAGCTATCATAAACACCGCTTTTCATAATTACAGCAGCGTTACGTCCTTCAATGGTGGGATGATTGTATTTATCCTCATGGGGAATATAACCCCAAGTCACATATTTACCCACACCTGCACCATATCGATCTAAACCGATATCTAACCCCATGCGCCAATATAAACCTAAGTCTGATTCTCGGTGTTTAACATCTTCATTTAACCACTTTTGAAAGTCTTCATAAGATTGAATTTCTTCATATCTTTCTAAAGAACAACCTAACCAAACTGGTTCTAACCAATTGGTGCGGAAATATTCCAAAATTGCCCAGGCGCGGGTAATATCCGTTAAAGTGGGAGCGCACATTACTCCACCAGGCACCATATAACTGCAATGACAACAGGTGATATGCTGTAAATGTTCCTGAGTAACTTATTTTTAAGGTAATTTTGCTCAGTCAGAACATTTTATTTTCACCATTTCAGCTTTGATAAATAAGGGAATATTTAGGGAATGAGTCAGCAAAATCAGGGTAATTACGAGGGTACTTATGCCACATCTACACAGGAATATGCAAATGCAGACTCAAGGGAATGGTTCGCAGATATGTTTGCAGATTTTGAGCCGCAGAACACCACAGACGGCAGCTATAGAGGAACAATGGCGAAAATAAAGGCAACGGAATTACAGTATCAAGCAGTTTTTGAACAGAAGTTAGTGGAAGCTAATACTAATTTAAAAAGGGAGAGAATAAGAGTTAGTATTAAACAAACTGGCAATTCTCTCCAATTACGAGCTACCTTACCTTTAAAACCAGGAGATTACAGTTTAGGTAAGACAAAAAAGCAGTATGATTTATCTCTAGGAATACCTGCAAATTTAGAGGGATTAAAAACTGCGATTGAAGAAAGTTATGAGTTGGGTAAATTAATTGCTCGTCATACTTTCGAGTGGAATGAGAAGTATTTAGGAATTAAATCGAGAGAGAAGCAAGAGATCAAAACAATTGGAGAATTATTAGATACATTTGACGAAAAATATTATCAAACCCGTCAGAAAACTATTACCAGTCAAAATACTTTTGCTAACTATATATCTGTAATTAAAAGAAACTTAACTCTTACCCATTTAGCCACAAAAGAAAATTTTGAGGAAATTATTAATTCAGTTCAAGGTAATAAAAAAAATGAATTAATTGCGATAACTTCTGTTTTGATTAAAACCTTTAATTTAGGATTTCAACTCGATGTTAAACGAGATCATGTCACTCCTGCTTATCGAGAAATACCTGAAGATGAAAAAATAATATCTGCTTTTCACCTCTTTGAAAAATTCGCCATCAACCGCAAAAATACAAACATTAGTGATGAAATAGATACTTGGGAAATGTGGCGTTGGGTATATGGAATGTTGGCGACTTATGGGTTAAGACCAAGGGAATTATTTGTCCAACCAGATATTAATTGGTGGATGTCTCCCCAAAATATAGATCATACTTGGAAAGTGAATAAAAATACCAAAACTGGATATCGAGAAGTTATTCCTTTTGTCCCTGAATGGATAGAATTATTTGATTTATATAATCCCAAACCATTAAAGATTTTAGAACAAAAGGTGGCAAAAATTGCATCTGTGCAAAATATTAATTGGATGCGGAGAGATATATCCAGATGGTTTAGAAAGGTGGGAATTGAGTTTCAACCTTATGATTTACGGCATGGTTGCGCGATTCGAGCGCATCTTCAGGGAATACCAATTAAAGCCGCAGCAGATAATTTAGGTCATACTGTTGATGAACATACAAAAACCTATCAAAGATGGTTTGGGATTGAAAATCGGAAAAAAGCCTTTGGTGATGTAATTAGTCAAAAGTCATTAATTGAGTTGCAGAAGAATGAAATATTGGCACTAAGGATGGAGAATGAAAGGTTAAGGTTGGAGGTGGAAAAGTGGAAATTATCGGGAAGCTAAAAATCCAGGGGACTGCTTTGTTTCCGAGTAATTCCTAATGGTAAAAAGATCCTGAAAATTCTGTCTAATCTCCTAATTAGTGCGATAGCGAAGCGCTGCTGCAAGCAGTTCGCTGATCTTGTAGTTAACGGAGTGTAACGCACCACATTTATGATTATTTGTCTTTCTGTACGTCTGGAAAGATTAGCACAGAACTTTCTGCAAATGGCATCTCTCAGTTTGGATGGGGTTAATGGGGAAGCGGTACTTGAGATTATTAGAGAAAGTAAAGTATTTTTAGAACTGACAGCGATTGATTTAGATGTGGAGAGTGCCTTTGAACTGGCTCAAATGCAACGTCAATTGTCTCGATGGCATATTCATTGGTGGTCAACTTGGGCAAGTGATTCTAGTCGTTTGGAAATTTCAACTTTGTCTCAAACCTGGGCAAATCGAATTAGGGAAATCGCAGGAGTTCTGGTTTAAGGTTTTTAGTGCGATCGCACTACCGCTATCGTATCAAACATATATCGCACTAATATTTGATGGTAATATTGGCGAAGAATAAAATGTAGGTTGGGTTAAACGAAGTGCAACCCAACAAATTAAGGTCAAAAAAGATATTAATGTTGGGTTTCGTGTCCTCAACCCAACCTACAAGATAGGCGAACTGACAAGTCAGCGCTTGCGCTATTGCACTATTTATTAAAGCGGAAAAATGAACCAGTAGCGATCAATAGCCACTTTTGGTTGATCACGAATAAAATAATCTGTGTTTTCAGACAGGTATTCTAAATAATACCGAATAGCCTGACCTTGTTGCTGGTTAAATCCAGAAACTCGCTCTATAAAATTGTGAACCCTTTGAGTAGAACGAGATAGCTCTTCTAGGAGAAATTGATTAATCATGGGCTTAATTTCATTTGCTGATTGATCAAATGCAGACTGGAGGTCATTTGGTAAATCCTGAATAGCGTTTAACTGATATAACTGATCAACTTCTAATGGAAGCGTTAAATAAAAAACAGTGTTGTCTGGTAAAACGTCAACTTCATCAAACTCCTGAATTACAATTGACAAATAAGCTGGGAGATAAAATTGGAATGCTTCTGGAGTCAGAAAGCCAAGAGCAGATTTTTGTTCCAGCAGTGTTTCCAAAGTCAACTCAGTCCAATGCTTCCCCACAAAAGTTTGCTGAATTTCCACACATTCCAAATTATTTTCACTGTTATCATAAACAATGTTGAAATCACCTGGATACGTCATGGACTGAAAACCATAAGTGATTTTTTCCAAAACTGTAGATAAGCTAACCATAATTTTTTTAGAATCCTTCGTAGTTAAGGTACTGGAACTAAATTACGGGGTGGGAATAAGAAGCGGCTGCCCACAGAAATAATAATGTAGACTGTCAGTGCAGCTCCTGTCAGCCCTGTAATTTGTGACAGTCTCTCCTTAAGGCTAGGAGAAACACTTGGTAGAGGTTGTTGTTGGGTCTGTCCAGCTTGCTGACGCTGCTGAATATCTTGACAATTTACAAGGCTATTGATGGCACTCTGAAGTTCTCCTCTATGATTGGGATCACCGCCACGGAAGCACTTCTGATTAATCAAATTGCGAGCAGCTATACAATTAATATTATTTTGAATGTTCTGTTGTATTTGCTCAGGTGTCTGTGATCTAGTACATCTGCGAGACCCCTTACACCAATTATCTACTTCCTGTTGAAGTTGTTCATGTTCCCTACGTGTACAGCCTCCTGGTGGTTGTAATCCAGATCCAGCATTAGAAGTTGTTTGGCGTTGAAGTAACTTCTCAGTAGGTTTCAACAAGTTCTTTGATAAAGTTGCATTTTCTACCTCTGCTTCCTCAGCTTCACAGGCAGAACATTTTCGTTGGATATTTATACTTCTTTGTACAGAATTTGTTCCAGTCTGCTGCACCACATGAGTCAACTCATGCGCCGTTAACTCATTATTCCCCGGCGCTTTCCCTTCCCCAAAATAAACATCACTACCATGAGTAAACGCCTGTGCGCCCAACTCCTTACTCATCTGTACCGCTTCACCACCGGTATGTACCCGCACGTTATTAAACTTACTACCAAAACGCGGTTCCATAAAGGCTTGTACTTCAGGCGCTAAGGGAGAACCCCCACCTTTAGAACCATGTAAACGACTCTCTAAATCCCCAGAAGTTTGATTTTCTCCCCCTTGAAATGCTCGTTGGACTACAGGGGTAATTGACTGCGCTAAAGACGACATCTGAACCGGGTTTTCATCTTCTTCTAAGCGTTGTACTTGAGGAGCAGGATCTGGCATTGACATTACTTGTGCCGCCACCCTGTTGTGCTTCTTGCTCGTAGGGATCTCCTACTGCTCCTACTGTTAACTTTGTTTGAATCTCTTGTTCTGGTTGTGACTCTTTTTCCTCACTTTCACAAGTGTCACACTTGCGTTGGATGGGATTTTCGAGCGATTGCATTACCTGTCCTTGAGGTGATTGGACGGTAGAGGGGGTATTTATTTGTTGTACCACCTGGGATGCCACCTGATCTGCTTCTTGCTCGTATTTGTCCCCCGGCTGTCCAATAGTTAATTTAGCCTTGAATGCGCTTCTCGGTGCCTGAAACCTGCGATTCCTGCGGAGCGCTGAATGCAAGGCACACGCTTCGCGAACGCTATCACACTAAAATCTGATAACATAATGCGATCGCACTAAACGTAGATTGGGTTAAACGAAGTGCAACCCAACAAATTCAGGGAAAAAAGAGATTAATGTTGGGTTTCGTGTCCTCAACCCAACCTACAAGATCGGCGAACTGACAAGTCAGCGCTTGCGCGATCGCACTATTTAAATGTTTCCATTTGCTCTCGATAAACGTTAATTAATTTGTGGTTAATAATTAAGGCTTCAATTTGTGGCCAAATACGGGCTAAAAACTCGTGAAATTCACGTTTTTGCATATTCCCAAAGCGAAGATGGATTACTTTGGGGGGTGAGGTATCAAGCATCAGTCGATCTGAAAAATCAGCATCTTTGGTGACAATTACTAGGTTTTTATCTTTTGCATATTGCCAAATTTCCGTATCACTTGAACTTTTCCCCTAACGCCGAAGCATGAATAATTGGTAGCGATGGCGTAAATTGAATTTTAGAAGGTAAGTTTTCATCAAACAAAAATCCATTCATGCCACTTTTCTGATTTCATAATGATTAGCCATCAATTTGGCTGCAAATTGAATACAAGCATAAATATTTTCTCGTGTTAGAGAAGGATATTCTTCAAGGACTTCCTCAATTGAGTCACCTGCTCCCAAAAACTCCATAATGGTTTGTACGGGAATTCGAGTACCTGTAATTATGGGTCGTCCATTACAAATATCTGGATCAATAGTGATACAATTATTCATAGGTTTTTTTTCGTTTTGATCGGAATGTAATTGAGGTTTAAGAAGTCCATTTTTGTTGATCGCATTAAGATCCCATCCTTAAATGTTAAGACAATGACGGTGAATAATAATCAATTTGGTGGGTTACATTTAATTAACGTACCTATAAGATCAGCGAACTGCTTGCAGCAGCGCTTCGCTATCGCACGATGTAATTAATTTTGTCTAACTACTTAGCAGATTCAAAAGTAGAAAAAAAAGTAGATTCTGAAGATACAACATAGTTATAAAAAAGGTCATGATTCAATGTTAGTTTATAACAAGACAGTAGTCCCGTTCTTGGGTCTTCCCACATTGCAGTTTCTACAGTAAATTGAATTAATAACTCTTTACTATCTCCAGTAGAAACCAAAGTTAATTGCTCATCTTTAGCGGTATATTTATATACTTTGATTTCTTCATCAAAATCTACACTTTCAGCATAACCATTATTATAAAAAATAATTCTTTCAGACACAGGATAATATGATGGATCTACTAACCAAGTTGTATAAACAGTACCAATAGAAGCAGGGTCAAATAACTTTCTTGCACATCCAGAAATAATTTTGTGGGCAAATTTACTATGGTCTATTCTCACGAGGGTATCCGCAATTTGTGCAGAAATTTTGTGATTCCTCTCTTGACTTTCTAATTTCAATAGTGCTGGAATAGCCTCCTTTAACTTGATTTTCCCCAAACTAGCAACTGTCTGTAACCGAACCTCAAAATCAGAGTCAGTTAAGCCTGCTAACAAAACTTCCATATTGTGAGAATCACAGCAATTAGTGATTGCTACTGCTGCTGTTCGCCGAACTTCAGCATCTCTATCGTCCCTCAGAATGTTAATCAATCTAGCACAAACTTGTTCACCACCTATTTTCCCCAACACTTTTACTGCTGCTGAACGTACCATCTTAGAAGAATCGTTGTTAAGAACATTTAGTAACACAGGAACTGCTTTTTGGGGATTTACTGCTAAATAGGCAGTTACTGCTGCTACTCTTACCATAGGTTCAGGTTGTAATAAAGCCGAATGTAATATAGGACTTATTTCATCACTACCGATTTTTCCCAAGGTTTTTAAAATAATAGCTAACTCACTATCATCTATTGGTTTCTCTACTTCTTCAATTAATTGATTGAGAGCTTGTCTACAACCCAGTTCTCCTAAAGTATCAATTGCTAATTTTCTTGATTTTGGATCATTTATCAGATGCAAAACAGTTGGACAAGCATCGGAGTTACCCTTTTTAGAAATACCACACAAAGCAAAGAAACGAACATCAGCAGATAAATCGTCACAAGCCTTGATAAAGATACTAAGTGGAACATTATTAGCTAGTTTGTATAATGTGTTCACAACTTCACATCTTACTTGCTCATCTGGGTCATCAAGAGCAGTTTCCAATAGTTCAATAGCGTTTTTACCTAATTTAAAAAGTGCTGTAGCAGCAGTAGTCCTTACCTCTGAAGATATATCTTGTAGTGCATCTATGACCACAGAAGTTAAAGCTGGACAGTCAAATTTTTGAAAAATATCCAGCACAGTGAGACGGTCACTTTCATTGACAGAGGCAAACAAAGATTTGAGTAAATCAGAGGCTGCTAATGAATTAATTGTTGCTAATGCTCTTGCGGCGTTGCTTCTAACTCTACTATCTGAGTCAGACAGAGCTTTAACCAGACTATTCCAGGCTTCAGTAGCTTGGGGATGGCAAAGCAGGAAAGCTGCTGTTACTCTGATATTGGGAAAACTACTATTTAGAGCTAATTGAGCAATTGAACAAACATTATTGTTATATATACCAATCAGAGCAGCCAGAGCTATTTGTTGCTCTTGTTCACATCCATGAATCAACAAATAATCAGCAGATTCAAAGAAATCTGGTTGATAATATAGTTCTTTTATTTCTCGCAGCAGAATTGACTCTTTACCTTCTTCTTGCCTTTTTACTAACTGGTGGATGATTTGTAAAGCAACTAATGGTTCAATCATCATATACCAGTATCTCCTTGTGCAACTACATTTCGTTTAACTTTTTTATTGTTAAGCATATTAACACCTAATTCATTAAACATAAATTGATTGACACCATGTTTATAACCTTGGATTTTTCCTTTGAGAGGTCCAACAATCAGATCATAAGGCCAACTTATTTCCCGTTTATGAGATTTTCTGTATGTACGGGTTTCCTCAAGAAACTCTTTCCAGGTCAATGATAGCTTCAATCCTGGTGTAGAAGGATGATCATAGGGACAAGTAACTTCTACTGGTGTTTGTTGATCTGGAAAATATAAGATATTGCCAAGTTTTCCTTGTATTACATCAGCAATTGCACTCACACCAAAGTATTGAATAAATATATCAACTGGTATCATAAAATTAACCACACCCCATCTGGGAAGAGGTGGTCTGCGATTACGGGTATATTGTTCTGCCACAATTTCAGCTGGCATCTGCTCAATAAATGTGTAGAATCCCTGGCCAAATTCTCCACCACCAATTACTCTTACAGCCATACCTCCCTGAAATTTTTCAGCAGTACCTTCATCTGTTCCATGATAGAAGTTGATATCTTGTTTTTGCTTTCTAGTATCTTCTCTGGGAATTGCTTCAGTATCAGTGTGTGGAATAGCTTGCGGATTTGCTTGTTCTTGTTCTAGTTCTTTAATAGTTTCCTCCCAAAGCATATCCCAAAGTTGGATCAAATCCCAAATCATCCAAATAGTTAAACCTATGGATATTAGGTCACCAATCGGTAATGGACCATCTGCTATTGCAGCAGTTACAGCAGCCGCTATTTTTACTCCGAACTTTTTCTCAACCACCTGCCAAAATTTTCGCCAAAGCAATTTTTGTCCAACTTTTCTCTGCAATGTTTGTTTGAGAATAGCGTTAGGAACTGGTGGTAATTTAGTCGGTCGTAAAGCTAATCTTGTAGATGAGCCTATTCTCTGGCTTGAACGAAAAGTTGTAGAACTGTGATTTGAAGGATATGTTGGCCTTGTTGGCTGTGGTGTGGCCAATTTTGCTTGAACCCCACCAGTCTGCTGCACCACATGAGTCAACTCATGCGCCGTCAACTCATTATTCCCTGGCGACTTCCCTTCCCCAAAATAAACATCACTGCCATGAGTAAACGCCTGTGCGCCCAACTCTTTACTCATCTGTACCGCTTCACCACCAGTATGTACCCGCACGTTATTAAACTTACTACCAAAACGCGGTTGCATAAAGGCTTGCACTTCAGGCGCTAAGGGAGAACCTCCACCTTTAGAACCATGTAAACGACTCTCTAAATCCCCAGAAGTTTGATTTTCTCCGCCTTGAAATGCCCGTTGTACGACAGGCGTAATTGACTGCACTAAAGACGACATCTGAACTGGGTTTTCATCTTCTTCTAAGCGTTGTACTTGAGGAGCATTATCTGGCATTGACATTACTTGTGCCGCTACCCTGTCAGCTTCTTGTTCGTAGGGATCTCCTACTGCTCCTACTGTTAACTTCGTTTGAATCTCTTCTTCTGGTTGTGACTCTTCTTCCTCACTTTGGCGTTGGATGGGGTTTTCTGGAGATGTCATCAAGCTGTTTTGGCGTTGATGATATCTTGCTTGTATACTTGGTAGTGTATTATATGGAGGACCCTGTTCTTGTCCCGGTGGATATGCAGGAATATTAGCCATAGCCAAATTCCCACCACCCTTTTTTGCTTCGTCATAAGCCGCATCTAATTCTTCCTGTGTTTGGACAGGTTGAGACTGTTGTGGAGTGTCTTTGCCAAAACCTCTGGGTGCGAAGGGGTTAATCTGTGGTGCTGATGTATTATTTGAGCTACTTTTCCTGCTTATCCGATGACTGTACATGATTATACCCAGGATTCTGTGAGAATAATGTCTTGACAATATTATAGTGCGATAGCGAAGCGCTGCTGCAAGCAGTTCACCATTCCCTGATCCGACTGATCGCCATCCTTCAGAATCAAGCAGTGGAATCGCTTGTGCTAAAGTAGTTCTCAAGTTAATTCAAGATTGTGATGATCCTGAGAAAGATGTTGAAACAATTCTTAATAAAACTACCTTTGACTAATCTCGAATACCAAGTCAGATCGGTAAAAACACACATCAAACGCAAGAAAAAAGTTCATGTGTCCTAGTATTAACGGTGCATACTTATCTTGTGTCCAAGCAAAAGCCAAATCCACAGCAGGGAATTGTTCAACAGTGGCTTTCACAACTAATGCACGGGCTTCAAATCTAGCTAAATTACCGCCTAATGGCAAAGACAACCTTTGATTTTCCCAGACTGCGCCTAATGCTAATCCCATTTCATAAGGCAAGACATTAACACTAGAACCAGTATCCAACAGACCCGAAACATTCAAAGATTGATTTTGATACGTTAATGTCAGTGGTAAATAAGGAAGTGTACTCAATGCTCCAAGACTGGGATCTACCTCAGTGAAGGCAAATCTTACTTTATTAACCATGAGTCAATTCTTGTGTCTCTTTTAATGCTTGAGCTAAAATGGCAGCAGCCTCAAAAGAGTCATGTAAACCTTGTCTATGGACATCATCTTGAATAGACATCGGTACAATACCAGACTCCCTGAGCAACTCAGCTACAAGGAAATTAAGTAATAAGAGCTTATCGGAGTGAGATAATTGCCTAAGTATGGGAGCAAACTGAGTGGTTGTCAGCATAAGTTCAACGAAATATACAGATTCTAGTTTTTTGCACTCTGTCTCAGTCTAACACCATCTTCGGGGCAAATTTTCTTGTGCTTCCTTAACTATTATTAACTGCGACAGAAACAACCAAGCACACTAAGATTTAGTGTTATTCTTTGCTGCTGCTTTTTGAGAATTTGTAGAGGCTGGTTCAGCTAGAATTGGTTCAATATCTTGGCTTTTGTCTCTTTGGATAAATTCATCTAGTAATTGAAAAAAGTAATCAAATGCAGCTTTTTCATCAATACAGGTGAGTAAAATAATTTTATCCCAAGCGTTAACGGTATGGATAGATAAGCGGTTTTGTAGCCAAGGTTGAAAGTTTTTATGAAAATCATTTTCAGTTTCAGTATTAGTAATACCTAATTCAGAGCGAGAAAAGCGATATCCCAAGATAAACATCCGTAAATTACTGATAGATGCTGTTCCCAAATATAAGCCTGGTTTGGTTTTAATTTTTTCGAGTAAGTTAAATAATGTACTCATTGAGTTTAACTCCATTAAAAATTTTCAAAATTCTTCTATTACTTCTATTTTAAACTCATTAGATAGAGAGGTAAAATCTTGAATCCAGTCATCTGGGTATAGTCCTTGTCGGGAAAGGTTATCGAAAATTTTGCCAAAAACTTCAACACCGTAATGAACGCTTTTTTGCTAAACTATAATCAGGGAAACAGCAAGATGAGATTATGAACTTAGATACAATTCAACAAGATATTGAGTCTCTTCCTCCCGATGCACAACAAATCATAGTAGAACTCGTAGAAGTCCTGAAAAAACGCTATCTTCTGAATCAACACGAATCTTCAGAAAATTCCTTGCAAGACTGGTCAGACTTTATCGGTTGCACAGAAGCTGAAATAGACCTCTCAAAAAACTATAAAAACTACTTGTTTAAGGTAATATGAGAGAATGATTTAATAAATTGACTCGTATTTTACCCTTGATTATTCATATTTTACAAGAACCTGCAACACCTAGCCAAATCAACGAGATGCTTCAAGCCAATCGTTTTTATATTAAAACAGCCGTAGATATACGTCATCGAATTTTGGCAGGTGGAGGTGAAATGCACTCCGACTGCGAAACTATTTTACTTGATAATGGAAGTCAACAGCAGGATGTTTGGGGTGCGAGTTGGAATCCTATTTCTCAAGAAATTTTCTATGAATCAATGGTAAACCTGCGTCCACGTCAAAATAGAGCAATGGAAATTTTAGATCCGACAATTCGTGAACAAGTCAAACAAATCATCCACAAATTATTAGGAGGCTTATGAATAACTGGACTGTAGAACAAATTACCTTTCGTTGCGATCGCCTTTCTGTACGTCTGGAACGATTGGCACAGAACTTTCTGCAAATGGCATCTCTCAGTTTAGATGAATTTAATGGAGAAGCGGTACTTGAGATTATTAGAGAAAGTAAAGTATTTTTAGAACTGACAGCGATTGATTTAGATGTGGACAGTGCCTTTGAATTAGCTCAAATACAACGTCAATTGTCTCGATGGCATATTCATTGGTGGTCAACTTGGGCAAGTGATTCTAGTCGTCTGGAAATTTCCACCTTATCTCAAACCTGGGCAAATCGAATTATAGAGATGGCAGGAGTTCTGGTTTAAGGTTTTTAGTGCGATAGCGTAAGCGCTGACTTGTCAGTTCGCTCAATATCCAAATAAATCAATATTTCCATACCCAAGCAAATCTGTAAAGATTTTAACTTTTAAATTAACATTTGCGTATTTATATTGAGAAAAAACCGGGTTTATATTTCAACAAAAAGAAAAAATTATACTTTACTACTTGCCTTTAACTTCCTGAACAGCGATTAAGGGAAAAATTAGGTAACGTCTGAAAACACCAAATAACTAAAATAAATGGACTTATGATATGGATGGGGTGGATTTATTGCCTCATTTAAGGAAAAACCAGGGAATAATCAGACCTATTCTGAAAAATCCTGACTATATAAGCAATTCCCCAATTTATTACCATATAACTGCTGTGCGGCCATTGTCCACCTAATAAAGCGTAGATTTCTACCGGCTTACTAGAAATTGTAATCCCGATTTCATAGGATTTACCTGTGAACGCTGCAAACCGCCGACAAGCTTCATCATAAAAGTGACTCCGGCGATAATTTTTATTAGTTAAATCAATGGCAAACAAGCCGTAAAAGTAGCGAGGAATACTTTGGATTGTTTCCACAATTTGACCTAAGTTTCTCGCCAAAATTGCATTTCTAGGAACTTCTGTTCCCCAAGCTGTATCCAACGCCCAAGACGCAGAACTGAGGTGGGAACCGCCACAAATTCCACAAATTCTAGGGGTGACAATTAAGCCGGCTTGGGGATCTTTTCCGCGTAAAATTATTTCAAAGCCGCGAAAAAGTTCAGCATGAGTCCAGGCATTTGTCACATATCCATTTTCGATTTCGACGCGCACATCTAAATCACCCTCGACTCTACCAACGGGTGAAATATCTAAGGTTTGAATTGACATATTTGTTAGTTTTGAGTTATTAGTTGAATCCAATACATTTTGACCTCTCCCCTAACCCCTCTCCTACAAGGAGAGGGGAATAATTGACTCCCCCTTCCCTGGTAGGCAAGGGGGTTGGGGGGTTAGGTCTTTTTTCATCACTAAACGGTGAAAAAGTCTTCGTCTGTCCATTTTGGGGCTGCGTCTTTGGCCACAACGGTGAGGACTGCGTAATCTTTGTGGTTGATTCCTGGTGGTATTTCTTTGGGTACTCCCATGACGGTTTGGGTTTTAAAGACTGTTCCGGGTTTGAGGTCGAAAAAGGGAAATTCGGGTTCTGTGCAACCTAAACAGGGCATTCCGGCGCGGGTTTTGGAGGAGACGCGGTTCCAGAGAATGCGGTTGCAGGAGGCATGGGTCATGGGTCCACGACAACCTAAGTCGTAAAATAGACAACCTTTGCGTTGTCCAAATTCAGAGGTTGTGGCTTTGTATGCAAAGTGAATGTTGCGGGTACAACCGGTTTCGGCGTAGGTGTTAAAGAAGGTTTGGGGACGGTGCAGTTCATCGAGAACTATATCACCAATTCGACCTGTGGCGATCGCTACTAATATCTGCGTTATCCAGTCGGGGTGTGCGGGACAACCAGGAATATTAATTACGGGTAAGCCGGCTTGACTGACAAAATCTTTACCTAAAAAACCGCCTTCTTCCCGTTTGAGAAATTGCAGTCCTTTGGAGTCGCTGGGGTTGGGTGACATAGCGGGAATTCCTCCCCAAGTCGCACAGTCTCCCACAGCGACAATAAATTTGGCAACTTTGGCTAAATCGTCTAACCAATCTTTAGTGGGACGGTCTGCAAACCGGTTCCATTCTCCTGTACCATGAGGGGCGTTAACTACGCTACCTTCAAATACCAAAATATCCAGGGGCGTTTTCCCTAAAACACAGTCCCATAAAATGCTTTGAACGTTTTCACCTAATTCTACACCCAAGGAAGGATGCCAAAGTATTTTAATGCCGAAATCAGCAATTAAATCACAAGCTGTTGGTTCTTCGGCATTAAGAAATGACATGGTGTCACCCGAACAAGCACCACCTTGTAGCCAGAGTACATTAGTCATTAGCTATGTCTTTCTATATATGTTGACAATGCACAATTGAAGAAGTTTTGTAGGAATATAATTTCCCTTTTTTAGAGGATTTACTTGTAGAGTTTGACCTATTAATCAATAGTTATTATTTTAAATTAAAGTATTATTTAAATCAATTAACTTTTTTTAAATAAAACTTAAGAATTAGCATAATTCAATATTATAGCAAAAAAGAAAGTGAGGGTAAGATAAAAGACAACAGCATTAATCAATGAGATTCTGATAATATTTCCCCAACATTTAAAGTTTGTCCTGCTACTGTTACCTGATCATCATCTACTAATTTCCGTCCTCTGCGCGTTTCCACGACACCATTAACTTTGACTTCACCATCAACAATCATCCATTTAGCTTGACCTCCAGTAGAGGTAATCCCGGAAAACTTTAAAAACTGGTCGAGTTTAATCATCTTATTGTACCAACTACTTAAAAAGTATCATCTATAGCAATATATCAGAATTTAGGATTTTGGCAACAAATTAAATTCTTGCAAAGCCGGTAAAAAGTTGTTATTTTCATGGCTAGGACGACTGAGTTTAATCAAGGCAAAACGCTGTAAAATAGTTAGGCTTGCCCATGCCTCAATTGTGATGATCACACCTATTTCCTGGGCTTTTTCGTGAATATTGCTGGGAATAGTGGTAATATCTATCCATGCTGGGTGGGGTTCAATAGGTAATTCGGCTACAGGTTTACCCGTCAGTTGCAATACCAACTCTTGAATATAATATCTGTAATCATGAATTTTGGTATCTGTATCGCAAGGTAATGTCATTAAATTTTGACGTGATTCTTGATTTATCTGATTCCATTCTGCTAATTTTAGCTTAATACCGCAAGTATCGAGTTTATAGCGTACTTGCATAGGAATACAACGCCAAGAATCAACAAAATCTGCTTCAAATTCAAAAAAATCTGTCATAAAATTGGTGTTATTTATAAATAATAGATTTATATAATGATTGTAAATGATTTATGGGAAAATACAGTAAATTTTTATTAGTTAGAATACAAATATAGGAATCATAAATGATATTTGATAGCTTGCGTGGCATAGCCATAAAATTTTAAGTAGTGTAGGGTGGGCATTGCCCACCGTAGGGGGGTTTTGGTGGGCATTGCCCACCCTACGTATATTTCAAAAATCAAATATTAGTCCTATATTATGAATATTGATTCCCAGTCTCATGTTACAACTATTGTTTTAGCCGGTGGTAAAAGCACTCGCATGGGTAGAGATAAAGCCTTAATTCCCATTCGAGGTGTACCCATGTTGCAATTAATTTGTAATATTGCTGAAGCTTGCACAGATAAAGTTTATATAGTGACTCCCTGGCCAGAACGTTATCAAGAATTGCTAACATCTAAAAGTCAATTTATTCGAGAAGTTCCTTTACCTGGGGAAACTGGAAATGAATCTCGAACCCATGGACCACTTGTAGGATTTATGCAAGGGTTAGCAGCAGTGGAAACAAATTGGGTCCTGTTATTAGCTTGTGATTTACCAAATTTGCGTTTAGAAATCTTGCAAGATTGGATATCTAAATTAGATACAATTCCCGAAAATAAAATGGCAGCTTTGGTACAATATAATCAAATCTGGCAACCTTTATGTGGTTTTTATCGCCGTCATTGTTTACCGGAATTACATCAGTATATTGAAGCGGGTGGACGTTCTTTTCAGCAGTGGTTAAGGTCTTATAATGTCGAAGTGTTGCCTTTGGCAGATCCAGAAATGCTATTTAATTTTAATAGTGTTGATTCTGTTTAAATTTAAACTCTGTAGGTATCATGATTTTTTTTAACTAACCACAGAGGCACAGAGGTCACAGAGGAAGAGAGGAAAGAGGTTTTTACTTTTTATTGAGGAGTGCTATGGTTAGTTTTTGATGATATAATCAATAAAATCATATATAGCAATTGATAAATAACATAATTGGTAAAATATTTATACCAAATTCAGTGAATGAGGTAATAACTGATTTGGAACTTCTATGAAAATAAGTAATTTCTCTCTAGGGTTTTTTCAATAGGTTGTTTTATAGTAATAAAAATTGACTCCATTATATTTCTGGTAGCAATACCTGTTAATTGAAATATTGGCTTCTCAGATTGGGGAATCTGTTGATAACAATTCAATCTGCGTAAATTGGCTTGGTTTATAGTGTCGCATTTATTAAATGTAGGTGCTGACGACTTAATTCCCCAACCGGTTAAAATACGCCAATTATGACATCTAGTATTACAGATTCAGCGGTAAAAGCGGCGATCGCTGCCATATCTTCAGAGTCAGCAACCACAGCAGAAAAAATCCAAATGCTGATAGAAATAGCACAAGGCTTTCAAAAAAAGCCGAAAACAGCCCAAGATTTACGCAATGCAGTTGGGCTATTTTACCGTGCATATCAGATGTGTGGGGACGAGTATGTTTTACTCAAAGCACGGGCTAAGGTGGGCATGGCAGGGTCATTACAGATGATTCCTGATGCGGATTCCCAACTGTTACAACAAGCGAAGGCCGATTATGAGGAAGCTTTGCCTATTCTACAACAATTTGCCACAGCGGCGGAAGTAGCAGAAGTTCAAATGAATTTGGGGTTGGTTTTACAATCTTTAGTTCCCCATAATTTAGCGCGGATAACTGATAGTATTCACGCTTATCATGAGGCTTTGCGGGTGTTTAATTGGGAAGATTATCCCCAGGAATATGCGATTTTATATAATAACATAGCGATCGCCTATCTTGCTATGCCCATGGCATCAGAACGGGAATCTTTGCGTCAAGGGTTAGCAGTCCAGTCCTTTGAAATTGCTCTTAAACATATTAACTTAATTGACCATCCTAGGGAATATGCAATGTTGCAAAATAACTTAGGCAATGCTTTACAATATTTAGTGAGTTCCCATCCTGTGGAAAATAATTTACGGGCTGTTTTAGCTTACAATGAAGCTTTGAAAGTGCGTAATTCTCAAAGTACACCGTTAGAATATGCTAACACAATTTCTAATAAGGCTAACGTCCTCTTTAATTTACCCGACAATCCCGAAAAGCCAGAATTAGGAAATCAGAAAAATCTTTTACAAGCGCAGGACTACTATCAGCAAGCTTGGCAAATATTTACAGAACATCAACAATTAGCACAAGCGGAAATAGTCGCCACTGCACTAGAAGATTTAGCCGCAGAAATCCAAGCATTTGCATTAAGTTAAAGCCAAAATAGGAGCATAGCTATGTTTGATTTTGTCAGTAATCCAGGATTTATGGAGTTTCTGCATAGTTTAAATACAGAATTAAATTTCACTACAGGATTTACTTGGTTAATCATTGCTATGATTTTATCCATGATTGGTGGTGCAATTGGCGGAATTATCCTTGCAGGTAAAGATTTAGGATACCAATTTGCAGCGATAATTGGTAGTTTATTTGCACCAGCAGGGGTAATTCCTGCGGTAATTTTAGGGTTATTTATTCTGAATTTATTAGCCAATCATTAGGAGCATATATGTTAGCATTAAGTTGGTTTTCTGTTAAGTTATTTTTCAAGGGTAAACTATTCCGTGACCCTATATATTTTATTCGTCAAACTATTATTGCTAGTGGGATTGGCACGGTTATATTGGTATTACTAGCACAAGCATCAATTCCCCTCTGTATTCCCATTGGTGTAACTAGTTTGACTACAGGTGTAATCATGCCTTTTTTGTTGCAAGATTTTAGAATGAAATGAGTTTGTAGCAATCCCCATAAATAAATCCGTAGGGGCGCAGGGACTGCGCCCTAAATTAATATTCTCTTACTAATTCTACAGATTTTCATTGGGTAAAAGCTGCGACATTAGATAAAATTATTGAAAATCGTATTTTAGCATTTATATAAAAGTAGCAAAGTAATTATCAAATCCATTAATTTATCCATCTTTATCTGCGTTTATCTGCGGTCAAGAATTCTTAAAATATTATAATATAATAAACATGATTTTGTTGGGTTTCCTTGCGTCAACCCAACCTACGAAATATTTAACTCATCAAATCTTGAAACATGGCGGTACTTAAATAGCGTTCACCAAAAGAAGGTTGAATCATCACTATTAATTTACCAGCATTTTCTGGGCGTTTACCAACTTCAATAGCTGCACATAAAGCCGCACCAGAAGATATTCCTGATAATAACCCTTCTTCTCTGGCTAATCTCCGTCCATATTCCATTGCTTCTGCGTCCTCAACTTGAACGACTTCATCAATTAGATCTTGACGCAAAACATCAGGAATAAATCCCGCCCCAATACCCTGAATTTTGTGAGAACCGGGTTTACCACCGGATAGAATCGGACTGTTGCTAGGTTCGACTGCAATTACTTGAAAACTCGGTTTGCGTTGTTTAATAACTTCGGCAATACCAGTTATTGTACCGCCAGTTCCGACCCCAGAAATTAAGATATCAACTTCTCCATCAGTATCTGCCCAAATTTCCTCTGCGGTGGTTTCTCGATGAATTTTCGGGTTAGCTGGGTTAGCAAATTGTTGCAACATAAAAGCATTGGGAGTATTAGCAACAATTTCCTCCGCTTTGTTAATTGCTCCCCGCATTCCTTGAGTACCGGGTGTTAATTCCAAACTAGCACCATAAGCCCGCAACATGGCGCGTCTTTCTTGGCTCATGGTTTCCGGCATGGTTAAAATTAATTGGTAGCCACGGGCGGCTGCTACCATTGCTAAGGCGATACCTGTATTACCAGATGTGGGTTCGACTAAAATGGTTTTACCCGGTGAAATTAAACCTTCAGCTTCAGCGGAAAGAATCATGCTTACGCCAATTCTATCTTTTACAGAAGCCGCAGGATTCATACTTTCTAGTTTGACAACTATCCTGGCTACCACTCCCTCGGCTTGGGGAATTTTATTCAATTGAATTAATGGAGTTTTGCCAATAAGTTCTGTTACGTCTTTAGCAATTCGCATTTATTAACCTCTAAAATTTATATATTAATCCATTTTGGTTACGTATTTATCGGATTAATTTTTTATATTCAGCCATAGCCATTTTACCATAATCTCTGTCTCTTTCCATCAGAAAATCTTCCCAATCCTCGAAAACAACACTATTGCACTTTCCTTAGAATATCTTAATTTTGTTTCTGAGTTATTCAAGATATCTTAGGTCTAGCCTTGTCATGAGATCCTGTGATTTGAGTACAGTTTGTACTTGTCAATCTTGCCTGTAAAATACCTCAAACTAATAGCCTAACTTAGTTTGAGTTTGAGTACAAAATCCCCCGATCCCTCCCTCAAAAATGCTAGTACCCCACTCAATAAATACTAGCACCCCTACACCAAATATTTTTTTAAATGCTTGCACAGTCAGGATTATAGGCTGTGAGTATTGTCGTAATTATCTTAATAATATTAATTCGAGTGGCTTAAAGTTGGGACTAAAAGGACAACTGATATAAACGATATAGGATTTACGCAGAGATTCCCCTCTACCCCCCGAAGTTCCTAAGATGAAAGTCTGACGAATCAGGGGGGACTTCTTACCTCCTATATCTCTCAACAATTATTTAAATACTATCTGTATTACTCCATGCGGAAAGGACATAATTTTGTTTTTGAGTAGATTTTGATAAGCATATTTTGAATAATAAAAAGGTGCAAAAATCAATCTAATAGAAATTTTATTTCTATCTAGGTAATCTATACCTGGCAATGGAGAATAAATATGAAAGTCAAACTTTTAAATGTGCTGACCGTAAGTTTGGTAACTTTAGCATTGATTTCTCCAGGGGTAGTAGTATTTGCTATAGTTTGGGGACAACATAGAGAGTTCGTTAAAACACAGAATTTATCCTGTGAATTGCCGAAAATAAATATAGCATCTCCTCAATTAGTTCCCCAAACACAGATTATCAATACTCAGCCATCTTTAGTCAAGGTTAAATTATCTGACAATAATTTTCTACATCAACTAAAAATTGCTGCAAAAAAATATAAATTAGCGACAATTTTGCAATGGTTATTTTTGGTAACACCGATTTGTATTGGTATAGGAATTATCGCTTATGACAGATATCTTGTCTACCGTGCTGCTGTATTAAAAGAACACATTGCCATGTTGGAAAGAATGTGGCAACAAAGCATCGAACAGTAATTTTTCAACTTAATCATTCACCATAAACTAAATTATCATGACAGACGAACGCCAAACACAGTATTTTAATTTAATTGATGAACTTCTTCAATGTCCTAATGGTCAAGAACCAGAAGTTTTGGAAGCACAACCTGAATTAATTGATTCTGGTTTAGTTCAAGCAATGTTACAAGTAGCAACAATGTTTGCTCATCAAGGTAATCAAGATGGAGCGCAATTTCTATTTTTTGTTGCTAAACAATTAGCAAAAGAATTAGGTTTATATCCTGAAGTTTCTAATCAAGTTGTCACTCAGGAGTAATGATGCTATTGACTTCAACTGATGCCGGAAAAATATCATTAGAATTTCTCTTGGCAGATTGGAATATTGCTGATGATTATAGAGATTGGTTTACAGTGCTTAATTCTCGGTTAATGGGTGAGAGTTGGTACATTGTAGAATTGGGTGTAGAGGGATTACCTGATCGATGGTTTATGCAGGTTTATGACACAGGAGTTTGTGACCCTAACTATACTTTTATTTCTCCAATCTCTGGTGCAGAAGGATATACTGATTTGAAAAGTCTACCAGATATTATTGCTGATGTTTTAGTAGCAGAACGCAATTCTCGATAAGAGGTTGTTTGAAAAGTATTATATGAAACCCATAATCTCCAAAAACCTAACCCCCCTACCCCCCTTCCCTACAAGGGAATGGGGATTTTAAAGCCTCTCCAGTATTAAATGTTATTCCTTTCCGAGGGTTAGGGAGAGGTGCAGGGGAGAGGTTTGGAGAGGGGTCAGTTTATACATTAAAAACTTTTCAAACATCCTCTAAAAACTTGAAATCTTTAGATCCCCGACTTCTTTAAGAAATCGGGGATTTGGTATTTTATTATTAATTTTGTCAGGTTTAATTGACAATTATATGTTATGCTAAATAGAGTTATGGAAGCTACAGAAGAATCAGTCAAATGATTACTGAAGACATCCTAGCCCAAGAATTTATTAGAGTCGTAAATGACTATTATCCAGCCGTGGGAGAACTCTTAGAAGGCTGTCATGTGAAAGTTATCACTTGCTTTTGGGGACGACCTGCAAAACGGTTTCGATATATAGGAATTTATTGTCGAGAAGACATGATCCCCTATATTCAAGCCAAAAAAGGAATCCTCAGAGAATTAGCCCAAAATATGGGGTTAATTCAAGTAGTTTGTCTCAATGCTAAACGATTGCTACGTGACCCTATGTCGAAGTTAAAGCAGTCCGAACCTCGATTATGGTTGGAGTTGCAATTAGTCGCAGCCTAATCTAATATTTGGTCAACAATGAAAACAGGACTTTTCTGCAATTACGAAAATCATCACTATGATGCTAGACGGACTATCTTTGAGCAAGTTTTATTGGTGAAAGAGGCTGAAAGTTTAGGTTTTGAAGAAGCTTGGGTAACAGAACATCATTTTAATGAGTTCAATCTTAGTTCTTCAATTTTGCTGTTATTGGCTCATTTGGCAGGTGTTACTTCTCAAATTCGTCTAGGAACTGCGGCTGTATTATTGCCATTTCACCAGCCAATTCGCGTGGCTGAAGATATTGCTACTTTAGATAATCTTTGTAGTGGTCGGCTGGCTTTTGGGGTAGCTAAAGGTGGACCTTTTCCGCAGCAAAATAAACATTTTGGGGTGACAACTCAGGAATCTCGCACGAGAATGTTAGAGTCAGTAGCATTGATTCAAAAGCTTTTGTATGAGACTAACGTATCATTTAATGGCCAATATTATCAATGCGAAAATCTCACAATTCATCCCCAACCATTGCAAAAACCAATTCCCATATATGTTGCTAGTGGTGATCATGATGCAATTGAATTTGCTGCTAAAAACTCCTTCGGTTTAATGGGTGGTCCGCCTTTTTCCTTACAAAGATTGCAGAAGACAGTCAATAAATATCGGGAATTTAATTCCAGTGGTGCAGAAAAATTCCTGTTAGCCCGGTTCTTTTTTGTGGGTAAAACTCATGATGAAGCGGTAAATGAAGCACTGCCTTTTATTCGCCACTTCAGCAAAGAAATGACGGCTAACTCGACTCAAGTAATGCAGAAAAGTCCTCAACAACCAGCATTTGATCGGACAAATATTTGTTTTGATGAAGACTATTTGATTGAGAATTCAATTATCGGTGATGTTAACGGTTGTCGTGACAAAATCAAGAAATTTCAGGACGAATTAAATCTCAGCACACTAGCGTTAAAACCCTCATCTTTTTCTTTGCAAAAAAATCGAGAAAGTTTGCAACGCTACAATCAAGAGGTGCGGAATTATGTCTAAATTTTCTTTGCTTCCTCCCGATGATTTACCTCCTACAAAGGTAACAAAAGAGGATGGAATGCTGCATTTGGAGTTGGAACAAGCTATAGGTAGATGCTTTTTCTATGCGTGCGATCGCATTACCCAAGTATTACTATCTAATTGTCAGTGGTACATGACCACAGATAAGACTACATTGATGTTAATTGTAGACTGTCCCGAGATAGTTGCTTATTGGCATATAGTCAGCAATATTCCCCAATTGGGAAATAGACTAGAAAGATTTACTAAAAATGCCAAAATTCGCGTTTATCCTCCTTTTGGCAAAGGATCACCCTTTGAAATTGGAGTAACCGAAATTTCAGCTTATCGAGATTGGTTGTAAGTCCTAAATTATATTTTAATTACGACAAGATCCCCGACTTCTCAAAGAAGTCGGGGATCTATATGATCTATCTTTTTCTTTTGTTATAATAAAATCAACACAAAAATTTAGTAGCCATGATTAGTAATTTTGTCAATAATAAAAAAGAATTATTTGACCGTTGGGCAAATAGTTATGATTGGGCATTTCCTTCTTTTATTTACCAAGCAATCCATAAAAGATTACTTACAAAAGTTGAATTATCACCTCATGCAAATATTTTAGATTTAGGTTGTGGAACTGGACGGTTATTAAATAGATTAGCAACTCAGTTTCCAGAAATTACAGCCACGGGTTTAGATTTATCTACCCAAATGTTGCGGATAGCCAGACAAAATAACCGCCACCGTCCCCGATTAATTTATCTGGAAGGTAATGCTGAAAATCTCCCCTTTGCGGAGGGACAATTTGATGCAGTTTTTAATACTATCAGCTTCTTGCATTATCCTCAACCAGAACAGGTTTTAAATGAGGTAGCAAGGGTACTTTCTCCCGGTGGTAAGTTTTATTTAGTAGACATTACTTTTAATAATTCATCACCATGTCAAATTACGCCCCATTCTCCTACAGGAATTAGGTTTTATAGCCAAAAACAAAGAGAAGAAATGGGTAATAATGCAGGGTTAAACTGTATAGGTCATTATCACTTATTAGGGTTTGTATTATTAACTATTTTTCAGAAATAAAGCTAATCTTAGTAGAGTGGGCATTGCCCACCCTACGAAATAATGAAAGATAAATATGAATTAAGCATTTTTTATTATCTCTGTGTCCTCTGTGCCTCTGTGGTTAGTAAAAAAAATATTAGATTCAACACAAAGCATATTGATTTATAGAGAAATTAAATTAGCTGAATTATTCACCTGTTGAGTTAACCAATTATATAAACCTTCCAACCCTTCTCCAGTAGTAGCAGAAACTTGGAAAATTTGGATTTTGGGATTTACCTGTTTTGAATATTCAATACAACGTTGAACATCGAATTGTAAATAGGGAAGTAAATCAATTTTCGTGAGAATCATAATTTCACTATTGCGGAAAATATGGGGATATTTAATTGGTTTATCTTCCCCTTCCGTCACTGATAAAATTACCACCTTAGCGGCTTCTCCCAAGTCAAACAAAGCCGGACAAACCAAATTTCCGACATTTTCAATCATCACCACAGAATTTAACGGTGGGTTAAGTTCTTGCAGACTTCTTTCTATCATTGATGCGTCTAAATGACAACCTGTACCCGTGTTAATTTGCACAACTTTACAGCCTGTTTGTTTAATTTTTTCTGCATCATTAGTAGTTTCTTGATCACCTTCAATAACGCTAATACTTAATTTATCTTTTAAATCATTAATTGTCCGAGTTAATAATGTAGTTTTTCCCGCACCTGGAGAACTCATTAAATTCAAAGCCAGAATATTTCGACCTTTAAACCAGCCGCGATTTTGGGCAGCTAATAAGTTATTTTTACCTAAGATTTCTTGTTCTAAAGATATCGTTGTATTATGAATTTTAGCATGAATTTGGGGCGTTTCCTCATGGTGATGAGAATGGGTTATTACAGTTCCATCTGATAAAGTATGGGTATGATGATGTTCATTTTTCATGTTTGTAATTGTCGTTTGATTATCGTCGGAACAGCCGCAAGTTACACACATAATTCCTCCACTTCAATTTCTTTGATTTTTAATTCTTGACCAGTTATTATATCTAATTGCACGCTACCACATTCACAAATTCCGAAAGGTTTATCTACAGGAAAAGTTGTACCACATTCACGACATTTAGCCATTCCTGGTATTTCTGATATTTCTAATATTGCCCCTTCGACTATTGTACCTTGGGCGCAAATATCAAAACAGAATTTAATCGCTTCTGGCATAATAGCCGATAATTGACCAATTTCTAATAATACTCTTTGGACTTTTTTATTTTGGGCGTTTTCGCTAACTATAGCGATGATGTTTTGGGTGATTCCTAGTTCGTGCATAGGTTTTTTTATTTCACGCAGAGACGCAGAGTCGCGGAGAGAGGAGGGAGTTTAACAAATTCTTGGGAGTTGGTCGCCGACTAGCATATCTATGATTCTTTCTGCACCAAAGGCGGTTTTTAAGAGGACTATTCCTGGTGGTGTGGTAATAATTTCACCTATGATAGATGCTTGTTTTCCTGTGGGGTGGTTTTGCATTGTTGCTAAAATTAAATCAGCTTTTTCTGGTGGTGCAATTATAACTAATTTTCCTTCGTTGGCTAAATACAAGGGTTCTAAACCGAGTATTTCACAGACTCCATTTACTTCTTCTCTAATAGGAATTGCGTTTTCATTAATGCGTATTCCTACGTTTGCTGTGAGGGCAAATTCATTTAATACTGTGGCTAAACCTCCTCTGGTTGCATCTCGCATGGCGTGAATTTGCGGGCAAACTTTGATGATTTCGGCGACTAATTCATGTAATGGTTGACAGTCACTTTCTATATCTGTTTCTAATGCTAATTCTCCTCTAGCAATTAATATTGCTGCACCATGATTTCCGATTTCTCCGTTAATAATTACCACATCTCCCGGTTGAATATTGCGGTGAGAAATATCAATATTTGGGGGAATTATGCCAATTCCAGTAGTATTAATAAATAGTTTGTCAGCACAACCACGATTAACAACTTTTGTGTCTCCTGTGACTATTTGCACTCCGGCTTTTTGTGCTGCTTTTTGCATACTGGCAACTACACGGCGTAATGTTTCTACTGGTAAACCTTCTTCTAAAATGACGCTACAAGTGAGATATAACGGTTTTGCCCCACTCACAGCTAAATCATTAATTGTGCCATTTATTGCTAATTCTCCTATGTCTGAACCAGGAAAAAATAAGGGGTCTACTACATAGGAATCTGTGGTAAATGCTAATCTATTTCCATATTGGGAAAGACTGGCTAAATCAAATGTGGCTTGGTCTTCTAATTGGGCAAGAATGGGATTATCAAAACTTTTGACGAAAATATCATCTATTAAATCACGCATGGCTTTACCGCCGCTACCATGGGCAAGATTAATATGAGTATCCCTGACTTTTCCTTGACGACGGCGGATTTGTTCAATTTTTTGAAAGAGTGAATTTTGATGAGAATTAATTGTCATTTTTTAAATTGCTTTGTAATTATAATGTTTTCTTGTGGGACAGGCATCTTGCCTGTCATTTTTAATTAATTATCTACCTGTTTCGTCATGTCTACCATTATGTTTATCGTAATGTAAAATGCCACCAACTGCCCAATCTTCCCGTTCAAATTCATCAATATGTACGGTTATCCATTCGGGTTTTGTTCCTAAAGCAGAAACTAAAGCATCAGTTACAGCTTTAACTAATTTTCGCTTTTTTTCTATGGAGTGACCTTTACCAATTTGGACAGTTACAAAAGGCATATAATTTTCCTCGAATTTTGCAATTTAGACTGATAGAGGTTCGGTTGATACACCTGATTTATCTCTTTTTGCCATGGTTGAAAGTCGCCCATATTTGTAATATGCTGCACAAGCACCTTCGGAGGAAACCATACAAGTTCCTATGGGTGTTTCCGGTGTGCAAGCTGTTCCAAATACTTTACATTGCCAAGGTTTTAAAACTCCTTTAAGAATTTCTCCACATTGGCAAGCTTTATGATCTGCTACTTTTAAATTAGGAATTGTAAATTTAACTTCAGCATCAAATTGGGCATATTCTTCGCGTATTTTAAACCCGGAATTGGGGATTTCGCCTAAACCTCTCCATGCAAATTTTTCCCGCACTGTAAAAACTTGATTTATGGCTGTTAAGGCGTTTTGATTTCCGGCTGGTTCTACTAAGCGATTATATTGATTTTCGACTTGGCAACGATTTTCTACTATTTGTTTTAATAACATCCAAATTGATTGGAAGATGTCTAATGGTTCAAAGCCAGAAATAACGATGGGTTTATGATATCTTTGGGCAATAAATTCATAAGGTTCTGTTCCTATGACCATACTTACATGACCGGGACCGACAAAACCATCAAGTTGTAAATCGGGATTTTCTAATAATGCTTCTAATGCAGGAATTACTAATACATGATTAGAAAACATACTAAAGTTAGTAATATTTTCTGCGGCTGCTTGGAGTATGGTAAATGCTGTACTGGGGGCGGTGGTTTCAAAGCCTAAACCGAAAAAGACTATTTCTTTATGGGGGTTTTCTTTGGCTATTTTGAGGCTATCTAAGGGTGAATAAACCATGCGAATATCCGCACCTTGGGCTTTGGCTTGTAATAAGCTGGTTTTTGCACCGGGTACACGCATTGCATCGCCAAATGTGGCAAAGATTATGTTAGGATTTTGGCAGAGTGCGATCGCATCATCTATTCTCCCTTTAGGCATTACGCAAACTGGACAACCAGGCCCATGAATTAATTCAATATTATCGGGTAATATTTCTTCGATTCCGTATTTAAAAATAGCATGAGTATGTCCTCCGCATACTTCCATTATTTTTATATGTTTGTCTATTTGTTGGCTGAGTTTGACTATTTCTTTTTGTAAAGCTAAGGCTTTTTCTGGGTTACGAAATTCGTTTACATATTTCATCTTTTTAATAAACCACGAAGGCACGAAGGACTCGAAGAAAGAAGAAAGAAGGAAGAGAGGATTTTTAAATATAGGATTGGGCTATTTCTTCTAATAATTTTAATGTTTCGGCTGCTTCTTGTTCGTTAATTCTATTCATAGCAAAACCAACGTGAACTAATACCCAATCTCCTATACATTTTTCTAGTGGATGTTCTTCATCAACTATACAAGCTATGTTTACTTGTCTTTTGACTCCTCCCACATTAACCATTGCTAATTTATGTTCTCTGTTGGTTATTTCTGTGATTTGTCCTGGTATTCCTAAACACATTTTAATTTTTCCTTTTTTTAATATTTGAGATATCTAGTAGCAGCAATAATGGCTTGTCCTAGTGATAAACCTCCATCATTTGTAGGTACTATACTATGAGTTAATACGTTAATTTCTGATTTTTCTAACTGTATTTTTACCTGTTGTAATAGAATTTGATTTTGAAATACTCCCCCTGTTAATGCTACTTGATTAAATTGATGTTTTTGTCTCAATTGTTTAACTATTTTGACAGTGGCAATGGCTAAACTTTGATGAAATTTCGCAGCTATTTCTGATGGTGAGATGTGCTGTTTGATATCATTGAGTATTTCTCGCCATGTTGGAGATGTATCCATATAATAGATATTATCTGATTTTTCAAGTTTAAAGGAATAATTTACAGTTTCTTTATCATTGTTTAAAATATTTATATCAGCTATAGCTTCCATTTCTATGGCTGCTTGTCCTTCATAACTACATTGTTCT
This sequence comes from uncultured cyanobacterium, assembly GCA_903848645.1. GTDB lineage: Bacteria > Cyanobacteriota > Cyanobacteriia > Cyanobacteriales > Nostocaceae > Dolichospermum. Next base: position 34,930 of record CAINGU010000042.1, on the reverse strand, counting down.
CGACAAATACCTATTGCGGCTGCAACTGCATCAAATAATCTCCCTACTGATGATGTGAAGGGTGAATTAATACCTTTTTCTATGATTTGATTGAGTAGTTTAGGGTTTTTATGTTCTAAGAATTTGATTATTTCTAAATCACTATATTTTTCTTTAAGTTCTTCCCAACTAAAAGCATTAATTAACTGAGAATAGGTATTTCTCCAAGGTTGATAAATTGCCTGTTTTCCTCCTATCATTGCCATTGGTTTAAATGTGGCTAAACGTTGAAAATTTCGATAATCTGCTAAGAGAAATTCTCCTCCCCATATTGTACCATCTTCACCATACCCTAACCCATCAAATGCTATTCCTAAAATGGGTTTTGTATCTAAAGAAATTTGATTTTCTGCCATACAAGCAGCTATATGGGCATGATGATGTTGAATTTCTGCTAATTTAATGTTATTACTTTCTGCTAGTTCTTTACCAAGTTTAGAAGATAGATATTCTGGATGTTTATCAATAGCAATTATTTCTGGTTTATGTTCAAATAAATTCAGATATAAATTCAATGTTTCTTGATAAGCATTAAAAGTAGCCGCATTTTCTAAATCTCCTAAATGTTGTGATAAAATTGCCTCACCTTCCCGTAATAAGCAAAAGGTATTTTTTAACTCGCTACCCATTGCTAAAATTTGTGGTAATTTCTCAAATCCTGGAGGTAATTTAATTGGTGTTGGTGCATATCCTCTAGCGCGTCTGAGGGTTTGTATTTGATTATCAATAACTCTAACTACGGAATCATCTACCCTATTAACAATATCTCGATTATGTAAAAGAAAATAATCAGCTATTTTTGATAATTTATTTTTTGCATCTTCATTATCTATACATTGTGGTTCATCAGAAATATTCCCACTAGTTAACACTATGGGTACTTTCATCCTTCTGAGAATTAAATGATGTAACGGCGTATAAGGTAGCATGAAACCAAGAGTATTTTGTCCTGGGGCTAGGTCAGATGCTAATTTACTATGATCTTTAATATTTAATAAAACAATAGGTGCAGCAGGACTTGTTAATAATTCTTTTTCTAACTCATTAATATAGCAATATTCAGAAATAATATTAATATTTCTTGCCATTAAAGCCAAAGGTTTATGATAACGCTGTTTACGATTTCTGAGTTTTAAAACTGCATTTTCTAAAGTTGCGTCACAAGCAAAATGAAAACCTCCTAAACCTTTAATAGCAACAATTTCACCGTTTTGTAATAAAGTACAAACAGCATCCACATCATCCAACATGGAAAACATATCAGATATCACAGGTTTACAGTCAGCCCTTTCTAACCATGCACGCGGTCCACAGACAAAACAAGCCACAGGTTGGGCATGAAAACGACGATTTTCGACATCTTGATATTCCTCTTCACATTCCTTACATATTGGAAAATTCACCATACTAGTGTTATTTCTATCGTAAGGAATAGCCCGAATAATACTCAACCTTGGACCACAATGAGTACAATTAGTAAAAGGATAACGAAAATAACGACTAAAAGGATCAAAAATCTCCCTTTGACATTGGGGACAACTTGCAGCGTCAGGAGAAATTTCAGTTTTCACCACACTATTAACACTGCGAGAAATCACAAAATCATGAAAATCAAACTCCCCCAAATATGGACTTCTAATCACCTCATTAATTCTTGCCAAAGGCGGACATTCTTGATATAATTGATTGACAAACTCCGCTATTTCCTCCTCACTCCCAGAAACACGAATTAACACCCCTTCACCATCATTACAAACATCACCTTTTAAACCCAAAACCTTAGCCAAACGATAAACAGTAGGACGAAAACCCACACCTTGCACAGTCCCACAAACCCGAATTTCCTCTATTCTCATCCTTCCTCCTCCGTGCCTCTGCGTCTCTGCGTGAAAAAATCAAAACTTCCAAATCAAAACGCGATTATTCCCAGAATCAGCAACTACCGCAGTTTCTCCACAAACCTTAATTCCATAACACCAATTTAAACTTCCTCTTGTTGGTAGTCCAAAATTCCGATTTTCACTTTTATTTGTAAAGTTATCTTGTCCCATCACACCATCAGCATTAGCACCTTGCAATAATAAAATAGATTCTTGTTTCTTCCATCCTAGCAAACGGGAATTAGCTGTATCTGCAACTATTAACCAATCCCCCGCAACATCTACCCCATAAGGCATACTTAAACTACTAGCACTAGGGAAATAAACCCCTTGATTCAATTCCACAAAATTGAAGTTTTTTTGTCCTAAAACCACCGCACAAGGGGCATTATTTTCTGTTGGTATTCCTTCCCAAATCATTACCCGGTTATTACCTGCATCTGTGACAACTAAATTATCTTCCCAAAGGGTGATATCATGACACCAGCGCATACTAGCAGCGGTGGGAGAACCACCCCCATTTTCATTGCGTGATATCATATTTGGTTGTCCCAAAACTATATCCGCAGGTTGTCCATTTGCTGTGGGTAATTGATTCCAAATTAATAAGCGACGATTGCCGGTATCCGCTACAAATAGCTTACCTTGATGATAGAAAATACCATAGGGCCAATGTAGGGTATTTGCCGCAGGTTGTTGATTTCCTCGGTTATGTAAATTATCAATAAAGTTAGGTTGTCCTAATACTAAATCTGCGGGAATATGACTATCTGTGGGAATATTATACCAGATTAAAATCCGATGATTCCAAGCGTCTGCAACGGCTAAACCATGACCACATTTACAAATACCTGTAGGGACACTAAATGTGGATTTTCCTGGCGTACTTTTAGCGTTTTGTCCTTCATGAAAAAAGTCAGGTTGTCCTATTATCCAGTCAGCAGGTTGGTGATCTTTTGTGGGTAAATTTTGCCACCCTAATAAACGATGATGTCCTGTATCTGCTACCCATAATGGTCCCGTTGGTGATAATAAACAAGCTGCACGGGGGCCAAACATTGTTGTCGGAGTGGGTGCAATCGGTATTGCTATTTGTTCTGGTGTAATATTGTTTCCTAATATTATTTTTGCACCATCAGGGGAGAGGGGTAAATGGGGGATATTTTGGGTTTGCAATGTGGTTCTAGGAAGTAATATTTATTAATTATCCCAGTTTTTACTCTAGTGGAAAACCTGGAATAATTCTATCAATTTCCTGCATTATTCGTAAAGTTTCTGTTAAAACAATGACAATTTTTAAAACCTGTATAATTTCTTTGTTGCGGAGTTAATTTAGTTAGATTATATTTCTGCTTTTGGATTATTTAAGTATCCGCTGATGATTTCTAAAATTACTTGTTCAATATCTGGGATTTTAGATGGGATAATTTTATCTTTAATGTGTTTATGATTTGTGTAACCCAAGTCAGGCTTGTGTTTTGCATTATCATAGCGAAATATTAAGTTATTTTTATAGTCTTGATAATGGAATGAATAGGAAAGTTTTTCAAAAGATTCTTGTAGGTCAACATATTCTTTAAAAAATAGACGCGAACCTTGCAAAAATTCTAAATTACCTTGGATAAAACCGATATAATTTGATCTGGAATCAACCGAAAAGTTAAAGGATAAAATCCATCCTTCATTCACATATTTTTGAATAACGGCAATGATATTAGCTTGGTAATTGTTGAGTAACATATTCGATTGCTTCTAACTTTTGCAGAGAAATAGTTAATTTTTTTTTAATTTTTATCTCCCCAGCCCAACTTACATATTCTTCGTCACCACCTTCAAGGTCTTCTGCTGTCCAATTAGCGAAAAAAAACTCTGATGAAACCTGATATTTTGCTTCAAATTCCATTAGTAATTTATTGGTTTTTTCTATTGAACGTTTTAAGTTTTTAATCTCGGATTCAATGGCAGACCGAACCAAGTTTTGTACGATTTCAACATCAGGAGAATCAGATTTAATTTGTAGTTGTAACATAAATTTTACCTCAAATAGAAGGACTATAGTAAGTTTACTGTTTGGGTTTTTACAAAGTAATACATATTAATTATAGCAGTTTTTTACTCTATGGGAAAACTTGATACCATTACCCGCTTTTCTTCTCCTAACAATATATCTATCAATATTTTTTTGATTGTTAAGAAAGATGCGGGTAATGGAGAGGCTTTTTAATATTTAATGCTGGTGTTCTTGTCCGTGATGTTTGCAACCCCCTTTATGATGATTGTGGTCGTGATTATGTCCATGAGCGCAGCCTTGAAGGTCTTGCTGCATGAGGTTTTCACTCATTTGTTTAAAAGAGTCATCCACAGCTTTTAAGCCTATCCATGCGTCAATTTTCTCGACATCAAAGCCTACTTCTCTTTTATCCCCTACTTGTATTAATGGACGACGAATTAATAAAGGATCTCTAAGCATCATTACCAAAGCATTTTCAGCGTTGATATTTTCAGGATTCACCTCTCCTGATTTTACTCTAGGTGCGGCTTTATTGAACCATTCTATGACCGGGCGATCGCCAAAAAATGACCGCAATTTTTCCACTGTCCAAGGTTCTGTTAATAGGTTATATGCCACTACTTCATGACCTGCGGCTGTTAGCAAAACTTTTTGCTTTGTACCACCTTTACAGCCTGGTTTTTCATAGAAAATTACTCTGGCCATTGCTGTTTCTCCTTGGATTTGTGGATAGGAAATAATTGAACGCAGATAAACGCAGATTCAAGATGATTTTTTTGATTGATAACTAACACCGACTTCTTTTTATATATTGTCAATAAATGAGTAATTAATGTTAGAAGTCGGGGATCTTATTTTCTATAATATTTATCAGCATAATCTGTTATTTCTTTTTTTGCCACTACATTTAAAACTTCTTAGCAATATGATTAATTACATCAAATTCAAATCTCTGTTTTGGATTGGTTTCTCCATAAATATTAAATGTTACCGTTGGTTCTTCACCAATGGCTTGAACTTGATGTATTGTCTCAGGTGTAAAACTGATAATATCACCGGAGGATAAATTTATTTCTTCTGTTTTTTCAACTTGATCAGGAAAATCTGGGTGAGAACTCCGTCGCCAAAATGTGTTTTTTTCCTGACCGTTTAAAATTGCGACTACTCCCCATGTTCCATGATTATGAATATTAGAAGTTGTGCCTGGTGCAAATGTTACTGTTTGGACAGTTAAGGGAAATCCTAATTCATTATATAACAGTAAAACCGAAATTCCTGTTTTTGAATCAGGCTGTGAAAATTGACTTTGTATCCAATAGGAATTAATAATTAACCGTCTTACCAACATTCTAATTTCTGGGAGTCGAGTTGATTCATCTTCAACATTATTCAGAACATCTTCGACTTCAGTTAAAAAGCGGTACAGACGATAATTATCACGCAATAAATCCCATGATCTTGCTGATTTACAAATTTCATGCTGTCCATTTTCACTAACAAACCAATCCTTACCTTGCATAATTTCTAGACTATGTAATTACTAATATTTTGGTAAGGGAACTATAGGAATATATACTTTAGGAAGTACATTTCCGGGAAATACAGGAAGCTGAAGAGGATTATTAGCAGTATTAGATGCAGAAAGTGCATTATGAGCAGTTAAGTTGATAGATAACCAATTATTCATAGTTTTTCAGTTGTTCGTTGTTAGTTTTTTCTGTATCCCCAGTCCACATTCAATCATCATCTTCTGGTGGACGAGTTAAAATATCGAGAAGAATACCAGCACCAAAATCATTTTTGTCATCAATACCTTTAATTCTGGTACTGATTTCCTTAGCTTGCTCTATTTTTCCTAGTTTAGCTAATACCAAACCACAAGCAGCATAAGCAGTTAAGTATAATCTGATTTGGGGTTCTTCGTGACGTTGAACTAGGATAGGTTTAAGTTCTTGCCATTTATCAGGTAGACTTTCCGCTTTTTTTATTTTAGCGGTTATTTTCTCTGCTGTTGTCAGTGCGACAACATAATTATTTTTGTAGTAAAAATATCTATAAGCTGCAACTAAAACATCTGTGTTATCTCCTGTTTTAGCTAAAGCTTGCTGCATATATTTTGTAGATTCTTCCGTATTTTCCCAAGTCTGTGCAGCTAATATTAATAATTCTTTGATATCATCTGCTACATCAAACCATGAAAAGCTATTTGTATCAATTTGCATAATAAGTAATTAATCCCATTTGATCTGGAATATTGGGGATTGTCCATATTTACTATTTAACAGTATAAATTGTATTTAGATAGATAAATTTAATAATTTTATCACTTTGGTAAACTGAGAGAAAATGAAGTCTGTCCAGATGGTGTAGGATCTAAAGTTAACTTTCCTCCATGCGCTAACACTATTTCTCGTGCTAAACTTAGTCCTAAACCTGTACCTTCTACTGTTCTATTACGAGATGGATCTCCGCGATGAAAACGATCAAAAATGCGTTGACTATCGCTTTTAGGAATATCTTCAGAAGCATTACTAATTATTATTAATACATTTCCTCCTTTTTGGTCAGCTTGAATCTGTATCCAACCTGCGGGAAGATTGTATTTAATAGCATTACTCAAAAGATTCTGGAAAACCTGAATCAATAAATCTTGATCTCCATTTACCCATAAGTCCACAGCAATAGATGTTTCTACATTCAAATCCGGGGCTAATAGTTCTATATCTTCCAACATTTCTGTTAAAATTTCTGAAATATTAACTTCCACTCGATATAAACTCATTTGTCCAGCGTCAGCTAAAGATAATAATAAAAGTTTTCTCACAATTCCACTTAAACGTCGCACTTCATCCAATAAATTACCAATTCTTTGTTGTACTTCCGAACCCATTTCTACTTGTTGTAAAGTCCTTTCTAATTCACCTTGTAAAATGGCTAAAGGAGTTTTCAGTTCATGGGCTGCGTCTCCACTAAAACGAGATGCTTGTTTAAAACTCCGTTCTAAACGTGCTAACATTTGATTAAATACTTGAATCAGTTCTAAAAATTCTACATCTATAACATCTTCATGAACTTGTTGATTTAATCCATTAACTGTTACTTTTTTAATAGTAAGTATTAACTGTTGAATGGGAGATAAAGCACTACCAGATAAAAACCAAGAACCAGCAGCAATTATGAAGAGTGATAAAGGAATAGAAATCAAGAAAATATTGCCTATTACAGCCATTTCCTGATTAACTATATTGAGACTAACAGCGATAGCGAAGCGCTCCGCAGGAATCGCTATTTGAGTCTCTGGAAAAGTTACTAAAGCAACCCGCCAAGTTTCCGTTTTTGTTTGTTGAGTCACAAATTTAGGCTTAGGAGGCACTCCAGAACGGCGGAAAGGTCTTGGTGGTCTATCTGGGGGTGGTTGTCCTAGATCAAAAAATGGCGTGGGTTCACGTTCATTTTCACCTGGTAATGGTGCGGGAAATTTCTCCCACATACCAGTTAAATTGAGATCAGTTGGCCAGCGACTAGATTGGTATATTTGACCATTTTGATCATTAGTTAATAAAGCAATTGGTGTTTGTGGACTTGTTCCTAATTTAGAAGATAAAGAGGTTTCATCAAACTCCCTTATATTCTCTACTGGTAACATCAACAAAATATTTTCTAATTCTGCATCTAAGCGATTCATTTTAGCTTCATAAGTCAACCACCAAGACAAAATTCCAAAACTAGCTAATGATGCACCAGCTAAAATAGCAGATAATAAAGCAATTCGCAGCCGGAAAGAACGTAATTTCATCTCATTAATTCCGAAAACGATAACCAACACCGCGCACACTTTCAATACATCCTAAACCGCCAATTAGTTCAATTTTTTTGCGAATACGTTGAATACAAACATCCACCACATTAGTATTAGGATTAAAATCATAACCCCAAACGTGTTCTAAGATTTGGGTACGGGTAAAAACTCGACTGGGAGAACGCATTAAGTATTCTAAAAGATTAAATTCACGGGTGGTTAATTCGACTATTTTGCCATCACAAGTGGCTTCTCTACTAATGCGATCTAATTTCACAGGACCAACACAAAGAATATTTTGCCGTTCTCCTGCGGTGCGTCGTACTACAGCATGAATGCGGGCAATTAATTCTTCTACAAAAAACGGTTTAGCAATATAATCATCTGCACCCAAATTTAAGCCTGTGAGTCTATCATCTAATTCATTCCGGGCAGTTACTAATATTACTGGCACATTGCGTCCTGCTTGTCGTAAACCTTTGAGAATGGCTAATCCGTCCTTTCCTGGAACCATAATATCTAAGACAATTACATCATATTCATTGTCTATGGCGCGGGTATATCCATCATTGCCATTGTCGCAATAATCAACGACAAAACCCTGTTCCTTTAATCCAGCTTGGACAAAGTTGGCAATTTTTGATTCATCTTCAACAAATAGGAGGTGCATAGGCAATTAAAAATTAAAAATTCAATAATATAACAATAGTAAATGTTGTTTGGTGAAAATTATCATTAAAGCTGTGACTGCAACCAACCTAAAAAGTCTGTCGTTTTTGCGAAATATTTTTGTATACCTGCTTCCTGTAATATTTGTTTAATTTCTTTTGTACCAAAGTCGTTAGAATTTCCACTCAAAAAAACTTTCTGAGAATTTAAAGATGTTTGTGCATGATCAAGAATACAATGTAAAATTAAATTGTCTGTAGGATCAGCAATAAGTAAATTTTCCAGACTTGCACTGAGTATATCTGGTTTTAATTGTATTAATTCTACAGAATTTTTAGCCCATTCTAAAACGTCAAAAAGACGAGTATTAATCTCATTAATTCTCTCATTATTTTTAATTATTGCTTGCTCTAGACATCGTTTAATTTCTCTAGAGTATTGAGAGTTAACATCTCCTTTGAGTTTTCTTACTTCATCCTTTAGGTTATCCCCAAACCGATTACTTCTGTTGCGCTCACTTTCTAGTACAGATAGAGATTCCATACAACAAATTGCAGGAGTTATTATTTTAAGTCTTGTTGTTACTTCAGGATTTTGAGAGTAGACTAAATTCTCAGTTTCTTGATCTTGGTTTTTTGCAAAATCAATAAAAAAATCTGTTTCTATATAAAACGTAATCATTAAATTTGCTAACCTTTATTGTGCTGCATCAGCAATTTTATCTACAAAACCTATCTGAGTTAGTTCTTTTGATTTTGGTGGATTATCTGTTTTCCAATTATCAGCCAAATCTCTCAACCATCCTTCAACTAATGTTTCGAGATAATATTCAAAAATCCTCTTCTTATGACTAAATTCTGGATCATATTCAGACAAAACTTCATGAGTTGGGAAGGTGTAAACAGTTTTGAGATTTTCACCATCCCATTGAAAAATTTTAATTTCTTCACGGGTAGCAGTCATAGCATAAGGAACTATAACTTTATTATGTTCATACTCAAATTTGAGGATATCTTCGACTTTGGCAGTAATATCTTCTACAATATTTCTAGCTCTAACTTTTGATACTAAAAGTTTATTTCCGTTTTTATCCCAAGCTGTAATGTCAGATAGTTCTATTGTTTTGTTACTAAGTTGTGTAACGTCCATTTTTTTAATCCTCGTGACATTGACTATTGCAATATCTTCATTATAAATTGCGATCGCTCTTCACTCTACACCAGAAATGCGATCGCACTACCCAATCTATATTACCGATGATAGAATCAGGATAGGCGATTCCTGAACATAGCAAGTTTACTGCTTATACTTTACTTTTAAAGTCATATTACCAGAAGATCCAATGATTGCATCAAAAGATGCTATACCTTGAGATTTCTGGTTAAGCTCACCTTCAACAGCAACTCCAGCTTTATTAGATATAGTAATCTCAAGCTCATCAACATGATTTTCTCTAGCAACTTGAATAATTTCTATTGCCAATTGTTTCTGAGCTTCAATTTCTTTTTGACGTGTTTCACTACTACTGGCAATTGCATTTGCTACACTAATCATCCATTGAACAGGTGAAGCCATTTGGTCTATGTTTGCACCGTATGACTGTAGAGTATAAATTGCCTGTTTAATCCCATCAGGTGTAGAAATGTTGAATTCAATCATATTGCTAGAATTACTAAATACTTAATGATAATAATATAAAACTACTACACTAATCATATATTACATTGAGTCAAGGGCTATTTCGTTTAAAGACGACTTTTCGTATTCATTGGTATCAAATAAGCTATCCTTAGCTTATTTGATGGCTTCCACACCTGCCCTGAAATGAATTTCAGGGCTAATAGCCAAAGTTTACTAAAGTAAACTGGGAATTTTTGAGGATTTTTAGTCATCTTTAGATGACTTCCGCTATTAGACTGGGAATTCATTCCCAGGCGGGCTAGTTATAATTTACGATAAATTACTGAACAAAGTAAATTACAAAACTGTAATTTAAACCGAGGGAGAATTGTAATTTTTAGCTGCGTTAATAGAAACATAGAACACAGCACAGCCAAAAATCATGATTAACCGACTATTAATTTTATCTGCTCTTCCCTTAGCCATAGCCACTTCCAGCATTCTCCTTCCCAACAAAACCATTGCTAATCAATCTGAACAAATAGCAGAAAATATTACACCACCTCCAGAACAGGAACAGCACAGACCACCAGGTCCACCCATTGATTTTGCTACAGCCGCTAAAAAATTGGGAGTCACAGAAGCAAAATTAAAAGCAGCTTTAGGAATACCCCTTGAACCACCTCCACGCCCTGATATTCGCGGTGCAGCCACTAAATTAAACGTAACTGAAGACAAATTAATTGAGGCTTTGGGACTCCCTCCCCGTCCTCCTGGTGACTGTTCACAAAAGAAGGAATAAAATGTCTCACGCAGAGACGCAAAGAGAGAAATAAACTCAGTAATTACTCATGAACACAAATACTCATACTACCCATTCTTTAAGTATCTCTGCGGATGGATTTGCTTTTGATTCGGCTACGGGGGAAAGTTATACGCTTAATTCCTGCGGCTGTTTTATTATTCAACAGTTGCAAAAACAACATACCAAACAAGAAATTATCAGTTTAATTACCTCTGAATTTGGGATTCCTCAAAGCATTGTGGAACGAGATGTAAATGATTTTATGCAGCAACTTCACTTTTTAGGAATTATCGGAGGTGACAATTGAAAAACCCTATTATTGCTGTGACTGGGATTAATGCTATTGATAATCCTGGACCTGGTACAGGAGTCGCCCGCAGTTTACGAGAAAATAACGAATTAGCAGCGCAAATTATTGGTTTAGCTTACGATGTCATGGAACCAGGGCTATATATGGACTGGCTATTTGACCGCCGTTATATTATGCCCTATCCGTCATCAGAACCAGATTTGTTATTGGCACGATTGGAGCATATTCAATCACAATTTGGACTTGATTTTATTATTCCTAACTTTGATGTTGAACTCCCTCTTTATATCCAATGTGCAGCCAAATTAGAAGCTATTGGTATTAAAACTTATTTACCTACAAAATCTCAATTTGCATTGCGGAATAAAGCCAAATTATCAGAAGTTGTTGCTGCTTTTGGTGGTGTGACTCCCCGCACAATTGTGATCACATCTTTGGATGATTTACCAGAAGCTACCAAAGAATTAGGCTATCCATTAATGATTAAAGGTCCATATTATAAAGCTTATTGTGTTCACACAGAATCAGAATTAAAACAACGTTTTTATGAACTTACTGCTGAATGGGGTTATCCGATTATTTTACAAGAAATTGTCACAGGTAGTGAGTTAAATCTGGTTGGTGTTGGTGATGGTAAAGGTGGACATTTAGGTTTAGTAGCCATTAAGAAAATGGGCATAACTGCACTCGGTAAAGTTTGGAGTGCAATGACTATTCATAACCCTGGTTTATTGGCTATGGCTGAGGCATTTTTACAGCATAGCCAATGGCGTGGGGCGTTTGAATTGGAATGTATTGTAGACCGTGATGGGCAAATTTACTTAATAGAAATTAACCCGCGTTTTCCCGCTTGGATTTATTTCCCCACAGCCGTAGGTGTGAATTTACCTGCACGAATGGTACAAGCTGCATTGGGATTACCATTACCACCTTTACCAACTTACGAAGCTGGAAAATTGTTAATGCGATATACCTACGAAATTGTTACTGATTCCACCCCATTACAAACTTTAGTTACTTTAGGAGAACGGTAAAATGCAAAGTTATCAAAAACCCACAATTCAGAAATTACAAACTGGCTTAATGAATAAGTTTGCTGGTGTTAATAGCCTAAAACATCGAGTCAAATCAGAAATAGCTGGAGTTGCAGTTGAGGACTTAGTAACAGAATTTGGTTCACCCTTATTTGTTTATTCTGAAAAGGCTTTAAGAAGAAAATTCCGCAGTATTAAAAACGCTTTTACTACTCGTTATCCAGATGTCACCTTTGGTTGGTCTTATAAAACCAATTATTTAAAAGCAATTTGTGCTATTTTTCATCAAGAAGGGGCAATGGCTGAATTAGTTTCCAAAATGGAATATGATAAAGCTAAAAATTTGGGTATTCCGGGAAATCAAATCATTCTCAACGGACCCCACAAACCTTTTGATACTTTATTAGCAGCAATTAAAGATGGGGTAATAGTCAACATTGATCATTTTGATGAAATTGAAGATCTAGAAAAAATTGCTAGTATTTTAGAAAAAACTATTACTGTTGGTATTCGTCTCAACTTAGACGCAGGAATTCAACCTTGTTGGTCTAGATTTGGTTTTAATTTAGAATCTGGTCAAGCAATGGAAGCTGTACAAAGAATCGCCAATAGTGGTAAATTACGTTTGCGGGGATTACATAGCCATATTGGTACTTTCATAACTGATGAAAATGCCTATGCGCGTCAAGTCGAAAAAATGGTCAAATTCGGCTATGAAGTAGAAGACCGTTTTGGCTGGCGTATGGAATACATTGACATTGGTGGTGGTTTTCCTTCCCGCAGTCGCTTAAAGGGCGTTTATCATGCCGCTGAAGTCATGCTTCCCTCCATTGATGACTTCGCTGAAGCCATCTGTAATGCCCTCTGGCAGCATCTTAAACCAGGTCATACCCCAAAACTGATTATTGAGTCAGGACGGGCAATGGTAGACGAAGCTGGGACGATGATTACTTCCGTATGCGGAACAAAACGACTACCTAATGGTACACCTGCCTACGTAATGGATGCGGGAGTTAACTTATTATTTACGAGCTTTTGGTATCGTTTTGATATTGCCCTTGACCGTGTTATTCCCGGTACATGGGAAAATTCCGTGATTTACGGACCAATGTGCATGAATATTGACGTGATAGATGAAGGTATCAGTTTACCACCTTTATCACGAGGCGATCGCTTGGTAATTTCTACCGTTGGTGCATACAACAATACGCAATGGTTGCAATTCATTGAATATCGTCCCAATGTAGTTTTAATTACAGAAAATGGTGATGTGGAATTAATTCGCGCTGCTGAAGATTTGAGTGATTTAGACAGAAGAGAATATCTCCCAACTCGTCTTCAACCTACAGTTTCTTATTGTGCATAAATACCAGGCGACTGGAAGTCATAGCTACACAGACAAAACCCACGCAGGTGGGTTGAAATCCTTAATTTAGTGTTAGTCCGCGAAGGCGGACTTTGTTTGTGTAGCCGCGATTTCTAATCGCCAGGTTAATTTAATTAGGTCTTTAAATAAAACATATACAATTCGGTGATTAGAATGATAAAGGTAAATTCTCAATTATTTATTCCTCATTTTAAAAAATCATTTCACTTTAATCTATCTAAATTTTATCCCCTCACACATATTATTACTTCTATCTGCGCTGCAACTGCGGAAATTTTGTTTCTGCGGGGTATTTATCCTGGGGCATTATTATTATTTGTAATGCTATTGCAACCTTCAGTATTATTAATGGGTTTGTTAGGAGTTTTAGCAGCGGTAATATTTGCCCAATTAACGCAATTAGGAAAATTTTATCTTGATAGTCCGCCGTTTTTATTTAATCCTTTATTAGCTGGATTAAGTGTAGGTTATTTATTTCAACTTAGTCCAGCAGCTATATTTCTGGCATTTGTTGCGGGGATTATGGCTTTTGTTCTCACATGGACTTTATCTCATGTTTTGCGAACTTTCTTTTATTTACCTGTATTGAGTTTACCTTTTATTATTGTTAGTTGGATAATTCATTTAGCAGCTTATCATTATGCAGGTTTAAAGGCGGCTATTGTTCCAGCTTATGCTTATTCTATTGGTTGGCCTTTACCGTTGGAAGGGTTTCTTCGCACCTTGGGATTAATTTTCTTTTTACCGAATGTGTGGGTAGGAATAGCGGTTATATCTTTACTATTAGTTAATTCTCGAATTCAATTAATATTAGCTGCTGGTGGTTATTTTTTAGGCACAACTATTAGAGGTATTTTAACGGGAACTTTTGCTTATGTTTATTATGATCCGGCTGCTTTAAATTTTATCTTAGTGGCTTTAGCAATTGGTGGTTTCTATCTGCTTCCTTCTCCTAGAAGTTATATTTTGGCGGCGATTTCTGTAGGTTTAGTAGCATTATTAGGAGAAGCAATTAGCGTTTTTTGGGCAGCAGTAGCTTTACCTGTTCATGCACTTCCTTATAATTTAGTTACGATGCTTTTAATCTATTTATTAGGTTTAGTAGGTCATCGTTTATTGGTGCGTTCTCCCCAAAGTTCTCCCGAAAAAACTTTAGATCAAGAATTAACTACTAGGTTACGTTATCAAGGGACTGGACGTAATTTGTTATTGCCTTTTTCTGGTAGTTGGGTGGTTTGGCAAGGTGTAGACGGACAATGGACTCATCAAGGTTTATGGCGTTATGCTTTTGATTTTTTTATTCAAGATGAAACAGGTTGTAGTTATTCTGGTAATGGGCTAAATCTAAGTGATTATTATGCTTTTAATAAACCCATTTTTTCACCTGTGCGGGGTTGGATGGTGCGAGTAATTAATCATTTACCAGATTGTGCTATTGGTAATGTAGATCAAGTTAATAATTGGGGTAATTGTGTTGTTATTTATGATGACCGAGGATTTTATGTAGAAATTTCCCATTTTGCTCAGAATAGCATAGTAATTAAACAAGGAGAACGGATTGAAAGAGGTACATTAATTGGACGTTGTGGAAATTCTGGTTATTCTCCCCAACCCCATATTCACATTCAAGCACAACTTACCCCAGATTTAGGTGCAGCTACCATACCTTTTAGTTTTGTGAATGTGCGAGTAGATGGTCAATTTTATCCAGAATATACTCCTACCCAATCATCTATTGTTGAATCTGTTAAACCAGATCATACCCTAGCTAGTGCAATGACTTTTCCTCTTAATTCCCAACTTCACTTTATTGCTAGTGCTAAAGGTAAGCCAGAAACTGAGTTAATAGTAACAGTAAAAATGGCTGCCGATGGTGAATTTTATCTTGATTCTGGTAAGGCTAAATTATTTTTTTGGCGTAATGAAGATATATTCATGTTTCATCGTTTAGAAGGGGAAGATCCTTGGTTAGCATTATTGTGGATAGCTATTCCTAAATTGCCTTTGGTGCGTTCTGCTGATATGTGGGAAGATTATTTACCAATAAGTATTGTAACTGGGGGAATACGACGGCTATTTTATCAGTTTGCTAGTTCTTTTTATCCCCGTTTAGCATCTGCCAATTATGTTGGACAATGGCAATCTCAGAATACTCTTTTAGGTGTGGTTAGTGTCCCTTATGTGAAAAAGAAAATACAATCTTCTGTGAGTTTTGGCACTAATGGGGACTTGTTGGCTGTTGATATGGGAAATAGTTCGTTACGGCGATTTTTGGGTAAGTGAATTTTAAACCTTTGTCTAAATCAGAATTTACAGGATTTAAGGATTTACAGGATGTTAGTGTTGAATATTAAACATAGGAATTGATATATTCAACATGAGTAAATTATAAATAATTAATCCTGTGAATCCTTTAATCTTCAAAATCCTGATTAAGACAGTTAAGGATTATATAGGACTAATATTTGATTTTTGAAATGTACGTAGGGTGGGCATTGCCCACCCTACACTACTTAAAATTTTTCAAATATCATTTATGATTCCTATAGTCATAAGGTCTATGAGTGACAACAGGTAAAACTTCCCAGTTTTCAATGATAGGTGGAGAACTGGTTGTCCATTCTAAAGTTAAACTTTGCCAAGGATTATCACCTGCAAATTCGCCTTTTCTCCAACTGAAAATGGCGTTGAAGGTGAAGGAAATAGCCGAAAGACCCAAAATGAATATACCAATGGTGGAAAGCTGATTTAAGCTGATAAATTGGCGCGACATTCCTTGTAAATCCAGTTCGTGCATGGATAAAAATGTTAAGTTAGTACCGATAAACGTCAGCAGAAAATGAATTCGTCCCCAGGGTTCGTTGATCATTCTACCGATCATTTTGGGAAACCAGTGATATATACCTGCGTAAATACCAAAGATTGAACTACTAAATAAAACGTAGTAAAAATGGGTGAATAAATAATAGGTGTTGTGAACATTAACGGGGGCTATTCCCATTATTATGCTGCTTAAACAGCCTATGGCAAATAAAATAGCACTGGTAAAGCGGATTTTTAGACTCCATAGGGTTGTTACCCAACTGAAAATTTTTATTCCTGCAAAAACGGCGATAATAAGGGTAGAAATAGTGAATAAAATTCGCATCCAATTGGGTGTTTGACTGGTGAATAAATGGTGTACCCAAACCCATAAACCGACAACACAGATAGCTAAACTGAAGTAAGCAATCGCTTGATAACCAAAAATTGGTTTCTGTGTATGGGTAGAAATAACTTCGGACATAATCCCGAAAATTGGCAGAATTATTAAATAGACTGCGAGACGGGAATAAAACCAGAATAAATGTTGATAAATAATGACATTATCACCTACATCTAAGTTAAGGAAAAATGTACCAAAGTTAATATTAAATAACAGGATAGCTGAACCTGTTACTAATACTACTATGGATAAAATTGCCAGCATAGAAGTTACTAAAATTGCCCAACAAAATAGAGGTAGTTGATGCCATTTCATGTTAGTAACTTTCATTGTCAAAATGGTTATGACAAGGTTGATATAACTTAAAATTGAGGAAGTTACTAATAACACAATAGCCAAAATCCAGAAGATTTGGGCGTTGTTTGCGGTAATTAGGTTTAATGGTGGGTAAGCCATCCAACCAGATTGAGAACCATCAAAGATAAAACTTAATAATAGTAATAATCCTGCGGGTGGATTTAACCAAAAGGCAATTGCATTTAATTTGGGAAATGCCATATCTCTAGCACCTATCATCAACGGAACTAGATAGTTACCAAATCCACCAATTGTACTGAGAATAATCCATATAAAAATCATGATTGTCCCATGATTGATCATGAAAGCATTGTAAAAATTAGGATTAAGGAAATTAGAATCTGGTGTTACTAATTTGGTGGGAAATGTTATCGCTATCAACCCACCGATGAAATAGAATACAAAAGCTGTCACTAAGTATTGAATCCCAATGACTTTGTGATCAGTATTAAATGTAAAATAATCTTGAAATTTCCAACTCTGAGGATGTAAATTGTTAGTAACCAGCCGTGTTGGTGCTTGACTTTCATCTGGTGGTGGATTAACTGGAAAATCTACTTGTGCCATATTTTTTGTTAGTTTTCAGTTATTAGCGCATAATTAGCAATAACTCAAGAGTTGCTGGAGTTACATTTGAATTTTAATATGGATAAATGTTGAGGATTCACAGCAACTACATGATCCATATCTTGTTTTTAGGAATCTAGCTTTTCCTCATCTAAATACCAAAAGTTTGTGAAGATAGACTTTGTTTCTGTAGCCCCGGATTCTCTTCTGAAGATACGGCTACTTTTTTGATTTTTACTATTACTGTTCTAACTTGTAACTAATCAAAAATGAGTAAACTTCCATATTTTTTCATATTGATAACCACAAAATCCCCGACTTATTTGAAAAATCGAGGATCTGAAAGTTGGGATTTTCATAAATCAAATAGAAGTAGAAAAAATAGTAGCAAGTATGATTTTTTAGATGATAACAATTTAAGATTTACGTTTCTGTTTACAGCGAACTTTTTAACCAGTTGCGGTAAATATTGAGACTCCCCTCTAGTTACCTTGCTTAGAAATTTGACAAAAATAACCAGTGTTTTGCAGTACATCACACCGTTGAAAATTACCAAGAATGTTATTTATCTAATGTGTTATGACTGTAACAATTCTTGGGACAAATCCGAGAACAAGCTTCACAGCCAATACAGTTTTCTGGTTGAGTAACAACCATTACTTTCCGTTCAACTTCTTCCTCATCTTCATCTACTACAAATTCACCTTCTTCGTTCAAAGCCATTAAGCCTAAAACTTTATGACCACAAACTTTCATACATCTGCCACAACCAATACATTTGTCTTTATCTATTTCTTGGGCAAATTTAGGAGTCCAAGCATTACCTCCAAACGTCAATCCTGTTAATGTAGACATGAATCAAACCTCAGCAATTTTAGCTAGATGTTAGTTAATCCTTTAATCCTCATCCTAGCCTGATATTTTATTTTTTTAAGAACCAAAATTAACTTTTTTATCAAATTTTGATGACTTGGTAAATAATATTATTTATTTCTGGTTACTCTCAAATACTAAATGATATTGCTTATTAATAACTTTGGCTAGTATTTTTATTTTAAATGCTTAACAATAAAGGCTTTTACAGCTTTTTTTAAAATTTATTTTCTCAATAAGTTTTAGTTAATAAATATAAGAATTCCTGATTAAATAAGAATAATAATCAATTGTCAAGCCTGATTATGAGCTTTATTGAACTCCTATTTGCAAATATTTTTTAATTAACTAAAAATATCACGACAATAGTATTTATAAATACACAATCAAAAAAATCATTTCATCTATTCTTGAACCATTTTTTTATCATCTCAAACTACGCCTATAAGATGTTGCTCAAAAACATTTAACATAATTTATATAGCCCAAAATAAACATTATGACAATAAATATCTAGGTAAATATTAAGAAATTCTGCCAAGCTCATACTGAACAATCTTATTGAAATCTTTATGAAATGTATAGTTAATGAAGAAGTAATGAAGCCTAACTTTGCAAAATATCAATAGCTACAAAATCTGGCTTCATTAACCCTATGAGTAATTAATCAGGCGAGAAACATATCTTCTCGTTATAGAGGTAATTTGGTAGCGAGTTATGAATCAAAAGGACAAATTAAGGGGAGACTTGAGCCAAACATCTCAACGATTAAAGTAGGAATACTTCCTATGCCGCATATAATTCCTAACAACAGTTGCGTGGGATGTGACAACTGCCGACCCCTATGTCCTACGGGTGCAATTAAAATCGAAGATGATGAATATTGGGTTGATCCTGCCCTTTGTAATAATTGTGAGGGTTATTATTCACAACCACAATGTGTGATTGCTTGTCCAACAAATGCGCCTATACCTATACACGCAAAAAAGGGAAGATGCAAAGTTGAACCACGGGATGCTACCAGTCCTGATCTATTTTCTAATGGCAAGAATAACCCCTTCGCGTCAGCAATAGTTATCTGGGAAGCTTGCAATTTACTAGCACAACGGACATCTTTACAATGGGAAAAAGATCAGGAGGGTAATTTACATTACAGTCGCTCAGTTAATCAAGGAAAAGGAACAATTTCTTTTCACATTCAAGACCCATTTCCAGCTAATAACCGCGCTGATAATTTACAAGCAATTGATTATTTAGATATCCGTGCTGCTTGTATTCATCTCATTTTTGCTGCTCAAATTACAGCCCTAGATCAACCTTGGGATGAAGAATTTACCATTGATGAACGACAAATTGAACAGTATTTGGGCTTAGAAAAACGTAAAGACCTCAGCAAAAGCACCAAACTCGGTTTAATTAAAAACATCGTTTATCAAACTTGTTCGCTCATGGTTTCTATTGACTGGCCGCAACAAGGTAGAGTTCCCAGTTTTTCTATCAAAGATAGTTATCTATGGAATTTGACAGATACTCAACATCATTTTCAAGAAGATGATCAAGGTTGTAAATATTTAGTGGGACTGACATTTACAATCAAAGCGGGGATGTGGACTCAACATTTCTTCAACAGACAAGGATGTAAAGAACGCACCACATTTTATCAATATGGCAGTCTTCCTAAAACCCTATTAACCACAGTTATGAGTCTGTGGCAACAACATGAAGGTGCTGTTAGACTTATGCTTTGGTTATTATTTAAAACTAAAATGGGTAGGGAACAACGCATCACTGTTCCTACCTTACTGCGCGTTGCTTATGGTGAGGAAAAAGTGACTCAAGCTTCTAGACATAGGGAAGAACGTAAACGCCTACTTAAAGCCTATGAAAATGATTTAGAAGTTCTCAATCATTATGGAGTTAAGCCATTCTTTGATCCTGTTACCTATCCTCCAGAAATTCAACCTTTGTGGGCAAAATTAGTTGATATTCCTGAAGATCCAGAGGAAGCTTTGGAATTTTGGATTAATGATGGTAGTGGTGAAAATCGTCTCACAGACAGCGGACCTCGTGGTAAATGGAATTTGCTTCTGAATGCCCGAATTTTATCTTTTGAACTCCCTTTAGATTGGGATAAACGTTCAGAATTAGATAAAAAACAACGTCGCACCACTAAAACTAAAAGTAATCATCAACAAACGGGTAATTTGCTAGGGGAACAGGTAACAGAAGGACGCAAAAAAATGAACCTTTCCCAAAGAGAATTAGCAAAGCTGATGGAAAAAAGCCAAAGCTGGATTCGTGATGTGGAGAAAGGTCGTTTAAAAGCTAAACTAGATGACCAAATGCTCCTGAAACAATTGCTAGATATTAGTTAATATACTGGAAATATATCCCCGAATTCTTTAAGAATTCGGGGATCTGGGTATAGCCACAATAGCTATAAATTGCCAATTATACTAACTATAAGTTGCTACTTTCTTCGCTACAAGCCAAAGATTAGATACAGCATATTTCACAGATACTATTTCTTGTGAAGCATGACAAGAACCTTTGAGTATTTGTGTTTTTACATCATCTTTTATAAGTTTAGCTTGATAAGTGTAGAGAGTTCCTGAAGGTTGTTCAAAACTTAACTCACCCAAAATTGTATTATTATCTAGGCTTTTTTCTAATATCTTACCTGTTACCTGATAATTAAACCAATCCCAACCTAAACGCAGCATGAGTTCTCTTTCCAAAATTTGCAAAGCATTTGGCAAGATGCCCCAACCACGATAAACTTTATTTAAACATTGTATATCCCCCGTGTGGGTAAGAATTGATTTAAAGGTATCTGAATCAAGAACTCCATAATATCTTCCTTGGGGAAAATCTATGGCTGTGGGTGCAAATCTATGTCCCCCAAAGTGGCTTGATCTCCAAATTCTCATATCCTTTAATTGTAAATCAGAGATAGTATTTTCAGCATGAAAGTAAAAAGGATTGCCATATTTCGCGCAACATTGATCATGGCTACCATGGGTACATACTAAGATATCTCTAGTGCTGCTGGATTCTATTGCATAATCAGCAGTCACTCCAGCTAACCATTTACTGACAAATCCCGCTACTTGTTCAATATTTGGTAGTTTAAATTCTTGTTTGCGGTATCCGTTACTTAATCCCTCTTGCTGCTGATAAATTAATAAGGTTGTTTCTTCTCCCCTATGTGATTGATCATTAGCAATTAATAAAAAGTTAATTGGTAGTTTAGCACGTTTTACATCTTCTACTAAAATCCGTAAGTTATCTGGAACCCATTTAGAATTAAAGGCTTCAGCAACCCAAGGGGTAGGACATTCTACTAATATATAGGTTTGGTAGTTGGTAGCACTACCAATAACATCTTCTTGTATTTCTCTTGAATGATCTGCACAAAAAAAATTATTCATTGACACTTACTCAAATATAGATTTTATGGACGATGTTTGGAAAAATCTAGGTAGACACTTTATCAAATTCTGATTTTTTCAGGTCTTTCCGGTTAAATAAATCCTCTTAAAAAAATTTCATAATTGAAAACACAGACTTTTTTACATTTAATAGGGATAATTTCTAGAATATCTAGCTCTAATTTATCGCTTTTTTTGATCAGTATTTTCTATCCTCATTCTTAACTGCTGAATTCTAATATCTAAACTACTTTTTAATGTTTTTCCTAAATAATCTAAATAGAAAATCCTATTTTTTGTCTGTATACACAATGGCATACATTCACTAACTTTTAAATTATAGCTTAATTTATCCATGTTGCAAAATATTCTCAATTATTGATCAAAAAATATAAATTCTAGCAACTTTGTGTTTATCTATTCATGTATTTTGACTGTAACCTAACTCAATTTTCACAGCAACTCTTTTGAGTATAGGAATCATAAATGATATTTGAAAAATTTTAAGTAGTTCAGGGTGAGCAATGCCCATCCTCCGGATATTTCAAAAATCAAATATTAGTCCTAATATGTTAGATAAATTCTAAAAAAATATATGTTTATATTAATTTATCTTTCATAAAACTTAACAATAGTCATAATCTAACAAAAATTGGTAACAAGTATCATTGGATTTACAAATGTAATAAATTAGATTGTGTATATGTTACAAGAATAATTAATACAGAAATATTTTATATATAAACAGTGAAGATGGTTTCATAATGAACGACAACAAAATTGTGATTAAGTAATAATGGTGCATGGTTGATAGTTGTTTCCTAAATTTCCTATTTTTTAATTATATGACATTAATCTTAGCTCTAGACTTTGGCGGGACAAAATTGGCAGCAGCAACAGTCAAGACTGGTGCAAGGGAGTGGTTAGATCATGAATCACGCTTTTCCCCTACAAATGGCGATGCTTTGACTGATTTAGAAATTATGCGATCGCTCATTGATTCCGTGTTAAAAGGAAAAAAACCAGATGCTATTGGTGTCAGCTTTGGTGGTCCAGTGGATGCCACCACAGGTTTAGTCCGATTATCTCATCACGTTCCTGGCTGGGAAAATGTTCCCCTCAAGCAAATACTGGAAGAAGATTATAACGCACCTGCCAGTATAGATAATGACGCTAACGTTGCTGCTGTTGGAGAACATCGCTTTGGGGCTGGGCAAGGATACGACAGCCTATTTTACATTACCATTAGCACTGGTGTCGGTGGAGGCTGGATACTTGACGGCAAGCCCTGGCGGGGTGCATTGGGAATGGCGGGAGAAATTGGACATATCGTGGTAGATCCCAGGGGTCCCTTATGCTTATGTGGAAAACGGGGATGTATAGAACGTTTAGCTTCTGGTCCATACATGGCGCAAAATGCCCGCGAAATGTTGGAAAAAGAACCTCCCAGTGCTAACGGCAAGGTAAGGGGAGATGTACTCAGATATTTGACAGGCAATGATCTCAACTTACTCACGGGCAAAGTCGTCAGTGCGGCAGCCGGCTATGGCGATGAAATGGCACAAGAAGTATTATACAGAGGAGCTTGGGCTTTAGGAGTAGGTATTGGTAATGTCGCCAACCTCATGAACCCCCAACGCTTTGTTTTAGGTGGTGGTGTCACCAAAGCCGGGGATAATTTCTGGACTGTGGTGCGGAAAGTAGCTAGAGAAACCGCACTCCCAGAGGTGAATTTTGAGGTTGTGCGGGCATTGTTAGGTGATGATGCACCCTTGTGGGGGGCTGTCGCTTTGGGTTTGAATGTGTTGAATTAAGTTTTTCTCACCCGGAGGAATCTTAGATATTAGCCTGTTGCCTTTGATACAGTGACCAGTATAAACCCTTTTGTTTTAACAACTCTAAATGCGTTCCTCGTTCAGCTATTACACCCTTTTCCATGACTAATATTAAATCAGCACGTTTGAGGGGGGCAAAACGATGGGCAATTAAAAACACGGTGCGATTAGAGGAAACATTTTGCAAGTTTTGTAATACTTGTTGTTCGGTTTCACTATCTAAGGCGCTGGTGGCTTCATCTAATATGAGAATTGGTGCAGAAGCCAGAAATAATCTAGCTAATGCAATCCGTTGTCTTTGTCCTCCAGATAATGCTGTACCTCTTTCACCAACGTTATTTTCATAACCGTAAGGTAATTGACTAATAAAGTCATGGGCTACTGCTAATCTGGCAGCTTCAACAACTTGTTCAGCACTAATATCTGGATTTCCTAAAGTGATATTTTCTAAGATTGAACCATTAAATAAAAAGTCTTCTTGGAGAACTACACCAATTTGTTGTCTTAAAGATGCTAAGTCAGCACTTTTGATATCAAATCCATCAATTAGAATCCGCCCTGATTCAATTTGGTAAAGCCGTTGTAAAAGTTTAGAAAGGGTACTTTTTCCTGAGCCACTACGTCCCACAATGCCTACAAATTGTCCTGGTTCAATATTAAAAGAAATTCCTTTTAATACTGGTTCAGTATTGGCATGATAGCGAAAGAAAACTTGCTCAAAATTAACTTCACCTTTAAGATGTGGTAATACTAAACCTGTTCCCGCTTCTGTTTCTGGGGCAGCGTTGAGAATATCACCAATTCTATCTACTGATAATAGCACTTGTTGGAGATTTTGCCACAATTGCACTAGCCTTAATAAAGGACTAGTTACTTTTCCAGATAACATTTGAAAGGCGATTAATTGACCAATGGTAATTTGATGATCAATTACTAATTTCGCCCCAAACCACAGGATGATTAAGGTGGAAAAGTTAGTGAGAAAGTCACCAATGTTACTACTAATATTCGACGTAGTTGAAGCTTTAAAACTAGTACGAATAAAGCGGGCAAATAAACCTTCCCAGCGTTGTCTAGCTACTGGTTCTGCTGCATGGGCTTTAACTGAATGAATGCCAGTAATTGTCTCTACTAAAAATGATTGACTGTCAGCACTTCGGTTAAAGGTTTCATTTAGCCAATTTCGCAAAATCGGTGTGGCAATAATGGTTAAAGTCGCAAATAATGGTAATACTGCTAAGGCTACAAATGTCAGAGGAATGTTATAATAAAACATCAATCCCAAGTAGACCACAGCAAAGATACTATCCAAAATTACTGTTAAAGCTGTACCTGTGAGAAATTGGCGAATTTGTTCCAATTCCTGAACTCTAGCCACAGTATCTCCCACTCTCCGCGACTCAAAATAAGCCAAGGGTAAACGCATTAAATGGCGAAAAAGTTGAGCCGATAAACTCAAATCTAAACGTCGGGCTGTGTGGGTAAATATGAATAGCCGCAGTATACCCAGGATAGACTCAAATATCGCCACTAACAAGAGAGCGATCGCCATCACATCCAATGTAGCTAAACTCTCCTGCACCATCACTTTATCAATGATGACTTGGGTAATTAATGGTGAAGCTAAACCCAATAATTGCAAGGTAAATGAAGCTAATAAAACTTCACCTAATAAGCCCCGATATTTCCAAACCGCAGGAGTAAACCAAGCTAAATTAAATTTCTCTTGTTGGGAAATTAATTCAGCTTGCCATAATGTACCATCCCAGCAATTTTCTACCGCAGATTGCGGTAATTTTTCACAAATATAATCAGGATTTTGGGGATTGGCAATAATTAAAAAATTGCCTTTCATTGCATAAGCTACAACCCAATTTAATTCGGAATTTTTACCTTCCTGATTGCTTTGATTCCACAACAACACAGCCGGAAAAGTTAATTGGCGTAATTCACTCCAATTAACCTGCAATTTCCGCAATACTAACCCTAATTTTTCCGCAGCTTCTACCAGGTTTTTGGGCTTTTGTCCCCGCAGTTGACGTTGTACCCATTCCAATTGCACAGGATTTTGTAAATGTTGTGCCACCATTGTTAAACAAGCCGCACCTGTATTATCACTTCCTACAAAGGGATAATTAAAAATTATCGGTTCAGGAGATTTTGCCGGAGGTGCAGAAATGCGAGAATTAGGAATTGGTAAAACGGTTTCTTTTTCCTCTACCTCTGTTGAATTTGTCCAAAATTCATCAATTTGAGGATTAATAAACTTTTTCCATAAAGCCGAATTCCAACACACTAC
Organism: uncultured cyanobacterium; assembly: GCA_903848645.1. Classification (GTDB taxonomy): domain Bacteria; phylum Cyanobacteriota; class Cyanobacteriia; order Cyanobacteriales; family Nostocaceae; genus Dolichospermum. Next base: position 8,809 of record CAINGU010000042.1, on the reverse strand, counting down.
TACTACTTCCTTACTAGCAGCGACAGCTTTACAATCAGCAAATAATTGTTGACAATTACCAAACCAATTTCCTGTTTCTAAAGTGGCTACAGTTTTGTTTTCTTCCTCCTTTCGTAAACGGACTTTACCAGTCACAATCAAAAACTGATAGCTTCCCTCGTCAAAGGCATCACCACCTAATTTTTGTGACCAAATTTTTTCGCCAAGTTTGTAATGACGAATTTCCGCTTGCTGTTTTAATTCGCTTTGTTCTTCAGCATTTAGCCAGGATAATGGCGGTTCATTCCAGGGTAAATTATTTAACACATTTATTCGTTAAAATTGATTATTGAGATGATTTAATTAACTTGGATTTTGACTGCCAGATTTTGAATTTTATCCCCTAGCCATTTCTCAAATAACTCATTTTTTAGTGATTGTTGTAATTGAGGATCTTCTAAAGATGCTGGGAGAATTTGTTCTAATCTAAATAAAGCAAAACGTCCTTCTATTTCGATGGGATTGATCAATTCTCCGGGGCTAGTTGCGTCTACAGCCGCACGCAAAATATCCGGTATAGTTCCCCGACTAATTGGTCCCATCATGCCATTAAATAATCGTTCATCTGCCAAAGAATACTCTTTTGCTAGTTGTTCAAAACTACTTCCTTCTTCAATTTGAGTTTGTAGTTCTTCTGCTAATTCTCGACTATCAACTAAAATCCGCGAAAGTACAACTCTATCTAAGTAAATCTTTCGTTCAATAAAGTATTCTGGTAATTTGGATTCTGTGACTAATACTTTAAGTTTTTCTAATTGAAAGCTAAAGGTAATAGATGTATGAAAAGTTGTATAATCTGTACCATTGCTTGTTAGCCATTCTTGAAACTTTTGTGCATCAGTTAGTTGATTTTTGAGGCGAAAATCAATAATTGTCTGTTCAATTAATGCCGAACTAATCTCAATATCTGTTCTGTTTTTAATTTCTTGTTCAATTACGTGTTGACGCAACACATCACTAATAAAATTTCCCAGTTTACCTGATATTTGTAGATATTTAACTACTTCAGATAGGGCAATTTTTTGGTCATTTACAGTTAGAAAAGATGAAGATTCCATGAAGTAATTTTGAGAATAAAACTAACACATCTATAAGTCTTTCCATTAAATAATAGAGAAAACAGTAGGGAATGATATTTAGGAATAATAAAGATTCGATAAATTAAATATGTAATTAATAAGTAGCTACCAGATACACAACCTCTCAGAGAAGTCGGGAATCTATTTCTTAAAATGAACTAAATGATTTTATTTTATAATTATTTTAAAATCTGTAAGCAGTATGACAAATATCAAAAAAAATAATTATGTTGGGTTTCCTTGCGTCAACCCAACCTACCAAGATTTTGATTTTAGTCAATAGTTAAACAAAGATACTTTGATAAATTAATGCCAATAGTATCGCCGCAGTTGCACCAATCAGGGTATTAAAAACATTGACAATTTCATTAGTAAGCCAAGTATATTTAGATTGCAAAGTTGCACCAATAACACTTTCTAGATTTGTAGCGATAAATGCTGCTAGAATACTCCAAACAATACCGAGGGGATTAATTAAATTTACTCCCCAACCAATAAGTGCGATCGCTATTGATGCTACCATACCAGCTAAAGTTCCTTCTAAACTGACTGCCCCTTCTGTCCCTCTCGGAACTGGTTGCAATGTCGTAATTAAAAAGGTGCTTTTACCATAAGCTTTACCCACTTCACTAGCCGTCGTATCAGATAGTTTGGTACTAAAACTGGCAACATAACCCAAACATAATAAATATTTAAAATCAGGTAAAAACAACACTCCCAAAGCACACAAAGCCGCTATTAATGCTGAACCCCAAACGTTTTCTGGACCTCTTGCACCGGCGCGTTTTTCCGCAATTCCGGCAGCTTCTTTTTCTGCCATACCAATGCGTGTTACCCCAGAACCGACAAGAAAATAAAACACTACCACTAGATATCCTTGCCAACCTAGTGTTCCCCAAATGATAATTCCTAATAACCCAGCATTAAGTATACCTGCCGGAGTGAGCAACTTTTTGGGAATAATTGCGACTATTCCTAGTAAAATTGCATTTAAGCCTACTCCCATTAACCAGGGATTAATAGAATCAATTAGAGATAACATCTGTGATAAATTATGAGTATTTTCAGGTTTTTATGCTAATAAAATGATTTTATCCTCTTTTACCACATTAATATTAAGATTCCTTTCTCCCTTGCTTTTCCATAGCTTGTTGAACTACTTCAATTTTTAATTCTAGGGCTTCGGCAATTTGTTCTACACTCAAACCCATTTTCCAAAGACGAGGAATTGCTTCTAACTTAGTTTCTTCCTGAACTTCTTCCTGAACTTCTTGATAAAATCGAGTTTGTCGCCATTCTGTTAATCCAAACATTGTTTCTAACTCCTGACGGGTATAGGTGGAAAACTTGTAAATTAAGACTCTTTGACACCTTGTGTTTTCATAGCTTGTTGCACTATTTCAATATCTAATTCCAGTGCTTCGGCAATTTGTTCTACACTCAAACCCATTTTTAAAAGACGAGGAATTGTTTCTAACTTAGTTTCTTCCTTAACTTCTTGATAAAATCGAGTTTGTCGCCATTCTGTTAATCCAAACATCGCTTCTAACTCCTGACGGCTATAGGTGGAAAACTTATAAATTAGCATCCTTTCTACTAATTCTAAAAGATAACGACTGTTTGCCGCATCTGCTTGTTGTACTAAATTAATTAAACTTCTTGCTGTTTGTATTGCTTCATCTTCAGGCGCAACTACTAATTGAATAATTCCTAAACCAATTGAATTTGATGTATCAGTTAATTCATCCAAATAAACTACGTGAATTTGTCCCGCAGCTAGTGAAGTTTGATATGCAAAGGGAATACCAGGATCAAGACTCCGTTTAGCCCACAATACTACAGCTTGCCATTTTTTATCAGGTTTATACTGATTTAAATACAAAAATACTTCGGTAATTAATCGCCAGTATAAATTATCATCATCTTGAAATTGAACTTCGACAAAATAAATCGGATCTTCTGGGTACTCAACTTTGGGTAGAAATACACCATCTATGCGACGTGCTAGTTCCTTGATTTCGACTGATGAAAATTCGTAGTGTGCAGCTAGTTGGGGTGGTTTTTCCAGCAGTTCAAATAAGACGCTGGGGAGATTTTGTAGGAGGGTGTAAAATATCGTGTCTGTCTTCATGTAATAAAGCTTTCACCTCTTCATCTGTAGGTGGTGGTGTGTCTGTTTTGGCAATACCAATTAAACTTGCAGCTAAACCTTTTGATTTTGTGGCTGAATGTGTTTTTAGTAAGAGAGAGCGAGTTAAAATATTGATTAATTGTAAACGTTCTTCGACAGATAATTTTAGTGCTTGATCTTGAAGTTCATGTAACGTCATAATAATCATCTCTAAATATATAGCACTATTTGATCTTAATATATTGCTACACAAAACCACTTAACGGTATTGTATAAATAATTTGCAATTATATCAACTAATGAGTAAAGATTTTAATACCGTTAAAACAGAAGTTAAACGCTGGAGAAATTTCACATTCAATGGACAGGTTTACGACTTATCACATTTAGATGTTCACCGCGTTGAATATACTGACGAAACAGACGAAAATAACCCATTTACATATAGGTTTATAGTGACATATAGCTCACACTGCTTCACTGGTAAATCGGAAAACCTTACTAGCGAAGAATTAGAGTTATTGATGTATCATGACTCAAATAAAAAAGAGTCCAGACCATTCAATTTTGAAAGATACCACCTCTCAAAGCAATTACCCAGTATTGTTAAGTCACTGGCTGACAAAACAACTTTAGTCTGTCATGCTGGGTATAAAAACTATGCTTCTGTTAAAGTTTTAGATTCTAATGGTATTAAAGTTGATTATTTTGTTGTATTTAGGGTATTCAAAGAATGTAAGAAGTTGAGATTACACGTACTAAGCTCATACCCTCTAGATGATGATATAGATAAAGTAGAAAAAGTTCGCTTTTTCGTTATAGCCAAAAACTTATTCAATAACAAAAAACTACCAACTCCCTAAATAACAAAAGCTCCTTAAGGAGCTTTCGCCAAAAATAAATTTTTGGTATTCAGAACGTCTTTACCGGAATTCCTCGACCACAAGGGTAACGGGATGTCATGTTTAGACTATCTTTCAACGCCTAAATCATGTCTGCTGCATCCTATGGTTTTAATATAGTACATCTTGATGATTTCGTCAAGTCCCTAATCAAGTTAATTGTTTCTGAGGATGCGATCGCTTTACAATCAAGTTCGTTGGCACAGGATGAGCGATCGCATTAGTTACAGATATAACCATAATAGTCAGTTTATTTGCTATGGGTGACTATAAAAATGGATCATATCCGGGGAAGAAGTACCAACCTGGATCAATACTGGGTTGATAGAAATGTCTGGCTTTCACAAGAGTATTTATTATTCCGACTAAAAACGATACAATGACAATATTATTGTCCGTATCAGGAAGAATCTTCCAAACTTTATCCCAAAAACCATATTCTTTACCCACAACACAGAAGATATTGATTGGAAGTGGAACAAGCATATCTTTCTGTGTTTGAATAAAGCGATCCGAATCTTTTGAATCCTTCAGATTAGAGTTGAAAGCAAAGAGGGCTGAATGAGGTTGTACTCCTTTCAGGGATCGTAGCTTTTGCCCATTTTGAATAGACTTGTCAAACTCTTTCTTTGTTAAATTAGTTTTTATTTCTATGACATAATAAACGCTTTCAATGGGAAATACACCCTGCTTATCATCATAGAGAATAGGTGGTACTGTTCGCCTGTCGTAGATGATGATATCAGATTGTGAAGATAAGTTGCCACTTGAGTCAGTGACTTTACCACTTCCAATGTGAATACCTTCTGGAAGCAGTGGAAGCAGAAGTTCTTGAACCAAGATTTCACGAACGTTACCAGCCATTCCATTATGCTCTAATTTTATACAGTCCTGAGCCTCCAATATGAACTTCTCAATTTTGCGGTTCAGACGATCTCTAAATATTTCATTACCCATAACATCAAACTCGAAATTATTGATTATTTTACTATAATTGATGATCAACCTACAGAGAAATTAACTAAATCTTACTTTTATTCTCCAACCCACCCCCACCATGAACCAAACCATATTTCACCTCGCTTTCCCCGTCTCCAATATCCCCCAAACCAAAGCCTTTTATGTTGACGGTTTAGGCTGCATACCCGGACGAGAAAACCCCCATGCTTTAATTCTCAACCTTTATGGACATCAATTAGTAGCCCACGTTACCAAGGATATTCTAACACCTCAAAGAGCAATTTATCCGCGACATTCTGGTTTAATTTTTACTGCTGATCACGATTGGCAAGAATTACTAGAAAGGGCAAAAAGCAAAGATTTAAAATTTCGAGAAGAACCCAAATACCGCTTTCCTGAATCTCTTCTAGAACATCGCACTTTCTTTTTAGAAGACCCTTTTTATAACTTAATAGAATTTAAATATTATCGCCATCCAGAGGCGATTTTTGCGAATTCTGAACATAGTCTGATTGGGGATACAGATTAATTGGTTCTGTTAATGCCTCTGCAACTATTCCTAAAGTCCTAGCATCTGTTAGCATTAAAGGATGTAATACCACTGGTAAACTCACTTCTTTTCCTATCCCCAGTTGCGAACTTTTTGCTGGTAAAATCATCAAATCATAGGGAGTCCAAATAGATGTAAAATTCAACTGCTTTAACATCTGCACATCTGAATTTAAATCTTCTAAAAAAGAACTATCAGGACGCATTTGCACAGCCCCAGCCAGCCAAGTACCATAAGCAACTATAGTTCCTTTATGGGGTGAAGAAATGGTAATAAATCGCTGTACTCTTTCTATTCCCCCCAACCGCTGAATATAATAACGGCTGACAATTCCCCCCATACTAAAACCAACTAAATCCAGTGGTTGTTCTGGTTCAAAAGTAGCAGCTACATAATTAGCTACGTGCTGCGCTAACTTATCCAAAACCTCAGAACCATTATTCGGGACTAAATCCACTGTATACACAGACAAACCTCGTTGTCTGAGATAAAACGCCATTTTATTGAAAACCGCCCCAGTATCATTAATACCATGCACTAATAAAACGGGATTTTGCTGTTTTGTGGTCATGATCTTAATTTTTTATGATTGTCAAGAATATAACTCAGTATTGTCACCGAAAATACACAAAATGTGCCAGTTTTCGGACTGAATGGAGAGTATTAAGATTTATTAAATAAATTCTCATAATCCTATAGTTATAATAAAATTTAATAATTAATTTGTGTTATCCATCATGTACCATTATTAGACATAAAAAACCTGAAAATACTTACCAGCAGTAATTATAGGTTTTTAATTAGCAAATAGTCAGTCTAATAATTAACAGTAAGTAGCGCAATCAAATGTAATATTACACCGTGATTTTTAACAATTTCGGTAACATTCCAGATTATTCAAACCAGGAGCATTTTTCATGGGCTTTATCAAAAATCTCATTGCGGGTATTGTGGGTTTTATTACTGGCTTGTTTGGTAAAAAAGGCAATGGCTACTACTTGGAACTAAAGGAAGAAGCTAATACTACTCCCGCACCAGCAGCAGCAGCAGCAGCACCAGCAGCAGCAGCACCAGCACCAGCACCAGTAGCAGCAAAAGTTACCAAGGCTGAACCCGTGAAAGTTAAAGTATCAGTAGCAACTGAAACGAATTTTGCTACTAAATATCTCATTCCTACTAATAATCCCCGTCGTCGTCCTGGAGTCAATATGAATGCCTTTTTAGATATGGCACGTCAAGTTAAAACTCCTGGATAAGTTTCAATACTACTAGGTTAAGATATTCAAACCTTGTATATCCCCGATCTAGTAGTCAAGTAAGTTAGGGCATAGTTGAAAGGTAAGTGATAATTTTACCAATTACCAATTACCAATTACCAATTACCAATTACCAATTACCAAAAACTTAATTATTCAAAGATAGCTTTTTCAATTTCATTTAAAGCTTGCTCAAAATCATCATTGATAATTCGTAGATCAAATTCATTAGCAGCAGCAATTTCTTCTTCAGCACGTTGCAACCGACGAGTAATCGCTTCCTCGGAGTCTTGTCCGCGTCCACGGATACGGGTTTCTAATTCAGAAAATGAAGGTGGCAAAATAAAAATACTCAGGGCGCTAGGAAAAGTATTACGGATTTGTCTCGCTCCTTCTAATTCAATTTCTAGCACCACCAACTTACCCGACTGAATCTGATTCAGCACAGCTTCACGGGGCGTACCATAACAGTTACCAGCAAATTCTGCCCATTCCAAAAATTCACCTTGAGTAACTAATTGTTCAAACTTGTTACGGCTGATAAAGTTATAATTTTTACCATTTATTTCTCCTGGACGTGGAGAACGAGTGGTTACCGATACTGAATAATGCAATTCTGGATAACGTTTGAGAATTTCATTCATTAAAGTACCTTTGCCGACTCCACTAGGACCGGTTAAAACAATTAGCTTGCCCAGAGGTGGACATTCTTTCGTATTTGCATCATTATAGATAGGTAATACTTGCATTATCCGTAAAAAGAGTGAATTAATAAATACAAATTATTCCTTAGTCTTGTTTTAGCTGCTAAAACAACTAATACCATTTTGAATTTGGGATTTTAGATGGTCAAATACCTACAGATAAGCTTTTTCGGCGGCATCTCTCATCCTCACTGTTCAAATTAGCATCAAGACTAAAGAATTTGTAGCACTGGTGACAGAAAACCAGTCTAATTCACATGGTACGGCCGATATGGTACAAATAGAGTTGGGTTGATAACTATTCCGATGATTAATTATCTACAACATGATGATCACGGGAAATCACAAACCGATTGGCTACAGTTTCTGGCTGAATCGCAGAGAGAATCACATGACTAGAATCAGTGATAATCACAGCCCTAGTCCTTCGTCCATAGGTAGCATCAACCAGTTGACCTCTATCCCTAGCATCGGTGATAATCCGTTTAATGGGAGCAGATTCGGGACTAACGATGGCAACGACTCTATTAGCAGAGACGATATTACCAAACCCGATATTGATTAATTGAATTTCCATAAAAAAAATTTCAGCTAAACGAGAAATGAAAAGCTTGTAGTAAACTTATTTCCATGTTATCGCTAAAGAATGGGAGTTACAACGATTTAAACCACGTTAGCCTGACTTTTTTCATAACAAATGCTTTTTTTAGCTGTATTATCAACGAAATTTACTAAAAATATTCCCTACGATATATGCAAAATTATATCCATAGAAGCTAGTCACGCTTTCTTTTGCAGTTAAAATAGATATAGGTAACATGAGCTTTTTGAACATGAAGATCGGAGTTTGGTGGTACTGCAGTACTAGAATGGGAATTCAAAAAGCAGATGACATGACTTTTATTATTTTAGACTCAAAGATATCTTCTTTGCAAGGTTCAGGAGTAATGACAAAGGTAATTACCCCATCTCTGAGCCTTGAGAATCGGAGTTTGGTGGTACTGCAGTACTAGAATGGGAATTTAAAAAGCAGATTGACATGACTTTTATTATTTGAGACTCAAAGATATCTTCTTTGCAAGATTCAGAAGTAATGACAAAGGTAATTACCCCATCTCTGAGCCTTGAGAATCGGAGTTTGGTGGTACTGCAGTACTAGAATGGGAATTTAAAAAGCAGATTGACATG